>CAMBTP010000013.1 GCA_945870855.1 Prosthecobacter debontii
CAAAGCAGAGGTCGCAGAGGGAACGCGGAGAAGAGTTTGTGTTTTGCGGTAGGGTCATTTTGATAAAATGACCCACGCAGCGTGTGTTAGCACGGTGATGGGGAGGAAAGCTCCGCATCAACGCCGCGAAAGGGTGAGACACGGATTTCAGATGAGGTTGCACGCACAGGGTGGGTCGTTTTGTCAAAACGACCCTACCATCTGCTAGGGCGATCAAGCTAGGGAGTAAAAATCCAGCTATATGGAGAAGGGTGCTTCCAGCCCCTTTGCACAAGCCAAGCGAACCGATTTCCAAATCCTCCGCAAAGGGGCTGCAAGACCCTTCTCCATAGGGAGAATTTTCACCGCGAAGGCGCAAAGGCGCAAAGCCAATGCACCGTATTTTTCACCATTTTCAAAACTTAACCATCACAACCCCAGCTTAGCGTCTTTGCGCCTTTGCGGTTCAAAAATCTTCCCATTCGGACAGGTTGCTCCCGGCTTACTTCGTTTTTCCATCACGCACCCAAAAAGCTGCGGATGAGAACCGCAGCAGTCAAAAGCCTCCGGCGGCATGGATCTGCGCAAGGACTTTTGGCAAATGGTATACCTCTGTAGTGAGACGAATGTGTGAGCCCACCTGCCTGACGCTTTCATCGCCGAAATGGCAGTGAACCGCATCCCGAACCATTTCCCTCAGTTCTTCCAAAGTTTCAGCTTCGGTCGCGATGGAATGCCCAAGCGCCACAGCCACGAAGCCGCCATCAACCTCATCTTCCCTCACCTCGAAAATAACTTCTTCCATAAACGTAAGTTCGCACACGAAAAGCCTTTCGGGAAAGCTCAACATCGGCCAAATTACTCAATCCCCGCTCTTCAGGACCTTGATGAACGCGTCCTGCGGGATATTGACCTTGCCGAACATCTTCATCTTTTTCTTACCCTCTTTCTGCTTCTCCAGCAGCTTGCGTTTCCGGGAAATATCGCCGCCGTAGCATTTCGCGGTGACGTTCTTGCGCATCGCGGAGATGGATTCGCGGGCAACGATCTTGCCGCCCACCGCCGCTTGGATGGCGACGACGAAAAGGTGCGAGGGGATCACTTCCTTGAGACGCTCGGCGAGCTTGCGCCCGTAGCCCTCCGCCTTGTCGCGGTGAACGATCGTCGAGAACGCTTCCACCGGATCCCCGGCGATCAGCATATCCATTTTCACCATCTTCGCCTCGCGGTAACCGGCGTGCTCGTAATCCATCGAGCCGTAGCCCTTGGTCTGGGATTTTAGCTTGTCGTTGAAATCGACGAGGATTTCCGAAAGCGGCAGAACGCAGGACAGCATCACGCGGGTGTCGTCAATCGTTTCGGTGTTCGATACCTCGCCGCGTTTCTCAAGAACGAGTTGCATCATATCGCCGATGTATTCGCCCGGCACCATGATATAGACGTTCACGATTGGCTCGCGAATCTCCTGGATTACCTGTGTCTCGGGGAAAAGCGTAGGGTTATCTACGATGACTTCCGTACCATCGGTGAGATCGACGTGATAGATGACGGATGGATAGGTAGAGATCACATCCATGTCGAACTCGCGGCGCAGCCTTTCCTGGATGATTTCCATGTGCAGCAGGCCGAGGAATCCACAGCGGAAACCGAAGCCGAGCGCGGTCGAGCTTTCTTGTGAGAAAGTAAATGCCGGATCGTTGATCTGGAGCTTGCCCATCGCCATTTTCAGCGCCTCGTAGTCAGAGGAATCCACCGGATAGATACCGGAGAAAACCATCGGCTGGATCTCCTTGTAGCCGGGCAAGGCCTCGGGACAAGGATGCGTGGAGTCGGTCATCGTATCGCCGATCTTCACCTCGCTGGCGGACTTCATATTCGCGATCACATAGCCGACATCGCCGGCCATCAGGACATCACGGACACTCATTTTAGGGGTGAACACGCCGACTTCCTTGATCTCGTAGGTCTTGTCCGTTGCGAAAAGTTTCACCCGTTGGCCACGTTTGATTGTGCCGGAAAAGACGCGGACGTAGGAGACCACGCCGCGGTAGGTATCGTAAAGGGAGTCGAAAACGGTGGCGCGCAGGAGCTTGTCTGGATTCTCAACAGGAGCGGGCACGCGGGCGATGATCGCCTCGAGGATTTCCTCGATGCCGATGCCCGCCTTTGCGGAGGCGGGGATGCAATCCTCGGCGGGAATACAGAGGATTTCTTCCAACTGCTTCTTGCACTTCGGTATGTCGGCGGCGGGAAGGTCGATCTTGTTTAGGACAGGGATGATCTTGAGGTTCTGCTGCTCTGCGAGGTGGAGGTTCGCCACTGTCTGCGCCTCGACTCCCTGCGCGGCATCGACCATCAAGATCGCTCCTTCACAGGCTGCGAGCGCGCGGGATACCTCGTAGGAGAAATCCACGTGGCCCGGTGTGTCGAGCAGGTTGAGCTTGTAGGTTTTCCCATCCTTCGCGGTGTATTGCATAGCCACGGGGTGGGATTTGATCGTGATCCCCTTTTCCCGTTCCAGATCCATAGAGTCGAGCTGTTGCGCGGAACTCTCGCGCATCGTCACCGTGCTGGTGATCTCCATGAGACGATCCGAGAGCGTAGTTTTCCCGTGATCGATGTGGGCGATGATGGAGAAATTGCGGGTCAGTTCGGTAGACATGGGCGATGGGCGCGGATGGATGGCACGAAACGCGCGGGAATGCAGCAAAAAATCGCGTCCTTACTTCAGTGGAAGGCGGAGACTTTACCTGTTTGGGAATTTAGAGCTCTTTGACTTCGGCGCCCTGACCTTTGGAGGCAGCATTCTCCTGAGCCAGAACCCGACCTTATAATGAGCAATTGGAATCATGCCTTGAGCGGCGGGATGCCGAGTTGCTCCGGGAGTGCAAGGCGTGGTCTATCGGTCAGGATCTCGGGGTCGCCGTGGGTGATGAGGACTGTGTGCTCGAAGTGGGCGGAGGGTTTTCTGTCCTCGGTGATGACCGTCCAGCCATCCTCAAGGATTCGGATTCCGGGGACGCCCGCGTTGACCATCGGCTCGATGGCGAGGGTCATGCCGGGCATGAGGGTTGGGGATTTGCCGCGCGGGCGGAAGTTCGGCACCTGCGGCTCCTCGTGGAGTTTTCTGCCAACGCCGTGGCCAACGAATTCACGGACAATACTGAACCCGAAAGGCTCCGCATATTCGGCGACGGCTCCGCAAAGATCGGCGAGCTTGCGCCCGGCGCGGGCTTTGGAAATAGCCTCGTAGAGTGATTGCTCGGTGACGGCGAGCAGAAGTTTTGTTTCAAGAGGAATTTCCCCGCAGGCGACAGTGGTGGCGTTGTCACCAATGAAGCCGGCCTTGATGATGCCAACATCGATTTTCACTATATCGCCGGGTTGGATGCGGCGTGGGCCACCGATGCCGTGGACAACTTCTTCGTTCACTGAGATGCAGATCTGGCCGGAGAATCCGCGGTAGTTGAGGAAGGCGCTCTTGCAATCGTTTTGCTGCATTAGGTCGGCGGCAAGGTTGTCGATTTCCTTCGTAGTGACCCCGGGGGCAATGGCGGTGGCGAGTTGCTGGAGAATGGATGCAGCGACGCGACCAGATTCACGCATACGGTCGATTTCTTTAGGAGACTTGATGGGAATTCGGGTGCGCATGGATGGAAATTTCAAAATCTAAATTTTAAATTCTAACGAAGAGAGAATGGCGGCGGCGGTCTTGTCCTTAGTGCCGGTGGCGGGGATGGAGATGAGCCTGCCAGAGCTTCGGTAGAAGTCGATCACGGGGATGGTGAGGTTGATGAATTCGACGTGGCGGTTGCGAAAATTTTCCTCGCGGTCGTCGTCGCGGGGGGCGGCAGGACTTACACATTTCGGGCAAATATTGCCTTTGGAAAGCTCGCTACGTTGGCCGGACCAGCGACAAGTAAGACACTCAACACGATCACAAATGCGGCGGAGGAGTTCGTCAAAAGGAGCTTCGAGTGCGATGGCCGCATCGAGCGATGCGCCGTTTTCCGATAGGCAGCGGTCGAGGAAATCAGCCTGAGGCATGCTGCGGGGAAATCCGTCGAGCACCCAACCTTTACCGGAGTCATTTTTTATCAGCCAATCGGCTAGGATGGGGCACATCAAGTCATCAGGCAAATAGCCACCGCGTGCGAGGATAGGCGCGGCGGAGAGGCCGAGAGGTGTTCCTTCCTCGATGTTTTCGCGGAGCAACGCACCGGTGCTGAGGTATCCAAGTCCTAGGCTTGCAGAAAGCTTGCGCCCCTGAGTGCCTTTTCCGGAGGCGGGCGGGCCGAGGAGGACGATTCGCATCGGGACAAGGCGGGCGCCAACCGCGGCGGGGCTTCAGCCTTGGCTGCGATTGTAGATGTAGGCGGTGATACCCAGAACCACGAGGATGGCGATGACGACCCAGAGATAGACAATCGCGTTGAGCGGTGCGGCATTACTCTGGTTACCAAGGCGGTCGTAGCGGCCCTTGATTTTTCCTTTCCGCAGGAATCCATCGTAGTGCTTCTGGAGAAGATGGGTTTCAACCTGACGCATTACATCAAGCACCACGCCAACCATGATCAGCAACGAAGTGCCGCCGAAGAATTGGAGGACAAGCGATCCCTGTGGAAGGCCGACCAATTTCCCGATTACTGCAGGGAGGACGAATAGCGATACAAGGAAAACGGCACCCGCAAAGGTGAGACGAGTCATTGTAAAATCTAGAAAATCAGCAGTGGGCTTACCGGGGCGCTGGCCTGGGATATAACCGCCGTTGCGCTTCAAGTCTTCTGCGATCTGCGAAGGCTGGAACATCATCGCCACCCAGAAATATGAGAAGAGGAAGATGCCGAGACCGCCTAAAATGAAATACCACATTCCGCCGCCAACGAGCTCGCCGTAGAGTTTGGTGGCCCATGGCTGCCCGGCGAAGAACCAGTTCAGCATGATGGGAGGAAGCGAAAGCACCGCAGAAGCGAAAATGATCGGCATCACGCCCGCGTAGTTGACCTTGAGCGGGAGATACTGCGTCTGGCCACCGAATTGCTTGCGTCCAACAACGCGCTTTGCGTACTGAACCGCAATGCGACGCTGAGCCTGAGTGATCGCGATCGTGCCTGCAATAACGATGAGGAGCAGCGCAATCATCACGACCATCATGATCGCCTTGAAGGGATCGCCGTCGGTAAAATAACCCCAAGCCTGAATCAGTGCACCGGGTAGAGCGGAGATGATGTTCACCGTTATGATGATAGAAATACCGTTGCCGATGCCTTTTTCAGTGATCTGGTCGCCGATCCACATCAGCAAGATGGTGCCCGCTACAATGGTTAGCACAGTAAGCAAGAGCCATGACACGGACGGATCGGGAACGAGAGTCCCAAAATCTGAAACTCCCTGCATGTAGGGAATACTATCAGGATTGGTGAGCGATTGTGCGACGAAATAGCCCTGCACCAACGCGATCACGATAGTGATGTAGCGGGTGTATTGGGTTATTTTCTGGCGACCACCATCCTCAC
Organism: Prosthecobacter debontii; assembly: GCA_945870855.1. GTDB lineage: Bacteria > Verrucomicrobiota > Verrucomicrobiia > Verrucomicrobiales > Akkermansiaceae > Luteolibacter. Next base: position 5,496 of record CAMBTP010000013.1, read on the forward strand.
GGGCGAGCTTGGAAAACTTCGGCACGATGGCCGTCATAAGCTGCACCATAATGGATGCCGAGATATATGGCATGATGCCCAGCGCGAAAACACCCGCTTGGGTGAGTCCGCCGCCGGAGAACACGGTGAGCAGCGCGGTTATGCCGCCGCCGGGGTTCGTCGCGTTTTGCTTCGCCACATCGTCAAGCCATGCCTTGATCACGCTAGCATCCACGCCCGGAAGGGTGATGTGGACGCCAAGGCGGACGATAACGATAAGAGCAAGGGTGAAAAGGATGCGATCCCGCAGTTCGGGGATTTTCCAGGTATTCGCAAAGGCGGAGATCATGGTGGATGGGGAAACTTTAAACTCTAAATCTTAAACTCTAAGCGCCCGCCCACAGGCGGGCTTTCATCACGCGGAAAGGAAGCGACTAAGCTTCCTTTCCAGAATCAGGTCATTTTGGGATTGCGGGGTTCACTCGCCTTCCGTCTGAACGGGGGTGCGGGTCTTTGCGGCGGGTTCGGTGAAACTGCCGCCGGCTTTTTCGATCTTCTCACGGGCTGTCTTGCTGACCTTGTGGAAGCAGACGGTGTATGCGTTTTCAACTTCGCCATCACCGAGGAGCTTGATCTTGTCGCAGGGGCCGTTGACGAGACCCACCTCGCGGAGGGATTTCTCATTGATAAGGGCACCGGACTCGAAGCGGTCGTCGAGATCGCCGACGTTGACTACGATAAAGACATCGCGGAAGTCGAAATTATTGAAGCCGCGCTTGGGCAGACGACGGTGAAGAGGCATCTGGCCGCCTTCGAAACCGACGCGGGTGCCGCTGCCGGAACGGGCTTTCTGACCCTTGTTGCCTTTTCCGGATGTTTTTCCGAGACCCGAACTTTCGCCCGAACCAAGACGTTTGGTGCGGTGCTTAGCGCCGGGGTTCGGCTTTAGATTGTGGAGTTCCATGGTTGTGTTTATAGGGATTAGATATTGGGAGATTAGATATTAGGTATTTCCCTTAATATCTAAAATCAAATTTCAAATGGCTTTTTCCTTTTTCTTCTTGCCGCGGGAACCGAGGATCTGGTCGCGGGTGCGAACGGAGGAGAGAGCTTTAAGAGTAGCCTTGACCACGTTGGCGTGGTTGGAGGAACCCATGGATTTTGCGAGGATGTCACGAATGCCGACTGCTTCGCAGACAGCGCGGACACCGCCACCGGCGATGATCCCCGTTCCGGGAGATGCGGGCTTGAGGAGAACCTTGCCGCCGCCGAATTCCGCGTAGATTTCGTGAGGAATGGTTCCGTCCACAATGCTCATGGGCTTGAGAACTTTGCGGGCTGCTTCGCTGGCTTTCTTGATGGCATCCGCCACCTCGTTTGCCTTGCCGAAGCCGAGACCGACTTTACCGATCTTGTCTCCGCAGACCACGAGGGCCGAGAAGCTGAAGCGACGACCGCCTTTGACGACCTTGGCGCAACGGTTGATGAACACGACCTTTTCAGAAAGCTCATTGCCATCGGAATCGGTAAGCGCTTGGCGCTCCTCTCGACGTGGGCCGCCACGACCACGGCCACCGCCGTTGCCGCCGCCACCAAAGCCACCGCCGCCGCCGAAACCGCCGCGGCCTTGTCCGCCGCCGCCACCTTGTCCGCCACCTTGGTAACCGCCGCCGCCGCCACCACCTTGATAACCGCCGGAGCGGGCTTCGGGAGCGCTGGATGCTTGGGGAGTTACGGGTGCCGCTGCGACCGTGGAGGGCGCTGCGGGTTCATTTTCTGAAGTAGTTGCCATGTGATAGGGAATTAGAATTTAAGGCCAGCTTCGCGGGCTGCGTCGGCGAGGGCTTTCACCTTGCCATGATAGAGATGACCACCGCGGTCGAAGACCACGTCGGAGATATTTGCTGCCTGGGCGCGCTCGGCGACTAACTGGCCGACCTTCTGGGCGGAGGCGATGTTGGAGGCGTTGCCTTCGAAGCTCTTGTCCATGGTGGAAGCAGAGACGAGAGTACGGCCTGCCGAATCGTCGATCAGTTGTGCGTAAACGTGCTGGTTGGAGAAATAGACCGCGAGGCGAGGGCGCTCCGTGGTGCCGGCCACCTTGCGGCGGATGCGGCTGTGGATCCGCTGGCGGATAGTTTTGCGTTGAATGGTGCTCATGAAAATAGTGATGTTTCAGGTTACTTGCCGACGCTCTTGCCTTCCTTACGGCGGACTTTCTCGCCGACGTAGCGGACACCTTTGCCCTTGTAAGGCTCGGGTGGGTAAAAGCTGCGGACTTCAGCGGCGAACTGGCCGACGAGTTGCTTATCCATTCCCTCTACCTTGATCTTGGTGTTTTCGTTCACCGTGACCGTGAGGCCGGATGGGATGGGGTGTAGAAGCGGGTGCGAGCGACCGAGGGAAAGATCGAGATCCGATCCTTTCACAGCAGCGCGGAGACCGACTCCGTGGATTTCAAGATCCTTGACGAAGCCCGTGGTGACGCCGGTGATCATGTTATTGACGATGCTGCGCACGGTGCCGTGGAGGGCACGGTGTTCGCGTTGCTCGGTGGCGCGGGAGACGATGACGTTTCCGTCCTCGGATTTCAGCGAGATACCGGCAGGAACCGCGAAGTCGAGTTTACCTTTTGGGCCTTCGACTTGGACGGTGTTGCCCTCGACCTTTATGGCGACTTTAGCGGGCAGGGAGATTGGTTTGAGTCCGACTCGTGACATGGTGTTATTGTGTTCGAGTTAAGGGTTACCAGATGTTGGCGAGGAGTTCACCACCGAGCTTCTGGCGCTTGGCGGAAGTTCCGGACATGACGCCTTTCGGGGTGGAAAGGATCGAGATGCCGAGACCGGACATGACACGCGGAATTTCCTGCGAGCCTACGTAATGGCGACGACCGGGTGTCGAGACGCGCTTGAGATCGGTGAGGACTGGGCGGCCATCGACGAATTTTGGGCTGACTTTCAGCACGGTGCGCTCGCCGGTGACGACCTCGTATTTCCAGAGGTAGCCTTCCTGCTTGAGGATCTCGGCGATGTCGGCCTTGATCTTGGAGTAAGGTGCGTTGAATGTCTCGTTACCTGCACGCGCTGCATTCTTGAAGCGGGTGAGGAAGTCGGAGATAGGATCTGTGAGAACTGCCATGATAGTGTTTTCCTTTTAAATGGTTGGGTAAGAGTTATGCGTTGGCGGGTTCAGCGGCGGTTTCTTCGGAGACCTTCTCGGCTTCTTCTGCTTTCTTGGTATCGCGGAAAGGCATGCCAAGTTCGGTGAGGAGTTCGCGGCCTTCGTTGTCGGTAGGGGCGGAGGTTACGAAAATCAGGTCGAAGCCGATCTGGCGCTTCACCTGGTCGATCTCGATTTCCGGAAATATCGTTTGGTCGGAGATACCGCAGGCATAGTTTCCGCGTCCGTCGAAAGACTTGGAGGAGATACCGCGAAAGTCGCGAATGTTCGGCGCGGTGACGTGGATGAAGCGCTGGAGGAATTCCCACATGCGGGCGCCACGAAGGGTAACGCGGGCACCAAGGGGCTCGTTTTCACGGAGCTTGAAGTTGGCGACGGCCTTTTTCGAGAAAGTCACGGAAGGCTTCTGCCCGGTGATCTTGGAAATCTCGGTGACGGCGTCATCGACAGCTACCTTGCGGTCCGGGGCCTTGCCCATGCACGAGGTGACGACGATTTTTTCAAGTCGTGGGACCTGATGCCGGTTGGTGTAGCCGAGCTTCTTGGTGAGGCTCGGGACAACCTTGTCTTTGTAGTGTTGCAGTAGTGCAGGTGTGCTCATTGGTTTCAGCGGGTCAGCGCGTGGTTTGTGTTTACGCTTAAGCGCGGGTGGTCTTGTGAAAGACTTAGCCCAGTTTCTTTACGTTGGAGATGTGTACGGGGGCGTCAACAGTCTTGATGCCGCCATCGGGATCGGCTTCGGAACGGCGAACGGCTTTCTGAACAGTGCGGCCGCCTTCGACAACGACTTGGCCTTTGGAGGCGTTCACGCTGAGGACGGTGCCTGTTTTGCCCTTATGGTTACCGGCGATGATCTGAACCTGGTCGCCTTTTTTGACGTGTGTCTTGATGCTGCTCATTGGAGAAAAGAAATTGGATATTTGGAGATTCGGATAATTATAAAACCTCGGGGGCGAGGGAAACGATCTTCATGAACTGCTTCTCGCGGAGTTCGCGGGCAACAGGGCCAAAGATACGAGTGCCGCGAGGGTTGTTATCCTTGTCGATGATGACGATCGCGTTTGAGTCGAAGCGAAGGACGGAACCATCGGGGCGGCGGACTGGGAAGGTGGTGCGCACGACGACTGCCTTCACCACACTGCCCTTTTTCACGGAGGCGGTGGGGATGGAATCGCGGATGTGAGCTGTGATGATATCGCCGAGACGGGCGGAGCGGCTGCGTTTGCCGAGGACTCCGATCATCTTCGCAGTGCGCGCGCCGGTGTTATCGGCGACGGCGAGTTTGGTTTCCATCTGGATCATAAATTAAAAGGAATTAGAGATTAGAAATTTGAAATTCGGGATTTCAGTTAGTGAGAAAGGATCTCGGCGAGCGTCCAGCGCTTGAGCTTGGAGAGTGGTTTGGTTTCGAGGATGCGGACGCGGTCACCGATGGTGGCCTCGCCCTTCTCGTCATGCACGTAGTATTTCTTCGAGCGCTTGACGATCTTGTTGAACTTGGGATGGGGAACGCGGGCGACGTGCTCGACGACGATGGTCTTGTCCATTTTATTGGAGACGACGACGCCGACGCGGGTCTTGCGGTTGCTTTCGGCGGCCGTTACGGCTTCCTGGGATGATTCGCTCATGATGGTAGATCGTTGGGATGTGGGCCGGTTCGCGACCCTATATGGCTCAGGCCTTTTCGGTGGTGATGGTGAGGATTTGCGCGATCTCGCGGCGAACTTGCTTGAAGCGAGCCGAGTTTTCGAGGGTTCCAGCGGAACGCTGCAGGCGCAGGTTCATGGATTCCTGTTTGAGGTCACGGAGACGCTTGAGGCGCTCGTCGGCGGAGAGTTCGCGGATGTCTTTGGCTTTAGTGGCGGCCATGGTCGTTACGTGGTGAGTATTATTGGTGCGGGTTGCGGGTCACAAGGCGTGTGCGGAAGCCAAGTTTGTAGGAAGCGAGGCGCATTGCCTCTTTAGCGGCGGATTCTGGGACACCGGCGACTTCGAAAAGCATGTTGCCGGGGCGGATAACGGCCACCCATGTGTCCACTGCTCCCTTACCTTTACCCATCCGGGTTTCAGGGGGGCGGCGGGTGATGGATTTGTGTGGGAAGATCCGGATGAAGACCTTGCCCTTCCGTTTGAGGGAGCGGTTGATAGCGACCCGGCAGGCCTCGATTTGGCGCGTGGTCAACCAGGCGCGTTCGAGGGTTTGCAGGCCGAAGTCACCGAAGGCGACGGTGGTTCCGCGCTGGGCGTTCCCGGCGCGTGATCCGCGGTGGCTCTTGCGGAACTTGGTTCGTTTGGGCATCAAAGGCATGGCTTATTTCTCCTTGTGAAAATGGTTGTGTGTGAAAGACGGTAGTGAGCTTTAGTATCAGGCGGTGGGAGCTGGTGCGCCACCTTGTGGGCGGTTATCGGGGCGGCGATCTCCGCCACCTTGACGGCGGTCTCCACCTCCGCGATTGCCACGGTCTCCACGATCGCCGCGGTCACCACGGTCGTTGCGGTTTCCACGATCCGGACCTGGTTTGCCGTCGTCTTCCTTTTTGTTGACCCAGCATTTTACGCCGATGATTCCATAAACGGTGCGAGCTTCAGCGAAGCCGTAGTCGAGTGGGACGCGGAGGGTTTGGAGGGGCACTTTGCCTTCGCGGTAGCTCTCGGAGCGGGCGATATCAGCACCACCGAGGCGACCTGCGCAACGGATGCGGATGCCTTCTGCACCGAATTCCATGGCGGTCTGCAGGGAGCGTTTCATGGCGCGGCGGAAGGAAATCCGGCGCTCAAGTTGGACGGCGATTTGCTCGGCGACAAGTTGCGCGTCGAGCTCCGGCTTGCGAATCTCGAGGATATCGAGCTTCACTTGGGAATCTTTGCAGATCTTGCTGACTTCGGCGGTCATGACCTCGATTTCCTTGCCTTGACGACCGATGATGAGGCCGGGGCGGGAAGAATGCAGGGTGATGCGGACGCTGTTCCAGGCGCGCTCAATGACAACACGGGCGAGGCCGGCGTTCTGGAGCTTCTGCTTGAAGTAGGCGCGGATGGCAAGATCCTCGTGGAGTTTCTTGGTATAGTCCTTGCCGCTGGCATACCATTTGGAGCGCCAGTCCTTGTTGACGGCGAGGCGGAAGGCGATCGGATTTACTTTTTGGCCCATGGTGTTAGGTGGAGAGTGTGATTTATTGGGTTACGCGGTGGCCTCTTGGGCTACTGCTTCGGCTACTGCTTCGGCTACTGCTTCGGCTGCGGGTTCAGGAGCCTTGTCGGCTTTGACTGCGGTTTTCTTAGGAGCACGCTTCTTCTTTTCAGGAGCTGCACCAACGAGGGTGATAGTGATGTGGGAAGAACGCTTGAGGATGGCACCGGCTGAACCTTTGGCACGCGGCATGTGGCGGCGAAGCGTCGGGCCTGCGCCGATGACGGCTTCCTTGATGGTGAGTGTGCTGGTGTCGAGCGAGAAATTGTTCTCAGCATCGGCGATAGCGGTCTTGAGCGTCTTACCGATCAGGAATGCCGCCTTCTTCGGAGTGAAGGTGAGGATATCGAGGGCGGTGGAGACAGGGAGTCCCTGAATTTCGCGGGCGACGTCACGCGCTTTTTTCGGCGAGAGACGGACAAATTTTGTGGTGCTGGTGACTTCCATGGTCGGCGGTTTAGTGAGGTTAAGCGGAAATTAGTTTTGTGTTAGCAGGACGGCGGTATCGCCGAGGCGAGGAGTGTTTTCCTTGGAATCGATCTGTTCGACAAATGCTCCGGAAACCCCTTGGCGGACATCCGCGAGGATGGCTTTACCGTAGGATTGCTGGCCGCGCATGAGGCGGAAAGTCATTCCGATCGTGGCTCCTTGGGATTCACCGAGATTCAGGACGAGCATGCCGCTTTCCTGGTCTAGGCTGACGATCTGCGCTCGCTGGAGTTCGCCAGTGCGGATGTCGGGGCGCGGTTTCTGGCGGAGACCGCTGATTGAGTCAAGCTCTCTCATTGCTGTTTCCACATGAACCCGTGCATCGGGATCTGATACGACCGCCAGGCGGAGGTAATCTGTGACGGAGGTAGAAAGACGAACGGCAGCAGCTTGCAGTTGACTGGTGTGTTCGTTGGCGAGTTCAAGGTCGGCGGCGGCTTGTATGAGGCGGTCGTCGCCGCCATCGAGCAGGTTTTTACCGAGGGCTTCGAGGCGTTGGCGAACTTGGTTAAGTTGGTCGGAGGAGGCTTTCTCAGCTTTATTTGCCTCGATGAGAGCACGCTGAAGGGCTTGGTTCTCTTCCCGTAGATCCAAGACAAGATCTTGGAGCTTCGCGACATTGGCAGCATCCTCCTGGCCTTCGCACGGCACGACCATGGCCAGCAGCCCGAGGGCGGCGGCGAAGGAACGTGTATGGAAGGAAGAGGACATGGTGGTGGGGAAACTTTAAACTTTAAATTTTAAACTCCAAAGAAGAGCCGTGGGCAGCCTTGGAATTACGAAGCGAAGTCTGATTTGAGGTTTAAAGTTTAAGAGTTAAAGTTTACTTCTTACCGATACCACCGTGGGCACGGAAGATACGGGTCGGGGCGAATTCTCCGAGTTTGTGGCCGACCATATTTTCCGTGACATACACGGGAATGAAGGTCTTGCCGTTGTGGACGGAGAAGTTGTGGCTGACAAAGTCCGGAGTGATCATGGACTTGCGAGACCATGTTTTAATGGGCTTGCGGTCGGAACCTGCTTCGGCGACGGCATCGATCTTAGCGAGAAGCTTCTGATCGACGAACGGGCCTTTTTTTAGGGAACGTGGCATAAGTTTGTGAATTAAGGGTTCGGCAAAGGATTACTTCTTCTTGTTGTCGTGGCGCGACTCGACGATGAACACGCTGCTGGTTTTCTTCCGCTTACGGGTCTTCTGACCTTTTGCGTGCCCCCATGGGGAGAGAAGGTGTTGGCGACCACCACCGGACTTCGACTTACCTTCGCCACCACCGTTCGGGTGATCGACGGGGTTCATGCACATGCCGCGGACGGTTGGGCGGACACCTTGCCAGCGAGTGCGGCCGGCTTTTCCGGAGACTTCGTTCATGTGGTCGCGGTTACCAACGACACCGATGGTGCAGTAGCAGCCTTCGTGGAAGCGACGAATTTCACCGGAGCGCATTTTCACGAGAGCCCAGCCGCCATCGCGGTTGGAAAGGACTGCGCTCTGGCCAGCCGAACGGGCGACTTTGCCGCCGCCGCCGGGAAGCAGCTCGATGTTGTGGATTTCGGTTCCAAGAGGGACCTTGCCGAGTGGCATTGCGTTGCCAACCTTGGGTGCGACGTTTTCGCCGGAGACGATCTTCGCGCCGTCGGTGAGACCGGCAGGGGCGAGGATATAGGATTTGGCTCCGTCCTTGTATTGGATCAAGGCGATGCGGCAGGTGCGGTTTGGATCGTATTCGATACCGACCACGGTGGCCTCGATATCACGCTTGTTGCGTTTGAAATCGACCAGACGGTAATGGCGCTTGTGGCCACCGCCGATGTGACGTGTGGTGATACGGCCTGTGTTGTTCCGGCCACCCGTGCGCTTGAGCGGGGTGAGCAGAGACTTCTCCGGCTTACTCTTGGTGATCTCGTCAAATGACGGGAGCTCCTTGTAGCGTTCGGATGGGGTGTTGGGCTTGAAAGTTTTAAGTGGCATGACTCGCGGACGTTGAATGGTTGCGTTTGGCTGCTTGCGGGAAGGGCAATAGTTCGGTCTTAGGTAAGGTCGAGTGATTCGCCGTCGGCAAGACGGACGATGGCTTTCTTGAAGCTGGGCGTGCGACCTTGGTCGGCACGGCGCTTGCGGCGGAGCTTGCCGTCGTAGTTCGCTGTGCGGACTGCCACGACCTTCTTGTTAAAGATGGTTTGGACGGCCTGCTTGATTTCAAGCTTGTTTGCGGAGCGATCAACCTCGAGGACGACCTCATTGTTCCGTTCTTGGAGCATAGAGGCTTTTTCGCTGAGGCGGACGTTCTTGATGACCTGGTAAATGTCTTTCATGGTCGTGATGGTTTGGAAAAATTAAGCGGTGCGTTGGGCGAGGGTGCTGACGGCGTCGCCGACGAGGATAATGACCTTGGAGAGGAGCAGTTGCTCGACGTTGAGGTCGGTGGCGGTGACGAGTTGCACCCATGCGACGTTGCGTGCGGCGAGCTTGGTGGCGTCGTCGAAATCTCCGACGAGGAGAATCTTGCGGTCAGCTTCGGTAACCGCGCTGATGGCGGAGACGAAGGATTTGGTCTTGCCGTCGGCGATGGCGAAGGAAGGCAAGGTGAAGAGTTTCTCGGCGCGGGTGAGATCACCCAGGACGCGGCGCAGGGCGAGCTTGCGGACGGAACGTGGGACGCTCTTAGCGTAGGAGCGGGGACGCGGGCCGAAGACCACGCCGCCACCTACGAAGATCGGAGCGCGCTTGTCGCCGTGACGGGCGTTACCTGTGCCCTTTTGTTTGTAGATCTTCTTGTTGTTACCGCGGACTTCGCCACGGGTTTTGGTGTTTGCGGTGCCGGATCGGCGGTTGGCGCGATAGGCGGTGATGAGGTCATGGACGGCTTGGCGGCCTTTTTCCTCGCCGATTAGAACGAGGTTGGCTGCTTCGGCATCTGCTGCGGTGAAGGCTTTGGCTGACATGGCGGAAATTTCAGGTTAGATGGTGAAAGGACAGGCGCGGTGCTTATTTTTTCTTCGCAGCGCGGATGGTGAGGTAGGAACCTTTGTGACCTGGGACGGAACCAGAGACGAGGATGACTCCATCCTCTTCGCGGACGGCGATGATCTTAAGGTTCTGGACAGTGGATTTGGTGGTGCCCATGTGGCCGGGCATCTTCTGGTTTTTCCAGACACGACCTGGGGTCGAGCCGGCGGCGATGGCGCCGGAACGGCGGTGCATCATGTGACCGTGAGCCATTGGCTGGCCGTGGAATTTGTGGCGTTTGACCACACCTTGGAAGCCGCGGCCGATGGTTTTGCCGATAACATCGACATATTGACCAGCAGTGAAGAGGGCGAGGCCGGGATGCTCGGAAGGAACCTCGGTGCCGTTTTCAAAACGGAATTCCTTGACTATGCGTTTTGGTGCGGAACCGGCTTTCTTAAAGCGGGCGAGATCCGGTTTGTTTACGCGGAACTCTTTCTGATCATCGAAACCAACCTGAACGGCGGTGTAGCCGTCGGATTCGACGGTTTTCGATTGGAGAAGGGTGTTTCCGGAAACGTCGATGACGGTTACGGGAATGCTGGAGCCCGCTTCTTTATCGAAGATGCGGGTCATGCCGATTTTTTTGCCGAGGAGTCCGAGTGACATAGCGTGAAAATTTAGATGTTAGAAGTTAGAAGTTAAACAGAGCACCTGTCAGATTTTGATGGTGATATCGACACCGGCGGGGAGGTTGAGCTTCTTGAGCTCGTCCACGGTGCGGGCGGTTGGATCGACGATGTCGAGGAGGCGCTTGTGGGTGCGAATCTCGAATTGTTCAGCGGACTTCTTGTTCACGTGGACGGAACGGTTGACGCTGAATTTCTCGATGCGGGTCGGAAGTGGAATGGGTCCAGCAACACGTGCGCCGGTGCGCTTTGCGGTCTCCACGATTTCGAGGGCCGAGCGGTCGATGGCGCGGTGGTCGAAGGCACGTAGGCGGATCCGTATTTTCTGAGCTGACATGGGATTGGAGTGGTTGTTGGTTATGAGAGTTTGTTGAAGGATCAGGCAACGCGATCGACGGCGATGGCCTCGACGATGTTGTTGGGAACCTGTTCGAAATGAGAGGGAGTCATCGCGTAGGAAGCGCGGCCGGATGAGAGTGTGCGTACGGCGGTGGCGTAGCCGAACATTTCCTTGAGAGGAACGTTGGCGCGGACGATTGAAAACGTGCCTTTGGATTCCATAGATTGGATTTGGCCGCGGCGGCGGTTGAGATCACCCATGACATCACCTTGGTAATCGTCGGGGGTGGAAACTTCGACGGCCATAATTGGCTCGAGAAGGATTGGACCGGCGTTTCTGAGACCGTCACGCACGGCGAAGATTGCAGCCATGGCGAAGGCGTTCTCATTGGAATCGACCTCGTGGAAGGAGCCGTCGAGGATATCGACGTGGAGGTCGATGACAGGGTAGCCCGCGACGACACCGTTGATGGTGGCTTCGCGGCAGCCTTTGATGACAGAATTGATATATTCCTTGGGGATCGAGCCGCCGACGGTCTTGTTTTCGACAGTAACGCCCTTGCCGCTTTCGTTGGGCTTTACGGAAAGGATGACATGGCCGTATTGGCCGCGGCCACCGGATTGCTTGATGAGCTTGCCTTCGCCGCCAGCGGGTTTCGTGATCGTTTCGCGGTAGGAAATCTGGGGAGCACCGGTATTAGCATCAACCTTGAACTCGCGCTTGATGCGATCGACGATAATTTCGAGGTGGAGCTCGCCCATTCCAGAAATGATGGTCTGGCCGGTTTCCTCGTCGGTTTTCACCATGAAAGTCGGATCCTCATCGGAAAGCCGGGCGAGTGCCATGGCGAGTTTATCCTGATCTACCTTGGTGCGTGGCTCGACGGCCATGGAAATGACTGGTTCTGGGAAAGTCGGTGGCTCGAGAACCACATCGTGGCCTTCGGCAGCGAGGGTGTCACCAGTGGTGGCGTTTTTCAGGCCGACCATCGCAGCGATGTCACCGGCGAAGCAGGCGTCGATATCCTTGTGCTCGTCGGCTTGGATGCGGATGAGGCGCCCGACGCGCTCGGACTTGCGGGTGCGGGGGTTATAGACGGTATCGCCTTTACGAACGACGCCGGAATAGACGCGGAAGAAAACGAGTTTTCCGACGAACTTATCGGCCCAGAGTTTGAAGGCCAGCGCGGTGAACTTCGCGTTGTCGGTGGTGGGAACTTCGATGACAGTCTCGTGGTTTTCCGGATCCATGCCGGCAGCGAAAGGGATGTCGAGGGGGGAAGGAAGGTAGTCGATGACGGCGTCGAGAAGATACTGAACGCCTTTGTTCTTGAAAGCGGATCCGCCGGCGACGGGGACGAGTTTGTTGGCGATAGTGGCGCGGCGGATAGCCTGCTTGAGCTCATCGCGGGTGATCTCCTCTTCCATCAGGAATTTCTCACCGAGGATGTCATCGCAATCGGAGACGGTGGAGAGAAGTTCGGCATAAGCTGCCTTTGCGACAGCAGCTTGTTCTGTATCTAGCTCGGCGATGCTGTAGGTGGAGCCAAATTTGTCGTCATCGGAATAATAGACGGCGACTTGGTTGACCACATCGATCTGCCCTTTAAGGTGCTCCTCGCAACCGATGGGGATCAGGATGCGGACGGCATTTGCGCCGAGTTTTTCCTTGATCTCCTTGAAGACGTTTTCGAAATCAGCCCCGGTGCGATCCATCTTATTGACGAAGACGATGCGAGGAACTTTGTATTTGGTGGCCTGTCTCCAGACAGTTTCTGTCTGAGGCTGGACACCGGCGACACCGCAGAAAACGACGATGGCACCATCAAGAACCCGGAGCGAGCGCTCCACCTCTGCGGTGAAATCCACGTGGCCGGGGGTGTCGATGATGTTGATGCGCTGTTTCTCGCCGCTGTAAAGCTTGGTAACGTTTTCCTCTTCACGCTGCCACCACTCGGTGGTTACGGCGGCGGAGGTAATGGTGATGCCGCGCTCGCGCTCCTGCTCCATCCAATCGGTGGTGGCAGCGCCGTCATGAACCTCACCGATCTTGTGGATCATTCCAGTGTAGAAGAGAATACGCTCGGTGAGCGTCGTCTTCCCGGCATCGATATGCGCTGCGATCCCGATGTTTCGGGTCCGCTCAAGCGTATAAGGCCGGTCTGGATGATTGGGGTTCAAAATTCAACTTTCAAAATTCAACTCTCAATGAAGAGGCTGGATTCTCTGCTTTCTCTTTTAGAAACGGAAGTGAGCGAAGGCGCGGTTGGCTTGAGCCATTTTGTGAACGTCGTCGCGCTTGCGGACCGTGGCGCCTTGGTTATTTGCGGCGTCCTTAATCTCGTTAGAAAGGGCGACGTGCATCGGGGTGCCTTTGCGGTTGCGGGCGTAGTTGACAAGCCAGCGCATGGCGAGGGACTCGGAACGGGCCGGATCCACTTCGAGCGGCACTTGGTAGGTCGCTCCACCGACGCGGCGGGACTTGACCTCAACGCGCGGCTTGGAGTTTTCCACAGCGCGGGTGATGACTTCCAGTGGATCTACAGTATCGGTGCCTTCGTTGGCGCGGTCGATAGCGGCATACACGATGCGTTGGGCGAGCGAGCGCTTGCCGTCCTGCATGACTTTGGTGATGAGGTGACCGACAACCGGGCTGTCGTAGCGAGGGTCGCGGCGATCCGGTTTGGTGAAGATTCTCTTGCGTCGTGGCATGATTCTTAGTGGTGGAGGTTTCTGGAAAAATTATCTCTTCTTGGCAGGAGCGGCTGCTTGGCCGGGCTTCGGCTTCTTCGCGCCGTATTTCGAGCGTGATTGACGGCGCTTATCGATACCGAGGGTATCAAGCGAACCGCGGACGATGTGGTAACGCACACCTGGAAGGTCTTTCACCCGACCGCCGCGAACGAGGACGATGGAGTGTTCTTGGAGATTGTGGCCTTCGCCGCCGATGTAAGCGATAACTTCGAATCCATTGGTGAGGCGAACCTTGGCGACCTTACGAAGCGCGGAGTTCGGCTTCTTGGGCGTGCGGGTCATCACCTGGAGACAGACACCGCGGCGTTGCGGGCAGTTTACGAGAGCGGGCGATTTCGACTTCTCGACGGGAACGTGGCGTCCTTTGCGAACGAGTTGATTGATGGTCGGCATGATTTCCTTCGTGGTTCTGGATTTGTCTTGAAAATTTCTTGGGACAAACCGGCACGAAGACGGGGCTTTCAAAACCCGTGATCGCTTTTTTCCGGAGCTGCACCCGATAAGTTCCCTATTTGTGGTGATTGCCGTCGTTTTGGACGGTTCAGCCTCGCTGTGGGGGGCGGGACTCTATTCATCCGAATCAGTGTGACAAGACCTTTTTTCAAAAAAAAGCAGAAATCTCCCAAACAGTTAGTCGGTAAGGGATACGTGAGCTCGCCGTTACGCAAATAGCCAGACTGCACTCGTAAATCCCGCATGCGCCTTAATAGCCCCTCCGCCATGCCGATTACCCGCATCGAACCCCGCATCCGCGAGCTGGGGTAATCGCGTGTATCAGCCACTCTCCCGCCTTTGATTTCATTTTCCCTACAACTCGTTTTGTTGCGAGAATTTGTATTGAAATATCCCCGAATAGTAATTTCGGGTGTTTCATTTTGGGAACTGAAAATAGTTCAAAGATGTGTTTTTCTTTGTTTTTTAGGAAAAAAATGGTTTTCGGGTTGACACACTCTCTGAATTCGATTTTAAGCCGTGCCCGCCGATGGTCTCATCCATTTCACAAAACACTCCAAGAGCCGTAATCGAACACCTCGTTCGTGAGCAGGTTTATGCCAGCCTAGGTCTTTCGATACCTGCAGCCTCGAAGGCTCCGAATGCGTTGCTCGTCAACATTTCCGCCAGGCACTGCCATCTGACTCAGGAAGCGGTCGAAGCTCTGTTTGGGCCGGGGCACAAGCTGACCCCGATGAAAGGGCTTTACCAAAATGGCCAATACGCCGCCAAGGAATCCATCACCCTGATCGGACCTCGCAGCCGGATCATTTCCAATCTTCGGATTCTTGGTCCTTGCCGCGACTTGAATCAAGTCGAGCTGGCTTATACCGATGCGATTTCGCTGGGCTTTGATATTCCGGTCAAGATGTCCGGCGCCATCAAAGCAACTCCGAGCTGCATGCTCATGGGTCCTCACGGCTACTTTCAGATGGACGAGGGAGTCATCCGCGCCCAGCCACATGTTCACATGCATCCTGACGATGCGGCCTACTACGGTGTAAAGCACCTTGATACCATGAAATTGAAAGTTCACGGCCCGCTCGGCATGACTTTCGACAATCTCATCGTTCGGGTTGATCCATCATTTAAGTTGGAGGTCCACATCGATACCGATGAAGGCAATGCCTGCGGCCTCAAGCCGGATACTTTCTGTGAACTCACCAAATAATCTCAAACCAATCCTACACCACCAAAGAACAATATGAACACTGCACTCGGCATGATCGAAACTAAAGGCTACGTCGGCAGCGTCGAAGCCACGGACGCAATGGCAAAAGCCGCAAACGTCAAACTTATATCCCAAATTCAAACCGGCGGCGGCTTCCTCACCGTGCTGGTCAAAGGCGACGTCGGCAGCGTGAAAGCTGCGGTGGACGCAGGTGCCGAAGCGGCAGGCCGCGTCGGTGAACTTGTCGCTGCACACGTCATCGCCCGTCCACACGCGGAGCTTCTTGCCCAGTTCGGCATCGCTTAATCCCTCAAATCCAACCACTCAAACCAAATACCACCATGGCCAAGCAAGCAATCGGCATCATTGAAACCAAAGGTTTCATCTCTCTCATCGAAGCCTCTGACGCAGCCCTTAAAGCTGCTGATATCAAGATGACAGGCTGGGACAAAATCGGATCCGGTCTTGTCACCGGTTTCTTCACGGGCGACGTCGCCGCGGTCAAAGCCGGCCTCGATGCCGCCGCCGCCGCAGGTGCCAAACTCGGCAGCGTCACCTCGGTTCAAGTCATTCCACGTCCGCACGACGATCTGTCGAAACTCGGAACCTGGATTGCCTGATCCCGGATCTAAAATTTGAACCCTCAATCCCACTAATGCTCGTCCTCGTCGCCAACCTTGGCTCGACCTCCTTCAAATATCGCCTTTTCCGTATGGATCAGAGCGATGGTAAGGTCGTGGCCAAAGGTGGCTATGAGCGGGTGACGGATCACGCAACGGTGATCGAGGATACTCTCTCGACCTTGCAGCGGGACGGGATCATCAGCAACCCAGATGAGATCGATGCCGTGGGTTTCAAGACCGTTCTGGGCAAAAATCTCAGTGGCTGTGTGATTGCAGATCAAAAGGCGATTGATGCGTTGGATGGCTTCACCGCCGTCGCGCCAGCACATAATCCGCCCTATGCGGCAGGTATTCGCCAGTTCCAGACCGCGCTTCCAAAAGCCCGTCTCGTCGCCCTCTTTGAAACTGCCTTTTATCAATGGACCTCACCTGCCTACTACAGCTATGCGATTCCAAAAGCATGGCGTGACATCGGCATAAGGCGCTACGGTTTTCACGGCGCGAGCCACAAGTTTATCGCAGAACGTTCTGCCGAGTTGGGCGGGCGTGACGATGTGGCAGAGATTGCCCGCCGCCTCTATCTGGATGGCCCACAATCCATTGATGGCAAGCCTTTCCGCGTAATTTCATGTCACCTTGGCGGATCGAGTTCCGTTACTGGAATCCGAAATGGAGTCGCGATCGGATCCAGCATGGGCTTCTCGCCGCAAAGCGGTCTCCCACAAAACAACCGGGTGGGCGATCTGGACTCCGGCGCCATTCCCTATGCCATGCGAACACTCGGCATCTCTTTGGACGAAGCCGAACGGCAACTCACCAAAGAATCCGGCCTTCTCGGCCTCTCCGGTATCTCTAACGACAGCCGGGACATTGAAGCCGCTGCCGCTACCGGCAACGCCGACGCCCAACTGGCCATCGACGCCAATATCCGCGCGATCCGCCACTGGATCGGCGCTTTCCTTATCGATCTTGGTGGCCTCGATGCCATCGTTTTCACCGCAGGCATCGGGGAAAATGGAACCAACACCCGTGCCGAGGTTTGCAAAAATCTCGAAGCCTTCGGAGTTTATCTCGACCCCGCGAAAAACACCGCTTGTCGCGCCTCCGAAGCCATCATCAGCACCGATGATTCTCCCGTGAAAATCATGGTCATCCCCGCCAACGAAGAACTCGTGTTGGCTCGCGAAGTCTATCGCAAACTTTCCTAGTCTCTCATCTCATCACCTCTCACAACTCACAATAAACAAATACTACCATGGCCAAACAAGCAATTGGACTCTTAGAAACCCGCGGGCTCGCATGTCTCGTCGTCGGCGTTGACGCGATGCTCAAATCCGCAAACGTTGAACTCATCGGACCAATGAAGCAAGTCGGCAACGCGCTGTGCAATGCCGTCGTCAGTGGCGATGTCGCCGCTGTGAAGGCAGCGCTCGACGCAGGTGCCGCCGCCGCTTCCCAATCCGGTGAAGTCGTCAGCGCCCATGTCATCGCCCGCCCGGACGAAGCTATCGATGGCGTGCTGCCCAAGGAAGCAACCGCCGCCGCACGTCCTGCACGTAAGTAATCCTCAAATCGCCGCACCTGTTGCTCTCACGAGTCACAGGTGCGGCCTAACCCCACTACCAGATGTTTCTAGCAGAAGTCATCGGACAAGTAGTCTCCACGAAAAAAGACGAGCTCATGGTCGGAAGGAAACTTCTCCTGCTCCGTCCCAAACTCGTGGACGATAAAGACCCGTCCAAATTCAAGGACGGCCAGAACACCATCGTCGCGATCGACACGGTCGGCGCGGGTGAGGGCGAGCTCGTGCTTTTCTGCCAGGGCAGCTCGGCTCGTTCCGCTCAAGGCTTGAAATTAATTCCTGTGGATGCCGCTATCGTCGCAATAATTGATCGCGTCGAGGTTCTCGGAAAAACCGTTTATAAAGGCGATTAAATCGACCTCACCAATCGTTTGATTGGCTCAGATTCGTGCCACCTCCCATTCCATTTTCTCAATGAAAAATCTCGATCCAGAAACGCTGCGCTCCGTCGTAGAATCCGTTATTTCACGTCTTGCCGCTAACGGCGTATCCAGCACTGCAGCACCCGTGCAACCTGCGAGCGATGCAAGTTCCTGCGGATGCGGTTGCAGTGGTGAATCCGGACAACGCGGAGTCTTCACTTGCGTGGACAAAGCCGCCCATGCTGCCACCGATGCCCATCTCCAGTTGAAAAAACTCGGAGTCGCCGGTCGTGATAAGGTCATCACAATCGTCAAAGGACTCGCCGTCGCCAACGCGGAACCTTGGGGCAAGTTCGAAATGGAAGAGACCAAAATCGGTCGTCTGGATCATAAAATCGGTAAACTCCTCATCACCAAAAACGTTCCGGGCACCGAGTGGTTGCAGCCCTACGCCTTGAGCGGCGATGGCGGTATTACCCTGGAAGAATATGCCCCATTCGGCGTGATCGGAGCCATCCTCCCCGTCACCCACTCCGTCCCCACTCTGACAGGAAATGTCATCAACATGGTGGCCGCCGGAAATTCCATCGTTTTCAATCCCCATCCCGGTGGTGCACGCAGCGCAGCGATGGCCGTTCGCGCTTACAACGAAGCGATCTTCCGCGAGATCGGTATCGACAATATTATCACCACCATCGAATCACCGAGCATCGAGTCCTTTGACCTGCTGTGTAAGAATCCTCTGATCAACCTGCTCGCCATCACAGGCGGCCCCGCCGTCGTGAACGCCGCCATGAAATCCGGCAAACGCGCGATTTGCGCCGGCCCGGGAAATCCAGTAGTCGTAGTAGATGAAAGCGCGGATCTCGCTCGCGCCGCCCGCAACGTCATCGAAGGTGGCGCATTTGATAACAACCTCCTCTGCATCGGAGAAAAAGTCGTCTTCGTCGTTGCTTCTGTTTTCAATCGCTTCTGCGAAGAACTCTCCAAAGCAGGTGCCGCACGCTTAAATGCCCAACAACTCGAGCGACTCACCGCCGCTGCCTTCAATATCAAGCCCGGCGAAGGTGGTGGATGCTCACATGCATCCGTGAACCGCGCCCTCGTCGGTGCCGATCCAAGCGTGCTTGCCCAACATGCAGGAGCCACCATTCCCGCAGGCACCCAACTGCTCTTCGCCGAAACGGATGCCGACCACCTCTTTGTCCAAGAGGAGCAAATGATGCCGATGCTTCCCATCGTTTCCTGCCCAGATTTTGAAACCGCCGTGCGCGAGGCCAAGCGTGCCGAGCACAACTACCGCCACTCTGCCATCATCCACACCAAGGATGTCGATCACATGACCTACATGGCCAAGGAAATGGACACCACCATCTTCGTCAAAAACGGAGCTTCCGTTGCCGGTCTCGGCCTTGGCGGAGAAGGTTATCTCTCCTACTCCATCGCCACCACCACCGGCGAGGGAATCACCACTCCCAAAACCTTCACCCGCGTCCGCCGCTGCGTGCTCGTGGAAAACCTCCGCATCATTTGAAGACTCAAGATTGCAAGAAGCAAGAGAGAGAAGGCTAAGTGCTAATCTCCACCAATTTCTAATTTCTAATATCAAATTACCTTTCCCATGTTCCTCGCTCAAGTCGTCGGCCACGCGGTCAGCAGTCATTGTCATCCCTCACTCAAGGGACACAAGATGATGCTGTGCCAAGCCTACGATCCCGAGCACGGCCTGACAGGAGCTCCGATGGTTGCCATCGATCTCTTCGGCGCAGGCCTCCATTCCAAAGTGATGGTTTCCACCGATGGCCTCGGAGCCCGCCACATCGTCCACGACGATAGCTCACCTATCCGCAACTTCATCCAAGGCGTAATCGACTAATTTCCCACCATGCGCATAGCCCAAGTCATCGGTCGAGTTACCCTGAGTATCCAAGATCCCTCCTTCAAAGGCGGTCGTTGGCTCATGGTGAACCCTCTCGATGCCCAGCAATACAACGATGCTTGCCAAACTGCCCCAGCACTAACCGCCCAATCCACTTTCGTTGCCTATGACAACATGGGCGCGGGCGATGGTGACATCGTCGGCATCGTCGAAGGCGCAGAAGCCACCGCCCCTTTTGATTTTCCAATTCCTATCGATGCCATTACCGTCGCTATTTTCGATTCTATTTCCTACGAGCCACCTGTTTCCATTCCTTCTAACCGCTGAACCACATGAGTACTAAAGTTTTCACTGCCGCTGATATCGAAGCCCACCTAAAAGCCGGAAAAACCGCCGCTGATATTCCCCAAGGAGCAGTCCTCACGCCCTCCGCCAAAGATGTTCTTCGCGATGGATTCGGCCCCGTCCGCGCTGGCGGCTCTTCCAGCATTCCTGCAGCCACCTACGCAGAACCAATTCTTCCTGACTACGAATATAAATGGACACCCGGCAAAGATCCCAAAACTCCCGCCGAGATTCACGCCTTTTTCCACTCCGCTCCCATCATCGAACTCAAGCAGCGGATGGTCGATATCGGCAAGCGCATGTGGGATCGCGAATACACCGATGGAAACGGCGGAAATCTAACAATCCGCGTCGGTGACAACCTGGTTCTTTGCACCCCGACACTTGTTTCCAAGGGCTTCATGACCCTCGAACAAATGTGCTTGGTGGACATGGAAGGCGTGCAGCTCGCCGGAAAATACAAGCGCACTTCCGAGTGTATGACGCACCTCGCGATCATGAAGCGGCAGCCGAAGGCCAAAGCCTGCTGCCACGCGCACCCACCGCACGGCACCGCCTTCGCAGTCGCTGGCGTCCAGCCACCGACTTGCATGATTCCTGAGGCGGAGGTGTTCCTCGGCCAGATCGGACTTTCCAAATACGAGACCCCCGGCACTCCTGCGAATGCAATCGCCGTCGGTGACGCTGCCGTGGATCACATGGCCGTTCTGATGGTCAATCACGGCGTCATCACCTGGGGCAAGGACATTGAAGATTCCTATTGGAAAATGGAAAACGTCGAGTCTTACTGCAAAACCATCTGGGTCGCTTCCCAGCTCAATGGTGGCAAACTTCTTACTATCACCGGCGGTCAGGCGCAGGAGCTCATCGCCCTCCGCAAGGTGCTTGGGATGGAAGACAAGCGTGCCAATTGGAAGGAATGCCAACTCTGCGACAACGCCGAATTCAACCCCGGCACGGTCTGCCAGATTCCTGATAAATCCTCCGCTTCCAGTAGCGTAAAGCTTGATCCGGAAGCCGAAAAACTCGTGCAAATGCTCACCGAGCAAATCCTCGCTGCCGTCAAATAAGCCGCGCCCCCGACCGCTTTCCACACCATGAAAACTCCCATCACAGTATCCATCACCGGAGCCGCCGGCCAGATCGGCTACGCATTGCTTTTCCGCATCGCCTCAGGCTTCGTCTTCGGCCCTGACCAACCCGTAAATTTGCGCTTGATCGAAATCGAACCAGGCATGGCCGCCCTGACTGGCGTGATGATGGAGCTTGATGATTGCGCCTTTCCGCTGCTCCACAGCGTCATCGGAACCTCAGACCTCAACGAAGGATTCAAAGGCGCCAACTGGGCGCTCCTCGTAGGCTCCGTGCCGCGCAAAGCCGGAATGGAGCGTAACGATCTGCTAGGCATTAATGGCAAAATCTTCACTGGCCAAGGCAAAGCCATCGCCCGCAACGCCGCCAAGGATATCCGCGTTCTCGTCGTCGGTAATCCCTGTAACACCAATTGCCTCATCGCCATGAGCAATGCGGAAGGCGTCCCGAAAGATCGCTTCTTCGCCATGACGCGGCTTGATGAAAATCGTGCAAAAAGCCAGCTCGCCAAGAAGGCCAGCGTGCATCAATCCAATGTCACCAACCTCTGCATTTGGGGAAATCACTCCGCCACCCAATACCCGGATTATACCAACGCCAAAATCAACGGCCGCCCTGTTAGCGATGTAATCTCTCACGTCGCATGGCTCAAAGGAGACTTCATCAGCACCGTTCAACAACGCGGAGCTGCCATCATCAAAGCCCGTGGAGCATCCTCCGCCGCCTCCGCTGCGAATGCCGCACTCGATACGGTGAAAAGCCTCATCACCCCGACTCCTGCCGGTGACTGGCACTCCGTCGCGGTATGCTCGGACGGTTCCTACGGCATCGAAAAAGGCATCATCGCCTCCATGCCCATCCGCACGATATCCGATGGCAAATGGGAGGTCGTGCAAGGCCTGCCTATCGACGCCTTCAGCCAGGAAAAAATCGACGCTACCATCGCCGAGCTCAAAGAAGAGCGAGACGCGGTCAAGCATCTCATTCCTGCTTGATACCCACATCTTTTTCGCTGGAAATCACAACGAAAATAGGTTTCAAAGTCTAAACAGACTTCGGAATATTGGCGTAAATTCCGACGAATCCCACTGTGCTTCATCGAGCCAAGTTCACCCATTCAGCCTCCAAACCATGTCACATTACATTTATCCAAAAATCGGCATTCGCCCCACGATTGACGGCCGACTTGGTGGTGTTCGCGAGTCACTGGAAGCCCGCACCATGCAGCAAGCTCAAGCCGTCGCTGCTCTGATTTCTGCGGAATTGCGCTATCCCGATGGCACGCCCGTTCAATGCGTGATTTCCGATGCATGCATCGGCGGCGTGAAAGAGGCGGCCGACTGTGCCGACAAGTTCAAAACTTCCAACGTAGGCGTCTCACTCACCGTGACTCCCTGCTGGTGCTATGGTTCCGAAACCATGGATATGGATCCGCATACACCCAAAGCCGTTTGGGGATTCAATGGCACCGAACGTCCGGGAGCCGTCTATCTGGCCGCTGTGTTGGCCGGACATACCCAGAAGGGACTCCCCGCGTTTGGCATCTATGGGAAAGATGTCCAATCCGCCACCGACACAGAAATTCCTGCCGATGTCCGTGGGAAACTGCTCTCATTTGTCCAATGTGGTCTCGCTGTGAGCCTCATGCGCGGCAAGAGTTACCTCTCGATGGGTGGCACTTCTATGGGCATTGCCGGCTCGGTAATTGACTCAAAACTCTGGGAAAAATGGCTCGGCATGCGCGTCGAAGCAATCGATATGACGGAGTTCGTCGGTCGAATGAGCAAGGGTCAATACGACCACGAAGAATATGTAAAAGCCCTCGCTTGGGTGAAAAAAAACTGCCCGGAAGGAAAAGACTACAACTCTCCCACCACCACGCGCACGCGGGAGCAGATCGATAAAGAATGGGAGGACAGCGTGAAAATGGCGCTCATCGCCCGTGATCTCATGGTTGGCAATCCGAAGCTCAAGGAGATGGGACTCGGCGAGCAATCCCTAGGCCACAACGCCATCGCCTCCGGCTTCCAAGGCCAACGCCAGTGGACCGACCATTTCCCTAACGGAGATTTCCTCGAAGCGATCCTGAACTCATCCTTCGATTGGAATGGCAAGCGCGCCCCTTTCATCGTCGCCACTGAGAATGACGCCCTGAACGGCGCCGGCATGCTCTTTGGCCACCTCCTCACCAACACTGCTCAGATCTTCGCAGACCTCCGCACCTACTGGAGCACCGATGCGATCAAAACTGCCAGCGGCAAGGATTTCAGTCACCCGCTTGTAGGCGATGGCATTCTCCACCTGATCAACTCCGGCCCCGCCGCGCTCGATGGCACAGGCGAGCAGGAAACAAACGGCAAGCCGACGATGAAACCCTTTTGGGAAATCACGGATGCCGAAGTGGAAAAATGCCTCAAAGCCACCACCTGGCACCCTTCGATCACCGAGTATTTTCCAGGTGGCGGACTCAGCACCCGCTACCGCACCCGCGGCGGCATGCCAGCTACAATGATCCGTCTCAACCTTGTGGATGGTCTCGGGCCCGCCTTGCAAGTCGCCGAGGGCTACACCGTCGATTTACCCGATGACGTCCACGACGCTCTTGATCAACGCACGAATCCGACTTGGCCCACTACCTGGTTCGCACCGATCCTCACTGGAAAAGGAGCCTTCACCAGCGCCTATGAAGTCATGAATCACTGGGGAGCGAATCACTGCGTGATGACTTGCGGGCATGTTGGCCACCTGTATTTGACGCTCGCATCCATGCTCCGCATTCCGGTTTATATGCACAACGTTGGCGACGACCGAATCTTCCGCCCAAGCGCCTGGACTGCTTTCGGCACGGCAGACCTCGAAGGCGCAGACTTCCGCGCCTGCGCAAACTACGGTGCACTTTATGGAAAAATCTAGTCAGCATCCCCGAAAAACCATAGTTATTGAGAAATCCATCATGAAATACATCCCCATTCTCGCCATCTTCGCATCCGCATTTCTAACAGGTTGCAACAAATCCCAGAAATCCGGACAGCTCAGCATCGCCGTCATCCCCAAAGGCACCACTCACATTTATTGGAAGTCCGTCGAAGCAGGAGCGAAAAAAGCTGCCGCCGAACTCGGAGTGAATCTCACCTTCATCGGCCCACCACGCGAAGACGATCGCAGCCAGCAAATCGATCTCGTCACCAATCAAGCACTTCAAAATGATGCCATCGTGCTCGCACCACTCGATGCCGTCGCATTGCGGGACTCCGTGAAAGGGGTTACTGACAAAGGCAAGCCCGTCGTCATTATTGACTCCAGCCTGGCAGACAGCGCCGGCTTCATTGCCAGCTACGTCGCCACTGACAACCGCGAAGGCGGAAGAATCGCCGCACGCCACCTGTCCGAGATTCTGGCAGGAAAAGGTAAAATCGCAGTCCTCCGCTACATGCAGGGCAGCGCTTCGACCGAGCAACGCGAAGAGGGATTTCTCGAAGAAATAAAAAAATCACCCGGCATCGAAGTCGTGAGTTCAGAGCAGTTCGCAGGAGCCACAGCCAGCCAGGCGCAGGACGTTGCTACAAACCTGCTCACACGCCTCGCCAGCGGAGACGGACTGTCCATCGACGGACTTTTCTGCAGCAATCAAACCAGCACCTACGGCATGCTCCAGGCACTTCGTGGAAAAAATCTCGCAGGCACGACCAAGTTCATCGGTTTCGATTGCGACGCCACCTTCATCGATGCTCTCAAAAAAGGCGAAATGCACGGATCCATCCTCCAAGATCCCGTAAACATGGGCTACCTCGGAGTGAAAACCGCCGTCGCTAAACTCAAGGGCGAGAAGGTCGAAGCGGTCATCGACACTGGAGCTACATTGATTACTCCTGACAATCTCAACGAACCAAAAGTCGCTGACCTCATAAAGTCGCAGCTCCCGTAAGCTGACGATCCTTTGCCATGCCGCCCATCCCTCCACGCCTCGTCATGCGGGGCATCCGCAAAACTTTCGGTTCCACCATCGCTTTAGGGCGGGTCGATCTGGAGGTCTTGCCTGGGGAAGTTCACGCTCTAGTCGGAGAGAACGGCGCGGGTAAAAGCACGCTTATGAAAATCCTCTCCGGTGCCCACTTGCCGGACGGAGGAGAGATGGAAGTCGATGGTAAACCCTACCGACCGCACAACCCTCTCGACGCCCGGGCTGCCGGTGTCGGCATGATCTATCAGGAGCTATCGATCGCTCCCCATCTCACTGTCGAGGAGAACATTGTTCTTGGTATGGAACCGATGAAGGGGCTCTTTGTGGATCGCAAGGCAATGCGTGCGCGCACTCTCGAAGCGCTCGCTCATTTCGACCATCCCGATATCAGACCTGAAACACTCGCAGGAAATCTTTCCGTTTCAGCGCTCCAACTCGTGGAAATCGGAAGATCCTTGGCCATGGGCTGCAAGCTCCTCGTATTTGACGAACCCACCTCGTCGCTCGCTCAAAAAGATATCGAGCGGCTGTTCACGTTGATCGACCGGCTGAAGGCCCAAGGTATTTCCATCATCTACATCTCCCACTTCCTTGAAGAAGTGAAGCGTCTCGCCTCACGCCTGACTGTCCTGCGGGATGGTTCAGTCATCGGCACCCGCGACGTTTCAACGGTGACTCCCGAAGAAGTCGTCGCACTAATGGTCGGCCGTGATGTCAAAGATCTCTATCCAAGAACCGCCCACCAGCCTGGTGAGAAACTGCTGGAAATTCGTAGCCTGTCCGGACGGAAAAAGCCAACCGAAGTGAATCTGGATCTCCATCGCGGCGAAGTCGTTGGCATCGCCGGTCTGGTTGGTTCCGGCCGCACTGAATTCCTGCGCGCACTCTTCGGATTGGATCCGATGTCTGGTGGTGAGGCGCTGGTGCGAGGAAAAAACGGCGCCGCCAATCCAAGAATGCGATGGCAGGAAGGACTTGGTTTTCTCAGCGAAAATCGCAAAGAGGAAGGCCTCGCGCTGAACCTCTCGATCGCGGACAACATCACCCTCACCTGCCTAGAACGCTTCGGCAAAGCAGGCACCTTGTCGCCGCGGAAACAGAATGCCGCAACGGCAGTCTGGATCGAACGTCTCGGAATTAAATGCCAAGATCCCTCACAATCTGTCGGCGCCCTGTCCGGAGGAAACCAACAGAAAACCGCTTTCGCCCGATTGCTCGAACATGACGTCGATGTGCTCCTTCTCGACGAACCAACGCGTGGCATCGATATCGCCGCCAAAGCCCGGATTTACGAAGCCATCAACGAAGTGGTGACCGACTCCATCAGGCCTAGAGCCGTCATCATTATTTCCAGCTATTTGCCCGAGCTCTTCGGTGTTTGCGACCGCATCGCTGTCATGAGCCAGGGAAAACTCACTCGTGCCGTCCCGGTAGAGAAACTGACACCTCACGACGTGATGCTCGTTGCCACTGGCAAAGCTGCCGACCTTCCATAAACTTTTTTGATATGACTGCGCTCCGACTCAAATCCGCCCTCACATTACTAGGCCCCTTCATCGCCCTCCTGGTGGTCTATGGCATCTTTGGAATGATGAACTCCAAGATGTTTACCGAGGATGTCATGCTGAACATTCTTACCCAGACTGTCATCGTGGGAACCGCAGCCATCGGCATGACACTGATCATCATCGCGGGAGGAATCGATCTCTCTGTGGGTTCGATCATTGCGCTTTGCGGAGTCGTCGCCGCCACCTTGGTAACTTGGCACCTCTCAGCGCCCGTTATTTTTATCGCAACCATCGCGTTTGGTGCGCTTTGCGGCTTGATAAACGGCGGACTAACTGTAGGTCTCCGGCTACTACCATTCATTATCACTCTGGGAACCATGCAAGTATTCCGCGGAGCCGGGAAAGTCGCCACCAATGGATCTCCAGTAAATCTTCCCTTCGATGTGACCGCATACAAGCCATGGATGGGTGGTGCCGGAATCCCCTTGGGAGTCTGGCTGATGATTATCTTGGTCGTCCTTTTCGGTCTGCTACTTCGATACACCCGCTTCGGACGGCATATTTTTGCCGTCGGCTCGAATGAGAACACCGCCACCCTCTGCGGAGTTAACGTCGGCAAAGTCAAACTCCTCGTTTATACGATCAGTGGAGCGCTTGCAGGGTTAGCCGGGATTATGATCATGTCAAAATCCTCCCAAGGTGATCCGACCACGGCCATGGGCATGGAACTCGATATCATTGCCGCAGTTGTCATCGGCGGCGCGAGCCTTTCGGGTGGCGAGGGCACCGTGCTCGGCGCGGTTATTGGTGCTTTGCTCATGACCACGATCCGGACCGGGTGTGTGCTCAATGGCATCCCTACTCCATGGACCGAGGTGATTTCCGGTGCGATCATCGTCATCGCTGTCATCATCGACCGACTCCGCCACCGCAAGGCTTGAAGCCTCATCCTCTCAGGATGAAGAATTCATATTGCTAGACCCGCAGAGAGGTGTCTAATTCAGCTTATGTCATTTGAAATAACAGGGCGCGGTCTTTTGTGGGAAGCGATCCAGCAGAAAGAAGATTACCCTATTTTTCGACTCACCTACCTAAGCAAACCCGTCAAGCCATTCACGGATGCTGATCTAGATGACATCGAGAGCAAATCAGTAGAAGCGAACAATGCGCGCGATGTGACAGGTCTATTGATCGTGCACGGTGACCGTATTCTCCAAATGATTGAAGGTCGCGAGAAAGCGGTTCGCGAACTTTACGCAAAGATCGAGGTAGATAGTCGCCACACGATCACTAAAATGGTTTCGGCGGCAGAAGATGAAGAGCGCTTTCTGATGAACTGGAGTATGGTGGTGCGTGACATAACCAGAGTCCCTACCGATCTTTTCGAACAGTATGAAAAGATCTTCGACGCGATGCAGCAGAGCGAGAAGCATACTGATATCACTATCGATCATTTTGAATTATTCAAAGCTCTCTCTCTGCTAGGGGCTCTTCCGTTGTAAACGGTAGGTGCCAGAGCCGACCTGTAATTTGAAAGTTTTGGAACTTGGTGAAAGACGCACAACCCCTTCCGACTCTTCAAGTGGCTTGCCGCCCTCGGTGAATGTTTCGCCTTCCCGAATGGGGAGCTCGATGGTCGCGGTGGTATCCGGTGGGATCACGATCTCGAACTCGGTTTTCCCCTCCCCTTTCCTCCAATTCGACTGAATCAAACCGCGTATCGTGCGGTGCGAGTATTTCACATAGGAAAGACTTCCGACCACCTGCGGGCGGATCACGATGCGATCGGCGCCCACCGCGTCCTCCGCGATCTGGATACCGCCGAGCCAGCGGCGGAACCATCCGGAGATAGAGCCGAACATCGGGTGGTTGTGGGATTTGACGTTGTCGCCGCCCTGCCAATCCTCCCAGAGCGTGGTGGCATCGTTCTCAAGCATCCAGCCCCATGATGGCAAGGTTTTGCGGTCCGCCAAAGCGTAGGCGAGATCGCTGCGGCCGCCTTTGGAAAGTTCCTCTGGCAGGAAACGAGTACCGAAAATGCCGGTAGTTAGCGCAGGGCCGTCCTTGCCGTTCACCGCTTCCACAAGACGCTCGAAAACCTTGCCACGCTTGTCTTCCGGAGCGGCTCCGAAACCTAGGGCGAAGAGCTGCTCAGTTTGCGATCCGGTGACGACTTTGCCAGTATCCGGATCAAGGAATTCCTTCGCCCAAGCAGCCGCCGATTCATCCGCCATCGCTTTGCAGCGCACGGCTTCGTCCTTCTTTCCGATGATCTCCGCGAGCCGTCCCACGCGCCGCGCGGCATCGACGAACATTGGCGTAAGCATCTCCGGGCCTTTCGATTGCGTGAGGGCTTCGTGATCGCCGAGACCATTCACGACGAGCCCGTCCTTGCGCGCGGCGGCTTCGGTATCCAGCCATTTCAGCGCGACGGGAACCTGCTCCTCCAGCAAACTACGATCTCCATAGTGGTTGTAGAGCTGATCCAGCAGGAGCGGATGTGCCATCGCCCAGCCGACCCCGCAGTAGTCGATACCGACGAAGGGCGCGGTGTCGGTGAGGCGGCCATCGGGCCGCGCGGCATCGGCCCAGTCGCGGACGGTTTTCGCGTAGAAGCCGGCCATATCGAAATTCATTAGGAAGGTCTCGCTAGTGACGGCGATGTCGCCGCCGTAGCCGAAGCGCTCGCGGTGCGGGCAGTCGGACTGGACGCTGACGACATTGGCGAGAAAAGTGCGGCGGCAGACCTCGTCAAGCTGATTGAACATTTCGTTCGAGCAGGAGAAATCGCCAGCGGAAACCAGATCGGAATGGGTGGGGAATCCGCGTACGTCGGCGACGGTGGGTGCTTGGGAAAGACCTTTGATTTCCATGTAACGGAAAGCATGGAAAGTGAACTCCGGGCGGTAGATTTCCTCTCCGCCACCCGCTGCGATGAACACATCCTGCTGCCACGCGACATCCGGCGCACCGGGCCCGCCAACCGATTCATCGGAGTCTTTTTTCTTGCCCTTGATCTGTCCGGCGACGCTGGTGAGGTAATTCACCGTGCCGTCCGCCTTGAGTAGTTCGCCGTAGCGGAAAAGCACCATGGTGCCGGCCGGAGCCTTGATTTTGATCTCGGGGACGCCGGTGAAATTCGCACCGAAATCGACGATGTGGAGGCCGGGCTTCGGCGTGGTGACAGCAACCGCAGGAATCGGCGCTAAGGTGCGAACCGGCGGCGTTACGATGGGTTGTAAAACATCCAGTGAATCCTCTGTAACCCGCACTGGCTTCCATGCTGCGGCATCAAAACCAGCCTTGTCCCAGCCCGGCACGGCGAGGCGTGCGTCGCGAATCTCGCCGAGGTAGAGATTGTTGAAAACAGTCGGGCCGTTCGCCATTTTCCAATCCTCGCCCGTTGCTACGGTGGTCGTAGTACCATCGGTGTGCTCGATCACTAAAAAAGCGATCGCGCGGGGCCGGCCAACTGGCATACTTTTGCGAATGTTGAGGTGCCCCCAGAAACGTAGCGGCAACGGATTTTGCCAGCCATTTCCGAGGGTGATACCGATGCAGTTCGCGCCTTCGGAAAGATGCTTGGTGACATCGAAGCTGCTGTAGAGCACGCGCTTGTCGAACTTCGTCCACGGCGGGCCGAGTGGCTCATCCCCGATGCGGGAGCCGTTTAGGCTGGCGATGCCGATGCCGAGCCCGGCGATATGTAGGCGGGCGCGGACGATGGGTTTATCCAATGCGAATTCCTTGCGCATCAGCGGCGCGGGATCGGGTTGGTAGAAATCCTCATCCTTTTCGGGCGTCGGCTTTCCATCATCGATCCACTTCGCGTCCTTCCACTCAGGCGCGCTCTCCCAGAATGCAGGGGCGCTCCATTCAGAAACTTGCTCACCGGCTGTCCAGACGCGGACTTGCCAATGGCAGGGCCTGCCAGATCCAGGAGCTTTCCCGGCATATTTCACGAAGGGCGAGCGCTCGGTGGCGGTTTTTCCCGAATCCCAAAGATCTGCTTTTCCTTCAGCCAAAAGCTCCGGCTTGCTGGCTGCGATAATCTGCCATGACGTTTGGCGCACGCCGCGCTTATCGGATTCGATGCGCCACGAGAGGCGGGGCGCATCGCCCACTGCGAGCGGGTTAGTATTCCCATCGGCCTTGAGATCGAGAGGAGTCACGGCGTAGGCTTGCAGAGAAACGGCTAAGGCGAGGGCGCAGCGTAGGATCATGTTATTTCGGGATCGCGTTCAATGTGTAGTAGGTTTCCAACGACTTCCAAACCGGCGCGTTGCCGAACAGTCCGGCGGTGTCGATGAGGTGGATGTGGTAGATGCGGACGAGCCAATTATCGCCCTGGCCGTAACCAGTTGGCTTAAGCGTGACAGAGAGGCGGTCCGCGGAAATCTGTGCGCCGTCGAGGGCGATCTCGCGCTTGTCGTGTTCCGGCGAGCCGTAACTCCCGTCGTTTGTGTAGAACCAAGAGGACATCTTGAACTTAGCGGTCAGCGCCTCGTTGGTAACATCCGCCGCGAGCGGTTTGGTGAAATGGAGGGTGAATCCGTCCTTTGCCGCGACAGCAGCTTGGATATCCGCCGCGACGGTTTTTCCATCCCACACGATCTGCTGGAGCGAGTCCTGACGCCCACCGTTCGATTGCCAGCCGCGACCCGTTTGACCGACGAGTAGGCTGCCATCAGGCAGGAAAACGGGGCGCATCACACCCGAGGACATGCCCCGCGCGAAAGGAACCACGCAACCCTGATCCTCGCCATTCACTTTCTCGGTGACGATACGCAACATGGTCGAAAGCGTCTGGTCACCGATGAAAACCTGGCCTTGGTGAACGCCGAATTTCCCACCGGTGGTGTCCCATGCGGGGTTTCCAGGCGAGTTGGAAAGCTTGCCGTGCGGCAGCCAAACCGCGCCTTTACGCAGCTTGTCTTTCCACAGAGAGTATTGGATTTCCGGCGATACCGGGGTCATGCCTGGCAGGCTGACGAGGCTGGAGATGTGGCCGTAGAACTTGCCTTGCTCCAGCGGCACCCACTTCGAAGAGCCGACGTATTCGCCTTGGTTCTCGGCATACCAGATCCGGCCGTCCGGCGAGAGACCGATGCCCGCCGGGCTGCGGAGTCCATTTGCGTAGGGTTCGTATTTCCCTTCCGGTGTCACTCGGCAAGCCCAACCACGGAAGCCTTCCATCGAGCCCATGAACGGGCCGCCGGCGCGCCACGAGGTTTTCTCGTTGTGTTGATCGTGGCAGAGGTTAAGTAAGAAATAATAGTTCCCCGCCTTATCGCGGACAGGGCCGTGGGTGTATTCGTGGTAGTTTCCGTGAAAGCCGAAATCATCGCAGACCGTCTTGAACATGTCCGCGCGTCCGTCGCCATCCGAGTCGGTGAGGCGGGTGATTTCCGGTTTCTGAGAAATTACGATGCAATCGCCTTT
The DNA here is from genome assembly GCA_945870855.1 of Prosthecobacter debontii. Lineage (GTDB taxonomy): Bacteria > Verrucomicrobiota > Verrucomicrobiia > Verrucomicrobiales > Akkermansiaceae > Luteolibacter. The sequence goes on from CAMBTP010000013.1 coordinate 37,526, forward strand.
GTCATCCTCAATCACCACCCCGAGCGACTCGTAAATGCCTTCGGCAAAAAGCGACCATTTCCCGTCGCGGATGCGCCACACGCCGGCGGTGCGGGTGGAGACGACGATGGTGCCGTCCTTGGCGATCGCGATGCCAGTTGGCTCAAAAAGCTGGGCGCGCCCGAAGAGATCGAGCGGAGATTTCCAGGTCATCGCCGAGTAACCTGCGGGGAGTTCCAGCGGTTTCTGGCCTGGCTCTGTCGGATTTTTCACCAAAGGCTGCGGCGTCCAGTCCTCGCCGCGCGGGAGTTTTCCTCTCGCGACAAGTCCACCGTTGAGGCGGGCTTTCAATTTATAGGATTTCGTTTGGTTAGTTACGGGGAGAGTCCATACATTATCCTTCAGCTCGCCGCCCTCTGCGCGAACATCGAGAAGGCCTGCGGCACCTAGTCGGAAGCTTTGCGCCTGCTCTACCTTGCCATTGATGGTGATTTCTAGGCCGCCATCATCCGCGATGCGGACGATCTGGGAAAAGATGTTTTTTCCGACTCGGAAACGGAATAGCGGCTCGCCGGTTTTCGGCGTAAGCGAATGGCCAAGGTATTCGGCATCGAGCCCGGCGAGGCGATCCATGTGATCAGCCTTGTCGTCGAGGTATTTGATCTGCGCTGCAGAATCATCCATATCGGATTCCTTGAACTCGAAATCCACCACCTCACCGCCGGAGGTCAGCGGGGCGAGGACGGGGGAGCTTTCGATGAAAATGCTCGCCCCCTTTCCGGGAGTAGAAGCTTTCCCGCCGCGACCGTTGCGCTCTTCATTGAGGTTGAGGAAACCGCCGCTCCAGATTTTGCGGACGGAGAGGAAACGCGGATCGAAGGCGTAGCTCATGCCATTCGGTTGGCCGACGGCGACTGCGCGACCGCTCGTGCCCGGCATCGCAACGCGAAAAACGCGGGTGCGGTCGGCGACGGATTCCTCACCGGGGATTTCAAGCGCTGAAGCGGCGGCGGGCGCGTCCTTTTTCTTGAGCATCACCTCTGCGGCGCCAGCCGCGTGACCCTCCGCCATGGTCCGAACGTAGTGCCAAATGGATTCGAGATCCTCGTCGGAAATCACTTCGGGGGCGAACATCGGCATGATCGCGCCGTAGGCAGTGCCTTTCGTGACGCCTTTTTCCGAGATGGCGAGGAGATCCCATGATTTGCGGATCGAGTCGTTGAAATATGCTCGGTCAGCTTTGACCTTTTTCTTCTCGCCGGTGGCGGGCACCATCACCTCGCGTTCGCGCGGCTCGGTCAGGAAAAGTCCATGAAGGTTCGGGCCGGTCTTGGCGGATGGATCGTCCTTCACGCTTGAGTGACAAACGATGCAACCCATCGTCTCGAAAACCTCTTTGCCTCGCTGCACGGCATTGAAATCCACCTGCCCCCATGCGGCTCCCGCTGTAATCATGGAGATCGCCATCATCGCCATCATCGTCATCGCCTTTTTCATAATTTTTAAATACCCCGTTCGAGGTAAGTGCGAAGTTGGGACAGACTGGGCAGGCTTTCAACCCCTATCCACTCACTCGAACAATCTAGTGACGACCTCCGCAGCCTCCCGGTCGTGTCAGCTTTGTAACTTCACTTTCCAATCCAACCACCACCGAGAGCTTTGGCGAGGGCGGCGAGAGTGATGCGCTGGTCGGCATGGAGCTGGCTGAGTGAAAGCTGGATCTGGAGAACACCGCGCTCGGCATCGACCACCTCGAAGTAGTTAGTGATGCCTTTGTCGTAACGTTCCTGCGCGAGGGCATTGGTTTCCCTGGAACTCTTGAGGGCGCTCTCCAAGGCGGCACGAGATTTAGCGAGACCCTTGAGATCGACGAGGGCATCCTCCACTTCCCGCAAGGCGATCAGCAAGGATTGGCGGTATGCTGCGAGAGCCTCATCGTAGCGGCTGAGGGCGGCCTGATAGTTCGCCTTGTTGGCACCGCCCCTGAAGATCGGAGCGGCGACTCCACTACCGAGGGAGAGCACTCTGTTTTCCCAATCGAGAAACCTTGCGACGTCAATGGACTCGAATCCGCCGGCGGCAGTGAGGCTGAAATTCGGATAGAACGCCGTTTCCGCGATTCCTATTTCGGCACAGGCGGCACGGAGATTCTTTTCAGCGGCGCGCACGTCGGGGCGGCGGTTGAGGATTTGGGCGGGAAGGCCGGGGCGGATGTCTGGCAGGGTACTTCCCGGGCTTTGTTGGCTGATGGAAAATCCGGATGGCATCGTCCCACAAAGCACGGCAAGCGCGTGTTCCGCAGAGCCGCGCTGGCGCTGGACGAGGCTGAGGTCGTTGTTTGCAAGTTCGACTTCCGTGCGGGAGCGGCTGGTGGCAAGGCCATCCTCCAAGCCCGCTTCGGTGCGGGATTTCTGGATGTCGAGAGCGGCTTGGCGGCTTTTGATAGTGCTCTGCAGCACGGCGGTCTGCGCATCGAGACCACGCAGCAAGAAATATTGGCGGGCGACCTCGGTGGCGATGCCCAGCCGCTGCGAATCGAGCAACGCCTCCGCGGCGGCGGCTTGGGCGGATGAGGCCTCGATGGCCCGCTTGTTCCTGCCCCAGAGATCGAGATCATAGGCGAGGTCGAAGGTGCTGCGGTAGCGTTGTTGTTCGAGAGGAACGTTCACGCCCGGCGGCATGTTCGCCTCCATGGTATCGGCGGATGAACGGTTGATCCCCGCCGATCCTGTTAGATCGAGGGTGGGGAAAAGCTTCGCGCGATCCAAGCCCACCAGAGCGCGCGAAGTTTCAACCCTCGCCTTGGCGGCCGCGAGGTCGTTGTTCGCGGCGAGCGCACGATCCACCAGATGGGTCAGCTCGCGGTCGTTGAAAAGCCGCCACCAGTTGTCTGGCAGGGGCGTGGCGACCGTGGATTTGGATTCCTTCCAACGCGTGCCGCCGGAGGCTCCGGGGAGTTGGAAATCCGGCCCGAGCATGCAGGAGCCCAGTAGTAAAAATCCGGGAAAAATGAGGAGCCGTGGGTTCATTGTTTCTTGTGGCGGTCGGGGGCTTCGATAAACACATCGACCTGCTGGCCGACATAAAGCGGAGGATCCGTCGGGCGGGTCAGAGAGTATATGATCTGCAGGACGCGGGTGTCCACCCGCTCGGTGCTGGAGCCGGTGAGCGAAACCTTGGGTATCACATAGGGCTCGATGCGCACGAATTCGAGCGGAAAGGTGATGGTGGGATCGCCTTTCAGGTAAGCGAACGCCGCCTGACCCGCGCGGATGCGGGTGGCGTTCTGCTCGTCGATGTCGGCGCGGACCTGGAGCTTGTCGGTTTCGCCTAGGATCATGGCCGGGGTCTTGGGGGAGGTGGCGGCATATTCCCCTGCACGGACATTGACCTGGATGATCGTGCCAACGCGCGGAGCGCGGATGGTGAGCCGCTCGATGAGCAGGTTGATGCGCTTCAACGCGTTCTCTGAGACGGTCAGCTGCGCCTTTGCGGCGACGAGCTGCGCTTTGGAAACGGCGACGTCCTGCCTGCTGTTTTCCAACTCATCCTGGCTGACGGCTCGGCGATCGGTGACGGCGCTGAGGCGCTGGAGCTGGGACTCGAGCTTGGCGAGCTGCGCCTCGCTGACCGTGATCTGGGCGCGTGAGATTTGCTGTTGGGCTTGGTTCGAGAGTTTATCGGCTTCAAGATCCCGGTCGTCCAATTTCAACAACGGCTGATCTTTTTCCACACGATCGTTCACCTTCACCAGCACTTCGGTGACGAGACCCGGCAGCGGCACGCCGATGGCGACGTTTTCGCTCAGCGCCTCAAGGATTCCTGTCGCGGCGACGCTTTGCTTAAAGGGCTTCGCGGGCGGCATGACCGGTGGATCGCCGCCAAGCACGGGTTGATTTTTCGCCTGAGCTTGGAGGGCTTGAACCATGAGGTAGATGCCTGCGATAGCAGCCACGATTGTGCCGTAGCGGAGTATTTTGGAGAACATGTGAAAACGGGTCTTGAGGTTAAGAAGTGGGTGAGGAGTGTTCGTGAATGAACTTGGGCGGGATGTTGTGGCTTTGCTGTGTGACGCCGAGAATCTCGCCGTCTTCCATGAGGGCGATGCGGTCAGCGTAGGAGAGGATGCGGTTATCGTGGGTGACGATAATGACGGCGCGGCCGGGTGTGCGGGCGACGTTTAGGAAAAGGTCTAGGACGATTTCGCCGTTCTTGGAATCGAGGGCGGCGGTGGGCTCATCGCAAATGACGAGCGGTGGCTGGTGGACGAGGGCGCGGGCGATGGCGACGCGTTGCTGCTGACCACCGGAGAGTTTGTTAGGTCGCTCGCGCCAACGATCTGCCAGGCCGACGGAATCGAGAGCCTCGCGAGCCGCCTTGATGGCGTGGCGATTTGAGTGACCTTGGATGAGCAGCGGGACGGAGACGTTTTCCGCGATGCTGAGAGTGGGGATGAGATTGAACTGCTGGAAAATGAAGCCGATGTTGTTGGCGCGAAAGCGGGTCAGTGCGCTGCCCGACATGCTGTGCAGCGGCTGGCCGAAGACGATGATGGAGCCGGATTCGACTTTAAGCGTGCCCGCGATGGCGGAGAGCAGGGTCGTTTTCCCGCAGCCGGATGGTCCGACGAGCATGAGAATCTCGCCCGGATACGCGGCGAGGCTGACGTTTTTCATAACGTGGATGGCGTTGACCCCGGAGTTGAAGGTCTTCTCCACGTTATCCACTTGGACGATGGCATCGGTGGCTGGCTTCATGTGCGGAAAACAGCGGCAGGTTCATACAGCGAGAGTCGGATGATTCCGAGGGTGGCTGCGAAAAGGCAAATGAGCTGGATGGCTGCAAAGACGGCGAAGGGGATGATGGTGGGCATGAAAAATGGCGCGCCGTTTTTAATCGCAGTAAATGTAAAGCCTGCGGTGGCGAGTAGGCCGATGCCGAAGCCGACCAGGCCGACGGTCATGGACTGGATGACCAGCATCATGCTAAGGCGAAAATTCGACATACCCATGGCTTTGAGTGCGCCGAGGTGCTTGAGATTATCGAGTACGAAGGCATAAAAAGTCTGACAGGAAATGGCGATGCCAACAATCAGGCCGACGATGACGGTGGTGCCGAAAGAGATTGGAATGGAGGTGTTTTTTACGAACCAGAACACGGTCATGGTGTTGAAATCATCGGGAGCATCGAAGCTGAAATCGCGGTTCACATAAGCGCGGAGGCCGGTTTGTTTTTCGATTTCCGCGGCGGCGGCTTCGAGGGTAACACCGGGCATGGGCGCGGCAATCACGGCGGAGAGCATTTTCCGCTGCGGCGGTGCGTATTGCAGGGCGCGCTCGTAGGTAGTCCAGACGTATGGGCCACCGGTGAAAGACCGCATGGACTCGGCAATGCCGACGACACGCGCCTCGATGTCGTTGATCTCGAATTGATCGCCGACTTTGATAGGTTTATCCGGATCGCTGGAAAGGAAGTTTACCGCGAGCTTATCGATGATGACAGTGTTGGGTAAGCGGAGGTCTTCGAGTTTACCCTCGACGAGGGTTGCAGGGGCACCGGCGAGCGAGGCGGAGTCGATACCAGCAAGCTGGATGATTTTAAAAGCGCCGTTATCGAGCTTTACGCGCTGGATGCCATTGAAGAGAGGCATCGCCCAGCGGACATTGGATACCGAGCGCACCCGCGCGACATCCGTATCGCGCATCGGGGTGGTTTCGTTGACCTGGGAGACCTGCGGATCGACAACATAGATCGGCGCGTTGACGTTTTTCAAAGTGGAAGTCGTCCAGAGCATCAGGCCACAGAAAATGGCAAGCTGCTGGAGGATCAGGAAGGTTGCAAAAAAGATACCAAATACCAGCATGAGGTATTTGGCGGTGTCGCCGAAGAGCATTTTAAGAGCGAGACCGATCATACGGGAAAGATAGAGGACGAGGTTTCTTCAGCTCCACTCGCCGGATCATACTCATCATGTTCAGACGCGCAACCCGTGACATGGGTTTCCGGAGGTTTTGGCAGGGCGGTTGCCCAGCCGAGCCTTGAAAGCCCAGTTTTCAAGGCTTTTTAAATCCGCGCTAGACTTTCACCCTAAAATAGCCAGATTAGGTGGGTCATGATATGCACTCACATCTGCTCTCCTCTCGATTCCGTCAGCCAAAACCTTGAAATCAGGCAGGCCACCACAAAATTTGAGATCGACCAACTCCGCTCCGCCCTCAATGACGAGCACTACCTCAAGGCCGGACGACCCGCCGGAAACACCATCTGGCAAGGGATTTACCAGAACGATTCGGAGGATGATTTCCCCGTGCTTTGTGCCGTCCTTTGCTGGTCTGGAGCGGCTCTCAGGCTTAAAGACCGCGATGAATGGATCGATTGGGACCCGCTCACCCGAGGAACCCGTCTACCCCTCGTCACCCAGTTGCGACGATTTCTAGTCCTGGAATCACGCCGCCAACCCAACCTCGCCACCCGCTGCATGGGACTCGCCCTGCGCAAACTTCCCGAACACTTCGAGGAAAAATACGGATACCGTCCCATCCTTGCCGAAAGTTTCAGCGATCCGCAGCTTCACGAAGGCACCATTTACAAAGCCAGCAACTGGACGCCTCTCGGATTTAGCAAAGGCTACAAACGCCACAAAAGCGAATTTTACACCGACGAAAAATCCCCGAAAAAATACTGGGTCTATCCGCTCCAGAAAAATCCCCAACAGCTACTATCGAGTTCTTCACCGCTCCCGGAAATTTTTCAAAAAGGCACCAGCGAAGGAGTTGCAGGAGCCCGCAGCGCCCTATCCCACAAGCACCTCCGCAGCCTATCAGACGCCTTTCATCAGATCCCCGATCACCGCAGCCCATACTCCAGACGCTATGCGAAAATCGGCATGTTTGGTCTCATCGCCCACGGCCTGCTCGTCGGCTCACCGAATGTCAAAGCCATCTGGAAACGCTGCGCAGCCCTGAGCCAAGACCAGCGCAAAGCCATTGGCCTCAACGTCCGCAACAAAGCCGGACGCCTCGTCATGCCCAGCTACGATGCCCTCAACAACTTCGTCAACGAAGCCGATCCCGAAGCGCTCGCCAAAGCCCTCAACGCCTGGCTCGCCGTCCACCAAGACAAGCTCCCCAAAAGCCTCGCATTAGATGGCAAAGACCTCGGCCACGCCCTCGGAGCCATCGTCACCCTGTGCCGCCACGAGGACGGGCGGCCCGTCGCCATGGCCAGCTACAGCGGTAAAAAGGACGACAGCGAGCTCCCCGTAGCACAAGAACTCCTCAAGCAGAGCGGCGCATTTTTAGAAAACGCCACCATCACCTCCGACGCCCTACACACCCAAAAAAAACGAATTGCCTAATCTTCGAACTCGGCGGGGATAATCTATCGGCCATCAAGAAAAACCAGGGAAACTATTACAAATACGCCGAGAACCTGCTCAATGATCGGCCCGTAGATCTGGTCGGCGAGCTGGAGCGTGGGCATGGCAGATTTGAACTTCGGGATATCACCATTGCCGCAGTGGATACCGAGGTTAGCCCATTTCCGCACATTGCGCAGATCATCAAATGCACGCGTATCTACCGCTCGACCCAAGAGGGTGCCGTGCCCGAAATGGCGGTCCGCATATTTGGCACATCGCATGAATGTGGCAGCAAAACAGCTGCCCAGATCAGTAAACTGATCCGTGAGCACTGGAGCGTGGAAAACCTCAATCACTGGAAACGCGATGCCACTTACTGGCGCGAAGATAAGGCACCGAAACGAAATGCGCGAGGAGCCAAAAACCTAGCCCTAATCAGGAACGCCCTGCTCGCAGTTATCCCCTTCGAAGAGTTCGAATCGCTCAACGACGCCTTCGATTATTACCGGGATCACCGCGAAAAATCCGTAAAAATCATCACAACTGCACGCCCTGTTCAAGAATAGCACAGCCAAGCAAACGCCCTAGAGGTTTTGGGATGTCCATCGTGAGATCCATGCGGCTCTGCATTCCAAGCACCTTTTCGGTGGGCGGAGCAAAAGGACATTCATCTCTCCCGGAGATGGCGCTTGAAATCCATCGCGGAATGGAGAACCCGGACGACGGTAACGGCGTTGCCCTCGCTGTGGAAAAGGATGACGTGCCTGCCCTCGGAAGCGATGCGGCAACCGGGAAAGAGTTCTTCCCTGAGGCGGTGGCGCAAGGGGTCTTCGCGGAGGCTTTGGAGGCGGCTCCAGATTCTCCGGAGATAGGTTTCTTCCTGCGCCTCACCCCATGTTTCGAGAGTGTATGCCCTGATGGAACCAAGGTCGTGCATCGCGGCCTCGGTGATCGTGAGCTTCATGCGGTGCCGCGGACGAGGTCGATAAAATGTTGCTCGGATTTGACTTCCACGGTTTGCCCAGCCTGGAGTTGGGCGTAGCCGATGGCCGCCTCACGGACTAGCCACTGGTTTTCCTGCTCCTGGAGAAGGGTTTTGCGCAGCGCTTCGCGGATCACTTCACTTGCGTTGTTGTAGAGCCCCGAGGCGACTTTCGCCTTCACCGCGCTTTCCAGTTCCGTCGTGAGTGAGATATTCATGCGCGGGAAACTACAAAGATTAGCAATCCTTGTAAAGAAGAGAAGCGGTTGTATTGTCACTTACGAGAAATTATACGCATCCATGTCGAACACCACGGTCACATCCTCTGGGAGGGTGGTTCTGCGGAGGACGGCTTGGACGTGGCTGGTGAGGGGGCGGGCTTTGTGGGCACGGAGGGTGATTTGGAAGCGGAACTGGTCGTGGGAGCGGATGAGGGGGCTGGGGAGGACTTCGCCTAATGAGATTTCCGGTGGAAGCGCTTCTTTCAATCTCAGGTGGAGGGTCTGGAGGGTGAACTCAGCGCGGCGTTCGTGGGTGGATCTTGCGGTCAGGACGGCGCAGTGGGCGAAGGGCGGGAAGCGGAACTGGTGACGCATTTCCATCTCCTGCTCCGCGTAGCCATCGAAGTCATGTTTCCGCGCGAACTGGATGCTAGGCGAGTGCGGGGTGAAGGTCTGGACGATGACCTCGCCCTCCAACTCTCCCCTTCCCGCCCGCCCAGCGACTTGGGTGATGAGCTGGAAAGTCCTTTCACCCGCGCGGAAATCTGGGACGTGCAGGCCGAGGTCGGCGTTTAAAATTCCTACCAAGGTGACGTTGGGAAAATGCAAGCCCTTGGCGATCATCTGGGTGCCGATGAGGACGTCGATCTTGTTCGATTTAAATTTTCGCAGGATATCTTTCAGTGCGTTTTTTTTGCGCATCGCGTCGGCATCAATGCGGGCGAAGCGGGCTTCCGGCAGGACCTTTTGCAAGATTTCCTCGACCTTCTGCGTGCCGTAACCTTGGAGCGCGATGCCGGGATCTTTGCACTCCGGGCATTTTTTCGGAACGATGGATTGGTGGCCGCAAACATGGCAGACGAGGCGCTCATCGGTGCGGTGGTAAGTGAGTGCGACGGCGCAGTGCGGGCAGGTGCAGGCATGGCCGCAGGAGTGGCATTGCAGCGAGCGGGCGAAGCCGCGGCGGTTGAGGAAAAGGATGGATTGCTCGCCCTTCGCGAGGCGTTGCTCCAGGGCAGTGCGGAGTCGGTCGGAGAGGATCGGGGTTTGGCCTTTCTGCTTCTGCTTTTCCAAACGCATGTCGATCACGCGGACGAGCGGCATGGAGTGCGCGTCGGCGCGTTTGTCGAGGCGGAGGAGATGGTATTTCGCGGAAAGGCAGTTCTGCCAGCTCTCCAGCGAGGGCGTGGCGGAGCCTAAAACGATGACACAAGGCTCGAAGGCAGCACGGAGCACCGCCACATCGCGGGCGTGGTAGCGCGGCGGGCTTTCCTGCTTGTAGGAGGACTCGTGCTCCTCATCGACGATGATCAGCCCGAGGTTCGGCAAGGGCGCGAACACGGCGGAGCGCGCACCAATTACGATGCGTGCCGTACCTTTGCGGATGCGGTGCCACTCATCGAAACGCTCGCCCTGCGAGAGGTGCGAGTGGAGCACGGCGACTTGGTCATTGAGCTGCGAGAAACGCGCTTTGAAACGGCGGACAGTTTGCGGCGTGAGGGCGATTTCCGGGACGAGGACGAGAACGGTTTTGCCGAGATCGAGGGCGGATTGTGCTGCTTGGAGATAGACTTCGGTTTTACCGCTGCCTGTTACTCCTAATAATAAGAAAGGTTTCACCGCCAATTCGCCAAGGCCGCCAAGGGAAGATTTGATGGCATCGAAGGCTTCCTGCTGCTGGTCGTTGAGGGTGAGGGGCTCGGAGGGGATGATCGTTTCCTCGGCCTCGGGATCGCGGCGGACTTCCTCGGTGGAGATGGTGATGAAACCTTTTTCCGCGAGGCTTTTCAGGGAAGGAGCGGAGTTTTCACCTAGATCGGCCACGGCGAGGGTGCGGTCGGGGGCGTGAAGCAGAAGAGTGAGGATGACGTGCTGTTTAGCTGCGCGTTTTTCCAGTTTTGCGAGCGCCTCGGGATCGGGATCTGCTGCGGCGGTAGCGATGCGGCGGGTCTTTGCGGAGTTATCCTCCGTGCGCACAGCCTCGGGCAGGATAGAGCGGATCACACCCTCGATACTGGATCCATAGTAGCCCGCGATCCAATGCGCGGTTTTCAGAAGCACAGGCGTAATCAGCGGCTCAGGGTCGATCAGGGATTTCACCTCGCGCATCGCGTACTCGCTTTGGTCCGGCGGTGGCGTCACCGAAAGCACCGTGCCGGAGCTCGTCTTCTGGCGTATCGGCACGCGCACCCGGCAGCCAGCCACGACTGCCAGCCCCTCGGGGATGACATAGTCGAAGACGAGCTCAGAAGGGCCGTCGATGAGAACGCTGGCGATCACGGGGGGAGTCTAGGATCAGAAATCTCAAACTCTAAACTTTAAACTTCAAGGAATAGCCTTCTGTGACAAACTTACCACGTGCTTCCTGAAATCCTTACGAACATCCCCGGGCCAGTATCCCTCGGGCTAGCGAAGCGTTTGGCGGAGGCCGAATGCCGAAATACCACGTTCCTGACAGATGACTGGCCAGTCTTCTGGGAGCGGGCGGAGGGCGCGAATGTGTGGGATGCGGATGGCAACCGTTTCCTCGACATGACCAGCGGCTTCGGCGTGGCGGGAATTGGGTATGGGTTCACGGGCGAGGCGCTGCGGCAACAGAGCGTTTCCCTGATGCACGCAATGGGCGATGTCCATCCGGCGCGGGTCAAGGTGGAGCTTTGCGAGGTGCTCTCTGAGATCACGTTCGAAAAATGGCAGGGAAAGAAGGGGAAATGCCTGTTCGGGAATTCCGGCTTCGAGGCGGTGGAGGCGGCGCTGAAAACGGCGGTGCTGGCGACGGGGCGCAGCGGGATTCTTTCCTTCGAGGGCGGTTACCATGGCCTCGGCTACGGGGCGCTCCTCGGGCAAGGGATCGGCTGGTTCAGCGAGCCTTTCGAAGGACAGCTCGCGAAGGTGACTCGGCGGCTGGCGTTTCCCCAGACAGAAGAGGAGCTGGAAATATTCAAGAAGGAGCTTTGGAAAATCGATGGGGTCGGGATCGGCGCGGTACTGGTGGAGCCAATTCAGGGACGCGGCGGAATCATCGTGCCGCCGCTGGGATTTCTAACAGAACTCCGCAAGTGGTGCGATGCAATCGGCGCGGTGCTCGTATTCGATGAAATCTACACCGGCTTCTGGCGCACGGGAAAAATGTTCGCCTGCGAGCGGGAGGGTGTTTTCCCGGATCTCATCTGCCTCGGCAAGGCGCTGGCGGGCGGCTTCCCCATCTCCGTCTGCATCGGTAAGGCAGAGATCATGGACGCCTGGCCCGAGACTCACGGCGAGGCGCTACACACCAGCACTTTTCTCGGAAACCCGATGGGCTGCGCGATGGCCATCGAGGCGATCCGCCGTTACCGCGAACCAGAAACGCAAGCCATGGTCGCCGCCGCATCGCAGCATCTCGCCGCCGCGCTCCGGACACTTTCCGACCTACCTGCCGTAAAAAACATCCGCGGCGAAGGGCTGATGATGGGCGTGGAAACCGATAGCGGCGAACGCGCGCTGAGTGCGGTGAAAGGCTTACTCCAGGACGGCATCCTCGCCCTCCCCGACGGCCCGCATGGCGATGTCGTGGCGCTCACTCCGCCGTTCTGTGTTTCCAAGGAGGCAATCGATTTCGCCATCGGGAAATTGCGCGGGCGATTGAGGGGAGCACACGCGCCCTCGCGTGTTGTTTCCGGCGCCCCCGCCGGAAACTTGGCTTGAGATAGGGCGGGCGTTGATTCGGCTATGCGGCGCGAGTGGTCTTTCCGACCGACGGAGAGCGAGGGCGCACTCCGCGACACGCGGGGGCGCGTGTGCTCCCCGAAGACCCATCATCGCCCCTTGCCCTCGCCGCGCGCATCGGCTAGAGAATGGGCGCACCTTTCCGCCAATACTTTTGCTTCACCTCAATCCCACTCCCCTCACCCTTTGGCTTGGCATCGCCGCTTTGCTCGGAGTGGCTTGGCTTTGCGTCGTTTCATGGAAACGCAGCCCGCATCCGGCGCGCACCGCTGCCTTGGAAATCCTGAGGTTTTTCATCACTGCCATCGTGGTTATCCTGCTTTGGCAGCCAGAGTGGCGCACGATCATCAATCCCACTACGAAGCCAAAGATTACAATTCTTTGGGATGATTCGGGTTCCATGAAAACCCTTGATGCCCGCCTCCCTACCTCGCTGGCCGGTGAGGGAAAAGCGGATGAGATCGTCGCCCGCGCCGAGTGGGTGGAAAAAGCTCTCGCCTCCGATCTGTGGACTCCGCTGCGCTCCGGCGGTGCGAATGATCTCATCACCCGCCCCTTCGCAACCCCGGCCAGTGAAGGCCTAAACGGCACCGACCTCGGCGAGCCGCTGGAAAGCCTCTTAAAGGAAGAAAACAACCTCCGTGCCGTCGTCCTTCTCAGCGATGGCGATTTTAACCTCGGCCAGCCACCTGTTGGCGCGGCGCAGAAATACCGCCTGCGCGGCGTGCCGATTTTTACCATACCTGTCGGCTCCGAGACGCGCCTGCCGGATCTCGATCTGCTCACCGTCACCGCGCCGACTTACGGTATCGTCGGCGAGAACGTGCAGATCCCTTTTACCATCCGCTCCTCGCTCGACCGGCAAGTGCGCACCATCGTCCGCCTCCGCGACGACTCCGGCCGCGAGCGCACGAAAAACATCGTCCTCGCGCCCAACGCCGAGACCTACGATTCTATCCTGTGGCGCTTGGAAAAGGAAGGTTCCTCGACGCTCACTCTCTCCGTTCCGGTCGAGGACGGCGAGTTAGTCTCCGCGAACAACGCCCGCGCCTTCACCATCTCCGGCCGCCCCGAGCGGATCCGCGTGCTCATCGTCGAGACCCTGCCGCGCTGGGAGTTCCGCTTCCTCCGCAACGCCCTTCAGCGCGATCCCGGCGTCGAGCTTTCCTGCCTGCTGCTGCGCCCGGAGCTCGGCCCGGGTGGTGGCACGGATTACATCGAAAAATTTCCTGAGACCTTGGAGGAGCTTTCAAAATTCGATGTCGTCGTACTCGGAGATGTCGGAGTCGGGAAAAACCAGCTCACCAAGGAGCAGTGCGCATTGATCCGCGGCCTCGTGGAAAACCAGGCATCCGGCGTCGTATTCCTGCCCGGCCGCCAGGGCAACCAGTTCACCCTCCTCGACACCGAGCTTTCCGATCTCATCCCCGTTACCCTTGATGATAAAAACAAGGAAGGCTTCCCCGAAACCCTCGCCACCCCGCTCAACCTCACCACCGAAGGCCGCGCCTCGTTGCTCACCATGCTTGGCGATTCCGAGGAGGAAAACCCAGAGATCTGGAGGCGCTTACCAGGCTTTTTCTGGCACGCCCCAGTCATCCGTGCGAAGGGCGGCACCGAAGTTCTCGCCGTTCACGCGAACCGCCGCGGCCCCTTTGGCCCGGTGCCACTCATGGTAACCAAGGCGGCTGGCAGCGGAAAAGTCCTCTTCATGGGCATCGATTCCGCATGGCGCTGGCGGCGTGGCGTCGAAGACCTTTATCATTACCGCTTCTGGGGTCAGGTCGCGCGATGGATGTCCTACCAGCGCAACATGGCCGCCGGCCAGCGAGTCAGGCTTTTCTACACCCCGGAGCGCCCCGAGCCCGGCGCGTCCGTCACCCTCAATGCGAATGCCTTCGACGCGAACGGCACCCCGCTCAAGGAGGGTGTGGTCTCGGTGGACATCACCTCGCCGGATGGCAAGACTCAGCGCGTTGAACTTCAGAAAAATGAAACCGAATGGGGTTCCTACACCGGGCGTTTCAAGATCGATCTACCTGGGGCATGGAAACTCCGCGCCACCGTTTTCGGAGCTTCTGATCTTCCAACAGAAACCACCATCCTCGCCCAGGGCGTGGACATCGAGAAAACAGGCCAGCCCGCGCGACTGGATGTTCTTGAGGAAATCGCCAAGGTCTCCCGCGCCCGCAGCATCCTCCCCGAGCAACTCGCGGAACTCATCGGCGAGATCAACGCACTCCCAGAGCCGCGCCCCCTCGAAAACCGAATCCCCCTCTGGTCCCACTGGGGCACCCTCGTGCTGCTGATTCTCTTGTTAGGAACTTTCTGGGTCGGCCGCAAACTGAACGGCGCGTTTTAGGTAGAGTCATTTTGCCAAAATGACCCACGCCGCGTGTGTCAGCACGGTGATGGGAGGAAGGCTCCGCATACGCGTGCCTTCAAAGAACCGCAGACGCGCCCGGATACCACGCTGGCAAAACCTTCGGCTCGTCCTCTAAGCATTTCAGGATATCCGCCGGGACGTGGCTCTTATGCGCGATGACGGTGTAAACATGTTCCGAAAACCAACTATCGCTTAGAGTCCAAAGACCATTCTTGCCTTTTTTGTCCCCCCAACTGTTTTCGACCAGCCATTTCTGCGGCGAGCCGTCTGAGGAGAGGTCCATTCCAATCAAAGCCATCGCGTGATTCGATGCCCCGGCGTAGAAGCGGGTGCGCTGCGCCTTCGTCATGTTCAGCTCAATCCCGAACAAGCTGCCGTAATCGAAAAGATCAATCGCCATCAAGCCGTGCTCGGTGGATTGGTCGAAGCTCATGTTCGCGGCGAACCAAAGCGGTTGGTTGGCGAGGATGGAGGCCTTCGCGATCTCCTTCATCATGTCAGTGCCCACGTTCACGAAATCCATGCATTTCTTGCCAATCATATTGCGGGCGCGATCAAAGCAGTAATGCTGGTTCAGTTCGTTATGCGGATCGTTATATAGGCAAACGTAATCGCCCAGAGCCGAGCCGACGTATTTCTCGTAAAACGACAGCGGAGTGTGCGTCTCCACTGCGCTCAGCCCTTGATCTTCCACACTCACAGAATCCTCGGACTCCGCTTTTTTTTCCGCATCCTTGCGGAGCCGGAAACGCCACTCGAACTCCACGGGCGGCTTGCCCAAATTGATCGCAAGGAAACGGTAAACCCCCTTCAAGGCCAAGGCTTTCTCGGCACGCAGAGCATCCAGATCGGCACCGTCCTCATAAAGCTCCATCATCCGAGCGGCATGGCGACGCAGAAGCCGACCCAGAATCTCATTGAGCGTCTTGGTATCGGAACTCGATTTCGTCTCCGGCATCGCAGAAAGAGGCGCTACGCCATATTTACCCACCAGAGCTGTGAGGAAATTCCACCAGCCGCCCTCCTCTGGAGAGTGCTTGTTCACAATCTCCCAGTCGCGATCCATGAAATCCACGCCACGCAGCTCGATGACCGATTCGAGATAAAGGTTGGACTTCTCCATCTTGTCCCAGAACTGGAGATATGCCGTGGAAAACTCGAACGACTCCATCTTGTGCTCGCGCATGATATGCGGACGCAGTGTGTTGAGCCCTGCGAACATCCAGCAGCGTCCGGATTGCTTCTGGTCTGTCACGCCCTCCTGCTTGATCCGGTGGCTGAAGAGTCCGTCTTGGCCCCGCACCGCATCGCGATTCAGCGCCAGTGCGTCAATGAAGTTATTCGTCACCGCGTTGTGCAATGCTTTATCCTCGCACCCCATCACATATCCCTCACGAAGATCCTTGAGAAACTCCGGAGTCAGCACTCCTTGGGTTACTTCGGCTTTGAGTGCATCGGCATGCGTCAATACGTAGGGTGTCATTGCTGTGCTTTAAAATACCGGACTCCGGCAGGCGTAGGGTATGGCGCAAAACGTTCATCTGTCGATGTTGTAATCTATGTTCTCGGAATGCTACAGCAGCCGATAGGAATCCAAGTCCAGTTCCACCGAAAAACGTAATCCGCCACGCGTTTCTGCGACAACAAAGGGTATGGGTTTCATATAGCTCGAATTACCGATTGCAAGCTGCCGAGCCAGAGACAAACTTCATTCATGCGCAAGAATGAAAGCACAGGGAAAGCTGACGGCGGTTTCAAGTGGCTGGCGGCGGCACTGAGCTTCGCCGTATTGTGCGTCCAGCCGCTGACGGCCGAGGAAGCACCCGAGAAAACGGCGGCTGAAAAAGTTCCTGCGGATCTCGCCGGAAAAATCCGTGCCATTTTTCCTGGCATTACGATCAACACGGAAGAGCGCTTTGTGGATGTGCAGGCGGTGGTGTGTCTTGCCAAGGGCTATCTGGAGGTGATCGCCTGCGCGAAAGACAGCAGGGAACACGAGTCCATCGTCATGGTGGAAGCGAAGCCGAGCCACATTCATGCCTCCCTGCTTTTGATCGGCGCCCAACCAGGAAATCCCGCCATGCGCAAGCCGAGCAACGAAGAGGGCACGCGCTGGTTAGATATCCCACCGAGTGGACAAGCGGTGAAGATCACGCTGCTGGTGCCGGACGAAAAAGGTGTGATGACCGAGCGCCCGATCAGCGATTTCCTCTCCCCGTCCGACGACGAATCAAGTCTTTCCGATGCTGACAAAGCTGAGGAGAAATTTCCGGATTCATTCCTCTTTGCGGGTTCCCACACACATCAAGAAGGCGAGACAAAAACCTACATCGCCGATGTGAACGGCAACGTGATCTCCATTTCCACCTTCGGGGATGAGGTGCTGTGCTTGTCAGGCAATCACGCGCAGGAAAATCACGCGCTCGCCTGGCAGATCAATACGGACAACATCCCGGATCTTGGCACCAAAGTGACCCTCCGCCTCCGCCCTAAGGTAGCGCCGGAAAAAAAAGAGTAGGCGTTTCCGTTTTACCTCCCATGCAGTGCCTAGCTAGGAGTCCGATTGCATCTCTGATTTGGAGTGCTCGGACATATCCGAGCTTTGCATGGGGCGACATGTCACCCCATACAAAGCGGTGTCTTGCCACCGCACTCCAAGGCTTCAGATGATGTGCTCGACGCCTGGCTCGGGGATGATGATTTCCACGCCGGGGAGGCGGGTTTGGAGTTCTTGTTTGAACCAGGCCATGGCGCCGTCATCGCCGTGGACGAGGAAAATTTTCTTCGGTTTCACGCTGACGGCGTAATTGGCGATGGCGTCGCGGGTGGAGTGGCCAGAGAAATCGAAGATACGCACCTCGCAGTTCAGCGGGACGGCGGGGTATGCAGGATCGAGTAGCACTTTATCGCCGGGCTGCGCCGCGCGGATGCGACCGCCGGGGGTTTCGGAATCCGCGTAGCCGACGAAGAATAGGCCGTGCTTCTTATTTTCCAGAACGCCCTGCCGCGCGAAGTTGTTGGAGACGGTTTTCTCCGACATCATACCGCTGGAGAGGGCGTAGATGCAGCCGTTGTGGAAAGGGATCGGGCCAACGCGTTTTTTGTTCCCGCCGGCGAGTTCCATATCGGTAAGAAATTTAAAGCCGCGGCGGTTACGACGGGAGACGTCGCTGAACTTGTCGTAAATCGTGGTCATCTTGGTGCTCAGCCCGCCGATGTAGATGGGGGCTTTCGCGTTGATGAGCCCCTCTTCCTTGAAGCGCTGGAGCATGGCGAGGACTTCCTGGGTTTTCCCCATTGCGAAGACCGGCACCAGCGCCGAGCCGCCGCGTTTCAGCACGCCGTCAATCGCCGCAGCGAACTCGTTTTCCTCAGCGAGACGCGAGTAATCCGCGCGCCGCGCCTGCTCGCCGCGTGTGGTCTCCACGATCAGCACATCGATCTCGCCCTCGGGGAAGACCGCGCCTTTCTGGATCGTGCTGTCCTCGAAATTCACATCGCCGGTGTAGAAAACCTTTTTCCCCTCCGCCTCGAACATCACGCCGACTGAGCCCATGATGTGTCCCGCATCGAAGAACTCGGCGGTGACTTTTCCGCCCAGATCCACGGGAAATTTACTGCCCACTCTCATGGTCTCGAAGCGTCCTTTCATGCGGTCGAGCTGGCCGTGGTGGAAAAACGGATACTCCGTGATACCTAGCTCGGTGCGCTTCGATTCCATTACGTTGACCGAGTTGTGGAGCATCGCGAGGGACAGCTCCGCGGCCTCTGGGGAAATGAAAATCCGTGCGTTTTCCTGCCGCTCGGCGAGCACCGGCAAGGTGCCGACGTGGTCGAGGTGTGAGTGGGTCACGAAAATGGCTTCCGCCGTGTCGTCGCCGATGAGTTCGTAGCGCGGCTGCGCGGTGAGCCCCTCCTCTTTTGGATGCATCCCGGCATCGAGCACCATTCTGACCCCGGCGGCATCCAACGAATACGAATTCGCCCCGATCCCCACATCCCTGCACAAGCTTTTAAAAACCATTTATGGACGGAGAGTCTGCGATACACGGCGGCGTGTCAACCTATGGAGAGCCGCGCCTTTGGCCGGCTTGTTTGGTTCATGGAAAGCCCTTAGTGAGTCGGAAGAAGCCGGCCGGAGGCGCGGCTCTCCAGGAGGCTTGGCACCTCAGAACTCGCAATGCCCCGGTGTCCTTGGGAACGGGATCACATCACGGATGTTGGGCGTGCCCGTGACGAACATCAGCAGGCGCTCGAAGCCCAGGCCGAAGCCCGCGTGCGGCACCGTGCCGTATTTCCGCAGATCCGCATACCAGCTGTAGGCCTCGGGATCGATGTGGTGGTGCTTGAAATTTTCCAGAAGAACATCGTAGCGCTCTTCCCGCTGGGAGCCGCCGATGATCTCGCCGATGCCGGGGACGAGCAGATCCATTGCGGTAACGGTTTTGTCGTCGTCGTTGAGGCGCATGTAGAAGGGTTTGATCTCCTTCGGGTAGTTAAAAACAGTGGTCGGCTGCTTGAAATACTCTTCCGTGAGCCAGCGCTCGTGCTCGGACTGGAGGTTCAAGCCGTATGCGACGGGGTATTGGAAAGTTTTTCCTGATCCTTCTAACAGCTTAACCGCATCCGTATAGGAAATGCGCTGGAAGGGCTTCTCAACGACGTGTTGCAGGCGCTCGCGGAGGGTTTTATCGACGAATTTTTCGAAAATCGCGAGATCTGGATCGGCGAGGGCTTCGGTGACGAGGAATTTGATCATTTCCTCGGCGCAATCCATATCGCCCGCGAG
This sequence comes from Prosthecobacter debontii, assembly GCA_945870855.1. Classification (GTDB taxonomy): domain Bacteria; phylum Verrucomicrobiota; class Verrucomicrobiia; order Verrucomicrobiales; family Akkermansiaceae; genus Luteolibacter. The sequence goes on from CAMBTP010000013.1 coordinate 56,951, forward strand.
GTCGCAGAAGGCCATCTCTGGCTCGACCATCCAGAACTCGGCAGCGTGGCGAGAGGTGTTGGAATTTTCCGCGCGGAAGGTGGGGCCGAAGGTGTAGATGTTCGAGAGGGCGCAGGCGAAGGTCTCGCCCTCGAGCTGGCCGGAGACGGTGAGGTAGGCGCGCTTGCCGAAAAAGTCCTCGGTATGCTTGGAGATTTTCTCATCCGGTAGGGTGGTGACGCGGAACATCTCCCCCGCCCCCTCGCAATCGCTCGCCGTGATGATGGGCGTGTGGACATGGATGAAATCGCGCTCTTGGAAAAAGCGATGGATCGCGTGGGACATGCGCGAGCGGAGGCGGAAAGTCGCGCCATAGAGATTCGTGCGCGGGCGGAGATGGGCGATGGAGCGCAGGAACTCCGGCGTGTGGCCTTTTTTTTGGAGTGGGTAATCCTCGGGCGCGGTGCCGAGGAGCTTGATCGATGCGGCCTGCATTTCCCAATCCTGCCCCTGAGCGGGTGATGGGATCAATTTTCCCGAAACGGACACCGACGCGCCGGTGGTCATGCTGTGGATGTCCTCGTATCCCGGAACCCCCGCGTCCGCCACGATCTGTAAATTGCCGAGGCACGAGCCGTCGTTCAGCTCAATGAAAGAGAAGGCCTTCGAGTCCCGCCGGGTCCGCACCCAGCCGGCGATTTCCAGTGAATCAGTTCCCTCTTTGCGGGCAAGGACGTGTTTGATGAGCGTGCGCATGGGCGGACATTAAATTTCAAACTTCAAACTTCAACTCTCAAGGAAGAGGCTTTGCGCCAATTCACTAAAAAGGGTTGAACGCGGTAATCCCTTGGATACCCGAAAAATCGCCGACGTTTTCCGTCAGAATAAGAGGTATGTCCTCCCGACATGCCGACAGGCGGTGCTTGCAAAGGCGGGATGGGGGGCTAAGTTCCCCTCAACCGATGAAGCGCTTTACCTTCCCTATCGCCTTACTTTTGTGCGGCGTCCTCACCGCCTCCGCGCAGGAGGCTGCCGAGGCGGCTGCTCCCGTGAAAGAAACCAATTTCCTCGAAATCATCGCAGGCGGCGGATGGATGATGTATCCTCTTACGCTTTTCTCTGTGGTCACCGTGGTGCTTATCCTGCTTTACCTGCTAACGATACGACGCAACGCCGTGGTGAGCGATCAGTTCATGATCGCCGCCGAGGAGATGATCCGCAAGCGCGACTACCGCGGCCTCATCGCATACTGCCACCGTCAGAACCAATCAATGGCTCGCGTGGCTCAGAAAACTCTTGATTTCCTTACAAAATACCCCGGAGCCGCCTTCGCCGACGTGCGCGAGGTGGCGCAGGCAGAAGGCTCCCGCCAAGCCAGCCTGCTCTACTCACGCGTCAGCTACCTCGCCGACATCGGAGCCATCGCGCCAATGGTCGGCTTGCTCGGCACCGTGCTCGGCATGATGAAATCCCTGCTCACTATCGCCCAGGGCGAGGTCGAAGGCGTACGCCAGATGAACCTCGCCGAGGGTGTTTCCGAAGCGCTCATCACCACCTCCGCCGGCCTTGTCATTGCCATCCCAGCACTGTTTTTCTATGCCATCTTCCGCGCGCGAGTGGAGAAATACGTAGCCGAACTGGAGGCTGCGGCCACCCATTTTATGGCACTGCTGAATACCCAAGTAGAGTATCAGAAACAGAGCGATCCCTACGCCCCATCCCGCCGCGTTCCTGAGGATTACGCGATACCCGCTCCTTCGCCCCTCGGCGGCGAACGTCCAGATCTCCATGGAATTTAAGGCTTTTTTCCAATGAAATTCTCCAGCAGGAAACCGGAACCCTCCAGGCTGCAGCTGACAGCGATGATCGACATCCTGCTGCTGCTGCTCATTTTCTTTATCGTAAGCCATCAATACACGAATTCCGAAACGGAGCTCTCCGTCTCCGTCCCCACCGCCAAGGAAGGCGCGGATCCCTCACGCCAAAAGGGAGAAATCTACATCAATATCCTTTCCGACGGCTCCATCAAGGTCGAGGGCAACGTGGTCGATCTACCGGCGTTGTTGGAAAAACTTTCCTCCATCGCCATGCAATACGAGAACCAGCCAGTCCGGATTCGCGGCGACGGCGGGGTGCCTTACCAGCGCATCGTCGAGGTCATCGATACCTGCCAGAAGGCAGGAATATGGAACATCTCCTTCGCCACGCAAAAGCCCGCGCCATCGAAGTGATTCCGTTGGTAAATCCCTATCCTCGTCCCGAAACTCCCGGTATCGTGAAAGCATTTCCGCTCCTTTTCCTATTCCTCGCCCTGCCCGCCACCGCGCAGCCGCCCCGCGCCGGCATCGTCCCGGAGGATCTTCGCGCTGATGCCGGGAACGATTTCTTCGCGCGCGGGAAAAACCTCTTCGATACCGCGCAGGCCAGCGTTGATTTCGAAGCGCGCCGCGATCTCTATCTCCGCTCGGCGGATATTTTTTCCGAATACATCAATCAATTCCCCAACCACGCTAACACCGAGGCCGCGTGGTGGTATCTCGGCAGCAGTTTCTACCAAGCCGGCCTGATCGATGACGCGAAGCGCTGCTTCAGCACCCTGCTGACTCGCTTCGGCAAGGGGAAATACGCCGCCGCCGCCGCTTACACCCTCGCCGCCGACCACTACAACAAGCGCGAATACGCCTTCGCCGCCCCGCTTTTCGAACGCTTCGCCGCAAACGCCGCAAAACCCGGCGACAAGCCCAAAGGTAACCTCTTTGCAGGCAACTGCTACCGCCTCCTCGGCCGCGACAACGAGGCCATCACCGCATACAAACGTGTTGTCGGCGATCCCGAAGGCGCCCTCTACAAAGCCCAAGCGCAAACCGAGGTCGGCAAGCTCACCCTCAAGTCCGGCAAGCCATTGGAGGCTCTCGATATGTTCCGCGCCGTCGCCGACTCCACCGCCATACCGAAACAACGCGGCGATGCCGCCCTCCACGCCGCCATCGCCGCCATCAAACTCGGCGAGACCGAAATGGCCGAGAAATACCTCCGCATCATCCTCAATGGGCAGGGCATGGAGGAATTCCGCCCCGACGCGCAAACCGCGCTGATGGAGAATTTTTACGCGAAGAAAGACTACACTGCGGTGCTCGATATTTTCCGCAAGAGCACCCTCAAAAGCGAGGGCGAGAAAGAGGCTTTCCGCCTCATGATCGCCGCCCGCGCCATGATGAAAATCGACCGCCCTGCCGAGGCCAGCGAGCAGTTCCGCGAGATCGAGCGCCTCGTCAAACCCGAGAACGACCTTGCCTTCCAGGCCTCTTACTACCGGCTCAACTGCTTCTTCCAGATCGAGGGTAAACACGTCGTCGATCAGGTCGATGCCTTCCTCCAGATCTACGAGAAATTCCACTCCAACGACACCCGCATCCACACCGCGATGCTGATGAAAGCGGAGACGCTCTTTGCAGAAAACAAGACCGCCGATGCCGCAAAAACGTATTCGAAAATCGACCCCACCCTCCTCAGTGATACGAACCGCCCCGGCTTCCTCTACCAGCGTGGATGGTGCCTCGCCGAGGCAGGCGATGCCCAAGGTGCGATCCGCTCCTTGACAGATTTTCTCACAAAATATCCGGACGACAAACGGAGCCACCCCGCCCTCGCCAAGCGCGCCAAGGCCTACGCCGAGATCGGCGAGTCCGCCAAAGCCGTCGCCGATTACGACCGCCTCACCACCGACAAAACTGCGCCAGACGATCTCCTCGCCCTCGCCTGGCTGGAATCCGCCCGCACCCGCCGCAAGGAAGGCAACATCGAGAACATGCTCGTCCGCTACAAAGGCCTGCTAGAAAAAGTCGATGATCTCACAGACAACCTTAAGGCAGAGGCAAACTACTTTATTGGCTGGGGCATGGTGAAAACTAACCAACCCAAAGAGTCCGCCCCTTTCCTCAACACCGCCCGCGAACTCCGCGCTGAGGCCTACGCCAAGCACGCCGGCCTGCTCCTCGCACTCTCTCACTTCTCCGCCCAGGATCCAAAAAGCCTCGCCGCCGAGATCGACCTCGCCATCAAAGGCAAATACATCGATGACGTCCCCCAGCAGGCCGTCCAGTGGGCGGGCATGCAGGCCTACAACGCCGGTGACTACGAGGCCGCTGCCCGTTTCCTGGAAATCGTCGCCAACCCCGACGAGCCCCGCACCACCCAGAAAGAAGTCTGGCGCTACCTCGCCAAGGCTCTCATCGAAATCGACAAATTTACCGAGGCGCTCCCCGCCATCACAAATCTCCTCGACGTCGAAGACACCCCCGCCTGGAAAGCCGACGCCATCCTCGATCGCGCCCGCGCCCTCCATGGCCTCAAGCGCTTTGTCGAAGCCCGAAAATCAGCCGACGAAGCCCTCGCTCTCCGTCCCCAAGGCCGCACATCCGCCTACCTCCGCGTCGTCTCCGGCGATCTCTACGTCGAGGAAAACAACCTCAGCCAAGCGGCCGCTGATTACCTCTACGTGATCAATTTCCACGAAGACGCCGACCTCAAGCCGCTCGCAATTCACAAATACATCGGCGTGCTCGAAAAACAGGGCAAAGCCGACGAGGCCGCGAAGTTCAAAGCGAAACTCACCACCGAGTTCCCAAATTGGAAGACTCCGTGAGGTGCGGAAAGGCTTGCGAATCAAATGACCGGCGGATAATTTACCGATCTTATGAACCTTCTTGATCGTATCACCGTGGAGCCGGGGAAATGTGGCGGACGTCCATGCATACGCGGCTACCGACTGCGCGTTAGCGATGTGCTGGATCTCATTGCCTCCGGCGCGACCAACGCTGAGATTCTGGAGGATTATCCTTTCCTGGAAGCGGATGACATCACCGCCGCGCTCCGCTAGACCGTCTGCCAAAAGTCCTTGCGCATATCCATGCCGCCGGAGGCTTTTGACTGCTGCGGTTCTCATCCGCAGCTTTTTGGGTTCGTGATGGAAAAACGAAGTACCCCGGTAGCAACCCGTCGTCCCGTAAAACAAAGCCGTCCTTAAGAGCTGTGAATGAAGAATCACAGCAGTC
>CAMBTP010000014.1 GCA_945870855.1 Prosthecobacter debontii
GCCCAAGGCGCGCAGGTCAAGGACGGCAGGTTCAGCGGCGGTTTCAAACTTCTAGCAGGTGGTTGGTATGCGCTCAAAGTGCGCTTCCGAAAATCCGCTGCCGATCCGGTGGTGCTGGGAGAAGCCGCCATAGAACACGTCGGGGTGGGGGACATCTTTGTCGTCGCCGGACAGTCGAACTCATCGAATCACGGTGCCGAGCAACAAAAGACCACGACTGGAATGGTGGCTGCCTCGGACGGGAAAAAATGGCAGTTGGCCAACGACCCGCAGCCCGGAGCTAGCGGTGGCCAAGGCAGTTTCCAGCCACCCTTCGGTGATGCCATGGCCACGAAATTCCAGGTGCCCGTGGGTATCATTGCCTGTGGGATCGGGGCCACTAGCGTGCGCGAGTGGCTGCCCAAAGGCACGACGTTTCCCAATCCGCCAACGCTTGAGGGTCGGGTGCGCCAACTGCCAAGCGGTGAGTGGGAGAGCAAAGGTGAGGCATTTGACATGCTCACGTCCCGCATGAAACAGTTAGGTCCAAAAGGGTTCCGCGCCGTGCTGTGGCACCAGGGCGAGTCCGATGCCGGACAACCGGATCCCAAACGCACGCTCATCGGCAAACCCTATCGGGTCTATCTCGAGCAGCTCATCAAAGAGTCGCGCAAGGCAATCGGCTGGGACGCTCCGTGGTTCGTCGCGCTAGTCAGTTCCCATGGCGGCGAAGGCGTGCCGGAGATGCGCGACGCCCAGAAATCCCTGTGGACTGATGGCATCGCCCTTGAAGGCCCTGATAGCGACGCGCTCAGGGGCGACCTGCGCGACGGCGTCCATTTCAGCAGCAAAGGCCTGCGCGAACATGGCAAATGCTGGGCCGACAAGGTCGCACCGTGGCTCGAGAAACAGACAGGGAAATCCGCTGGCCCAAATTAGTCATCAATAAAACGAAGAATATGCCACGCGCGATTCACCCCGCGAACTGGGGCGAAGCCACAGAACAGATTCGGAGGTCTATTATGAAGGTAAAATCTTCAAAGTTAAACAATCATGAAGCATAATAATAAGGAGCAAGCTCAATGAAATACATGTCATCACAACTGAAAATGAATAATATCGTATCCATATCGGCGGTTCTTGCAGTGGCAAGCTGCCTCGGCTGGTCCGGGCTTGCCGGTGCTGAAGAACCGAAAGCGGACATGCCTGCTGGCAAGACGGTCCTTTTCCTGGGTGATAGTATCACAGCGGCTGGCGGCTATGTCCGCATCATCGAGGCCGAACTGGCCAAGCAGGCACCACCATGGAAGGTGATCAATCACGGCATGAGCAGTGAAACTGTTTCCGATTTGAGTGAGGAGTATCATCCTGGCCGCAGACCTTGCTTGTTTTCACGCTTGGACAAAGAACTCGCCGATGCCAAGCCAGACTGGGTCGTTGCATGTTATGGTATCAATGACGGCATCTACCATCCGTATAATGAGAAACGGTTTGCGGCTTATCAGGCGGGCGTCATGACACTCATCAAGAAGGTGAAGGCTTCAGGCGCTCGTCTAGTGCTGCTCACCGCGCCGCCGTACGCCAAGCCGGGACCGGAATTGCCCAAGGGCATCAGTGCGGCGGAGGCTGACAAGCTCCTCGTAAAGGCGAATGCGGAAGCGGAATCCGAAGCGGAAAATAACCCGCGCAAATTCGGATATATGTCACCCTATGCCTATTACGACAATGTCATGGCACAATATGCCACCTGGCTGTTGACCCTCAACGGACTCAACGACGTGCACGTTGTCGATTTGCGTGCGCCCATTCTATCTAGTCTGGAGAAGACCCACGATGGTGACCCGATCCATCCTAACGCAACAGGCCACGGGATCATGGCTAAGGCCTTTCTGGCACAGTGGCTCGACATCTCGGCGACAGTGGGAAAACAAAAATACAGGAAATAACAAATGCATATCAGAACTACACATATCGGACTTTGGTTGGGACTTGGCGTCGCATGGTTGGCGGCTGACACGTCTCTTCAGGCTCAGGACACCAAAGCATCCTTGGCCCTGACGTCACCCGTTTCCTGCCAGGTGTTCCAGCGCGACAGGACGGATCAGGCGTCCATCCTGATCGAAGGAACCGTCAGCGACAAAGCTGACGTGATCGAAGCCATGGCCAGCCTGGCGCCTGGTGCAAAACGTGGCAGGCCCGTGAAATGGGTCGGCATCACGACCAAAGGGCAGGCAGTTTCCGGGAAATTCACCGGCCGCCTCACCTTGCCGGCAGGCGGGTGGTATCAGGTGACGGTGCGCGCGCGTTCGGGCAGCCGGATCATCGCGGAACACGCAGTGGACAAGGTGGGCATTGGCGAGGTGTTCGTCACGGCCGGGCAGTCCAACTCCGCTAACTTCGGTAACCCGCAGCAAAAGGCCACGGACGATCGCGTGGTCTATTTTAACGGTAAAGCGTTTGTTCCCGCGCAGGATCCCATTCCCGGTGGTTGCGGCGGCGGCGGCAGTCCGTGGGCTTTGTTAGGCGATCGCATTGCAGCCTCGCAACAGGTTCCGGTTTGTTTCCGATCTGCCTCCTTGAACTGGACCGAAGTCAAGGCATGGCTCCCGCCGGACACAGAACTCTACAAGAATCTATCATCCTGCGTGCAGGTCTTTGGCAAGGACGGGGTGCGCGCGGTGCTCTGGCACCAGGGCGAAAGCGATACCTTGGTCAGCACCTCCGCCGAGACCTACTGCGAGCGTATTAAGATCATCACCGAGGCGCTCAACAAGGATGCCGGCTATCAAGTGCCGTGGTTGGTGGCCCAGGCATCGTTCCATCCGGGGTCCCAACCGCCCCAACAGGATCTCGTCGCCAAGGGACAACAATTGCTATGGTCCAAAAAGATTTGTTTTCAAGGACCCAACACTGACGACCTACTAGGCGCGGAATACCGCCATGACGGCGTGCACTTCAACCAGAAGGGTCTCGAAAATCACGCCCATCGCTGGTTCGACGCGCTGGGTCACGCGTTTAAGTGGAAATCCGGTTTAATCAACACCAAGAACCCATGATCAAGCTGGGTTTGTTCTCCATCAGTCCACCACCCAAAATGACCGAATCACCTATATGAAAACCACCCGCATGTTATACTCACTCATCAATACAGCCTTTTTATCGGCCTTCTTGATAGGCACACTCATCCCTAACGCATCCGCGGAGGTGCGTCTGCCCGGTCTCCTCAGCGACAACATGGTGCTCCAGCGCGACCTGCCGATTCCCATCTGGGGATGGGCGGGTTCCAATGAGAAAGTGACCGTGCATCTTGGTGAATCGGAGGTTTCCGCCACCGCGGGAGCCGATGGCAAATGGTCGGTCAAGCTACCCAAGCTGGCGGCAGGAGGCCCCTATCAGATGACGGTGGCAGGAACGAACACGCTTACGCTCAAGAATATTCTGATAGGCGAAGTCTGGGTCTGCTCCGGCCAGTCGAACATGGCCAAACCGATCGGCATCCACCCTGGTCAATATCCCTGTGACAATTATGAAAAGGAAATCGCCGCCGCCGACTATCCGCAGATCCGGCTGATGGAAGCTCCGCCAGCAAATCCACAAACTCCTGCCGATGATATTGCTGGCGCCCAATGGCTGGTGTGCACGCCGGAGAACATCGTGGTCAAACGCGGTGACGGCCACGGGTATTCCGCCTGTGCTTATTTCTTCGGACGCGAACTTCACAAAGAACTCAAAGTGCCCATCGGCCTGATTGCCGCGAGCGTCGGCGGTTGCCCGTGTGAACCGTTCACCCCACCAGCCGGTGACCGCTGGATGGGCATGATTCATCCGCTAACACCCTTCGGCATCCGTGGCGCGATTTGGTATCAGGGAGAATCCAATCTGGCAGATGGCATGCTCTATCACGAAAAGATGAAAACACTCATCACCGGCTGGCGCAAGGTCTGGGCACAGGGCGATTTCCCGTTTCTCTATGTGCAAGTTGCACTGTCCAAATACACCGAAGATGTCGAAATGGCACCCCGCCTGTGGGAAGCCCAGACAGCCACCCTGGATGTTCCTAATACCGGCATGGTCGTCACCCATGATATCAGTAGTTATCCCGACTGCCATGCCCTTAACAAACAGGAGGTCGGTCGCCGCCTCGCCCTCTGGGCACTCGCTAAAACCTACAATAAATTCAACCTTGTCTACTCAGGTCCTATCTACAAATCCATGGCCACAACCTCCGGCTCTGGACCGGTCAAAATCCGCATCCAGTTCGACTCCACCGGCGGCGGCCTTACCAGCCGCGACGGCAAGCCGCTCAATCATTTCACCATCGCCGGTGAGGACAAGAAATTCGTCGAGGCCAAGGCCACTATCGACGGCACGAGCGTACTGGTTTGGAGCGACGCCGTGCCAAAGCCGGTCGCTGTCAGATTCGGCTGGCGGCAGGATTCTGATCCAAACCTCATGAACAAGGAGGGACTGCCCGCATCCTGTTTCCGCAGTGATTGTTGGAAATGACCACGAGTTTGCAACGCTTGTCATCCAACTAGACGAAGATTTTTTTGTAAGCATCCTAAGTAAGCGAAGGAAACGCTGCCCCCTTGACGTGATTCAGGCGGCGGCGGATTTTTCGCGGCGGGCGGCGGCCTTGCGGGCCGGGGTGAGGCTGGCGATGGTTTCCAGATCGGTCTCGCCGGGGAGGCGGCTGAGGAGTTCGCACAGGTATTCTTCCACCGGGATGCCATGCCTCCGGCAGTTTTCAACGAGCGTGTAGATCACCGCCGCATTGTGTCCGGCATGTTGCGATCCGAAGAAGAGCCAGTTTTAGCTCCAAGTTTGAGAGGCCTCACGGCATTCTCGGCGAGGTTGTTAGAATGGTTGCCAAAAATCCTTGCGCATATCCATGCCGCCGGAGGCTTTTGACTGCTGCGGTTCTCATCCGCAGCTTTTTGGGTTCGTGATGGAAAAACGAAGTATCCCGGTAGTAACCCGTCGTCCCGTAAAACAAAGCCGTCCTTAAGAGCTGTGAATGAAGAATCACAGCAGTCCAGAGCCTGCGGCGCACTCTACTTTGGGAAACGTTTTCAAACCTGTTTGGTGTATTCTTAAATCCGTGAAAATTCGTGCCATCCGTGGTCAAAATTCCAATACATCCCCCTACAACCCCGGAATACGGGTTTAATGAAAAAAGAGAATCACGGATGAACACTGATGAACACGGATAAGATGGGGTTATAGATCTTGTTTTTTCATCCGTGTTCATTAGTGTTCATCCGTGGTTCGAATTCTTCTCATCTCTTGTGTAGGTAACTTATCTATGCCGCTCTGTATTTCTCCTAGTATCGCAAGCAGCTGGGGGATTATATCAGATCAGAATTAATGAAAACTATGCGGATTCATAGTTCACGATGCATTGCATTCATGCTGTTAGCCCTCACCGCAACAGCACGGAGCGAAGAACCTGTTCTGATCTCTGATCTTAATTTCCCGCTGATTCGCCTGCCCGCGACCTTTGATTCCCAGCGCACCACCAAACGGGTCGATTTGCTCGCTGGCAAGGAAGTCGAGATCATTAACGTCCGTGGACCCGGCTGCGTCAGGCATTTCTGGATTACCGCAACCCAGCCGGAGGCACTGGATATCGAAGTCTATTGTGATGGTGCGCCTCAAGCGCAAATCAAGATGAGCCTGCATCGATTTTTCGGCGTGCTGTTAGGAAAGGAGCCGTATCGGATAGAGTCCGCCGCAATCAAGTTGCTTCCCAGTAACGGGTATAATTGTTATTTCCCCATTCCCTTCCAGACATCCTGCCGGATTGTGCTTCGCGCTCGCGCGGAGAGCCGTTCGTCTGTCTGGTCGATGGTGGATTGGCAGAAGTATGAACCGCAGGTCCAGCTCACTGCCAGCCGCTTGCACGCGGTCTTCACCGAGGAAAAGCCTGCCGGGGCCTTTGGCTCGACGCTGCTGGGTGCGGTGCGTGGGCGGGGCTTTGTCGCGGGGATGTTCCACGCGATTACGCGGCATGATGACACGGATATGATCTGGCACACCGGCGGAGACACCTGGCTGATCGATGGTGAGATCAATCCTCACGTGCTGCGTGGGATTGGCAGTGAGGATGTCTTTGGCTATTCTTTCGGAGTTTACAAAGACTCTAGCCAGTGGGTTGGCGGGGTGCATGTGGTGGGAGAAAATGCCACAGCTTCGGAAATGGTCGCGTATCGGTTCTTTGGTCCCGACCCGGTCGCCTTCAAGTCATCTCTGGTGCTGCGCTTTGGAACGCGTGCCAATGATGTCGAGAGCGTTCTCTATTACTACAAGGATAGTAACTTCACCGCGCCCGTGGTGCAGACGCCGTTAGAGTGGACGATTTCCGGCCCATTCAGCGGGAAATCTGCAGCCGATTTTGAGCGCGCGGAATTCCCCGAGCGCCCGCGTCCCGAGTGGCCCACGACCTGGGAATGGGGCAAGCGGACTCTCTCTGCTGTCACCACCGCTCCCGAAATCACGTGGATCGACTTCAGCCGCTGGTATCGCGCCAACAAGGGTGGCAATACCGGAACCCAGCCGGTGAATGCCGCTGCCTATGCGGAAACCGAGATTCATTCCGCGACGGATCGAAAGGTGGTTGTGCGCCTTGGTTTTGACGATTGGATGAAGCTCTGGCTTAACGACAAACCCATAGCCACCCTGAAACACGATGACGGATTCAGCATCGGCGAGGTTCCTCTAACTCTGCAAGCGGGACGTAACGTGCTGCGCATCAAGCTTAGTAATTCGGACAACGAAGAATGGCGCTGCTGGGCCTTCAGTTGTGTCATTGAAGATGCGAAACCCGGTCCCTGAAAATCCTGGCCCCGCGCGATTTCACCCCCAGATCCAACTCATCATTTGCGGTTTTGCTTCTTCTGGCCGGCGGCTTTAGCACCGCCCATACCTTGGTGTTCCTTCGCCTCGCGTTCGGTCTGATCGCCGCGGTCGCCCTGTTGTTTCATCCATGCGTCCAGCTGGCTGCGCAGACGGGTGATCGTATCGGCGTTCCCTGGCTGGGCGGCAACATTGGTGAGTTCCCACGGGTCCGCCTTCAGATCGTATAATTCAATGGCGGGGCGTTTCGTGTAGCGGGCGGCTTGGGCAAGCGCAAACGGATCACCAGCATCACCTTTCCGACGCCACGACTTGAGGATTGCGCCGTCAGAGATGGCGTTGCGGAACTCGGCGTCGGGCTGCAAATTTACAATTAGTTTCCAGCGAGTATCACGCACGGCCCGCGTTCCATAGGCATCCGGGCCGTCGATGATGCCACGCGCGGTGTGCTGGGCGAAGACGTAATCGCGGTGATGATCCGTCCGGCCAAAAAGCACGTCGAGAAAGCTGCGACCGTCGAAGCCACGGCCGCCCATTGCATCGGGACAACCGGTGTCGATCGTAGCCGGATCGCCGCCAGCCGCAGCAATCAGCGTGGGCAGCACATCAACATACTGCACGAGCGCGGCGTTGGCCGTTGCAGGTTGGATTCTTCCCGGCCAGTGAGCGATCGCGGCTACCCGGATGCCGGGATCGTAGAGGCTCCACTTGCCCTGCGGGACGCCGCTGCCCTGCTCGCTGACAAACAGAAACAGGGTGTCCTGAGCGTGGCCGGTTTTTTCTAACAAATCCATCACCCCGCCTACCTGGGCATCCATGTAAGTGACTTCGGCATAGTAGGCGGGCAGGTTGCGGCGCGTTTCCAACGTATCGACCAGATAAGGTGGCAGTTTAAGTTTAGCGGGGTCGCCATAGGCGGCCTTGTCGCCCTTGGTCCACGGGCCGTGGGGCTCGTTGGTGGCGACATAAAAGCAGAACGGCTGCGCGGCATTGGCTTTGATGAAACGCTCCATCGCCGCCATATCGAGCTCGCCGTCGCCGGTATCCTCGCCCTTTGCGCCAGGTGTCTCGCCGGACATAGTCAGCATCCGATCAAAGGGATAACTGGCCGCCGGCCCGAAATGGGTTTTGCCAACGCAGGCGGACCGATAGCCGAGTGCCCGGAGGTGGTGGGGCAGGCTTTTCGTGCCGGGCTCGACGCGGGAATGATTCGGATAAGCACCCGAACGCACCGGATACATTCCGGTTAGCAAGGCCTGTCGAGTCGGCGAACAAACCGCTGCCGGCGAGAAAAAACCTGTCAGCTTGAGACCTTCGCTTGCGAGCCGGTCGAGGTGCGGGGTTTTTGCGTTCGTTGGGCCGCCGAAGCACGCGACATCATGCCAGGTCAGGTCATCGGCAATGAAGATGACAATGTTGGGTTTACTGGCTGGTTGCGGCGCATCGGCCGCGCGGATCACAGCCACTGACAGCAGCGAGATGATGATTAGAAAAAGACGTGTTCTTCGGTGCATGGTTGTGAGTGGTGATTTTCTTTTCCTGCCATTCCATGAGCAGTATTTACGGCCGGATGATTTCCGCGATGGCCAGTCCGATTTCGCTAACAATTATCAGTCCTTATACTCGTCAAAGCAGTAACTGCAATGAGCTTCATTCTGTCACGACCGAATCAATGAATTCGCGGTCAAATGCCATCGCACGATCAGGTGAGGGGTGGTTAAAATCTGGTGTCGGCCTATTCTTCCATGTTGGTTGTTGACTGTGCTGGTGCGGCACTCAGCCGAATGAAATTCATGATCACATCAGCCCGTCTCCGCTTATTCCTCGGGAATTTTCAGTCCGTTGCCATCCTGACAACCGCAGCCATGATCGTGGCCGAGCCCGCCGCCTTGGCTGCACCGGTGCTAAACAATGAGGCGTTCAAGCACCACATCGAGAAATTCAACGCAGAGGACCAGGAGCTTTACGCGAATGCCTATCCAAATGACAAGGCGTGGGACTTCCTCGCCAGCAATATCCCACTCTTTGAATGTCCGGACGCGAATCTCGAACAGACCTACTATTTCCGCTGGTGGACCTTCCGCAAGCACCTCAAAAACACTCCCGACGGCTGGGTTGTCACCGAGTTTCTGCCAAAGGTTTCATGGTCATCAAAACACAACACGATCGCCTGCCCGGCCGCGCACCATTTCTATGAAGGCCGCTGGCTGGCTGATGCGAAGTATCTCGATGACTACGCAGTCTTCTGGTTCCGTAAGGGTGGCAGTCCGCGCTATTACAGTTTCTGGGCCGCCGACGCGATCCATGCCTATTATCAGGTCAAAGGCAATAAACCGCTGGTGACCGGCCTGCTGGACGACTTGATCAAGAATTACGAGGCATGGGAACAAAGCCACCTGACGCCCGACGGCTTGTTCTGGCAGATCGATGACCGCGACGGGATGGAAGTTTCAATCGGCAAGAGCGGTAAACGGGCCACCATCAACAGCTACATGTTTGGCGATGCCATCGCCATCTCCCAGATCGCCGAGTTGGCGGGACGCCAGGACGTGGCCGCCACCTACCGCCAAAAGGCCGAGCAACTCAAGCAACTCGTCCAAGCAAAGCTGTGGGATCCGCAGGCCAAGTTCTTCAAGACGCTGCAACGCAGTTCTGATGAAATGACCACTCCCACCAACTCCCAGGGCGGGGGAGTGCCGAGACTGCATTGGATGGATGAGGCTCATCGCGGGACCTTAGAATGGGTGCAATACACGTTCGCAAAACCCCAGACCTTCGATGCGGTCGAGGTTTACTGGGCGGAGGGCGGGCCGGCACTCGCCCCGCCGTCATCCTGGCGCGTGCTAGTCCGCAAAGGCGAACAGTGGCTGCCAGTCAAGAACCTCGGCCCCTACGGTGTGGCTCTCGATACCTTTAACAAAATCGCTTTTGATCCGGTTCAAAGCGATGCAATCCGGATCGAGGTGCAATCGCCCAAGAAAAGTTCAAGCGGCATCCTCGAATGGCGTGCGCTCGGCGCTGGCAAAAATCACGCGGCCGAGGCCAAAATAAGTAAGTCGTTCGATATCCGGATGGGCCGCAACAATAGCGTGAAGGCCCTCAACGACGGCGCTAACGCCAGCTCCGCCGCCGAGCTCGTGGATGTGCGCGAACTTCACGGCTACACTCCGTGGTATTTCAACCTACCCGATGCTGGTAAGGGTTATGAGGTCGCATGGAAACAGTTGCTCGATCCCAAGGGATTCCTAGCCCCGTTCGGCCCGACCACCGCCGAGCAACGCCATCCGGGATTCAAGGTTTCCTACGAAGATCACCCGTGCCAGTGGAACGGGCCGAGTTGGCCGTTTGCCACCGCAGTCACCCTAACGGCCATGGCCAACGTGCTGCAAAATTACGAGCAAACATCCATTACCAAGAACGACTATTTTACGACCCTTCAGACTTACGCCAAATCCCAGCACCGGAAACTCGCCGACGGACAGATCGTGTCATGGATCGACGAGAACCTCGACCCGTTCTCTGGCGAATGGATCGCGCGAAAACGTTGCGAGGAACGCAATACCGACCATGTCAAAAAGGGCCAACCCGACAAGGTGCTGCGCGAGCGCGGCAAGGACTACAACCATTCCACCTTCTGCGACCTCATCATCACGGGTCTGGTCGGTCTCCAAACACGGGCTGATAATATCGTAGAGATCCAACCTTTGGTGCCCGATGATAAATGGGACTGGTTCTGCCTCGATAATATTTCCTATCACGGAAAAAAACTCACCATTCTGTGGGATAAAACTGGCGAGAAATACAAGCGCGGCAAAGGGCTTCGCGTTTTTGCCAACGACCGAGAAATCTCCCGTTCGGACAAACTCGAACGCGTTACCGGACAACTTTCAGACTAACAAAACCACCTATATGATAACCACCCGAATCAAGATGAAACTTCCCTTCGCAGCGTATCTAGCCGCACTCACCGTCGTCCTTTCAACAGCTGAGGCGAAATTGGAACTGCCCCGTGTGTTCGGCGATGACATGGTGGTGCAGCGCGACAAACCAGTGCAGGTTTGGGGATGGGCCGACAAGGGCGCTCAGGTCGCGGTCGAGTTCAGCGGTCAAAGCAAAAAAACAACAGCGGACGACAGTGGAAAGTGGCTTCTGGCGCTGGATGCCATGCCCGCAAATGCCAAGCCGCAGGCACTGATAGTGAAAGCCGGCACTGACTCGCTGACGTTTAAGAACATTCTGATCGGCGATGTCTGGCTGTGCAGCGGACAGAGTAACATGGAGTCGGACGCTGGCGGAATCGTCAATTCCGATCTGGATATGCCGCTGTCCAATATTCCGGCAATCCGCTGTCTGACCATGCCACTGCGCTCCAGCCCGACACCGCTCGACAATTTTCCGATCGAGGAACGCAATCCTTTCTACGTCGAACTCAAGGGCGTGTGGCGTGTCAGCACATTGGAAAACGCGAAGGCATTCCCAGCTGTTGGTTATCATTTTGCAAAAATCGTCAATGCGATCACCGGAGTTCCAATCGGCTTGATCGACAATTCATGGGGCGGCAGCGTGGTGGAAACTTGGGTTTCCCGAGCATCCTTGGAACAGATTCCGGAAGCGGTTCCGCTGATCAAACAGTTCGATGCCGAGTCCGCCGCCTATGACCCTGAAGCGGAACTTGCCCACAAGATGGGTGGTTGGAAAAATCAGGCAGCCAAGGCTAAAGCCGCCGGCAAGGAAGCGCCCGCCAAACCGGAAGTGCCAAAGTCTTACACCTACCGCCAAAGCTTCCCGGGCGGATGTTTCAACGGCCTGATCGCGCCTATTCAAAAATTCGCCATCAAGGGCGCGATCTTTTATCAGGGAGAAAACAACTGCGTCGCCGGCCAGGCCCGACCCAACCTCTATCAGAAAACTTATTCCGCGCTGATCCCGGATTGGCGCAAGGCCTTCAATGACTCGGAGCTTCCTTTCTGCATCGTCCAGTTGTGTTCCTTCGGCGAGCCGGACGATGAAAATGAACCAGAACTCAGCATGCTCCATCGGGCGTCCGGAGTCCGCGAGGCACAACTCAAGGCCCATCTCCAATTCAAGAACACGGGAATCGTGCCCACCTTTGATCTCGGTCACGTCCAGATGCACTCGCCGTTCAAGCGCCAGATCGGAGAGCGCGCTGCACGCTGGGCGCTGGCCACGGTCTATCATGCCAAGGACATCATCTACGATATTCCGATCATGGAATCTTGGAAAAAAGACGGCCAGCGCATCCTGCTGACCTTCACCCAGGGGAGTAACCCAAGTTCTCCCTTCGGCATGCGCGTGCTGCCCAAAGGCTTCGTCATCGCCGGCAAGGATCGCCATTTCTATCCTGCTAAAGTGGATGCTGTAAAAGCAAACACATTCTCCGTCACCAGTGAATGTGTGCCCGACCCGGTGGCAGTGCGTTATGCGTGGGGTGTTCATCCAATCGGAAACTTCGGCAATCGCGCCGCTCCGACTCCGCCATTCCGCACGGATGACTGGCCGGCGTGGAATGATGCACCGATCGAGGGCAAGTCTGGAAAGGAGACCCTTGATCCGGAGGTGCCAACGATTCAAACCGCCACCGTGCAAGCCAGCATCCGCAAGACTGCCGCCGCCAAGAAAGTCCTAGCGGATTTGGCAGCACCGCAAAAGGATCGCAAGCCAACTAAAAATTGATCGATGAATCTTCGACGCGCTTGGAAAACTGTTTGTGCCCTTGCGTGGGTCTTGGCGCAAATGGTAAGCGCTGGCTCGCCTGCCCGCCCGCCGAATTTCATCATCATCTTCATGGATGATGTCGGCTATGCCGATGTGGGCTGCTTCGGCGCGAAAAGTTTCAAGACGCCGCGCATCGACAGCTTGGCTACAGACGGCATGCGGCTCACCAGTTTCTATGCGCAGGCGGTATGCGGGCCATCGCGCGGGGCTCTCATGACCGGCCGCTATCCAGTGCGCGTCGGCGGCGGCTGGACAACCAACGGTGATGAAATCACCGTGGCGGAGGTGCTCAAAGGTGCCGGCTATGCAACGTGCTGTATCGGTAAGTGGGACATGTCTAAGCGAAGCAATCAGGAGGGCATGATGCCCAACGACCAAGGGTTCGAAAACTATTTCGGCACCTTGGGTGCCAACGACAAGGGCTCGGTCACCTTCTACCGCGATCGCAAAAAGCTCAACTCCACCAGCGACATGGGTTCCCTCACAAAGCTCTACACCGACGAGGCAATCCAATTCCTCGAACGGCAGAAAAAGGAGAAACCATTTTTCCTCTACCTTGCCCACACCATGATGCATTCCATGATCGATGCTTCCCCCCAATTTAAGGGAAAATCGAGCGGAGATCTCTATGGCGATGCCATGGAGGAAGTTGACTGGAACACCGGGCGCCTACTCGATTCGTTGCGTAATCTAGGCTTCGGAGACAACACCTTCATCTTGTTCACCAGCGACAACGGCCCGTCGAATTCCAAGGAAGAGGAGTATAAGAAAAGCCACGGCGGACATCTGGCGACTGGATCGGCCCTACCGCTCCGCGGCGGAAAGGACAGCGCCTACGAGGGGGGCTTCCGCGTGCCGGCGATCCTGCGCGGCCCGGGCGTGCCGGTTGGCCAATCCCGCGATGGCATTTTATCAACTCTGGATGTGTTGCCGACCTTTGCGGCTCTGGCGAGTAACAAGGCCCCGCAGGATCGCGAGATAGATGGCTTCGACCAATCTGCCTACCTGACGGGAAAATCACCCGCCAGCGCGCGCGATTATTTTTTCTATCACATGGGCAAGGAAGCCAAGGCAGTCCGCTGGAACGAGTGGAAGTTATGGTTTAACTCCAGCGCCAAGGGCGGCAAATCGTCATTCTCCGGGACCGAACTCTATAACCTCAAGGACGACATCGGCGAATCGAAAAATGTCGCCGCCGATCACCCGGAAATCGTCAAGCGCCTGCTCACGATGGCACAAAATGCCCCCCGTAGAAATAAGTCGGATGCAGCGGCAACCAAGAAAAAGACTAACAAGAAATCCCAATGATAAGACCTGCTGTTTTGAAAATTGCCACCGCGATAATTATGGCCATGCCTGGTGGCTTGGTCGTGTCAACAGCGCATGCTGCGGAACAATCTACCAAGCCTAATATCATCTTCATCCTCGCCGATGATCTTGGACTCGGCGATATCGGTGTCTATGGAGGTCCGTTCAAAACGCCTAACATCGACAAGCTCGCCGGTGAGGGATTGCGTTTTTCCCAGTGCTACTCGTTACCGGTCTGCGGGCCATCGCGCTGCCTTCTCCTGACGGGTCGTTACCCGTTCCGCACCGGCTTGCTCGATAACAGCACTTGGAAGACAGTCGAGACCTGCCCAGTCAATCCGCAACGTGACGTGATGATCCAATCGGTGATGAAGCAGGCCGGATACGTCACCGCCTGCGTCGGCAAATGGGGCCAGATCTGTTTGGGTCCCGGTGAGTGGGGATTTGACGAATACCTCTCCTATAATGGTTGGGGCGGTGGCTACTGGCGCAAACAGATCAAGCAATACAATATCAATGGAAGGAAAACCGAACTACTGGATGACCAATACCTGCCAGACATCCAGCACCGCTTCATCACCGACTTTGTTACCAAGCACCAGGCCGAACCATTCTTCCTATATTATCCGCTGACCCAACCGCACGAACCGTTTTTGCCCACGCCCGATAGCTCGCCCGGTGCCGACACTAAGCGGCTCTATGCCGATAATATCGAATACATGGATAAGCTTGTTGGTAAACTCATGGCCGAACTCGACCGGCTCCACCTCCGCGAAAAAACCCTCGTTATCTTTTCCGGCGACAATGGCACTGACCGCAAATTATCTGAGATTTCCACGGTCAACGGACGCCGCCTCAACGGTGCAAAATTAACCATGGAAGAAGGTGGTAGCCGCGTTCCGCTCATCGCCAACTGGCCTGGTGTGGTCCCCGCCGGCAAGGTTCGCAATGACCTGATTGATTTCAGCGATTTCTTCACGACCTTCGCCGAACTCGGGGGTGCCAAACTACCGGCAGGAGTGAAACTAGATGGGCGTAGTTTTGTGCCACAGCTCCGTGGCGAGAACGGCACTCCGCGCGACTGGGTCTTTGTGCAAATGAACAACCGAGGGTCCACCACTAAAGCTTACTGGTATGTCCGCAACCAAGGCTTCAAACTTAATGAGAAGGGCGAACTCTTCGATATGTCCGAAGCTCCGTTTGTCGAAAAACTGGTCACCAACGAGCCAGAACGTCGTAAGCTGCAAGCTATCCTCGATGAACTCAATCCCGGTCCGAGCTCGACCAAGGAGCGCGTAACCGACCTAACTGCCGGACCGGGCCGCGCCGCTCGCAAGGGCTCCGCCCCAAAGGCAAAAGCCTCGCCAGAGCCTAAATAACAAGCGTCGAGCCATGGACCACCACAAACAAATCACAATGAACATCCTCATCCGTATCGCCATCGGCTTGATCTCGCTTGGCCAGGCATTTGCGGCCCCAGTGGAAACCGACCTACTCGCTGACTCCCGCCGGATCGTCTCACAGCACAAGGCGGTTTTCACCAAAATGCCGGTCGGACTGGCTCCCTATTCCACTGATGCTATTCTGTTAGGTAATGGCGATATTGCCATGTCCATCAGCATGACGCCCTTGGCAAAGGGTGGCGAACGCAAGAAGCGGGAGTCTGGCAACATCCGCTTCTGGTTCCACAAGAATGATATATGGAGCGGCGGCGCTCGCTCCGTTGCGCTCATCGACACCGCCTTCGGCTTCGATCCAGCGAAGCCCGATCCGCAATGCAGCGCGGAAACCGACCTCTATACTGCTGTGACTTCCGGCACTCTCTCGCAGGCGGGTGGGGTAACCGTCCGCTTCAGGATCTGGGTGAGCGCCGTTGACAATATGATCTTCATGGAGTTCGCGGCGGACAACGGAAAGATCTCCTACACGATGCATCCGCAAGTCATGAAGGAGATTAACAAACGCACCAAAGCCGAGAGTGGTGTGGCGGAGGTGCGTGACCTCAAAGGCGGCGAGGGAATCTATTTGCGGCGCGAAATCGATAAGGGGTCAGAGGCCGCGGTATGCCTAGGCATGCGCCGGTTCGGCTCCGGTAAACGCGGCGAACTGGATCAGAACCGGCAGGTTTTTGTGTTCGCCATGGATAGTCGGATCAAGAACCCAAACTATGCCGTCGATGTCGAAAAGAAAATTTCATCTTACGCCATCACCGACATGCCTGTTCAGCTAGAGGCGCACAAGAAATGGTGGGCTGCATTCTGGGCAGAGAGTTATATCGAGATTCCCGACAAGGTGATCGAGCGCCAGTATTTTCTAGCCAACTATCTGTTTGCCAGCAGCTGCCGTGACAAGGATTTCCCGCCGGGAATTCTCGGCTCGTGGTTTTGTACCGATGGTCCGGGCTGGGGCAACGATTACCACCTGAACTACAATTATCAGGCGGCGTTCTATAGTCTCTATGCATCCAACCATGTGGCATTGGGCGAGGTTCATGACCAACCGTTGCTTGATTTCATGCCGAAAGCCCGCGAGTTGGCCCGCAAAATCGACATGCCGGGAATTCTTTACCCCGTTGGAATTATACCAAAAGGCGAAGGTGGGGCTAATACCTTCAACCAGAAAAGCAACGGCGCATACGGAGCCGTCAATATGATCTTCCGCTGGAAGACGACCCTTGATCCGGCTTATGCTAAAAAGGTATATCCGTATTTCAAGGAGTTGACCGAATTCTGGGAGGCCTACATGACCTTTGAGAAAGATAAGGATCGGTATGTGATCGCAAACGATTCGATCCATGAGCAGAGCGGGAACGATTTCAACCCGATTGTTTCGCTGGCTCTGGTCCGTGCGGTATTTGGCACTGCCCTGGAGCTGAGTAAGACGCTCGCCGTGGACGAGAACAAGCATGAGAAGTGGAACCACATCCTGACTCATCTCAGTAAATACGCCACTCGTGAGGTGGATGGGAAAACCATCTTTCGCTACTCGGAGGTTGGAACTGAATACTGGAAGGGCAATACACTTGGAATTCAGCACATCTACCCAGCCCTAGGAATCGGCCTGGAAAGCGATCCGGAATTGATCGAGACATCGATCAACACTCTCGATTACATGCAGCGCTGGTTTGACAACAATGGCGACACCAGCTTTTTCCCGGCGGCCGCCTACCTCGGCTACCATCCCGATGTGATTTACGAGAAGCTGCACGAATATGTGGCCACCCAATACCGCCCTAACGGAATGCGCGACAACAAACACGGCATGGAAAAGGTCGCAACCATTCCCAACACCGTGAACTTGATGCTGTGCTCGGTGAATCAGGATGTCATGCGCGTCTTTCCGGCCTGGCCGAAATCGGAGGACGCTCGCTTCGGCAAGCTGCGGCAGTTTGGTGCCTTTCTGGTGACCAGCTCACTCAAGGGCGGTGAAGTGCAGTTTGTGAAGATACTCAGTGAGAAAGGCCGACCCTGCACGCTGGTCAACCCATGGCCAGATCGCAAAGTGACTGTCACTCGGAGTGGTGGCGCAACCGAGACGGTTTCCGGGGCGCGCTTTACCCTCAACACCCGGATCAACGAAAACTTAAGCCTGTCTCCGCAGTAAAAAAATGAACGCCTCTCAAAAGAAAATTATATGAAAATGACAAACACCACGATTCTTTCCCTTGCCTTGCTGATGGCGGGGCTCGGCATCCCAAATTTCGCCACAGCGAAGGACAAGCAAGGAGTTGAATCCTTACCTGCTGCACAAGGGCTGGTGACGATCGACACCGCAGCGCCGTCAAAGCTTTACAGCCCGATGATATTCGGAGGGTTCATTGAGCATTTCAATGATCAGATTTACGGCGGCCTGTTTGAGCCCGGTTCACCGCTGGCGGACGAGCGTGGTTTCCGCAAGGATGTCATCGCTGCCATGAAGGAGCTGAAGCTTTCGGTGGTCCGCTGGCCCGGCGGATGCTTCGTCAGCGGCTATCACTGGAAGGACGGAGTCGGTAAAGTGCGCAAGCCGGTTCCGGACCCAGTCTGGGGTGCCACCGACCCCAATACGTTCGGCACCGACGAGTTTATCGAATGGTGCCGCCTGGTTGGTTGCGAGCCATACATTTGCACCAACGCCGGCAACGGCACACCCGAGGAGATGAAAGAGTGGGTTGAATACTGCAACGCCACCGAGGGCGAATACGCACAACAACGCATTGCCAACGGCCACGAGAAACCGTTCAAAGTAAAATTCTGGAGCATCGGAAATGAAAACTACGGGCCATGGGAAATCGGCCGCAAGGACGCGGACGAATGGGGGCCACTGGTCGATCAATGCGCCAAGCTAATGCGTGCAGCCGATCCCGATATCACACTCGTGGCCGCTGCCACCAAGAAGGAGGAATGGAGCCTGCCCCTGCTCGCAGCGGCGGGGAAACACCTCGAGTATGTCGCTTTGCACGAATACTGGTTTGGCTTTCAAAGCAGGAATATGACGCCTCCCTATAAGGACTGCATCATGCGCTCCGAAGGGCCTGAGAATACCATCGTAACCATGCTCGGTATCCTCGATAAAGCAGGCTGTCGCGGACGGGTGCGTATTGCTTTCGACGAGTGGAATCTGCGCGGCTGGCATCATCCAGGGTTCCCGCGCAAGAAACCTCTCGAAGCGGGCGACGCGGAGGCGGCCGAGTTCATCGCCAAGCGCGACATTAACAAAATCCACTCGCAATACACCGTGGCAGATGCACTGTTTTCCGCCTCGTTTTTCAACTCCTCTCTGCGCCACTGCGTTGACGTCGGCATGACCAACATCGCCCCGATCGTGAACACCCGTGGTCCGCTGTTCGTGCACCCGGAGGGAATCGTCAGACGAACCACCTTCCACACGATGGCCATGTATGCCAACCTGCTGGAATCCCGTGTCGGCAAGTGCGCTGTCGATGCAAGTCAGTACGGCGGCGGTAAGAATCCCATCGCTGTGATCGATGCCGTGGCCACGGTGGACGAGAGCGGAAAAAAGTGGTCGGTCGCCTTGGTCAACCGCCATCCCGACCAGACTGCCGATTGCACAGTAAAGCTGGGCGAGCGCTTACTCGACGGCACCTTCGACGCGACAATCTTGGACGGAGATTCGCCCGATGCCTTCAACGATGTGGAGCATCCCAACCGGATCGTGCCGCAGAAGACGCAACTCAAATTCGAGAATGGCGTGGTCAAGCTACCGCCGCACTCGCTGGCGATCATCCACATCCAATGAAATCAATCGACCTGCGCGCACCAACAGCGATGAAACACACACCATGAAATCCGTTTTTCCGGGAGTGCTCATCCTGCTGCTCGCGACCGGCTCACTGCCGGCAACAACCGACTCGCCATCCCATCTATCGGCCGAAGCGATTGTCTCGCAATATAAGAACAGCACCGACCAAGCTCCGGCGTGGGGGCACTATAAAAAATGGTCCACCGATGCGCTGTTGATGGGCAACGGCGACATGGGTCTCTCGGTGGGCGGTGAGGCGGAATCGCTGCGATTCTGGATCAACAAGAATGATTTCTGGCGGTTGCAGAATCAACATCTCGGCACCCAGCCGAAACTGTTTGGCTGGATTGATATCAAAGCGCCCGCACTTCAAGGCGCAAGCTATCATATCGAACAACCGCTCTACAATCCGCTCACTCATGGCACCTTCACCAAGGATGGGGCGACCCTTGAGTTCCGCGCCCGGGTGATGGCGACGGCCAACGTTGGTTGGATCGAACTCGAGGCAACGGGTAAAGCCTTGGAGATTGAGATCTCGACACAGTTGACCGACCAGGAACTTATCCTGCCGCAGATCGGCGTCACGGCATCGCGGCGCACTTCGGGAGTGGTTGATAACACCCTCTGGATCCAGCGCCACTATGATGACCACGTGGATGTCGAATCGGGCATGGCCGCCGCCCTGCGCATCATCGACGATCACGGCAAACCGCTTAACCCTTGGACACAGCTGCCTATCAAATCGCCCGAACCCTCCACCCGCGAACCGCAGAAAATCGGCAAGATTAAGTGGACTGATGCGTTCGAACCGATGCCGGCACTAGGGGCGAGCCAAAAAATCATGCTGACGCCTGGCCATCCCGTGACCCTCTTGATCGGTGTGGATAGCGTCTTCAAAAACAAGGACTACCGGGAACAATCCATAGCGCTGGTGCGCGACACAACCCCGCAACGCCTAGCAAAACTGCAAGCGGAACATGCTGCTTGGTGGGCGGCTTACTGGAGTAAATCGTGCGTATCTATTCCGCAAAAATCCATCGAGAAAGACTACTATGCTTCGCTATACGTGTTAGGAAGCGCCTATCGCCTGCGGGGCTTTCCACCCGGACTCTTCGGTATATGGGTTCTATCCGAAGGACCTGAATGGAATGGCGATTATCATCTCAACTACAATCACAACGCCCCCACCTACGGCCTCTTTTCCGCCAATCGCATCGAACAGGCCGACGTCGCGACCGATCCCTATCTCGACTTCCTGCCTCGCGCCCGACGCTATTCTAAAGAGATATGTAATACCGGCGGTATATTGTTTCCCGTCGGCATCGGTCCCAAAGGAATCGACGCCACGTATAATACCGCCGCGGTCGATGCACGTTATGGTAACTCAAAACGCTCTGCGCAAAATGTTTTGTTGCACGGCCAGAAGAGCAATGCGTCGGAATCGTTGACGCCCGTCAATCTTCGCTTTCGTTCTACCTGGGACCCGGAATATGCAAAAAAATACTACCCGTTCGTGGCTGATGCCGCCGCGTTCTGGCTCGATTACCTCAAATTTGAGAACGGCCGATACGTGCTCTACGACCACGCCGTGCACGAAGGGAGTGGCCCGAATGTCAACGGCACCGCCGCCCTCGGATTGATCCGCATGACCTTTCTACTGGCCGTGGATATGGCCGACTTGCTCGGCGTGGACGACAAGCTGAGGGAAAAGCGCCAACACATCCTCGACCATCTTTCGGGATACGCGACGTGGAATATCCCTGACATGGGAAAACGGAAGTATAGTGGCGAAAAGGTCTTTCGCCTCGCCGAGACGGGCAAGGATTGGAACGGCAATAACACTCTGGGAATCCAGCATATCTTTCCGGCGGGTCAGATCGGCCTGGAGTCGGATCCCGAACTTCTGAAAATCTCGCGCAATATGATCAGCGTGATGCACAGCTGGGATGACTTCAACGGAACTAACAGTTTCTATCCGGCCGCGGTCCAGATCGGTTATGACCCGAAGGAAATCCTCCACAATCTAGAAACCTGGACTATGATGAAATCTTCTAACGGGATGAAGCATGATAAAAACGCGCATGGCGTGGAAAGCTGCACGCCCTCAATCGTCACGATCAACATGATGCTCTGTTTGAGCCATCAGGACGTGTTGCGCGTCTTCCACGTTTGGCCGAGGAATCAGGACGCTGCATTTGAGAAACTGCGGGCCGACGGTGCGTTCCTTGTGTCTAGCAGCCTCCGCGGCGGCAAGGTGGAATATGTGGAAATCACCAGCGAACGCGGCAGGAAATGCACGCTCGAAAACCCCTGGCCTGGCCAGCAGGTGGTCATCACTAGGGGTGATGGCAAAACCGAAACCGCCAGCGGCGCACGCTTCACACTCGATACCAAGGTCGATGAGAAACTGCGCCTGGTGCCGCAAGGGTGAATATCCAATATCCAATATCCAATATCCAATGTCCTAATATCCAATGTCCCTTTCAAGGCTGATACATCGGGTTGTAGCGCCAAGTCTCGGCGGTGCGTTCCTGCCACGCGCCGTTCTCATACCATTTCGCTATGATCTTGATGTGAAACATCTCCTGGAGCGGCTCGCCGTCCTGGTTCTCCATGTCCTCGATAGGCTCGATCACGACATCGAGCTCGATGTTGGTATCCTCGATCGGAATCTGGGATACGCCTTCCTCCAGCATCGGTAGGCTGAGTTGTTCGGTGAGCGCGGAATCCAGGATGCGGGAGATACGTAGCTCGCTCTGAGCAAGGCCTGCCGCCGCAGACATACGATGGAAAGCCATGGTGAGACCCGTGCAAGCAATCGCAAAAACGGCAATCGCGAGCACGGCCTCAAGCAGCAGAAAGCCCTTGTTTTTTTTGCGTTTGGAAAACTCAACTTTCAAAATTCAAAATTCAATGAAGATGCTCTCAGTGGCCTTGCAAGTTACCTAATATCCAATTTTCCAATATCCAATTTCCTTTAAGCTCACTTCGCCTCCATTTCGGAATCGGCAATGGTGGCGGTGAGCGGGTGGTAGGTGTCCTGTGCGTAGCTTTCGCCGATGGTCATGCGGACGGTGATGGGCTCGGAAAGGCCGTTGGGATCGAAGCGCCAGACGGGGACGAAGTTCTTGGATGGTGATACGAAATCCTCGGTGTTCCAGCGGCGCACGCCGAGGGCAATGTCGGGGTCGATGGAAATATCCTCGCGCAGGGTCGGGCCATTTCCGCTATCGACCGCCGTGCCGCCGATTTCGTTGCCCAGCGCAGTCCTTCGCTCGGACTCCGAGGCTTCTGCAAAAGGCAGGAGGCGTAGCGAGTTTTCGCGGAACTCGATGGCGTAGGGCCTCTGATGAAGGATGGAAGCGGTTCGTGCCTTTTTCGCGAGGAGCTCGATTTCGCCGGAGGCATCGCGGAGCGCACGTTCCGACGAAGAGAAGACGGCAGTGGTGATAGCTCCGCCAAGGATTATTGCGAAGATCATCAGCACGATGACGATTTCCAGCAGGGTGAAGCCATCTTTGCCGGGCTTAGTCTTGTGAGGAAAGTTCATCGCCGTCGGGCCCCTTGGTGTAGATCTCAAACGTGGATGTATCCTGTTTGCCGGGGTTGCGGTATTGGTATTGGACTTGCCATGGATCGAGGGGGATCTCGTCGGCGAGCTTCGTCCAGCGTTTAGGGACGGGGGAAGAGGAGGGTTTCGTAACCAATGCAGCAAGGCCCTGCGCGGTGGTGGGGGCGCTACCTGCGTTGAGCTTGTAGGTGTAGATCGCTGAGGAAATCGTATTGAAGTCCGAGGTTACGCGCTGGAGTTTCGCGCCATCACCGATTTTTCCTACGACGGCAATCGAGCCGCCGAGGATCACGGCGATGATGCCTAGCACGATTACGATTTCGAGAAGGGTGAAGCCGCTGGAAGGGATATGGGCGATTGGATATTTGATATTCGATTTCGCAGTTTTCATAGTTTGCATGTTTCTTAGGTGTTGAATGCCGTAGGTGAGAATTCTTGTCTGAAAAGGCTTGTTTGGTCAATCCACAGGTTTAGCGCGGAGGGGGGCTTCCTCGACGGGCTGGGCGCGGAGGGGTTGATCCTCGACGGGTTGTGCACGCGGCGGGGAATCGTCTTCGGAAACGGGTATCGCGCGGGCGGGGTGGATGGGGCAGAGATCTTCTACGCTGGGTGCGATGTCGGTAGGTATTTGCTCGGTATAGGATGTTTCTGCTGCGCGGCAACCGGCTGTGGCGCGTTTCCCAGAGTGGCGGCATAGCTCGATATTAACGAGGTTCATATTAGAGTGAATCTCGCCGGCCTTGTAGCCGAGGCGATCGGCCGTTTTCATCACATCCACCCAAACCGGTAGCGCAAGGGTGGAGCCGTAACCGCCTTGAATTGTTTTTTTGGGTTGGTCAAAGCCGACCCAAACGGCGCATGTGAGGCTGGAAGAATATCCGGCGAACCATGCGTCCTTGAAGTCGTTAGTGGTTCCGGTTTTTCCGGCGGCGGGCTTGTTGAAACCAAGGTGTTTCATCGAGGCGGCAGTGCCGGAGTTCGCGACTTCCTGGAGAATTCTGGAAACCGACCACGCGGAACCTTTGTTGGTGGCTTGGTAGGGCAGGGGAGGCGTGCGATACAGGATATTTCCTACGCGATCCTTGATTTCGGTTACGAGGAACGGCCGATACCGTGCGCCGTCATTGGGAAAAATCGTGTAAGAAGTCGCGACCTCCCAAGGGCTGGCCTCCCATGAACCGAGGAAAGAGGAAGGCGTTTCCGGCATCGCCATGCCGAAGCCCGCCTTGCGCGAGACCTCCTTTACATTGGCAACACCGGCATAATTTCCGACGCGGACGGACATGGTGTTGCGGGAACGGATTAGGCCGTAGGAAACAGGATGCATACCGCCGAATTTTCCGTCCGAGTTGTTCGGCCGCCATGTCGCTGCGCCTTTGATCTCGTTCCGATAGATCGGGCCGTCGGAAATCATGGTGGAGGGCTGCATGCCCTTGTCGAAGGCGGCGAGATAAACGAAGGGCTTGAAGATCGATCCGATCTGGCGGCGCGCTTGGATCGCGCGGTTGAATTTGGACTCGTTCGCATCGCGGCCGCCGACGAGGGCGATCACAGCTCCCGTCCGGTTCTCGATCAAAACGACGGCCCCTTGGACGTATTTGGGTTCCTCGCGCTTGCCCTCCGATAAGCTCTGCCAGCCCGCGCGGGTCTGGTGCGGGTATCCGGAAAGGCGTTCTGTTTCGCGTAGCTTCTTGTCGAGCGCCTCCTCTGCGATGGTCTGCAGACGTTGGTCAATGGTAGTGACGATGGTCAGGCCGCCGAGCTGGATGTTTTCCTTTTCGAGGATGATCTCCAGATCGCGGCGGATCGCATCCATCGCGTAGGATTCCTTGGCTTCGCGCCGCCACACGGGGCGGACAGTGATCGGCTCCTTTTTCGCGGCGTCCGCCTGAGGCTGGGAAATTTTACCCGTCTTGACCATGCGGGCGAGGGTGGTGTTGCGCTCGCGCTCGGCGGCCTCCATGGAGCGGAAAGGGTTGAAGGCGTCGGGGCCGCGGACAATTCCGGCCAGCAGCGCGGATTCCGAAAGGGTCAGCTCCGCAGGGTGTTTTTCGAAATAGATGCGCGAGGCCTCGCCGACTCCCTTGATCTGGCGACCCCAGTTGATCTGGTTAATGTAAGCTTCCAGGATGCGGTCTTTGGAAAGGGCGGCTTCGAGGCGGAACGCGATCGCGATCTCAAGGCACTTGCGGTCGAGCTGCATCATCAGGAGCTTGAGCGGCTGTCTCCGGTTTTCCTCGATCATCTCAGGCGCCTTGAGCTGAAAAACATCGGATGCGAGTTGCTGGGTGATCGTCGAGGCACCTTCCTTTTTCCCTTCGAGGTTTTTCAGGGAAGCCCGCCCTATTCCGAAAACATCAATGGCGCCGTGAGAATAGAAACGCTCGTTCTCGCGGGCTAAGATCGCTTTGCGGAAATCCTCTGAGACATCTTTGAGCGGAACAATGGAGCGTTTCTCGCCGTGGATGCGCCCGATTTCTGTGCCTTGCCGGTCGAGGATGATCGTGCGCTGCGGCATCTTGTTGATGCGGTTCAGGTCGAATTGGGTGGAGCGAATGCTATACACGCAAGTCAGGACAATCAGCAGACAGAGTCCGGCGACAACAGGTATGCCGATCAGGCGCGAAAAAAACCGCATCATCCCGGCTGTGCTGCGCGTGAGCCAGAACAGGAGATAGAAGGGCCACAACAAAAGCAGCGACAGCGGGTTCGGCGACCCACCCGAGACGGACTTGTCCTCGCGGGAATTGTTGCTCTGTTGTTTGCGTTTCGCCATGATCGCTGCGGCATGAAGATACGGGGAAACGCCGAACTTGAAACCGTAAACTTTTCCGAAGTGTGGCGAATATCAGTAAGGAATTTTTCTCGCTGCGGGAGGCTGCTCAAACGGAAATCTGAAATTCAGCCTATGATCAGAAGTTGGGTATCAATTTTTTACCGCAGGCGCAGAGGTCGCAAAGGAACGCAGAGCCTTGCTTGAGGGAAGATAGGAAATTTGGGAAACCGATGGCACTGCTTGTTTCAGCCAATGGGTGAAATGGTAGGGTCGTTTTGACAAAACGACCCACCCTGTGCGTTCAACAAGATCTCAAACCAGCTCTCACCCCATCGCGGCGTTGATGCGGAGCTCTCCTCCCCATCACCGTGCTAACACACGCTGCGTGGGTCATTTTATCAAAATGACCCTACCGCAAAACACAAACTCTTACTCTATGGAGAAGGGTCTTGCAGCCCCTTTACGGAGGACTCGGGAATTTCGGTTCGCTTAGCTTATACAAAGGGCCTGAAAGCACCCTTCTTGAAAATCGATTCCCTAACTCTTTCTTCATCCGTGCCCCTCCGTGCCATCCGTGGTTCAATTTCGGTTTTCGGGTTTAGAATTCTTCACTTTTCTTACTTGGCGTCTTGGCGGTTCAAAAACTCTTCATTCCCGACTTAACCCGAACTCCGAGTTCGCAGGGGGGGATTCATCGGGCTCAAAGAGCAACCGCCCGTCAGGTTGATATTCACCTGCGGGCGGTTGGGGAAGGTTTCCTGATCTCGGAGAAGCTCGTTCGAGAATCCCGGAACGTATGTCAGTTTCCTGCCGGTGGATAGACGATCCGGTAGAAGGCGGCGGGTAGCAAAGGACTCGAATCCCTGTAGGTGGCGGCACCACTCACCGAATCAGCGGTCACTGTGTCGATTTGTGTCCAATCGGTGAGTGTGGCCGAGCGCTCGATGCCGTAGGTGCGGCCGGGGATGCCTGTGAAGGCGATATTGGCAGCACCCGCTGCAAATGTGATAGTAGGGCTATTTCCTACGGTGGTGAAGAGTGGGTCTGAGCCGCTACTTACCGTGACGCTTACCGTTGTCGTCGCAGTATTGTAATTATCGGTATCCGTCGGGGTGAACGTCACACCTTGGTTAGCCGTTCCTACGGCGGGGCTCGTTCCGGGAGTCGTGAAGGCAAATGTCCCATCCGTGCTGGCGAAACCGCCCGTCAAGCTGGACGAGGCCAGGGTCTCGCCGGAAGTGATTCCGGAGGCTGTGGGCGCGGTGGTGATGGTGGGCGTCGCTTTGTTGGTGGTGACGCTCACGGTGGTGGTCGTACTGTTGTAATTGTCCCCATCAGTTGGCGTGAATGTGACCCCACGGCTTGCGGTTCCTGCGTTGGGCGCGGTGCTAGGCGTTGTGAAGGCAAATGTCCCAACCGTGCTGGCCTCGCCACCTGTCAGATCGGAGTCAGCCAAGGTTTCCCCAAAGGTGATGTCGGAGGCCGTGGGCGCGGTGGCGATGGTAGGTGTCGCTTTGCTTACGACGTTGCCAGAGGCAGCAGTGGTGATGTTGACCGAAGTTGCTCCCGAGCTGCTTAGGACGATGTTTTGGGAATTGTAACTGCCTGAGACCGCAGCTGTCGCAGCGAGGCGGATTCGCAGAGAGCCACTGGCTGTTCCGCTGGACTGGGTGAAGGTCACAGTAGAACCGTAGGAAGTTCCATCGGAGGAAACTTCGAAACCGGTTGGGGCAGTGGCGGTAAGATCCTCCCCCAGATTGACTCCGGAAATCTCAAAAGTCTGCTCTGCCGAGGCTGTTCCGAAGGTGGTTGTGAAAGCGGCGACCGAACCGACTGAGGTGATCGTAGGGACATCCGCTGCCCGGATCTGGATGTTGTCCAAGCGATTGTTTTGGCCGGAACCCGTGGAACCAGATACGGTGAGACGTAGATAGGCATTGGTAGCACCATCTAGGTCCGTGATAGGAGCAAGACTTTTGATCGCAAAACTAGTGGGTATGGAGCTTATCGTTTCAGCTGTGGTCCAAGTGGTTCCGTTGGTGCTAAACTCCCAAAGATGAGAATCAAATCCTGTGGAGGTCTTTTGTGTGGCGTAGCTTACCAGCAAATTCGTGCGAGCCGCCATGCTGAATTTGAATACAAGCTTCTTACCATTCGCCGAATTTCCAGATCCTGCGAGCAGAGCCAAGCAGGCTGGAGAGGTTGTTGTGGTTGAAAATCCCGTAGCGGCATTGACGGCCGTTCCAGTAAATCCGTTCAGCTCCGTGGCCTGCGCCCAACTGCTTGAACCGTTTGTGCCATCCAGATAGATTACTCCCGTGCCGATATTTGCATTGTAGGTCGTGGGCGAGATAGGTGAGGCCGCTATCGCAGTGCCGCCACTAGTCGTAGTCTGGAAATCCCATCCTGCTATCAAGGGCACTGTGATCGTGATATCGCCAACCGCGTAGGTTATGTTATAATTGGCTGCCGCAAAGGTTCCTCCTGTGGCCGCGGAAGGAGTGACCTCGCCTGGGTAAGATCCGACGGCTGCACCTGCTAATCCGCCTGGACCGTAGGTCATCGTCACCGATCCTATCGTTTCCGTTGAAATCAGGTTGATGGTGGTGAATGCCGTCGAACCCGGGCCATCAGTTAAAGTCACGCCTACGTTTTTGAAGACGCTGTTGGCAGTGATAGTCAGATTCCGTTTTGTGATGGTTCCGTCTGCTGTCCCGTTGGCGAGACTGTAATTCTCGGCAAGGCCGCCATTGGTGCCATTTGCTAGAGTGTAGGTGATCACATTTCCGGCGTAAGTGCCCACATTTGCACTGGGATATTGCGCTGAAGAACCCGTCACAGTCACCGTTTCACTCCCCACAAAACCTGAGAGTGTTCCCACCGTCAGAGTTCCGGGGGTAGTATTGCCGCTGTAAACCTTGTCTGCAATAGTGGGAGGCGTGATAGTCAGCGCCAACGGTGTAATATCAGCACTCAAGCCGATTGGCTGGGATACCGTGTAGTTGGAGCTTGGCTCTGTGTAACCCGTCATCGTGATAGGCTTAGCCGTGCCCACTCCGGCGGCTGTGAATGTAGCGCTGGCTGTTCCTGTAACTGTAAAGGTTTCGCTATTTTCCAACCCAATATACTCAGCTGTGCCAGTCGTGGACGCTGCAAGAGTGCCATCATAAGGCTTATTAGCACCAGTCAGTCCGGTGATTGTCAGTGATTTCTTGGCTACGGAACTGGAGGCGGTTGCCACCGTTTGAGAGGTCGCTCCGCCGCCCGATACCGTGATATTTCCAGAATAGGTTCCAAATGCTGTGGTAGCTGCGAGGCGCACGTAAACAGAAGTGGCTACCAAGGTGCCGCTGGCGGGCAAAGTAAGCGAGGTGCTGTAGCCGGAACCAATACTGCTGGAAACTTCAAAACCAGCGGGAGGGGTCACCGTCAAATCACCCGTCAGGAAAATACCGGAAACGGTGAAGCTGGAGGGGGCGGCGGATGGTGTGCCATAGGTCGTATCAACTGCGGCAAGGGCTCCTGCGGCTGTGATCGTCGGATTCGCGGTTACTGATAGTGTTGCGGATACGTAGGTCGGAAGATAGTTGGCAATGTCGAACGTGCCACCAACCGCTGCTGATGGGGTTACCTGATCCGCGTAGGCGCCAACAGCATCACCCGAGGCGGCTCCCGTCCCGTAGCTGATGGTGACGGAGCCGATTGTTTCAGAGCCGACAAGACCATCGCTGGTAAATGCGGTTGAACCGGTGACCGGGCTCGCCAGCGTATCTCCGGATGCTTTGGTGACTGCGAAAGCGGTGATGGTGAGTGCTTTGGGCTCCACCGTAAGGGTTCCATTGTTATAAGTGATGATGTAGTTGCTGGCGGTGAAGGTTCCGCCCGTCGCAGCGCTCGGGGTTATCGGATAAGAGCCCACGGCAGCTGAAGCTGCAATGCCGCTGGAGGCCAGGGTTACCGCTCCGATGGTATCGGAATTCGCCAGGCCGTCGGAACTGAACGAACTGGTGCCGAGCGGTAACGTATCGCCGTAAGTCTTAGTCCTAGCACTGGCGGTGATCGACAAGGCCTTTGCCGAGACCCTATTCCCGTCTTCTGTTGTCACGATGTTCACAGAGGTTGCGCCGGTGGTGGATAATACGATGTTTTTGGAATTGTAAAATGCTACCGCCGCCGTGGCTTTGAGCCGCAGGGACAGTGTTCCGCTGGCACTGCCTCCGCTTTGAGTGAAAGTCGCTGTTCCGCCATACGTCGCTCCATCGCTGGCGACCTCAAATCCGGATGGGGCGGTCGCCACTAGGTTCGCCGTCAGGTTTGCTCCCGAAACGCTGAACGTTTGCGCGGTGGAGGGAGTGCCGTAGGTGGTGGTGAACGCGCTCGCTGTGGCGGCACCGGTGATCGCCGGAGGTGGAGGGAAGGTGCCGCTGAAAACGATGTTGTCCGCGACCCAGCGTTCGTTGGCATTGTCGTTTTTCATCGTTATGCGGTAACGCATGGATGCGACGGCGGGTAGGCCGGTGACGGTGACCGTGCTGTAGCCATCTGTGGTACGGTTGCCACCCGCTGCTGGCGTGAAGGAGACCGAGTTGGTATTTCCATCATAAGCGGTGGATGCTACGCCAGTTCCGCTAGTGTAGGACCACCGAGCGTTGGTGTTTCCGGCAATGGTGAGAGTGTTGTAATAAGTGGTTCCGCCATCTGGGCTGATCGCGACGATGACCGTATCATCAGTGTCAGCTCCGTTGCCTGTGGATGTTATCGAGAACGAAGCTAGGCGAAAACTGAGAGAGATCCCGGTGCCGCCGATCGTGTTGATCGTGTTGGACGTGATGGTGGCGGTGCCGCTGCTTACGCCGCGGGAGTGTGTGCCTTCACTGGCGAATGGTGACGATGCTGGGCTGTCACTGCCGGTTGAGTTGCCAGTGAAGTATGCACCGCCGGTAACGGCCACGTTGGTGACGGAGTTGTTAAGGCCTTCGGTAAAACTCTGACCCCATCCCGTCTGGACGAAGGCGAGACTGAAGAGGGCGGCTAGGAGAGAGCGGAGTGTGGGTGTATTTTTCATAGGCACGAGTTAAGGCACATTAGAACTAGGGATTCGTGGAAAATAAAATGATATTGAATGAAGATTTCGTCACATAAGGTATGGCATACCGGACAGGGTTGATTTGCATTTCACGGATCTAGACATAAGCAGCTATCAGGCCAAAATGACCCACCTAACGTAGGGTCCGGGAAGGCGGGTGGCGGAGAGTGGGAGAGCCGGGAAACTTGAAACCGTGAACTTTTTCGGACATCACCCGTCACAAATCGCTAGACGAAAGGCTGTCATGGTGTCGATTGTGGGTAGTGATGAAAATCAAAGCCATCGTGTGGATCATGCTCGCTGCGGCGGGGGTAGCTCGTGCCTACGAACCTGCCGCCTCCGTTGCCGATCTTGTGGATCTGGAAAAGAAAGTGGCGGCTGTTTCCGCGAAAACGATGCCGGCCACGGTTGCGCTCGTTTCCGAGAATACTGGTTCGTCGGGTTCTGGTGTCCTTGTTTCCGAGGACGGCCTGATCCTGACCGCCGCTCACGTGGTGCAGGGCATGAAGGAAGTGGATATCTATTTCGCCGACGGCAAGAAATGGCTCGGTAAGGTGCTGGGCGCGAATTTTTCCAAGGACATCGGCATGGTGAAAATGGTCGAGGCTGGGCCATGGCCGTTCGTGAAGATCGGCGAGTCGAAACCGCTGGAGGCGGGGGACTGGGTCGTCGCGCTCGGGCACTCGGCGGGTTTCGATCCGGCGAGGACTCCTCCTGTCCGATTCGGTCGGTTGATGTCAGATGGGCCGGGAAATTATTTCACCACCGACTGCACCCTGATCGGCGGCGATTCCGGCGGACCACTCTTTGATCTTGATGCAAAGCTTGTAGGGATCAATTCCTCGATCGGGGAGTCATGGAAAAACAACAATCACGCGGGCGTGGATGGCTTTCGCGAGGATTGGGATCGGTTGCTAAAGGGCGAGACCTGGGGCACGCTCCAAATGAATCCCATGGCAAATCCGGAGACCCCCGTGCTCGGAATCGGCATGGGCATGAACGAGGGTATCGACGGTGTGCTCGTTTACAAGGTCGAGCCGAATTCCCCAGCCGCCGCGGCGGGCGTGAGGGTGGGGGATGTGATCCGCTCCGTGGATGGCGACCGCGTCCGCGAGGGTGCGGAACTCCAAGAGGTTTTGGTTAAGCGCGAGGTCGGTGACAAAGTAAAGCTCGGCATCGTCCGTGAAGAGGCGGAGATTGAGATCGAGGTGGAACTGGTGAAACGGGAGGAACTTTTCAAAGTAAAATGAGAACATACGAATTTACTGCCATCAGCGCGTTCCTGCTTTGCGCCAGCTTGTCCGCTCCAGCGCAGCGCGCAGAGGATGAGGTGCCGCTCATGCGTCCCGACGAGCGCAAGGTGGTGGATGCCCAAGCCGATGAGTTTAACAAGGCGCTTGAGCCGATACTTTCCGACGCGGCAAAATCTGCCGTGACGATCTGGACTAGAGGCACAAATAAGCCCATCGCTTACGGGACGGTTGTCGGCGATGGCACGAGCATCCTCACGAAATGGAGCGAAATTGAGCGATTTGCCGATATGCTTTTCGTCAACGGCGCGAAAGACCAAGGTGCGAAGGCAGAGGTTACGGGTGTTTTTACAGAAGAAGATCTCGTGCTTCTATCGATTCCCGCCGAGGCTGCTGAGGTAGAGGATTTGACTGCGGCGAAGTTTCACCTGTCTGATCTTTCGCTCGGGCGTTTCCTTGTCGCTACAAGGCCGGACGGTAAACTGGCTGGCTTCGGAGTCGTCGGCGTGTTGGAAAGGAATCTCCGTGAAACAGACAAGGCGCACCTTGGTATCATGCCCGATTTTCAGTATAGTGGCGCAGGAATCCGGATCGCGAATGTGCAGCCGGAATACGGTGCGGCCGAGGCGGGTCTTCGCTCCGGCGATGTGATCTTACAGGTGAATGAGCGCAAAATCTCCGGCCTTCTGGAACTCAAGAACGCACTCAGTGGCAAGAGCCCCGGCGATAAGGTGACCTTGCGCATCGAAACCGCTGGCAAGGAGCGCGATGTCGAGGTTCTGCTTTCCAACCGCCCCGTGATCGGGCAGTTCGCGGGTGGGCGGCTCAACGCGATGGAACGGATGGGTGGTAAGTTGAATGGAATACGTGACAGCTTTTCCCAGGTCGTGCAGTCGGATATGAAAATCCAATCCAACCAAATCGGCGGGCCGGTGGTGGATCTGGAAGGTCGCGTAGTGGGTATCACTATGGCGCGAGCCGACCGGACGCGGACTTACATCATGGGCGGTGCGGCGATTGAAGATCTTTTGAAGAAGAAATCCGATACGGTCGCCGAGGCGCGCACGAAAACCGAGAAGCTGAAGGCGGAACTCGCGCAACAGAATCGGGCGATGTTACCGGAAATGCGCCGCCAAGCGAAACCCCGCGATCTCCCGCGCACGCGCCGCCACCTCAGCGATCTCCAGCGGCTGCTCGGCCGGGCGAACCGTGAACTCGACGATCTCGAACGTAGATAATTCGAAATCAGGGCTTCAAACGGCGGGCAGACGCGTTAGGCTGTAACGCGATGAGCGAGAAGGAATTTCACTACCAGGACCCGTTCCCCTTGGGCGCGGATGAAACGGAATACGAATGCATTCGCGAGGGTGGGATGGAGGTCGTCCATTTCGGCGGAAAAGAAATCCTGAAAATCGATCCCGAGGCGCTGATATTTCTCTCCGCCGAGGCGATCCGGGCGATCAATTTCACCCTCCGTGCCAGCCACCTTACACAGGTCGCCGCCATCCTCGATGACCCCGAAGCCTCGCAAAACGACCGCATGGTCGCGCTGATGTTGCTGAAGAACGCGGAGATCGCCGCGCATGGCATCCTGCCAGCTTGTCAGGACACAGGAACCGCCACCGTCATCGGAAAAAAGGGCCAGTATGTCTGGACGGAAGGCAACGATGCGGAATCCATTTCCAAAGGCATCTACCAGACCTACACCAAAGAAAATCTCCGCTACTCGCAGACCGCGCCGCTGACGATGTATGATGAGGTGAATACGAAAACAAACCTCCCCGCGCAAATCGACCTCTACGCCACGCAGGGCGACGAATACAAATTCCTCTTCGTCAGCAAGGGCGGCGGCTCGGCGAACAAAACTTTTCTCTATCAGGAAACCAAAGCGCTACTGAACCCGAAACGGCTCAAGGAATTCTGCGTCGAGAAAATGAAGTCGCTAGGCACTGCGGCGTGCCCGCCTTACCACTTGGCCTTCGTAATCGGCGGCACCTCGGCGGAGAACAACCTCAAGACCGTGAAGATGGCGACCACCCGCTACTATGATTCCCTGCCAACCTCCGGCAACGAGCACGGCCGCGCGTTCCGCGATCTGGAGCTTGAGAAGGAGCTGTTAGAGTTGGCTCAAGGGATCGGAATCGGTGCGCAGTTCGGCGGGAAATACTTTGCGCTCGATGTCCGGGTGATCCGCCTGCCTCGCCACGGTGCCTCGTGCCCGGTCGGGATCGGCGTGTCCTGCTCCGCCGACCGACAGGCGAAGGCGAAGATCACCAAGAATGGAATTTTCTTGGAAAAACTGGAGAAGAATCCGGGCCGTTTCATCCCGGAGAAATACCACGATTGGAAATTCAAAGGCGTGGCCATTAATCTCGATCTCGGCATGGAGAAAACGCTCGAAACGCTTTCCAAATACCCTGTCACCACCGCCCTTTCGCTGAGCGGCACGATCATCGTCGCACGTGACTCCGCGCATGCAAAACTCAAGGAAATCCTCGATGAAACTGGCGATCTTCCCGACTACTTCAAGCAATACCCCGTCTATTACGCCGGCCCTGCGAAAACCCCGGCGGGAATGCCGTCCGGCTCCTTCGGCCCTACCACAGCAGGCCGTATGGACGGCTACGTCGATCTCTTCCAATCCCACGGCGCATCCATGGTCATGCTAGCGAAAGGCAACCGCTCCCAACAGGTGACCGACGCCTGCAAAAAACACGGAGGCTTCTACCTCGGCTCCGCAGGCGGCCCGGCAGCCTTGCTCGCACAGGAACACATCCGCTCCCAGGAAGTCGTCGATTTCCCCGAACTCGGCATGGAGGCGGTTTGGAAAATCACCGTCGAGAATTTCCCCGCCTTCATCCTAGTGGACAACAAGGGTCACGATTTTTTCACCACGATCAACCAGTGCCCGATCTGTTGAGCTGTCCCAATGTGCAGTATTTTGAGGGCAGGTGCTTCATCGCAACAAAATTACGGAAAATGTTTAGACCATTCGGCAAATGGTCTAAGACCGTCCGCGCTTTCCATCGTCGCTTCATGGACTCGCGTTCTGGAGAACGCGGCTCCGCCAACGGCGATTTTCCACAGCATGGAGCGGCGGATCAGAATCCGCCGATGCCCATGGGAAAGCCGATGTTGAGTGCGTCCGCGCTTTCCATCGTCGCTTCATGGACTCGCGTTCTGGAGAACGCGGCTCCGCGAACGGCGATTTTCCAAAGCATGGAGCGGCGGATCAGAATCCGCCGATGCCCATGGGAAAGCCGATGTTGAGTGCGTCCGCGCTTTCCATCGTCGCTTCATGGACTCGCGTTCTGGAGAACGCGGCTCCGCTTGAATCAATGTCCCTGATTGCCCTTCTTTGGGGGCTCCCAATCGCGGCGGGTGCGGGAGCGGACGGAGAAGATGATCGGGATTCCGGGAGCTGGGTGGGACAAGCGGAACTGGTTTGTCAGATACGCTTCGTAGGAATCCTTCATGAGGTGCTTGTCGTTCACGAAAAGCACCAGTGTCGGCACAGGGATGACCGAGTATTTGTCGTTGGTGGCCGTCGTGGCGTAGTAGAGCTTGATGCGCTTCGCTTTGTTGTCGGTTGGCGGCGGATTCTTTTCCATCGCTGCCTGAAGGATGCGGTTGAGCTTGCCGGTGCCGGGGATTTCTTGAGCGCTCTTTTTGATGGCGATCGCCTTGCGTAGAACCTGTTCAGTCGAGTCACCGGTTTTTGCGGAGCAGGTGACGAAGGGAGCGTAGGAAAGGAAAAATAGCTCGCGGCGCACTTGTTCCTCGGCCTCGGCAACACGCTCTTTTTGAGCGGCCCCCGGGTGGAAGAGGTCGAACTTATTCAGGACGATCAGGCAGGGCTTTTTCTCCTCAAGAATAAGCTGCGCGATCTTGCGATCCTGCGCGGAAATGCCCGCTGCGAGATCGATGACCAGCACGCAGAGATCGGCGCGGCGGATGGCTTTTTCCGAGCGAATTGCGGAGAAGACCTCGACGGAGTTATCGCGTTTGCCGCGTGGACGCAGGCCAGCCGTATCGATGAGGGTGAAATTCTCGCCCATGAAGGAGTAGGGCAGATCCACCGCATCCCGCGTAGTTCCGGCGATCTCGGAGACAATCGTGCGCTCGTCCTTGAGGATGGCGTTGACCAGCGAGGACTTCCCAGCGTTCGGCTTGCCGATGATGGCCAGCTTGATCCCGATCTTTTCCGCAACCTCCATCACTTCCTCGGTTTCCACGTGGAGTGGTGTGAGGACGTTGTCCATCTTGTCGATGAGTTCGCCGAAGTTCCTCCCATGCTCTGCGGATACGAACACGCTGTCTGGAAGGCCGAGACTGGTGAAATCTGCAAAGGACGACTCGTGCTTATCGTGATCCACTTTGTTCAATACCAGCAGCACGGGTGGCTTGGCTTTGCGGAGTTTTTGCGCGAGCGCCTGGTCGATAGAGGTAAGGCCTTCTTGGGCATCAACGAGAAAAAGGATGAGATCGGCCGTCTGCATCGCGATGTCCGCCTCGATGGCGACCTGCTCGCCAAAGCCGTCGTCGAGCGTCGCGCCGATGCCGCCAGTGTCGATCAGAGTGCAGGGATGCGTTGTGATCGTGCAAGGCGCGGCAATCCGATCCCGGGTTACTCCGGGCTGGTCATGCACGATCGCGATCTTGCGACCCGCTAGGCGGTTGAAGAGGGCGGATTTCCCGACATTGGGTCGACCTACGATGGCTACGGTGGGCATGGCTGAAGAGATTCTAAACTTTAAACTCTAAATTCCAAGGAAGACGGAAGATAAAGAAAAACCCCGCCTTATGGCTTTTGAGGGCCGTTTGGCGGGGTCAACTCGAATGGGATGGCGGAGCGGACGGGGCTCGAACCCGCGACCTCCAACGTGACAGGCTGGCGCTCTAACCAACTGAGCTACCGCTCCATCCCGTTCGGGTGGGCGGGAAGCTATGGAGAGGGCGCTGGCCGCGCAACCTAATTTTTACACAGATCGCTTTTTTTTACGGGGTGAGTTCTTTGCCTTTTCCTGCCTGCATTCGAACCATACCGTCGGTCGTGATTTTTAGGGAAATGGAACTGTGGTTCGATCCCCTCGCGCGCTCCGGCCCCGAGGCGATGGCGGTGGATGAGTGGCTTTTAGAACATGCCGCGAATCCCGTTCTCCGCATCTACGCTTGGGACGGAAAGTGGGGTAGCCTGGGTTATTTTGGAAAACTCTCAGATGCCCAGGAAGGACTTCCCGGCGTGAATCTTGTCCGACGCTGGACGGGCGGCGGCATGGTGGATCACAGCCGCGACTGGACATACAGCATCATCGTCCCGAAAAATTTCGAACTCGCGAGGATGAAAGGCGGTGAAAGTTATCACGCGATCCACGAGATCCTGACCGGCGTGCTCAAAGCCGAGGGCGGTGCGCCCGCCCTTTCTCCTGCGAGTGGGAAAACCGGCGGCATGTGCTTCGAAAATCCTGTGGAGTTCGATGTAATGGACGCCGCCGGGGAAAAGCTTGCTGGAGCTGCCCAGCGCCGAGGATTACTTGGCCTGCTGCACCAAGGTTCCGTCGCCACGGCGGGAGATTTACGGTTGCGTGGCGAGCTCTTTGCCGAGCACCTCGCGGAAAGCTGGTGGGAAGCAGAGATCAAGCCAGACGAAACCCGCGTCGCCGAGATCGTTTCCCTGAAATACGGTCGCAAGGAATGGTTGGAGCGGCGGTGACGAAGCTTGACCCGGTTCCTCTGAAATTCCACAACTGGCCATGCAGCCGATTTATGAAGGGAAAGCAAAACGCCTTTGGACCACGGACAATCCCTCGACACTGAGGATGGAGTTTAAGAACGACGCCACCGCCTTCAACGGCGAGAAGAAAGCCAGTTTCGAGAACAAGGGACGCTTGAACAATGCGATCAGCACCCTCATCTATCAGTATCTTGAGAAATCCGGTATCCCCACCCACTTTATTCGCCAGATCGATGAGACGAACGTCGAGGTGAAAAAAGTCGAGATCCTCATGGTTGAGGTCATCATCCGAAATGTTTCGGCAGGTAGCTACTGCAAGCGCACCGGCCTGGAGGAGGGGATTCCCTTTTCCCAACCGGTCATCGAGTTTTCCTACAAGAGCGATGCCCTTGGCGATCCCCTCATTAACGACGACTACATCCGCGAGATGAAACTCGCCACTCCGGAAGACATGTCCTTCCTCCGCCAAGCAGCCCTCAAAGTAAACAGCATCCTCTCCAGCTTTTTCGCCGAGGTCGGGCTGAAGCTCGTTGATTTCAAGCTGGAGTTCGGTCGCCTCGCCAGCGATCCCTCGCAGATCGTCCTCGCCGATGAGATCAGTCCGGATGGCTGCCGACTTTGGGATCTCAAAACCGGTGAGAAAATGGACAAGGATCGTTTCCGCCGTGATCTCGGAAATGTCATGGAGGCTTATGAGGAAGTCCTGAAACGTCTCAAGGCTCGCCTGGAATCGAACTCATAATTGTCCATGAAATTTCTCGCCGCCATCGCTCTCTGTCTCGCCTTCGCATCTTGCTCCGGCACGCCGGAACTGCTTACCGTCAAGCAGTTCACCCTGCGCGACCAGAACAGTGATGCCGTGGATGACCCCTTTGTTCAGAACGAGAAGCTCGGCCTCCTTTACGGCGCAGTGAGTCTGGAGGAAAGGAAAGACCGCCTCGGCCAGTATTATAAGGTACTCTGGCATGATCCGACGACCGCCGGCTCAAATCGCGAGATTATTTTCCGCTACCAACAAGGCGGTAGTGGCAGCCGCATAAAGGAAATGCGTCGCACCATCCCCAGCGAGCTCGTTGAAGGCAAAGAAGAATTTTCCATTATCGGTGACAACTACTTCGAGAACGGTCGCATTCTCGCTTGGAAGATCGATTTCACG
The DNA here is from genome assembly GCA_945870855.1 of Prosthecobacter debontii. Taxonomy (GTDB): domain Bacteria; phylum Verrucomicrobiota; class Verrucomicrobiia; order Verrucomicrobiales; family Akkermansiaceae; genus Luteolibacter. The sequence continues at coordinate 38,693 of CAMBTP010000014.1, forward strand.
GTTAATGGCAAAACTATCGCCAGCAAGCAATCCTACCTGTGGGAGTGAACTTCCAAATTTCAAATCTCAAACTTCAAGGAAGAGTAGTGAGGTGCGGTAATGCGATAGATTATTTTTCCTCTTACTTGAAAGTTGAACTTTGAAAATTGAAATTTTAAACACCGGCACCGAGTTACTCCTCGGCAACACGCTTAACACGCACGGCAGTTGGTTCGGGCGTCAGCTCTTTGCCATGGGTCTGCGCGTTGCACGGCAGGTCACCGTCCCCGATGGCGAAGCGATCCGCGAGGCGTTCTCTGAAATGGTTGTCCGCGCGGACGTCCTTCTAATCACCGGCGGCCTCGGCCCCACCAGCGATGACCTCACCCGCGAGATCGTGGCGGAAACTCTCGGCCTCGAACTTCATCAAGATCAGCAGGCATTGAGTATTCTGGAAAACTTTTTCGCTCTACGCGGCAAGCCGATGGTTCCCGCTAATCTCCGCCAAGCGATGGTTCCCACCGGAGCTGATGTCCTGCCAAATCCCAACGGCACTGCCCCCGGCCTTTATCTGCCACCGCGCATCAATGATCGCTCGAACTGCGCTATTTTCCTCCTTCCCGGCCCGCCGCGCGAGCTTTACCCGATGTTCCACAACGAGGTCGTGCCGCGCCTCCGTGCCCTCGCCGGAGTCTCCGATGTCGCTGGCGTTTCCGAGCTGAAATTCACGGGCATTGGTGAAAGCGATTTCCACCACGGCATCGATGCCGCCCTTGCCGAGATTCCCGGCCTCGAATACGGCTACTGCGCCCGTATCGGCGAGGTCGATCTCCGACTGATAGGCTCGCCGGATGCCATCGCCGCAGGGCGGGAACTCGCGCTCGAATCCTTCGGGCCTCATCTAATCAGCGATGATGGCTCATCTTTGGAGGCTACCGTCGTCCGCCTCTTGCAGGAAAAATCCCTTACGCTGGCCACCGCCGAGAGCTGCACCGGCGGTCTCATCGCGAACCGCCTCACCAACGTCCCCGGAGCCAGCGCGGTATTCACTCACGGCTGGGTCACCTACGCGAACGAAGCGAAGGCCTCCCAGATCGGCGTGCCCATGGAAATGATCGCCGCTCATGGCGCGGTCTCCGAGGAAGTTGCCCGCGCCATGGCGGAGGGAGCCTTGCATGAAAGCGGTGCGGATTTCGCTATCAGCGTCACCGGGATCGCCGGCCCCACGGGAGGCACGGAGGAAAAACCCGTAGGCACCGCATGGCTCGCCCTCGCGGAAAATGGCGGCAGCACTGTTGCTCTAAAAGTTTTCCACCCCCGCCCCCGCAAGGATTTCAAACAGGCGGTCTCCCAATCCGCCCTCGACCTCCTCCGCCGCCGCCTCACGCCGTGACCATCCCACGGCGATTTTTCGCCGCATGGAGCAGCCCGTTCTTGTTAGACCGTTTGCAAAAAGTCCGTGCGCATATCCATACCTCCGCAGGCTTTTGACTGCTGGTTTGAATGAGAAAATTTTTGAACCGCAAAGGCGCAAAGACGCTAAGCTGGGGTTGTGATGGTTAAGTTTTGAAAATGGTTAAAAATACGGTGCATTGGCTTTGCGCCTTTGCGCCTTTGCGCCTTTGCGCCTTCGCGGTGAAAATCTCCCTATGGAGAAGGGTCTTGCAGCCCCTTTACGGAGGACTCGGGAATTTCGGTTCGCTTAGCTTATACAAAGGGCCTGGAAGCACCCTTCTTGAAATTGTTTTCATAACCCTTTCTTCATCCGTGCCCCTCCGTGCCATCCGTGGTTCAATTTCGGTTTTCGGGTTTAGAATTCTTCACTTGTCTTACTTAGCGCCTTGGCGGTGAAAATCTTCGTTTAGGTTACGAGCTGTGAATGAAGAATCCCAGCAGCCCATTCTTGTTAACTGAACTCCCTGAGGATCGCCGCATGAACGTCCTCGGCCTTGGCGATAGAGTGAGCTGAACCGATCAGGACAGGCTTCTCGGAATCCGGCACTTGATCCCGTCCATGTGAGCCTTTGACGAGCGTAGGATCGAGGGGGATGACTTCTAACAGGCCGCGTATGCCGAGTTTCTTTTTCAGAAGAAACTTGGCGATCTTCGCCTTTGGGAAGGGAATGGCGGGATCGATGAAGAGCTCGCAAGGATCGTAGCCGGGCTTGCGGTGGATATCGATGGTGCGGGCGTAATCGGGGGCTTTCGCGTCTTCCGTCCAGTAGTAGTAGGTGAACCATGCGTCGGGTTCAGCGACGGCGATGAGGTCGCCGGAGCGGGGATGGTTTTGTGGGCGGATCTCGGCGATGCCTGGGGTGCCCTCCAAAAGGGTGCGGACTTCATTTTCGATGGAGGAATCTTTAATGTAGATGTGGGCGATCTGGTGGTCGGCGACGGCGAAGGCTTTACAGTTTCCGTAGTCGAGGGTTTCGCGTCCGAGTTCGTTTTTGATGGAGAGCCAGCCTTTTTCGCGGAAGATGCGGTTCAGATGGAGTGGCTTGTTGACAGGGGAGATGCCGTATTCGGAAAGCAGCATGACGCGGACGCCGCGCGATTCGTAGAAGTGGATTAGGTCGGAAACGACGCGGTCGATCGCGCGAACTTCGGCTGGGATATTCGGGGCGGCGGGGCCGTCCTTTTGGAGGCAGTAATCGAGGTGGGGCAGATATACGAGGGACAGGGTGGGGGAGTGTTTCTCCTCCACCCATTTCGCAGAGGCGGCGATCCATTCCGAAGAAGCGATGCCTGCCGCTGGGCCCCAGAAGGCAGGGAAGGGGAAGGGGCCGAGATCCGCTTTGATCTCATCCCTCATGGCCATGGGCTCGGTGTGGATGTCGAAGTGCTTCGAACCATCCGCCGGGTAGAGCGGGCGCGGGGTGATTGTGAAGTCCGCGGTGGAGTGCATGTTATACCACCAGAAGAGCTTGGCGCAGGTGAAGCCAGGCACGGATTTCCGCAGGGTGTCCCAGATTTTTTCACCGTGGACAATATGGTTCGATTGCTTCCAGAAGCGGACTTCGGCGCTCTCACGGTCATACCAGCCGTTGGCGACGATGCCGTGCTGCGGCGGCGGGGTGCCTGTTAGAATCGAAGATTGGGCGGTGGTGGTCAGCGCGGGAAAGGCGGGGACATAAGTCTGTAAGCCGTGCTTTTCCGCGAAGGCAGTAATGCCCGGCGCGTCATCTCCGAGTAATGACTTGGAGAGACCGACGATGTTGATGACGGCGAGGCGCATGACGTTTCAGCCGATGAGTTTTAGGAAATCGACGTAGGCCTCGTCCCATTTATCCTGATCTTGCGGCGTGTAGGTGACGAAATCAAACGACTCGCGGATCAGCTGGCGACCGACTGGGAAATCGGGGATATCGCCCGTGGCGATCATCTGGGTGATGATATTTCCGCAAGAGGTGGCCTCGACCGGCCCAGCTAAAACCTCGATGCCGAGCGCGTTGGCGGTGGCTTGGCAGAGCATCTGATTCTGAATACCGCCGCCGCCCGCGTGGAGTCTGGAATAGGTGCGACCTGTCAGTTGGCAGATGTTTCCATAAACATAGCGATATTTGAGTGCGAGCGATTCCGTCGCGATGCGGAGGATTTGGCCGTTGGATTCCGGGATGGGCTGGCCGGTTCTCTCGCAGTAATCGCGGATTTTTCCGGGCATATTGCCAGGGCTTGCGAAAATGGCATCATCGGGGTCGATGAACGCCGTGAAAGGCTTCGCCGCCTCGGCCATCTCGGCAAGAGCCGCGAAGGAATGGTTTTGCCCCTCATTGTCCCACTGGCGTTTGCACTCTTGGATCAGCCAGAGTCCGGCGATGTTTTTTAGGAAACGAACGGTGTTGTTCACGCCGAGTTCGTTGCTGAAACCAAACGACAATGCCTCGTAACTGCGAATCGGCTGTTTCCGCTCCACACCCATGATCGACCAAGTGCCGGACGACAGCCAAAGCGGCTCCTCCTCACTGAGCGGGATGCCGGCCACGGCGGATGCGGTGTCGTGGCACGGCGCGACAACAAAAGGAATATCGCAGCGGCCAAGCATGTCCTTGAGTTCCGGACGCAGGGCACCGAGCACCGTGCCCGGTGTGACGATGTTTCCGAAAATCCGATCAGGAAGACCGAGTGCGGTGATGACCTCATGCGACCACTGCCCGGTCTCGGCATTAAGCAGCTGGGAGGTCGAGGCGTTGGTGCGCTCCACTGCTTTCACGCCGGTGAGCCAGTAGGCGAGGATGTCCGGGATGAACATGATGTTACCCGCATGGGAAAGGGCTTTGCTTTCGCGCAGCTTGAGCGAGAGCAGGTGCAGGGAGCTGTTGTAGAAGTTCGTCTTGAGCCCGGTATGGCTGAAGATTTCGTCTTCGGACATCAGCTCGTGCATCTTGTCTGCCATGCCTTCGAAGCGCGGATCGCGGTATTGGTGCGGCGGGCCAATCAGCTCGCCGGAGTGGTCGAACAGCCCGAAATCGCAGCCCCAGGTGTCGATGCCAATGGACGCGATGTTTTCGCCATGGCTTGCGATGGCCTTTTTTAATCCAGTGAGGATCTCGTGAAACAGACCGAGAATATTCCAATAGAGGCCGGTTGGCAGCTCGATGGCAGGGTTCTCGAAACGATGGATCTCGGTCAGTGTGAGCTTTCCGCCGGAGCTGATACCGGCCATCACCCGACCACTGTTCGCGCCGAGATCAACGGCGATACGGACTTTTACTTGGCTTTCCTGATTGGACACGCCGCAGTCTTGCCCTCGACCTAGCAGCCTTGCAAATCAGAAACGTCAGGAAAATTACTCTCGAATTCCGCGGCTTTGATTTAGCGGGGACTGTTTTCACCGAATAATTCCATCCCGCCGGAGCCGTCATTCCTTGAGTGTCATCGAAGGCAATTTCAAGTTGCGTGAAAATTACTAAGAGTATGTAATCTCAATCAAGCCCTTTCCGATGCCACGTTTTGCTATATTTCTGATCTTCCTACCTTTCACGCTTTGTGTGACTCTTGCAGTGCCCAAACCTCTCCAGACGTTTAAGGAATGCACCTTTGTTTCATCTGAATGGGCGGATGGCGATAGCTTTCAGATCAAGTTTGCCGATGGAAAAATGATGACCGTCCGCCTCTATGCCGCTGACTGCATGGAGTTGCACATCAATACAGATTCCGACACGCGACGACTTCGCGATCAGCGCCGATACTTCGGGATTACAGTAGTGAAAGGTGATGCGCCCGATTTTGTCAGCCTCGCTACAGGATTTGGCAAGAAAGCGCATGAGTTTACGGAAAAGGCGTTACAAATGCCTTTCACAATCCACACCCGCCTTCACAAGGTATTGGGTGACGGGAAAAACGAACGTTTCTATGCTTTCGTAGTGACGGCCAATGGCGAGGACCTTGCCACAGAACTCGTCTCCGCCGGGCTTGCTCGTACTAGGGGTCTCGGCACGGAGATGATTGATGGAACTAGCCGTGAACGCTACAAGGAGAAACTAGCGGACTTGGAGGCGCAGGCTGCGAAGCGCGAAAAGGGGATCTGGAAATTCACCGACTGGGACAAGCTCCCTGATGAACGTGATGTCCAGCGCAAGGAAGATGAAGAGGATGCAATTGCGGAGGGGGATGTCTTGCCCGTCGACTTCTGTATCAATCCTAACACAGCCGGACGCGATGATCTCATTCTCCTACCCGAAATCGGCGAAGTCCTCGCCGATGCAATCATGGAATACCGCGATGAAAGACCGTTACTTAAGGAGGAAGACCTACTGAACGTGCCGGGCATCAAGCAGATGACACTCGACATAATCAAACAGTATCTCGAATTCGCCGGGGACTGACCCGAATGGCGCTAACTTCGCCGCTGTTTCGGAGGAATTTTGCTAGTGGGGCAGGCAATTGGACATCCTAAATCTTTCTTAAGTTAGCGCCATTCGGGACTGACCCCAAAAGATTGGGAAAATTCTTATTGTATCACTTAGAGAAGGTGTTCCTTGCGATGGCAATTCGGGCATAGCAGTATCGTGTTTTCCTCTGCGTAATAGTTTGGCACGTCCAAGCCCACGGTGAGATGTTCTTCGAGCTAGTAACCAATAGACCCATTTTCTCTATCGTTCTCGCCACATTTAGAACATGTTTTCTTCTCTCACGGTGTTTATTATTGTGTCGAATCACCTTATTCAGAAACTTCCGCCTTTGCGGTGATGGTCCAAGTATTCCTTTAAAGGACGAAGCCGCGCTGGCACATTGAGCCGCTGGCCTGCTTTGCTCAAAAAATGTGTCTTCAAAATGTCGGTTGGGACACGATCACGAATTGTTTGGGATAGGACAAGCCGATAGTCGTCATCAAAAGTGATGAGCTTGCGGTCGAACGCGGCATCATAGGTAGCAGAAAGGCAGATTCCGTTGCGTGGGTCCATTCGAGTTTCGATTCGTTCTGCCCATCCAATAATGTGACTTGCTCGATTCACTTCCGGCAAATCGATCCCGGTCAGAGAGCAACGGTTTCCGTAAAGCTTTAAAACCATGTCGCGGAAGGTGCTCTGTCCGATACGTGTCTTAATGGTTTGGAGGCGTTCCTTTCCATCTTGAGACTTGGCATCATAAACGAAACCCTCAGGAACCGAAGGGGCTATGTTTAGTGACTTGAACATATTAGAGTCATCACCCGTATGCGCATCGACAATATCCAGAACCTTCTCTGAAAAAAAATGCTGAACTAGAAATTCAATAAATAGCGTGAGAGCCGCAGAACAATACCCATCACGCAGATAGCTAACCGGAATTCCCTCGCGCATCCAAAGACTTTTTGAACCTCGCTTTTGCTCGTGAAGAATGCGATGACGCAATAGAATCAATCGTTCAGCCGAGCTCACGGACCAAATATCATAACAATCTTCAAATCCCGAGGGTGCTAGACGCAGCATTTCCTCCAAAAGCTCCAAGGCGCGCAAATAAGATGCAGCTTTGCCGCTGCCATCAATATTTGTGGACTGAATATAAGCAGCAAATGCGCTTTTGATGGATATCGAATACTTCATGCTCTCACCCTTTCACGCCGCCATTCCAGTCCATTTCTATCCGGATGAAAAGCTGGATCCTTGGGGAGGAGGAGGGATTTTCCTGCAAGTTCGATGAGTTCCTTTTCGCCGTTGGATCGGCGGGGATCGAGGATTTTGGAGACGTGCCAGTGGTGGTCGGGGGAAGGGGCGATGAGGTTCCGATCCATGGCCCAGTGGTGGTTTTTGCAGAGGGCGAGGCCGTTGGTGGGGTGGTCGTTGCGGGATACGGAGAAGGGAATGAGATGGGCGGCGTCGATGAAGGATATGTCGTTGCCGGCGGGGAGTTTGATGCGGAGGCCGCAGGCGGCGCATTGGTGATCGTAGATGGTGAGGATGGTGCGTCGGAAGGCGGGGGAGCGGCCGTATTCAAGTTCATCTTCCGCGACGAGGGAGAGGGATTGATGATTGTCGATTGATGATTGTTGATTTTTGAATGAGGAGAGGTGGGGGAAGTAGCGGGACAGAAGCGCCTCGCGGAGATGTTGGCGGTCGTTTGGTGTGCGGACGGTGAATTCGAGACCGTCGGTCAACTTAGCGAAGACTTTGCCGATCTGGTTTACGAGCGGGCTGGCCTGCAGCGGGATGCGACGGTTTCCATCCTCGATCCATGCCTGCCAGAATCCTTGGGTCTGGAGACGGAAGAATGGGTTTTCCGGCGTGTTCTGGTCGTTGTGTTTGCGGACTTGGAGAAATCGATCGGTGAAGCGGTCGCGCAAATCCTGGCACCACGGGATGCGGTCTGGCGTGGCTTTTCCTTCATCAATGAGGTCGAGCGCGGCGAGGAGTAGTAGCGGCTTGTGAGGACGCTCGTGAGGGGCACCCTCTTCGACCGGTGTGATGCCTGGATGGAGGTCGTAAAGGCGTTCGATGGCTTGATCCAATATCACAGGGGTAGAGAAGCGAATGTGAGGGTGAGCTGGAAGGGAAATCGGTTGCGTAAAGGGGTAAAGGGCTTTGCCCCACGCGATGGTTAGAGATGGTGATCGGTGAGTTTATCCACGAAATACACGAAAGGAAGACTTGGGTTGGGCGAATTTAAGCCATCGATGAAAAAGACAACCCGAGGGGCGGAGGCGGAGACTAACATGCGTGATCTCCTTTATCATGGGCAAAAAGAAACCCCGCAGGCAGCAGCCTACGGGGGGCTGTGGTGCTCCGGCCAAGGCCAGAGACAACCACAGGGTTGATTGTAATTATGCACACCGATGATTCTGATGATGTAAAGGTTTGGTTTTCAGCCGATTTCGATTTTGCGCCAGAGGGACGCTAGTCTGTACCCGTCTGCCGGGGCTGCAACTCCAACGAAGGTCCTCTGCGACGAGGGCGATGGATTGATGATTGTTGATTTTTGAATGAGGAGAGGTGGGGGAAGTAGCGGGACAGAAGCGCCTCGCGGAGATGTTGGCGGTCGTTTGAAGTTCGGACGGTGATTTCGAGACCGTCGGTCAACTTAGCGAAGACTTTGCCGATCTGGTTGACGAGCGGGCTGGCCTGCAGCGGGATGCGACGGTTTCCATCCTCGATCCATGCCTGCCAGAATCCTTGGGTCTGGAGACGGAAGAATGGGTTTTCCGGCGTGTTCTGGTCGTTGTGTTTGCGGACTTGGAGAAATCGATCGGTGAGTTGGGATTGATTAACGCTTTATTTCAAAGACTGGTATCGCCCGGATCATGAATGCATCAAAAAGCGGAACTGTGAAGGCTAGGTCACCATGCGCTGGACTGTAGATCATTCCCTTTTTGATGAGCTTGGCCCGCACTGGCCCCAAACTTGTCACTTTTACACCCAACGCGTGCGCGATGTCCCCTGTGCGTTGGGCGGCAGGTCCGAGCTCTGCCATCGCTCGAAGGAAATTCTTTTCGCTAGGCGTAAGCCGATCAAATCGCACACGGAAAAAATTCCCATCAAGTCGGGGAATAACCTTAGCGGTCGCCTTTTTGACGGTTTCAAGCTGGATCGGGCTCTCGAGTGCGAGATTCCAGGATTGATATCCCCATTCCTGTAGGAGGTGAGCCCGCGCCAGGAGAGTTGGGATTGTCGATAGGATCCATTTATTGCCATTTATACCCATTTATAACAAAAAACAAGTATAATTGGGTAAAGTCGTTATATTTCGCCTCACCTTCTGCTGAATCTGTCGTAAGCGCTGCGCTTGCAATGCAGCCTTCTTAGCGGCAATTTAGCGGGGAGATGAATTTTGATTTCGACACCGTGATCCCGAGAAAGGCGACGGGATGCATCAAGTATGACCGTAAGCCGGAGCTGGATCCCTTCTGGGTTGCGGATATGGATTTCGTTTCAGCACGGTGCATCCTTGATGCGCTGCACAAGCGGATTGATCACGGCATTTTCGGCTACGCACAGGCGCATGTTGGGGTGGGGGAGGCCATCGCGGGTTATCTGGAGAGCAGGCGCGGCGTGGCGCTGGACGCGGATCACCTCATCCATCTCGGCGGGTTGGTGCCGGCGCTTTCGCTGGCGGCTAGGACGTTCTGCAAAACGGGGGAGGAGGTGATGACCTGCACGCCAGTCTATTATCCTTTCCTCGGTGTCCACAAGGACGCGGGCGCGGAGCTGCTGACAGTGGATCATGTTTTCGCTAATGGGCGGTGGGAGTTTGACTGGGAGAAAATGGAGGAGGCTGTATCGGAGAAAACGAAAGTCTTCCTGCTCTGCAATCCGCAGAACCCGCTGGGCCGCGTGTTCGATGCGGCGGAGGTGGTGAAGCTCGCGGAGTTCTGCGAGGCGCATGACCTCGTCCTCGTTTCCGATGAAATTCACTGTGACCTCATCCTAGACGAAGAAGCCACTCCGCACTTCTCCGCGCTCAACCTTCCCGCGCAGCTAGCCCGGCGCACCATCACCCTCCTTTCTCCAAGCAAGACTTGGAATATCGCCGGTCTCGGTTACGCCTTCGCGATCATTCCGGATGACTCGATCCGCCGGAAATTCTCCGCTGCCCGCGGCCACACCCTTGCCGAGATCAGTGCCCTTTCCTACTACGCCGCAGAGGCCGCATACCGCGATGGTGAACCGTGGCGCAAGGAACTCATTTCCTACCTGAAAGCGAACCGCGACGAGCTCGTGCGCTACGTGGCGGAGGAGTGCGAAGGTCTCACCATCCACGCGCCGGAAGCGACCTATCTCGCATGGATCGACGCCCGTGCGCTCGGCGTGCCGAACCCGGCGGAGTTCTTCGAGAAAGAGGCCGGGCTGTTCCTTTCCGACGGCGCGTTTTTCGGCTGGCCGGGGTTTGTGCGTTTCAATTTCGCCTGCCCGCGCGAGCGGATGCTGGAGGGGCTGGGGAAAATGAAGGCGGCCCTGGGAGCGCGGGTTTGAAACCCGCTGTCTGATCCAAGCGGCTTGCAAAGCCGCGCTCCCAGTTCAAAGGCGCTAAGACGCGAATTTTTCTCAGATTACATTCACCAAAAAACATAAATTCCCATTGTATTTGCTTAGCGTCTTAGCGACTTCGCGGTTCAATAACTCTTTCTGATAAAGTTTTGTGTCTGTGCTTCCCATGTGCGGGAGCCCTGGCGATCGATGCACGAAAAACGGCTTGATGGCACACGGAATTATGTGCTAGATGGAGAGTATGAAATTCATCCTCAGGGAAGATACGGTCAGCCTCACGGACTTCGCGAGAAACACCAAGAAACATACCGAAGAGCTGGCGGAATGCGGCAGGCCTCGGATTCTTACCCAGAACGGTAAGGCGGCTGCGGTTGTTCTTTCGCCCGAAGCATTTGAGAAAATGGCGCAAGACGCGGAGGAGTATGAACTGGATCTGCGGCTGCGCGATGCGATCCGCGACGTGCTCGACGGAAAGCGGGGTGAGCCGGGCGACGTGGTTATGGCAAGGATAAGAAAAGGCATACGAACCCGCGCCGGGAAGGAATGAAAAGGTATCTCATCGAGATCCCTCGCAGAGCGGAGCTTTCCATTGAGGAACAGATCGATTGGTTGTTCTCAGATCCGCGGGGTGACGGGGAGCGGCTTTCCGAAAAGTGGGCGAATGAGTTCGACAATGTGCTCGAGTCACTCACTTCATATCCCGAGCGGAACGGATTCGCACCGGAGAATAGCAAGATTTTACCCGGCGTGAAGATCCGCCAGAAGCGCTTCCGGCCATGGAAGGGAAAGCCTGGATGGAGGGTTCTTTATATGGTCGATGAGATTGAGGCAATCGTGACCATCCTTCAGATCCGCCATGAGAGGCAACCTTGGGCCGAGGAGTAGGTTGCGAAGGCGGCCCTGGGAGCGCGGGTTTGAAACCCGCTGTCTGATCCAAGCGGCTTGCAAAGCCGCGCTCCCAGTTCAAAGGCTGTTCGCGAAGGCCGTGGCGGGCATGGCTTTCGAGCCCTCCGGCTGCACCTGGGAGAGGGCGAGTGCGCCATCGCCGCAGCCGATGAGGAGCTGGCCTTCGTGGACGGCGAGCTCGCCGGCGGCGAGGGGGTGATGGGCGATTTCCACGGGAGGGAAGATTTTCAAACGTTTCGTTTTCCCCTTCACAGAAACTTCCGTGAATGTGCCGGGCCAAGGGTGGTAGGCGCGGATGAGGCGTTCGAGATCGGCAGCGGGTTGGGTGAAATCGAGGCGTCCGTCCTCGCGCAAAAGCTTCGGGGCGTAGGTGACCTCGGCGTCGTTCTGCGGGGTCCCAGCCTTGGGGTTCGCGGCGAGGATTTCTAAGGCCTCGGCAAGGGCGGCAGGGCCGAGATCGGCGAGGCGGTCGTGAAGTTCATCAGCGGTTTCGGATTTTCCGATGGGGATACGTTTCGCGGAAATAATATCGCCGGCATCGAGCTCGCGGATCACACGCATGACGGTGATGCCCGTCTCGGCGTCGCCGTTTGCGATGGCGGATTGGATGCAGGACGCGCCGCGGTATTTCGGGAGCAGGGAGGCGTGGAGATTGATGATGGCTTTCTTCGCGGCCTTGCGGACGTCCTTTCCGATGATCTGTCCGTAAGCCATCACCACGATGATGTCCGGGCGGAGATCTGTTAGAGCATCGGCGATTTCGATGATCCGCTCTGGTTGCCAAACGGGGATGCCGTGGGTGAGTGCGAGGGTTTTGATTTCCGGGGGAAGGAATTCGCTGTGGCTGCGACCGACGGGTTTGTCCGGCTGAGTGATGAGGAGGCAGGGCTTCGGCCCGTGCTCGAGGAGATGGCGGAAGGTGGGGAGTGCGATGTCTCCGGTAGCGATGAAGGCGAGTTTCAAGATGATCGGTGATTTTACGATTCAGCCCTCCAGCAACGCCTCGGCCATGGCGCGGGCTTGCTGGCCGCCGCCGCCTAACATGCGGACGAGTTCGTTGACGCGTTTTTCGCCGACGACCGGATAAAGTTTCGAGCGAGTGCGGCCGGAGACGACTTCTTTTTCCACTACGAAATGGGCGGCGGCGGTGGCGGCTACCTGCGGGAAATGGGTGATGGCGATGACCTGATGGAGCTCGCCGAGGATGGCCATTTTTTTACCGACGGCGCGGGCGATCTCTCCGCCGACGTTGGCATCGATTTCATCGAAGACCATGAGCGGAGTGGAGTCTTGACCAGCGAGTGAGGATTTTACGGCGAGCATGACGCGCGAGATTTCCCCGGAGGAACCGATCTGGCGCAGCGGCAAGAGGGGCTCGCCGGGGTTGGGACCGAAGAGGAAATCGCATGACTCGAAGCCGTGGAGGGTGGGCTCTTTCGCGGTGGCGAGGATGATTTCGAAGGCGGATTGCTTGAAGCCGAGTTCCTTGAGCTGGGAGGCGATATCCTTCGCGAGCTTCGGCGCGGATTTTTTTCGCGATGCGGTGAGCTTCGTGCCGAGCGCGTCGAGTTCCTTGCGCGACTCAGCGAGGGCGGCGGTGAGGGCAGCGATTTTCTCCGAGCGGTTGTCGATGTTATCGAGGCGTGCGGCGATGGTTTCCTGGCGTGCGAGGATGTCGTCGAGGGTCGGGCCGTATTTGCGTTTGAGGGTTTCGACAACGTTCACGCGCTCCTCGATGGCGGCGGCTTCGGAGGGATCGATCTCAAGCTCATCGGCGTAATCAGTGAGGCTGGCCTCCAGATCCTGGAGCTCGATGGAGGCGGTCTCCAGCGAGGCGAGTTTTTCGGAAACCGAGGGATCGAGCTTTTCGAGTTCGCGAGCGAGGCGCTGAAGATCGGAGATGCGGGTGAGGATTCCGTCCTCGGAAGAAAGCGCGGCGACCGCCTGCGCGGCGATCTCTACGAGGCGGGTGGAGTTCGAGGAACGCTGATAGCGCTCTTGGAGCTCGTCGCCATCGGCGGGGGTGAGCTTGGCGGAGGAAATCTCGTCGAGCTGGTAGCGGAGAAGTTCCAGTTCCTGCTCGGAGGCATTTTCGGCGTTGCGGATTTCCTCAAGCTCCTGGGATTTTTCCCGCCATGTGCGGAAGGCGGCACGGTATCCGCAGAGCTGGGGTTCGTGGCCGGAATAGGCGTCGAGCATCGCGAGCTGGCGTTCCTGTGAAAGCAGCGACTGGTGGTCGTGCGGGCCGTGGAGATCGACGAGGCGCTCGCCAATTTTTTTCAGGAGAGTGAGAGTGATGGGGGAGTCGTTGACGAACTGGCGGTTCGCGGTCGTGCCGATGGCGCGGCGGATGATGATCTGGGTATCGTCGCAAGGAGGTAGCCCGCCTTCCTCGAGGATCGCGTTGATCTCGGTTACGTCTTTCAGTTCGAAGACCGCTTCAATCGTGCAGGTCTCCTCGCCGGTGCGGATCAGGCCTTTGTCGGCGCGGTCTCCGAGGATCATTTTCAGCGCACCGACGATGACGGATTTACCGGCTCCCGTTTCTCCAGTGACGGAGATGAGACCTGCGCCGAGTTCCCATACGAGTTCGTCAACGAGGGCGAGATTACGGATCTTCAGGAGGGTGAGCATGGGCGGTCTTCGCGCCGGATTATGCAGGAGTGCGCCGCGAGATCAACGTAAAGCGCTGTTCCTTTCGCAACTAACGCTTCTCCGCTTTTGGATTGTGCCCGACGGCGAAACGGTAGCGGTCGATGGCATCCATCATGCCCTGAGCGATGGCGGCCTGATAGGACTCATTAGCGATCAGTCGCGCCTCATAGGGATGGGTCATGAAGCCACCTTCAAAAAGAACTGCGGGATGCTTGACTCCGGAGAGCACGCTGAAGCGGGCGCGTTTGATGCCGCGGTCGAAGCTGTTGGTGCCGAGTTTGCGGAGGACAGAGCCGTGTATTACGGTGGCCAGCGCGATGTTTGCGGAGTCGTGTTCATTACCTGCGCGGGCGATCGCATCGCTTGCCTTCAGGCTCGCGTCGTAATGGGAGACGCCGGGAGGAGAGAGGGTGAAGGTTTCGATACCGCGAGCCTGGCGCCCGCCGGAGTTGAAATGAAGGCTGATGAAGATCGCGTTTTCATTTACTGAATTGGCGATGGTTACACGCTCCTCCAGCGAATAGAAGCGGTCGCTGTCGCGGATCATTTTCACCTTGAAGCCTTTCGCTGCAAGCAGCCCTTTGAGTCGCACGGCGAGCCGGAGGTTGTAAGCCGCCTCAGTGCCGACCTGATTCGTAGCTCCGGGGTCTTTACCACCATGACCGGCGTCTAGAATCACCGTGCGAAAATCTCCTGCGTTTTTGATGAAATTAGGTCGGAGGACGGGATCGATGAGTTTCGCCAGATCGATGCGAGACACGTAAACAGAGTTTCCAGAGGTCGTGACGGCGTGGGAAAATATGAACTTCACGTTGTTCATCAGGCACTCACTGCTACCCACTTTCAGCTTCATCTGCACTTTCGATTTATCCAGAATCACCGAGTTGCCACTGCGTGTAAGCTTGGTGAAGCTGTAGAAGCGCTTAATTGCCTCCAGCGAGACGTAGTCATACCCCCCGATCTTAATTAGATCCCAGCCCGCGTTTTTATTCGCCTGCGCTGACACGGCCGAAATCGGCGCTAAAAAGGCGGTAAGGTAAAAAAACCCGAGAAAAACGTTCATGCTAGATCTGGGTTTGTTCGCCGAGGGCATAGTTTATTCCCTAAGTTGGAGGCTACTAGTTCTTGCGATACGTGACAATAGGATTTCTTGTCCAACAGGTAAACTCAACAGGCGAACCAAGCGCGAGGTCGAAAAAATACGAAGATTCGCTTGCAATGATCTCGCGGGCATCCTATTTCCTGCGCCCACCCAAACCGGAAGGAAAAGCTCGGATGGCGGAATTGGTAGACGCGCTAGACTAAGGATCTAGTAGGGAAACCTGTGGAGGTTCGAGTCCTCTTTCGAGCACTTCCCCTTAATAATCAAGGGGTTACGGCAGCACCAACTGCCGAGGTTGACGGTGGTTCCAGTCTCATGAACGAGGCTGGCGACAAAATGGCGACAAATCGGGGGGAAACCCTCCCCAAGGGGCGGAGAAAAAAAGCCGTCCCTTTCCTCAAGGTCAAAGCGGGCTCTGCCGTGGTGCCGATCTACCGCACGGAATCCAAGGGAAGGCTCCGCTACACCCTGAGTTTTTACCGGGATGGCCGCCGCATGCGGAAAATGTTCAACGACCTGGAGTCCGCTAAAAAGGAGGCCTTGTTTGTGGCGCAGCGGATTCAATCCGGCATGCAGCATGTGACCGACCTCAAGCCGCACGAGCGCGATACGTTCAAGGCGGCGGAGGCGTTGCTGGAAAAACTCGGGATCCCGCTCTATGCCGCCGTGGAGGATTACGTGAGAGCCCGCACGCTGGCCGGGAGTGAGTCGCTTTCCGTGATGGCCATGGAATACAGCAAGATGTTCGGCAAGATCGTTCGCCGCGCCACAGTCCCCGAGGTGGTGGCCGAACTGCTCAAGATCCGCGAACAGGACGGCGCGAGCGTCGCCTATCTCGGCCAGCTCCGCACCACCCTGAATCGTTTCGCAACCAAGTTTTCCGGACCGATTCTCGAAGTGACCGGCCCCGAGGTGGACGCCTGGTTGCGGTCGTTGGATATTGCGGCGGTCACGCGCAACTCGATGCTGCGGTGCATCAAGGTGCTCTTCTCCTTCGCCAAGGCCCAGAACTACCTGCCGGACGAGAAGAACACGGCCGTCGAGCAGATGCAGCAGGTGCGCGTGAAATCGGAAGACACGACGCTCTTCACCCCCGAGGAAATGGCGAAGCTGCTGCACCATGCCCCGCCCGATCTGGTGCCCATCCTTGCCATCGGGGCGTTTGCCGGGATCCGCATGGCCGAACTTGAACGGCTCGACTGGAAAGCCGTGGATCTGGAGCGGAAATTCATCGAGATTCGTGCCGGCCAAGCAAAGACCGCCTCACGCCGCGTGATCCCCATCAGCGACAACCTCGCCGCTTGGCTCACGCCTCTGGAGCGAAAAGGGAAGATCGTCCGCACCAAGGAACTGCAAACCCACGTGCCCGCCCTTGCCCGCGCCCTCAAGATGGAGTGGCCGCGCAACGTGCTTCGGGATTCATTCATCAGTTACCGCATCGCCATCGTCCAGAGTGCCGATCAGGTGGCGCTTGAGGCGGGCAACTCGGCATCGATCATCTTCAAACACTACCGGGAGCTGACCACGCCCGAGGTCGCAGAGAAATGGTTCGCCATTTTGCCCAAGGACGGCCAGTGGGAAAACACCTTCCGCTTTGACCGCAAGAAGAGACGTGTGATCCTGAATGGAGTGGAATGCAAATGATCCTGTGCAATTCGCGCGCCAACGATGCCTAACGGACGCGGAATGGTTTTGTGGGGGCTGGTCATATTGCCATCCCTTGTGCGGCCGGAACGTGCTCCTACGCGGCACCAAACGCAAAATCCGGGGCTGGGGATGAAGTCCCTTCATCTGCTGAAAAACCGCCATGAAAGAATTCTTGGCAGGGCGGCTTAGAGAGATAGGCTTGAGGTGTATGAAATTCGCTGTGAGATCTTCCGAATCCTCCAGCAGATAGCAAATTCCTGGCAGCCATTCATTCTGGTTTAGGAGCCATAACAATGGCCGCTGGTGGTTTGGGTTCCAGTGAGCCTGCCTGAAGCATCCCGAAACTGGGTTCTTGAGCTGGAATATTGAGAGTGGGTGGTTTGTGCGCTTCCCGTCATGCGGTTCGCCGCGTCCCTGTAGGTGGTTCGAGAGGTGGCTTGGCCAATTTCAGCGATGCCCCCATCGAGCCCACATTGAGTGAGTCCGCGTTGCCCGCTTCCAGCAGATTGGGCTTGATACAGATCCAGTGATGATGAGAATAAACAGACACCCAGATTGAGATGTCCAGTCCGAAGTATGCCCAAATCCACCGCCAGCTTCTGTTCCATTGGACTGCGCCCAAGAAACTCGGGGAGCCAAGGAAACGGAGCGAGCGCCTCGCGTATCTGGATCTCCTGAAAGGCATCCTAAACGAAGGCCTTAGGTTCAGCACTCCCGGTTCCGAACACGCGGAATGGATCGAGAGGGGCAAGATCGAGGCAAGCCGGCCGATGATTTGCCTTTCGGAATGGGGGTTGGCTGACTCGCGAGCGCATGCCGGGCGGTACGGGAAAATGGGATTCGGGTTCACCCGCAAGTTCATAATGAAGAAAGGCGGGCGTCCTGTGATCTACGTTCCAAACGCGCGGAACGACCAGTTCCGCAAGTCCTTGATCGAAGTGCTTAGGATGGCAAAGGAGACCCCCGGACTGGAAGAACACTACGGAATTCTCGCAAGCTCACTCAAGGCGTATCACTTTCCCAGGGATATCCAGAAAGCTAGGCCGGACATTGGTTCCAAGAAGACCGGAACCGTCCCCCGGCGACCAAAGGTCTTGCCCGAAGACAGCGGCCTGCGGCTCGATTTCGGTGGGATCTTCTCGAATTTGGAGGATCGCGAATGGCGGATCCTCAGATCGACAAATAGGAAGAGTGTTTCGCCGGGGCAACCGGTTACCTTGGAGTGCTCACCGGGCAATCTCGCTATGATTGTTTTGCCTGACCATCAGACCCTGTCCCTTGCGTTACAGGACGAGGGAATCAGGGAACACCTTTTTGTGCCGGAGCAACCCGCAGTCTGCCTAGTTTCAAAGGAAATGATTTTTAGCATTTAGGGGCGGATTCTGGTTCTTCTGGTGCACCCACTAATCCGGTCGCCCTAGCTATCAGCACGGATTCCATGGATCTATCTTAAGACAATTTTTTCCTCCAAGTCAATCCGAGTTCGAGCGGTGTCATCTTGCGCAGTAGCGATGGCTCGTGTAAGGGCGCGGTGAAAGCACCGCTTCAACGCGGCGATGTCGGCTCCGAGGGTGACGGTCAGGGCGCTCATGCGCCGGGGGATGAGTCAACTGGTGCTGAAAAAATCCGTCCGCTTCGCGGGAAGGGAGAAGATTCCGCTCCGCTCCCTTCACTGCGTTGCCAGTGTTCGTCGCTCACTTGGCCACTCCGTTCCGTTCGCTCCGCGCTTGCTGGCTCTAGGGGACTGAAATGCGGGCAACACGGAACCCGATGTAGCTCCACGTGCGCGACTGGAGGAAGCTATCGCGTGCCGCGACGCGGCAGTTGACATTCATGCCGCCACTAAAACCGCCGCCCCGGACATTCCGGAACGAGTCATAGAACGGGTCAGATTCAGAACCCCTTGGATCTGCGCACCATTCCCACACGTTCCCGCTCATATCGTGTAGCCCCCACGCGTTTTGCTTCTTCGTTCCAACTGGTTGAGTCTGATTCCTGCTGTTGCCACTATACCAAGCCACCTCAGACAACTTGCCTCCTGAATATGGTCCCTCTTCCCCAGCACGTGCCGCGTATTCCCACCACGCTTCCTTCGGCAGGACAAACTGCCCTCCATCCGAGCCCCCCACGATCGCGTTTATCTTTGTCAGGAAGTCTTGGATATCGTTCCAACTGACCGTTTCGACGGGGTGATTGGCACCTATTAACCGACTTGGATTTTCTCCCATCACCGCCTGCCACTGTGCTTGGGTCACCTCGGTCTTTGCCATCCAAAAACCTCGGCTTAGAGTCACCTCTACTTGATTCTCACGCTCGCCCCGACCGGCTTCAGATTCTGGGCTACCCATCATAAATTTCCCAGCAGGGCACCAGCAGAAGGTCATGCTTACGCCGGGGGCAATCTCAATGACCTTTTCTTCACCTGGTCGTTTGCCTAAAAATTTTGCGGATGCCGCCTCCGCTTTGGCTTTGGCTTCTGCTGCCTCGCGATCTGCTTTGGCTATGGCTTCTGCAGCTACACGCTCTGCCTCAGCTTTGGCTTCTGCTACCTCGCGATCTGCTTTGGCTTTGGCCTCTGCGGCTTCACGCTCTGCTACTGCGTCAGCTTCTGCGGCTTGACGTTCTACTACTGCGTTAGCTTCTGCGGCTTCACGCTCTGCTTTGGCCTTCCGAGCCGCATCTATACGCTCAGATCTTGCCTTCAGACTCGATGAAACTATAAATATCATCAATACTGATACGGTTGCCATTCCAGCTATTCCTGCAATAAGGCGAACCATTTTGCGTCTGCGGAGAAATTCAGCCATAAGCTGTTCCGCTTTTTTCAGCGAAAATGCAGTTGCTTGCCCAAGCTCGGATACCGGGTTGCTTGCTAGGTCGCGCAGTTGCTTCGTCTCATATTTCGCTATATTAAACTGTCGATCAGTAAGAAGAATTTTGAGGGAGGCAAGTATCAGTGCGAATCTCTCAACTAATGTCTTCTGTTGCTTAAGTTGATTTTTCCTTTTGCCCGAGAATGGCAACCTTCCAATCAGTTGATTTTCGATATAAGCGGTTAAATCTGCGAATCTCTCAACCAATCCCAACTGTTCGTTCAGTATCAGTTCCGGTCTTGAATAATCAATATCGGTGAATCTTAGAGAACCGATTTGTTCAAGGGTTAACTTGGCGCTAATGTAATTCTGCTGTGCGAGGTAGGCTTCTGTGTGAGCCAGCATCGTCAGGTGAGTATTATGCAATTCTATTAGTTCATGAATACGATCATTCACCTTATTAAGGTGGTTCGATGCATCTCGCCATACCTCGCCAGCACCCTCAACATAAGCTCGCAGAGCCTGGCGACGAGCGGCCTGATTTGGCAGATTCTTTAGGCCGAGACTTTCAGCGCAAATCAACAGCTCCGGATGAAGATCTGTAAATGTTTCACTTTTATTCCAAACGTTCTCATCGAGCATTAGTGCCAACCGGGCGGCAGAGGATGATAGGTTTCTAATCAAGTCCGTAGTCTCAACCTCTGCTTGCTGTAACCCTGTCAGCGATAGATCGGAAGCGGTGTTAAGTTCATCTTGTTCCCAATCTTCTAGTAGATCTCTTTCTTGTTCCCATTCATCTACAGGATCTATTATTTTATTCTCTAGGGAGCTAGTCCGAAATATCGGCCTAATTGAAAAAAGAAATTTTTTCCAATTAAGAATGCGCTCTACCTCTGCTTCAACCTCGAAGAAGAATTGTTCAAGTCGGTTTAATCGCGTAGTGATTATCGCAAGCGGGTCTTCCGGAAGACAACCCACTGCTACATGAGCTGCGATAAAATTCTCGGATTCCGAACGATAGCGCCTGAGGGCCTGCATATCATTGAAGTCACTCAGAATATCAGACTGACTTTCAAGCACCCTTAGATTAGCCTGAAGAACCGCGGCTTTTCTAATCAATGTGTCGTTCATGGGATTATTCCGCAGGGTGATTCTTTTGAAGGTGACCGAGTAAATCAAAGCTGTCCGCCATCAAATTGCGTAATTGCTTGATTTGTTCTTCTTGTTGTCTGCGCATCTCGCGGTCGGCCTCTTCAGCATTGAGGCGTTGCTTTTCGATATTGAGGCGTTGCTGTTCAATTTTAGTTCGATCCGCTTCGTTGCGATAGGTTGCTTCCAGCACCGCTGTTTGCTTGCGGATGGCTACTGCGAGATCTTTCTGTTGGGCGATGGCCGCATTTCGCTGGTTGATCGCTGTTAAGTGACCCAGAGTATCCTGATTGTAGGAGTCTTGAAAATCGTTCATCTTTTAGGATGCTGTAAAATCGGACACATCGTGGCAATCCTTAATTGCTCCCGCAATAGCACCGTGCCGCTCATCCCTCGAAGCTCTTGTTCGGCAACCCATCATCCACCAGATCACCGATGCGGTTCACCGTGTCCTTGAGGAGAGAGGCGGCGGCGAACACACGAGCACCCCGACCGCTGGATCGACGAAGGGGATGACGTTGAGGGCGGAAACGAATCCGGCGAGTTTCCCGACGTAGGTGAGGTATTTGAGCGCTTTCATGATGGCTCGGGGGCGGTGTCAACTGCGGCGCATCTTCTTCACCATGCTCACGAGCGACATGATGCCGACGGCCAAGCCCACGCAGAGTGAGGCGACACGCAGCGACCACTCGACCTGCTCTTGAAGGGACGTGATGACGCCCAGCA
>CAMBTP010000015.1 GCA_945870855.1 Prosthecobacter debontii
AGTGAAATCCCGAAGCAAACAGCCCGCCTCTCAGCGGTTCCACTACCATTGCGTGATGACAACTCCTCCGTTTTTAATCAGGGCAGACCGAGCCGGATCAGCCCTACCAATGCAGAGGAATAGCAAACCCCGTCTTCCTTTGAGTTTAAAGTTTAAAGTTTCACCCTGGTAGGGCTGATCCGGCTCGGTCAGCCCACTTCAAAAATCTAACGCACCGCTCACTTTGACGGGAGTGAAATCACTTCAGCAAGCAGCCCGCCTCACATCGGTTCCACTACCATTGCGTGATAACAGCTCCTCCGTTTTTAATCAGGGCAGACCGAGCCGGATCAGCCCTACCAATGCAGAGGAATAGCAATTCCCGTCTTCCTTTGAGTTTTAAAGTTTAAAGTTTTGTCTGCGTGACGGAATTATCACTCGTGACAAGTAAGAGTGCTAGCCCACCCCCGCCCGCCGCGGTCAATGCTGCAATCCGTATTCTCTGTAACAATATACGTTACAATGGCTTCCACAGCATCTCACCCGGCACGCCGTGTTTTACCGCCGTCTCAAGAATGAGCGGCGGAGGGCTGGGATTGAACAAGCCGCGTCGTGCCAATGCCGCCCGGCTCGCAGCGGGCTGCATGGCCGAAAAGCTACAGCAGGCTTGTAGCAGTCCAAGGCCTACGGCGGAGCCGTCCCGCACAAAAAAATCCGTGTTTTGCCTGTCCATCCGTGGTTAGGATTTCTCCATGTTGCAGAGACCCCGAGATCTCATCGGCTGAAAAATCTCTTCCCTTGGAGTTTAAAATTTAAAGTTTAAAGTTTCCCGCGAATGACTTTCCTTTCCCCGTTCCTCCTCTGGTTCCTCGCCGCCGCGAGCATACCAGTCATCATCCATCTTCTGAACAAGCGCCGTCACAAAACGGTGCAGTGGGCTGCCATGCAGTTTCTTCTGAAAGCCACCCGCGAGTCGCGAGGAAAGAAGAAGCTCCGCCACATCCTAATCCTCACCTGCCGTGCGCTCGGGCTCGCTGCACTTGCCTTCGCCGCCGCGCGGCCCATCGTTTCCGGACTACTTGGTTGGGGTGCAGGTACGATAGATACCGTAGTTCTCATCCTCGACCGCAGTGCCTCCATGGAACTCCGCTCCGGCGACGGCCAGGCCGCGAAGCGCGAGCTCGTCCTCAAGAAAGTCCGTGACTCCATGGCGAGCATCGGCAACCCGCGCCTGGTGCTGATCGATAGCGCCACCGGAAAAGCCCAGGAAATCCCCTCCCCCGATGTTCTCGCAGAAATCTCCGCCACCGCCGCCACTGATTCCGCCGCGGACATCCCAGCTTTGGTTTCAACAGCCGCTGATACCCTCTCCTCCAGCTCCGGACACTCGGAAATTTGGCTTGCCTCAGACTTACAAAACACGAACTGGCGACCCGAGGACGGCGAGCGCTGGGCCACCGCCCGCGCCAAGCTCGCCGCGCTTACTCAAAAGCCCGCCCTCCGTGTCCTTTCCCTCACCGGTGATGCCGCGCCGAACGTTTCCCTGCGCCTCCTAAGCACCCGCCGTTCCTCCGACGGCTTGCTGCTTGATCTCGAACTCATCCGCTCCGAGGACGCACGCGGCACACTCAACCTGCCTCTAACCGTCAGCATGAACGGCGCTGCAAGCGGCAAGTCCGTCACCCTTCCTGGCCAGTCTCTCCGTTTCCAGAAACGCCTCGCCATCAAGGAAGAAACGGAGTCCGGCCACGGCTGGCTCTCCATCCCCGCCGATGGCAACCCGCGCGATAACTCCGTCTTCTTCGCCTACGGCCCTGCCCGCCCGGTGAAAACCCTCATCGTCGCCCCCACCAGTGAAGCCGCTGAATACCTCACGCTCGCCGCCGCCCCGCCGGGCTTCGAAAAGCAAACCGCCACCCGCATCGATCCCGCCGTATTCGCCGCCACCTCCACCGCCGATTTTTCCATGATCCTCTGGGCAGCCCCGCTACCCTCCGCCGCCAACGCAGGTATCCTCGAAGCCTTCCTCTCAGCGGGCGGACAAGTCGTTTGCCTGCCAACCGCCGAGCCTTCCAGCGAGACCTTTCTCGGCATGAAATGGGAGCCCGTCGCCAAAGCCGAGAGGGGAAAATTTTTCATCCTCCAGGATTGGAACAAAACCGATGGCCCCTTGCGCGACGGCCTCGACAGCACTCCGATCCCCGCCGAGCGCCTCCGCGCCATCAAACGCGCGATCCCCGGCGGCGACTCCGCCCCTCTTGCCCGCTGGGAGGACGGCGAACCCTTTATTACTAGGAAAATAGTAGATCGTGGC
This sequence comes from Prosthecobacter debontii, assembly GCA_945870855.1. Classification (GTDB taxonomy): domain Bacteria; phylum Verrucomicrobiota; class Verrucomicrobiia; order Verrucomicrobiales; family Akkermansiaceae; genus Luteolibacter. The sequence goes on from CAMBTP010000015.1 coordinate 2,294, forward strand.
ACCCTCTGGTTCTTTGGATCCATCCCCGATTATACATGGTCAAACCTTGGCGATGCCGATGTTCTCCTGCCCGCCACCCAACGCATCCTCGCCCTCGGCGCGGATCGCTTCGATTTTTCCTACCTCGCAGAGATCAACACCGAGCCAACCGGCCTGGCACCAGGCGAGACCCGCACTCGTGTGGATGATTTTTCACAGGAAAACTCCCCCCACGCCGCCGGCGTCTTCCGCCTCGGTGAGCGCCTCATCGCCGTGAACCGCCCGCTTGCAGAAGACGATCTCCAGGTCGCCACCAAGGATAACCTCGATGCCATGCTCGAAGGCACCGACTACCGCCTGCTCGACCAAGTCGGCCAAGCCGCTGATCCCTCTCTCTCCACCGACATGTGGCGCGCCTTCCTCCTCGCAGTCCTTTTCTTCCTGATCAGCGAGGCACTGCTATGCCTCCCGAAAAAGCAGAAGGAGGAAATCCTGGTGCCCAAGCACGAGCTCAAGACCTCGCCCTAATTTTACCATTTGAGGTATGGACACACGCTGGCAACTCTTAACGAGGGCGAGTTTGCTCGTGTCGAAGGACTGGTTTTAGTCAACATGCGGTCCTACTTGCTCGAGACCAGATGAGTTTTTTGCATCGCCACCCGTCGCGGCGGTTCCTACTTTCCGCGCATGATTAGTATTGAGGTTGTCGGGACGGTGAAATCGCAGTGGGGCGAGGGAGCGATTTGGTGGAAAGGCTTTCTCTACTACGTGGATATCGAGGGACGCCGCGTGCACCGCTTCCATCCCGAGACCGGGGAGGAAGTTTCCTGGGATGTGGGGCAGCGGGTGGGCACAGTGGTGCCGCGCGAAGGTGGGGGACTGGTGTTCGCGGGGGACGACGGGATCTTTTTTCTCGATGAAAAAACCGGCGATATCACGGCAATCGCCGATCCAGAACCAGACAAGGCCGACAATCGTTTCAACGATGGCAAGTGTTCCCCAGACGGTCGCTTTTTCGCAGGGACGATCAGCCTCGTGAAAAAAACCGGCGAGGCAAAACTTTACCGCCTCGACCCCGACCTCACCCTCCACGAGGCCTACGCGCCGGTGACGAACTCGAACGGCATCGCGTGGTCGGCGGATGGCAAGACCTGTTATTATATCGATACCCCGCGCAAGGAAGTGCTGGCTTTCGATTACGCGGACGGGCTGTTGAGCAACGAGCGTTCGGTGATTTCCACTGCGCATCACGACACCTCTCCTGACGGTATGACGATCGATACGGACGGCAATCTCTGGGTCGCGTTCTGTCACGGCGCGTGCGTTTGCTGTTTCGATCCGCGCAGTGGAAACGAACTTCGGAAAATCGATTTGCCCTGCCTTGAGACGACCGCTTGTGCTTTCGGAGGCGCTGACTTGGAAGATCTTTATGTGACCACCGGCATACACAATAGCGTGGAGGAAGAGCACGCGGGGCGGTTATTGCGTATCCGTGGGCTGGGCGTGAAAGGTTTGGTATCGAACGCATTTGCCGGATGAGAGTGATTCTTGCATCGGGTTCGCCAAGGCGGCGTGAACTACTGGAGGCGGCGGGGCTTTCCTTTGAGGTGATTCCCTCGCCGGCGGAGGAAATCCATGACGCATCGCTGGGCATGGAAGGGCTGTGCGAGGAGAACGCGCGGCTCAAGGCAATCGCGGTGGCGGCGCATCACCCAGAGGCCGTAGTGATCGGCGCGGACACCTTGGTTTTCCTCGATGGCCAGCCTCTGGGAAAACCCAAGGATATGGCGGAGGCGGTGCGGATGCTGCGGAGCCTTTCCGGATTCGTTCACAATGTCTGCACCGGCGTATGTATCTGCGAGCCGGGCGGAAAGATTAGGACGCAGCACGCCGTGACCGAAGTGGTTTTTCGAACGCTGGATGACGTGATGATTTACGAATATCTGGCCAAAACCAGTCCGCTCGACAAGGCCGGGGCTTATGGCATCCAGGATCACGGGGAAATGATTGTGGAGAGGATTTCCGGCGGATACGACAACGTGATGGGACTGCCGGTGGGATTGGTGCTAAAGGCGCTGGAGGAAATCGGGTTGCCCATCGCGCGCAGATAGGTGAACAATTAGGCCATGTCTTTTCCACGGCGATATCCGCTGATCTTCAACCCTAGCGCACGCAGCGAGAAGGGTGGGAAGACTCAGCAATTTCTCATGCAGCACGCGAACCGTTTCGCACTCTATGCAACGAACAGCGGCCAGGAGGCAGTGGATCTGGCTCGAAGATTTGCGGATGAAGGCGAGCCGGTGGTGATTGCGGCGGGCGGCGATGGCACGCTCAATGCCGTGGTTTCCGGTCTTGCGGGCAGTCGCACCGCGCTCGGTGTGATGCCCGCCGGGACAATGAACGTCTTCGCCCGCGAGCTCGGTATCGATCCAAATAGTTTACCCAAAGCTCTGGAGGTTATCGAAAAAGGCCTGATCCGCGAGGTCGATCTCTTCAGCGCAAACGGGTCGCCCTTCGTGCAAATGGCGGGCGTGGGCTTCGATGCGAAGGTGATTGAGGAGACGAAATGGGAAAGTAAAAAGATGCTTGGCCCGCTCGCGTATTTGCTCGCCGCCGTGAAAGTCCTCGGGTGGAAGCCTCATGAACTTGAAATCGTGACTGCGGAGGGTCATCGCGAGAAAGGCGTGGCGGTGCTCTGCGGAAATGGCTCACTATACGGCGGCCAATACCGTCTTTTCCGCAACGCCGATAACCTCGACTCCAAGCTCGATGTCATCGTATTCAAAGAGGCTGGATATCGCTTCGTCCTCGATGCGTTGCACGGGATTGCGCTGGGTGGGATCGACCTCTCGGACTCCACTTCCTATTTCCAATCCGAGGGCATCACCGTGACTTGCGAACGCGAGGTGCCGGTGCAGATCGACGGCGAGCTGCTGGGGCGTTTTAAGAAAATCGAATTCCGCGAAACATCTACCCGGCTGCGCGTATTAGCTCCCGAGACGCCGTGCCAAACCCCTTTGATGAGTGCCATGAAATCCCTGCTCCAGTGGCCACCGAATCCCGAAGCCGCGTCCGTGGCAAAGACATCTTGAAAACGAATAGAAAAGTAATCCTGCTCAAGTGGCTCAAGCGGTTGACTCTCTTTGGGCTGCTGCTGTTCCTGCTTTGCGTGGGGCTGATCCTTTACGCGAATGCCACCGCGGTGTGGGCTTCGAAGGGCAACCTTTTCGAAGACGTGAAAGACCTTCCACGTGCGAAAGTAGGTCTCGTTTTCGGAACCACCGACCGCTTCCAAGGCCGCGAGAACCGCTATTTTCGCTACCGTATCGATGCGGCGGTGAAGGTCTGGAAAGCGGGCAAAGTGGAGACGCTCATCGTCTCAGGCGATAATCGTAGTAAGTATTACAACGAGCCGCAGAAAATGAAGAATGCGCTGGTCGAGGAGGGCGTGCCAGCCTCTCGCATCGTCTGCGATTACGCCGGGCTGCGGACGCTGGATTCCGTGGTGCGGGCGAAGAAAATTTTCGGCGCGGACAAAATTCTCGTGATCAGCCAGCGCTTCCAGAATGAGCGTGCAATCTATCTCGCACAGGCGAACGGCATAGAAGCCTTCGGTTTCAATGCGGAGGACGTGGAACTGCAGGCCGGTTACAAAACAAAGATCCGCGAGGTCGGCGCGCGGGTGAAGATGTGGCTCGACGTGAACTTCCTCGACACGGCCCCGACCCATCTCGGCGAAAAAATCGAATTGCCCGGCGACCCTCAATCAGCCAAGCCGTAGCGCGCGATGGGCGAGTTCGCTTTTTCGGAAACGGCGAAGATCGATGCGCCGTTTCGCGAGAACGCGACCGCCTCCGCCTGAGCGAGCTTGTGCGGTGCGAGGACTTCCGGTTTTTTCGCGAACGCCTCCGCCCAAGATTCCTTCTCCTCGCGTCGGAAAAGGAACACGCCGAGGTAGGTCACGACAGCGGCCATGCGATGATCGGCGGAAATGTCTAGGCCGGTGGGTTGGTTCGCGAAAGGCACGGAGACGATGCCAGGTGCTATGGTTTCGGTGGTGCCGATCTTGCGCGCGATCGCAATTTTCCAGGGAGTCAGTGGTAGTTCATAAACGCCCGGCGGGACAGTGCGCTTGCTGATGAGGATGATCTTGCCGTTCTCCGCATCCACCGCCACCGACTCGCAATCGCGCGGCCCGTCCTCGTAGGTGAAATCGATTTTCCATGCAACCTGTGCTTTTCCTGAAAGTGTTTCGCCGGCGGCGGGAAGTATCGGTTCGCGGACGATGTGGAGGGTGACGGATTCACGAGCGGAGCCGTTGTCGCCGGTGTCTGCAATGAGGAGGTAGGGTTTTCCATCGAGTTGAAAAGCGGCGAGATCTTCCCAGTCGATATTGCGGGCATCCTCGATCTGCACTGCCCCACGCGATGTGCCATCGCACTGCGCGAGATGGATTTCGGGCGTGCCGCCACTGTCGTTAATCATCCACAGAAAACCCTCCTTAGAAGGCGAGGCGGCGAGCCCCGAAGCCTCGGTCACAGCGGGCGAACTGAGCTTCGCATCGCTTGGCCGCACAACAAAAGCGGGCTCCGCTAAAATCGTCGCGGCGGCGAGAAGGGAGAAAGCGATGACGCGCATGATTCCCGGACAAGCTGCACGCAAGAGGTCGGATTGCTAGAAGTTTTCCGTGAACCCAACCGCCACTCTCGGCAAGGAAAGAGGTCGGGTGTGAATATGAACAGTTAACAGCTTGCTTTTCTCGGAAAAATTCGCGCAAAGTGCGTCGCCCGATGAGAGATCGTTCCTATCGAAAGGATACTGAAGCCATGAGCAAAAAGAAATCCACCCCGGGCGGAGGCGCCGCCAAAAAAGAAGAGGTTTCCCTGATCCGTTCTTCGGCGGCGGAATACCTGACCTTCGTGGCGGCCAGCGGCCACTCGGAGATCGGCGTCGAGATGCGTTATGAGGATGAGAACATCTGGTTGACGCAGAAGATGATGGCCGCGCTTTACGATGTTTCCGTCCCTGCCATCAACCAGCACCTGAAGCGCATCTTCAGCGACAACGAACTGGAATCCGAGGCAACTGTTAAGAAATACTTAATCGTTCAAACCGAAGGCAGTCGTCAGGTGCAACGGTCCGTGGAGCACTACAGCCTGCAAGCGATTATCTCCGTGGGTTTCAAGATCGAGAACGAGCGCGCCGTGCAGTTCCGCAAGTGGGCGAACCAGATCGTTAAGGATTACACCATCCAGGGCTGGACGATGGATGCCGAACGCCTCAAGCACGGCGGCACCCTGACGGACGGTTTTTTCGAGCGCCAACTCGAAAAGATCCGGGAAATCCGGCTTTCCGAGCGCAAGTTTTACCAGAAGATCACAGATATCTATTCCACCGCGCTGGATTACGATCCGTCCGCAACGGCAACCAAACGTTTCTTTGCTGCGGTGCAAAACAAGATGCACTTCGCCGTGCACGGTCAAACGGCGGCAGAGGTCATCGTGGATCGCGCCAGCCACGAGCGGGAAAACATGGGGCTGACGCACTGGGAAGGCGCGCCCATGAGGAAGATCCATCGCTACGACGTTTCCCTCGCCAAGAACTACCTCTCGGAGTTCGAGTTGGGGCAGATGCAGCGCATTGTCTCAGCCTACCTCGACATGGCCGAAATGCAGGCGATGCGTAAAATCCCGATGACCATGGAGGACTGGGAAAAGCGCCTGTGCAGATTCCTTCAACTCTGGGATCGGGACATCCTTCAGGATGCGGGCAAAGTGAGCGCGGAACTGGCAAAAGCCCACGCGGAAAGTGAGTTCGAAAAATACCGCATCGTGCAGGATCGCTTGTTCGAGTCGGATTTTGACCGGTTGCTCACGGAACTGCCGCGGGAAGGTGATAAGCCATAATCACCCAAGGCCAGCCCGAACCGCCCGCGATCCAGCGGTTTCAGAACACGGGCTGGAATCACGTTTATACCGTTTGCCAAAAGTTCGTGCGCAAAAATGAAGTGACAACAAAGTAGAGTGCGCCGCAGGCTCTGGACTGCTGTGATTCTTCATTCACAGCTTTTAAGGACGGCTTTATTTTACGGGACGACGGGTTGCTACCGGGGTACTTCGTTTTTCCATCACGCACCCAAAAAGCTGCGGATGAGAACCGCAGCAGTCAAAAGCCTCCGGCGGCATGGATTTGCGCATGGACTTTTGAGAAGTTTTCCGAGTCTTGCTCTTGCGGAAAACGCTGCGGATGGCTTGGATGGCGCGCCAAACCAACACACAAATACCATGTCCGATTTTCTCACCGTCTCCCGCGAAGCCCACGACAATCTCGTCATCGCCGCCTACAAATCTCGCGGCTACAACGATGAGGAGGCTACGCTTGGCACGAAACTCGCCGCCGAGGCCGCGCGCCACGGCATTCGCACCCACCACGCGCTCAAGGCGCTGCATCTTGATCATCTTTTCGGATCGGCCATCGGCGGTTGTGTGCCCGGCGCGGAAATCGAGGTTCTGCCTTCCCGTTTCCCCGCCTCGGAAATCTGGAACGCGAACAAGAAACTCGGCCAGGCCGTCGCCTACCGCGCCATCGACCGCGCCATCGAACTGGCGGACCAATACGGCATCGCTCAGATCGCGGTGGACAATGCGTTCCATTATCTCTGGGGCGGCGGCTACGTGATGGAGGCCGCCGAGCGCGGTTACTTCGCTTACACGAACTGCACCTCCACTCTTGCTGAGGTCGTTCCTTTCGGTGGAAAATTTCCGACCCTTGGCACAAACCCGCACTCATGGGGCATCCCCTCGCAGGAGGCAAACGGCTTCCCCATTGTGATGGACTGGGCCACCGCCACCGTGGCGATGGGTCGCGTGCAGGCTCTGAAACGCGAGGGCAAACAGCTCCCTCCCGGCGCCGCTGTCGATAAGAACGGCCAGCCCACGACCGACCCGAACGAGGTCAGCGCGCTGCTACCGTTCGGCGGCCACAAAGGCTACGGCATGTGCCTGCTCAACGAAATTTTCGGCGGCCTGATCGGTGGTTCCATCCCCACGATTCGCGGACGTGAAAACGCGGATCAAACCGAGAAAACCACCATGGTGTTCTATTTCCACGTCATCCATCCAGACGCGATCTCCGGCGGAAATTTCGCGAAAGGCCGCTCACAGATCCAGAACCTCAAAGCCGTCCTCGACGATATCCTCGGCCACGGCAACGACAACGCCATGCTCCCCGGCCAGATCGAAGCGAACGCACGCAAGGTCTCCGACGCCGCGGGCGGACTTCACTTCACCGCTGCGGAGATCGCCGAGTTCAATGAGCTCGCCCGCGAGCTGGGCGTGGCGGAGCTGGTGGGGAAATGAGGAGAAGCCACCGGAGCCGCGTTCTCCAGAACGCGAGCCCGGAGCGGATCACGGAAAAACTCGCGTTCTGGAGAACGCGGCTCCGACAGGCTATCCCAGCGGATTCGGGAGCAATCGGTGAAGGTCACAGCCGCAGATTCGGGTTGATATCCCCGTCCAGCGCATCGCATTTCCCGGCAAAGAATCTCAGCAATCCCGCGAAGCCAATCATCGCCGCATTGTCAGTGCAAACACCTGGCACCGCCACCGCCAGCTCTATGCCTTCTTTTTCACAGCGTTTGGAAAACGCCTCCCGCACTGCACGGTTCAGGCTCACTCCGCCGGAAAGACCGATGATATTCGCGCCCGCCAGCTTCGCCGCGCGCAGGGTCTTTTCTAACAGAACCTCGACCACCGCCGTTTGAAACGAAGCGGCGATGTTCGCGATTTTGGCGTCAGGATTTTTCTGGAGCGTGTAGAGCACGGCTGTTTTCAGTCCTGAGAAGGAAAAATCCAGCTCTCCAGCCTGCATCATGGAGCGAGGGAAATCGTAGGCCGCTGGATTACCATTTTTCGCCGCTTTCTCAATCTCTGGGCCGCCGGGGTAAGGCAGTCCGAGCATTTTTCCCACTTTATCAAAAGCCTCACCCGCCGCATCGTCGCGGGTAGTCCCCATCTGTTGGTAATCGCCTGCCGCGCGGACATTCATCAGCAGTGTATGGCCGCCGGAAACAATCAGCCCGACGTGTGGAGGCACCGCGGTGCGATCCATGAACGGGGAAAGCAGATGCCCCTCCATGTGGTTCACGCCGACGAAAGGTTTTCCGGAAACGCAAGCCATCGCCTTCGCCGCCGTGCTGCCGACGAGCAGAGACGAAGCCAGCCCCGGCCCCATCGTTGCGCCGAACACATCGACATTTCCCATCCCGATCCCCGCCGTGTCCAACGCCTGCTCGACGAGCGCTTTCAGGCACAGCGAGTGGCTGCGAGAAGCGACCTCCGGCACCACCCCGCCGTGCTCACGGTGCTCCTCGATCTGCGAAGCTACTTCGCTTGAAAGCACTTCCGCCGCCCCGTCCGGCTCGCCGCGCAGGATCGCTACCGCCGTCTCATCACAGGAACTTTCAATCGCCAGAAAAACCGCCACGCGTAGATTATCCATGACTGCGATGCTTTCGGCAATAGGAGAGTAGGCTTCAGCCTACCAAGGGATGCGGGCTTTAGCCCGGTGTGGTTTGGAAAGACGTGACTGGGTATATTCAGTCAGATTTCCGTTGACCTAATTGCTCACTTTTTTTAGAAAAAATGAAAGTCGTATGAAATTATGCTTTCGAGTGGCCGTTATCCAAAGTGCGCTCATCGCTTCATCCCAAGCGTTGATCATTTCTCTGAATCCGACCCAAGGCATGGACGCAAATGCCTTAGCAGGTTTTCAGTCAGCGGCGAATTACTGGCAATCCAAGCTCTCCGATAATGTCACGGTAAATATCGATGTCGGCTTTAGTGCTTTAGCTCCAAACGTGCTCGGCGAAGCAGGCTCTACCACCGAGGTATTCAGTTTTGCAGCGGTCAGGGCCGCGCTGATCGGCGATGCAACCACTGCCACCGACACGCTTGCCATTGGCAACTTGCCTGCACTTTCCGCTCTCGGCGGTATGAGTTTTCTCACCCAGGTGAGTTCCGAAACAGGGAGCACCGCAGTGAGCCTTGATAACGATAATTCCAATAATAATCGGTTCCTGGAGCTAAATACAGCGAATGCGAAAGCGCTCGGTTGGATCGCGCCAAATCCTACCGCAGCGGACGCATCGATCACTTTCAGTTCGTTATACTCCTGGGACTTCGACCAAAGCAATGGAGTGGGAGCTGGTCTTCAGGATTTCGTCGGCGTCGCAATCCACGAGATCGGTCATGCCCTCGGATTCGTGAGCGGTGTGGATACTGTGGATTACTTAATCGGTAACGCGGGGTATAACCTCGATAACTTCGCCGTCTATTCCCCCCTCGATCTGTTCCGCTATAGCGCTCCCGGAACGCTCAATCTAGCAGCGGGCTCTAATGCTTATTTTTCACTGAATGGCGGCACCACCAACCTCGGATTATTCTCCACAGGAACGACGAATGGCGATGGTCGGCAAGCCAGCCATTGGAAGGATAATCTGGGCCTCGGTATCATGGATCCGACAGCCAATGCGGCTGGACAGATCAATACGCCGTCCGCCCTTGATCTGATTGCCTTTGATGTGATCGGCTGGAATCCGGTTCCTGAGCCTTCGTTCGCATTGCTCGGCGTTCTTGGCGGTATGCTTGTTTTGATTCGCCGCTGCCGCTGAAAATGCCTGTCGGCTCAGAACAACTCACTGACTCCAGCCCTCCGCGATAATAGTCTCGATCCACGGGATAACTGCCCCGCCGGATTCCGCAGTTTTCCAAACGATTTCGAGCGTGACGGGGGTGCGCCGGTTAGCGGCGAGAGCATGGAGCTTTTCGGCAAGGTCATCAGCGGCCACCATCAGCGGCTGCGGACTATCGCGGTGCTCGACCAGAAAAAAAGTGGCGACCTCCGTGAGTCCCGGCAGCGTGGCGGCCCCCTCACCTTCCCGGAGGAAAACGCGCATGGTCTGCGGCGTGGCGGGCTTTGTTTCCAGAAACTCTATCCAATCCATCGTGCCGTAAGCCGTCAGACTTTCCCAATCGACGGCGAAGCGGAGCCCATCCCAAACGACGGCGACGTAGTAGCGCGGGCCGTTGAAGGGCTCGACCTCAAACATCACCATCGGCTTCTCGCCGAAGGCCGTTGGCTTGCCGGGCGAGACCCTTCCGAGAGTGTGGAAGGGGTGGCCGCGGGTTCCATGAAAATCCTCGATCATCGGTCGGACGCGGGCAGCATCACGGACTAGGGCGGCCTTGGCGGGGAGATCGGGCGCTTCGAAAAACGCCTCCAGCGCGGCGAGCGCAGCGGGCTCCATCGGTTCGGGTGGCGCGGCGTAAGGGATAGGCTTTGGAATGTTCGTCTCCTGTTTGCGGTGGATCATGCTGCCACCGACAATGAGGACTACGATGACGGCGTAGGCCGCTAGCAGTAGCATTCCTTTGACCGATATTTTAACCATCTTCCCCGGTTTTTATGCGACACGCTGTTTTTTTCAATTTCAATTTCAATTACGAAGGGGATATCAGCGCTTGAACGTCCCCGCAAGCGAGATGCGCGGGCTCAGTGCTCCTTCACCCAGCTGAATGTTGCACCTTGCAATCCGTCCTTACATCCCGGAACCTACCGCCCCGCCCAGCATCATGCCCGAAGCCAATGCAGAAGAGACCCTGTTGCTTGTCGATCCCGATTTGGATTTCTTGGATTGGGCCACTAAGCATCTCGCCGCGAATGGGCTGCGCATTCTCCGCTGCGATGACGCGGGCAAGGCGATTAAGGTGATCGAAAAAACTCCGGTGTGTGTGGTGGTCGCGGCCGTTGACCTTCAGCCTTTTGACGGCGTGGAGCTCCTTGGCCGGATCCGCGCGCAAAGCCCGGACACGCTGGTTATCCTCACTTCCGGTTTCCCCACGACAGGACAGATCATCGAGGCTACACAAAAAGGCGCTCATGACGTGCTGCGGAAAGAGTCGCTTTCTTTCGAGCTGCGGCCAGTTGTCGAGTCGGCCTTGCAAACGGTGGAAGACAGGCGCAGCGCGGAGCGTCCGACAGCCGAACTACCTAGCTCCGATGGCAGGGTGAAAATTATCGGTGTTTCCCGCGCGTTGCAGGATGTTTTCAAACTCGTTGGGCGCGTGGCAAGAACGGACGCGCCGATCCTCATCAGCGGGGAAAGCGGCACCGGCAAAGAACTTGTCGCGAAGGCGGTGCACGAATACAGCCCGCGCCGCCAGAAGGAGATGATCACGATCAACTGCGGCGCAATCCCAGAAAACCTTCTCGAAAGCGAACTCTTCGGTCACGAGAAAGGTTCGTTCACTGGCGCGATCGCACGCCGCGAGGGCCGCTTCGAGCAGGCGGATGGCGGCACGCTGTTTCTCGATGAAATCGGCGATATGCCACTCTCGATTCAAGTGAAACTTCTCCGCGTGCTGCAGGACGGCGGTTTCTCGCGGGTCGGATCGAACGACATGCTGAAGACGGACGTCCGCATCGTGGCGGCCACGCATAAAAATCTTATCGCTGAGGTGGGCGCAGGGCGGTTTCGTGAGGATTTATTCTACCGGCTCAACGTTGTCGAACTGCGCATCCCGCCGCTGCGCGAGCGCCCGGAGGATATCCCGCTGCTGGCAGAATATTTCCTCCAACGGATCACGAGGAAAAACGGAATGGCACGCATCCGCATCTCTGGCGAAGCCATCGCCGCTCTTTGCACGCACCACTGGCCGGGTAACGTCCGCGAACTCGAAAACACCATCGCCCGTGCCTGCGCGCTGGCTTCCTCACAGATTCTTTTGCCTGCCGATATTCCACTGGCCTCGGCACCAGTTAAAACCTCCGCTTTGGCTCACGGTCTCGATCAGGTAATCAATGCCGCACCTTCCAATATCCCGCTGATGACTTGGGTTTCCAGCCAGATCGTCGGGCGCATGCTCGACCGCTCCGGTGGCAATCTCAAGGAAACCGCCCGCGCTCTTGGCGTGGAGCTAGCTGATGTGAAACGTATCCTCGCTTCGAAGGACTGACATGCTCCACCACATCGACCATCCGCTGATCTCCGCCGAGCTTACCTGTCTCCGCGATCCGGATTGCCCGAGCCATGAGTTCCGCCAACGCGTGCGGCGCATCGCCTCGCTGATGGTGCCGGCTGTCACGGCGGATCTAGAGCGGAGAGTGGTGCCTTGCACGACACCGCTTGAAATTACCTCCGGCGAGTCCGTCGCCCGCCCCATAATCCTCGTCCCCATCCTTCGCGCAGGCTTGGGTTTTCTTGATGGTTTTCTCGATCTCATCCCACATGCAGCCGTGGCACATATCGGTTTGGCGAGAAATGAGAAAACCCTCCAACCCGAGTCCTACTACCTCAAGCATCCCGCCGATCTCGCCGATGCGGATCTGATCCTGCTAGATCCCATGCTCGCCACTGGCGGCACCGCCGTGCAGGCGATCACTACTCTTCTGGAAGCCGGTGCGAAACGTATCCGCTTCGCTTCCCTGCTCGCCGCGCCGGAAGGTATTGCAGCGATGGAAAATGCGCATCCGCAAGTCCCTGTTTTCACCGCTGCCATCGACCGCTGTCTCAGTGAAAAAGGCTACATCCTACCCGGCCTCGGCGATGCAGGTGACAGGTTGTTCGGAACGATCTAAGTAGCCGGGATTTTCCGTCAAAAAGACCCTGCCGGCGCTTACTTGGATCACCGTGGCGGGATAGATCTGATCTTTCTACGCGGCGTGACCCTCGGCGCGGGCGGCCAGCGACTCAGTGTCGCGGTGGGTGTGGTGCCGGTTGGAAATTAGTAAGCGTCAACATCAGCGCGCCGCGTATCCCTGCTTGCTGGCCGAGCTTCGGCGGGACTACATAAGTAGATTCATTCACTGCTGGAAAATATCCGCCCGCGAGTTCACGGACGAGCGTATTGGTTTTTTCGTGGAGTCCCTCTGCTAGCGAAACACCGCCGCCAATCACCACCCTTTGCGGCGGGGAAATGGCGAGAAGCCCGATGATGCCGTGTGCGAGATACCACGCTTCTGTTTCCCAAGCGGGATGATCGACGGGAAGTTCTTGCGCGGGTTTCCCCCAGCGCTTTTCGATGGCTGGGCCGCTGGCCATACCCTCCAGGCAATCGGCGTGGAAAGGGCAGATTCCCGCGAAGTCATCACCCTTTTTCCGTGGCACGCGGATGTGGCCGAACTCTGGGTGCAGCGCGCCATGCAGCAAGCGCCCGTCGCACAGAATCCCCGCACCGATCCCAGTGCCGATGGTGATATAGGCGACGTTTTCCAAGCCCTCCGCCGCCCCGATCCGTGCTTCGGCGAGGCAGGCCGCGTTGACGTCGGTTTCGAGAGTAATTCTCGCGGCGGGAAACGCATCACGGAGGAAAGAGGTGATCGAAAATCCGTTCCAGCCTGGCTTCGGAGTCGCCAGCAGTGTGCCCCAATCCGCCGCCTTCGGATCAATCCGCACCGGCCCGAACGCGGCGATCCCGATGGCTTCGGGTGCTCCCTTTTCGGTGAACCACTCGACCGCCCGCATCAGAGTTTCCTGCGGAGAGGTGGTAGGGAAACGGAATTCGTCCACCAGCGTGCCGTTGCTGCCGCCCACCGCGACTACAGTTTTGGTGCCGCCCAGTTCCATCGCTGCGATCATGATAAATGTTAAACACCGCATCCCCCGCGGTCTAGACTTTGCTTTTCTGTTTCCTTGAAGATCTGTTTTGGACAAACGCCGCCAGACCCCTATGCTCCGCTCTGTGAGTTACCAGGTTTTCGCCAGAAAGTATCGTCCCAAGACCTTCGCCAATGTGCTTGGGCAGGATCATGTCGTCCGCACGTTGCGCAACGCGATCGAGCAAAAACGCCTTGCGCATGCCTACCTTTTCGTCGGTCCGCGTGGCACGGGGAAAACCTCCACCGCCCGCATCCTCGCAAAAGCTCTCAATTGCACAGGTGGCCCGAAGATTGATTTCGATCCCGATGAGGACGTCTGCCGCGAGATCGCAGAGGGTCGTTCGTTGGATGTGTTGGAAATCGACGGTGCCTCGAACAACGGCGTCGAGCAGGTGCGCGATCTCCGCGAATCCGTGAAATACGCCCCGGCTCGCGGACAATACAAAATCTACTACATCGACGAGGTGCACATGCTTTCCAACGCGGCTTTCAATGCCTTGTTGAAAACCCTCGAAGAGCCACCCGAACACGTGAAGTTCATCTTCGCCACCACTGAGGTGCAGAAAATTCTACCGACTATCCTATCGCGCTGCCAGCGCTTCGATCTCCGCCCCATCCCCACCCAGACCATTGCGGATCACCTGCTTCATATAGCGAAGGAGGAAAGCATTACTCTCCATGACACCGCCGCATGGGCCATCGCGAAAGGCGCGGATGGCGGGATGCGCGACGCCCAATCCATGCTCGACCAACTCGTCGCCTTCTGCGGCGAGACGATCACCGAGGAGAACGTGCTCGATGTCTTCGGCTTCACCTCGCGGGAAAAGGTCGCCGCGCTGACCACGACCCTCCTTTCCCGCCAGACAGCCGCAGCGCTCAAGCTCATCCAAAACGAGGCGGAAAGCGGTCGCGAACTTTCCCAGTTACTTGGCGAGCTAATCGGCTGCCTGCGTGGGTTGCTTGTCGCGAAGCTCGATCCCGGTGCAGACGGTGAAGGAATACCAGAAGCAATTTGGAAGCAACTCCTCGCCGATGCCGACGAATACCCGCCGGAGCGAATCCTTGCCGCCATCGATGTCTTCGCGGAAACCGAAGGCCGCATGAAATGGGCCACAAACAAGCGTCTGCATTTCGAGCTCGGTATAATCAAGGCGATTCAGACGCTTTCCGAAGTCCGCATCACAGATGTGATTAGCGTGCTCACGAAAGGCGCGGATTACTTTTCCCAATCCGCCCCAGCGGCCGTCGCGCCTCCGGTTCAGGAAATCACCGCGCCCGTTGCTGCGCCGGCCCCTCAGCCCGCTGCTCCTATAAAAAAAACCGACGATGCGCTTTCCGCTTTCGATGCCCTCATCGAAAGCTCGCCTGATGAAGATGAGGAGGAAATCGAAGCCGTGCCCATTGCAGTGCCCATCGCCGCACCCGCTCCGATCGCCGAGCAGCCTGCGCCAGAAGACCCCTTTCACAATGACCCGCTCATCCAGGCCGCCTTGGTGAAATTTGAGGCGGAGTTCGTTAAAAACTGAACGCACTCGATCTTATGAATATACAGAAACTGATGAAACAGGCCCAGCAAATGCAGGCAGGGCTGGCCGCGAAACAAGAAGAACTCGCTTTGCGCGAGGTCGAGGTCTCCGTCGGCGGCGACAAGGTGAAAGTCCGCGCCACTTGCGCAGGCGAGGTGCTCGAAATCAAAATCGATCCCACAGTCGTAGATCCATCGGATGTCGAGTTTCTCGAAGACCTCGTCCTCAAAGGCGTTCAGGAAGCGATCGAAAAAGGCAAGTCGCAGGCCGCTGCCGAGATGAAGAAACTCACTGGTGGACTGGGCATACCGGGGATGTGATTTAAACTTTAAATTTTAAACTTTAAATCTCAAGGAAGAGGGGCTGGCTGCTTCTGGGCTACTGTGATTCTTCATTCACAACTCTCAACCTAAACGAAGATTTTCACCGCAAAGTCGCAGAGGTCGCAAAGGAAACGCTGAGAAGAGTTTGTGTTTCACGGTAGGGTCATTTTGACAAAATGACCCACGCAGCGTGTGTTTGCACGGTGATGGGAAGAAAGCTCCGCATATACGCCGCGAAAGGGTGAGAGCTGGCTTGAGATATTGTTGGACGCACAGGGTGGGTCGTTTTGTCAAAACGACCCTACCATTTCGCGGTAGGGTATGCCGTTCGCCATAAGTCCGTGCGCGAAAATGCGCCCACAAAGTAGAATGCGCCGCAGACTCTGGACTGCTGTGATTCTTCATTCACAGATCTCAATAGCAGCTTTATTTTACGCGACGACAGCTTGCTACCTGGTTACTTCGTTTTTCCATCACTAACCCAAAAAGCTGCGGATAAGAACCGCAGCAGTCAAAAGCCTCCGGCGGTATGGATATGCGCGCGGACTATCATCTCCTCACAAAACCACGCCACGAGATGAAAATTTCAGTCCACAGAAATCGTCCTAAACCCGAGCTCCTGAGATGCATCAGGATAATCAAAAATCTCTCTTTGCCAATGCCGTGAGTCGCGCTAGTTTCTTGCGCCAACTCTGACCCACTGAAAAATCATGGAAGAATCCTTTAATTCATCGCTGCCATCCATCGAACACCTACGCCAAAGGGCGAAACGGCGCATGCCCGGTTTTGCTTTCGATTATCTGGAGGGTGGATGTTTCTCGGAAATCAATCTGCAGCGCAACTTGGATGAGATCCGTGAGGTGCAACTCAGGCCGTATTATCTTCGCGATTACGCCGGGGCTTCGCAGAAAACCGAATTGTTCGGCCGCACTTATGACGCGCCATTCGGGATCGCGCCGATCGGTCTGCAAGGGCTGATGTGGCCCCGTGCTACGGAGATTTTGGCGAAGGCTGCATTCAAGGCAAACATCCCTTTCGTGCTAAGCACGGTGGGCACTGCGAGTATCGAAAAAGTAGCCGAGCTCACCGAGGGCAACGCATGGTTCCAGCTTTATCATCCGGTCGAAGAGGATCTCCGCGATAAACTTCTGAAACGCGCCGAGGTCGCCGGTTTCCCTACTCTCGTGATTTTGGCGGATACGCCGACCTTCGGATACCGCCCTAAGGAAATTCGCAACGGACTATCCATCCCACCACGCATGACCTTGAAGAATGTTCTTCAAATGACGACTCACCCGACATGGTCGTTTTCCCAACTCTTTGCGGGAGCGCCAGAGTTCCAAACCATGAAGCCATACATCCCGAAAGGTCTCAGCATGAAACACCTCGGGTTGTTCATGAACAAGACCTTCAGCGGACGGCTCAATGCCGAGAAGATCAAACGCTTGCGCGACCGCTGGCCCGGTAAATTGGTCATTAAGGGCATCGTCACCACCGAAGATGCCGAGCAAGCCATCGCCTGCGGCGTGGATGGCATGATCGTCTCCAACCACGGCGGTCGCCAGCTTGATGCTGGGCAATCCACTATCAAGCCACTAGCGGAGCTGGTGCGCACAGTTGGTGATAAAACGACCCTGATGATCGACAGCGGCGTCCGCTCCGGCCCCGATGTGGCCTGCGCCCTCGCCACCGGCGCGAAATTCGCCTTCATGGGGCGGAGCTTCATGTATGGGGTCTGCGCGATGGGCAACAAAGGCGGCGAGCACACCATTTTCATGCTCAAGCGCCAGCTCCAGCAAGTGATGGAACAAATCGCCTGCGAGCGCGTGGAAGATTTCCCGAAACACCTGATACGCGACGACGTCTGAGCAGCTTGGCTCGGATTTCCTTCTGCATTCATGCGGCTGGGCACTCCAACTTAATTGAGGGGAAAAAAGAGGGTTTGTGGAATTTTCCAGCCAACTCTTTTTTGGTAGGCTGTTTGCCAAAAGTTCGTGCGCAAAAGTGAAGTGACAACAAAGTAGAGTGCGTCGCAGGCTCTGGACTGCTGTGATTCTTCATTCACAGCTCTTAAGGACGGCTTTATTTTACGGGACGACGGGTTGCTACCGGGGTACTTCGTTTTTCCATCACGCACCCAAAAAGCTGCGGATGAGAACCGCAGCAGTCAAAAGCCTCCGGCGGCATGGATATGCGTAAGGACTTTTGGCAAACGGTCTAAGGAATACTCATCTGGCATGCCATTCGTAGCTTCCTGCAAGGAAGCGAAGAATGGCGGACAGAGAGGGATTGCCTGCGGCTGTGCTAGTTTGCGCTTCGCGGAAGCTTGTTTTTGCTCGCGATGCTCGCTCCTGCGCTCGAATCCCGAGCTTCACAGGGCTTCTCATCCCCCCCTGAAACGCCATGACCCCAGCCCGGGAATACCGGGCTGGGGTCATGGCGGGCAGAGAGGGATTCGAACCCTCGGTGACATTGCTGCCACACACGCTTTCCAAGCGTGCTCATTCGACCACTCTGACATCTGCCCTTGGGGGCGGGAAACTAGGTATGACAAGTTGTCTGGGCAAGCTCATTTTTTGCCGAATCAAAATTGATCAAAAATCAATGACTACCAAGCCCGGTGGATTCGTCGAGGCCGTGCATCAGATTGAAACTTTGTACAGCCTGGCCGCCTGCGCCTTTTCCGAGGTTGTCCTCGGCACTCATCAGGATCACGCGGTGCGTGCGGGGATCGAATTCCCAGCCGATGTCGATGAAGTTGGTGCCTGTAACCATTTTGGTATCCGCAGCCTTACCGCGCCCTAGCAGGCGAACGAAGCGCGCATCAGCATACGCGGCGGTTAGGACTTTTCCGATGAGTTCGGGATCCACTCCCTCGCGGAGCTTGGCGGTGATGGTGGTCGCGATACCGGACTTGACTGGAATCAAATGTGGGAGAAAGGAAATGACGACCGCTTCCCCGGCAGCGAGGGTGAGTTCCTGCTCGATTTCCGAAAGGTGCCTGTGCTTCGGCACTCCATAGGCGCGGGCGCTATCGTTGCACTCGCAGAAAAGTAGTGAGAGATCCGCCTTGCGACCCGCGCCGCTGACACCACTCATGGAGTTTGCGACAATGGTGGCGGGGTCGATTAAATTTCCCCTGAGCAAAGGCAATAGCGGCAACAGGATGCTGGTGGGGTAGCAACCGGGTGAAGCGATGAGGCGGGCGCACTTGATCTCGTCGGCACGGATTTCCGGAAGGCCATAGACGGCCTTTTCCAAAAGGTCGGGAGCAGGATGCGGATGCCCGTAAAATTCCTCGTAAACATCTGGGCAGCGCAGCCTGAAATCCGCGCTGAGATCGATCACCTTCAACCCGCGCTCTAACAACGCACGCGCGATCTCCGCCGCAATGCCGTGCGGCAATGCAAGAAACGCAACCTCCGCTCCCGTGGCCGCAATAGCATCGGCGTCCGGTTCCGAAAAAGTGAGTTCCGCACCCGCCGCTTTTGCGAAACGTGGAAATACCTGATCGATGCGTTTTCCCGCCTCCGCGCGTGACGTGACCGCCACTAGCTCCACGCCCGGATGAGTGAGTAGGATGCGGAGCAACTCCATCCCAGTATATCCGCTGGCTCCTACGATAGCTGTCTTGGTTCGTTTCACGCGATCTACATCCCATGATTTTCCGTGCTTGCCAACACGCGAATCGACTGCTTGTTTACCAATCCGTTCACGTAACGGGCTATGGCGCAGTCTGGTAGCGCGCTTGCCTGGGGGGCAAGAGGCCGTGGGTTCGAATCCCGCTAGCCCGACCACGGAGGTTGTTTTACTGAAACTTACCGAGAAAATCATTCGCGAGCGCAGCAACGGCACTCGCGCCTCGACAAGACTGTGAGCGGGCGCAAACTCATTGCCATGGAATCGCACGAGTGGAACGAACGCACGGAAGAGGGTAAACGGTTTTTCCGGGCGAATTATCACGGCAACGAGTGGCGTATCATCACCACCTTAAAAACCGATCCCGACTGGGAACCCATCGAACAACCTTCCGAGGAAGTCTGGCGGGCGCTGCGTGACATCGTCTGGAAAAAATATCAGCGTAAGCGCTGCCCGTGGGAAAGGGTCGCCTCGATCGATAAGATTCTAGGCGACGAAGTTCCAGAATGAGGATCAGTGGGTAAGCGGATTTTCGCCCGAAGCGTCGCCGAGGTGGGCTTGCTCCTTAGTGAGGAACTTTTTGAAGCGGGTCTTGTCGATGGCCTTCATATAGGCCTCGGCGGGTGAGATCATACCTTCGCGGAGCTTGGACCAGATCGACTCGTCCATGAACTGCATACCTTCGCTCTTGCCGCCAGTAATCACGTCGTAAAGTTTCTGGGTCGCGCCCTCACGGATAATCGCGGAGACGGCGGGTGTGCCGAACATAATTTCGTGAACGGCGACGCGGCCGGGCTTGTCCACACGCTTGCAAAGTAGCTGGGCGACAACTCCGCGCAGCGAGGCTGCAAGCATCGTGCGCACCTGGGACTGCTGGTTTGCGGGAAAAACATCGATGATCCGATCCACCGTCTTGCGGGCGTTGTTGGTGTGCAAGGTTCCGAAAACTAGGAGCCCCGTTTCCGCAGCGGTCAGGGCGAGAGAGATCGTCTCAAGATCCCGCATTTCGCCCACGAGGACGATATCGGCATCCTGTCGCATCGCAGCGCGCAGGCCATCAGCGAAGGAGGGTGTCTGGACGTGTACCTCACGCTGGGTGAGGATGGACATCTTGTTGCGGTGCACGAATTCGATCGGCTCCTCGATCGTGATGATGTGGCGGGAAAAGTTCGTATTGATGTAATCGAGCAGCGCCGCGAGGGTGGTTGATTTCCCGGAACCCGTCGGCCCGGTGACAAGGACGAGACCCGAACGCATGTGACCGAATTGCTTGACCATCTCCGGCACGCCAAGCGATTCCAAGGACATGATTTCCGTAGGGATAAGTCGAAAAACCGCCGCGAGACCGTTCTGCTGTTGGAGGTAGTTGCAGCGGAAACGGGAATCCAGATCCATCTCGTAGGCGAAGTCGAGATCCCCGCCTACTAGGTATTTCTGGAAAGCCTTGGGATCGCAGATTTCCGCGAGCATTTCCTTGAAGGATTCACCTTCGAGGATCGGCTCGTCCGGGATCGCTTTCACCGAGCCGTGGACACGGATCTTGGGCGGCTGTCCCTCGGAAAGATGTAAATCCGATCCTTTGCTGGTGATCAGTATTTTGAAGAAGGCGTCGATTCTGGCCATGTGCGGGAGTAGTTTTTTGGGGAAATGAGTCTTGTTTATGACTTCAGGAAAGAGCGCATTTGCACGACATCTTCGGAGCGATATAAAAGCTCTTCGGCGGTGATCAGATCTTTCAAGTAGAGCTGCCGGAGGGATTCGTCCATGGTTATCATTCCGACGTGTTTACCGGTCTGCATCACACCTGGAAGCATATACGTTTTACCTTCACGAATACAGTTCGCGACGGCTGGGGTATTGACGAGAAGCTCGGTGGCGAGAACCCGGCCATGACCCTTCGCGAGCGGGATTAGTTGCTGGGAAAGGATGCCGCGCAAGGATTCAGAAACCATGATGCGAATCTGATCACGTTGATCGGTGGGGAACACATCGAGCACACGATCGAGCGTCCGCGGTGCGTTACCCGTGTGAAGGGTACCGAGCACAAGGTGACCTGTTTCCGCGGCAGTGAGGGCGAGCTG
The DNA here is from genome assembly GCA_945870855.1 of Prosthecobacter debontii. GTDB lineage: Bacteria > Verrucomicrobiota > Verrucomicrobiia > Verrucomicrobiales > Akkermansiaceae > Luteolibacter. The sequence continues at coordinate 23,498 of CAMBTP010000015.1, forward strand.
GATCGTCTCAAGATCTCGCATCTCCCCGACCATGATCACATCGGGATCTTCCCGCAGCGCACCGCGCAGCGCTCTGGCGAAGGATTCCGTATGCTTGTGCACTTCTCGCTGGTTCACATGGCAGCCCTTGGATTCGAAAACGTATTCGATGGGATCTTCCATGGTGAGGATGTGGTCGTCGCGGTCCCGATTGATGAAATCCACAATGGAGGCGAGCGTGGTGGATTTTCCGGAACCTACAGAGCCAGTGATGAGGATGAGACCGTTTTGATAGCGGGTAAGCGGGATGATATGATCGATGGGGAGCCCGATTTCCTCCATGGTGCGCATCTGGCTGTTGATCACGCGGAATGCCATGTCGTACCCGAGGCGCTGCTTGATGACTGACGCCCGGTAGCGCCCGTCGGTTCCGATATACGCGAAGTCCACATCGCCCCGCTCATCGAGACGTGCCAACTCTTTCTCGCCGAGGAACGAGCGGACAAGGCGCTCGGTATCTTCTGCCGTCAGAAGCGGGTGGTCAGGCCAGATGGGGGAAAGCTGTCCGAAGCGTCGCCAAGCCGGCGGATAGGCAGTGGCAAGGTGGAGATCGGAGCAATCGTATTCGCGGCCGAGTTTTAGGTATTCGTCAACGTGATCCAGGACGTGGTGTTCGGACATGAGTGGAGAGTGGGTTTTTTCTGAGTGATGGTGCGACTTTTGAGATAAAGGCGCAGGAATTTCCGGAGCTATCGATATGGAGAGTTACGCGTGACTCCCGGACGTAAATCGGAGCCTCCGATAAAACGGCGAGAGAGATAATCTTTCAATAGCTTCGTGGCGTAGATTTTTACGGCGGGTTTGGAAAGCGTGAATAATAGAGTAAGCAATCCAAGAACGAAGCCGCGCTCCTTTTTTGGGGTAACGATCTCAGTAGGGGCTTTCTTTTTCCCGGAGCCGAAAAGCAGGCTCGTGGTTAATCCTGCCAACAATGATCCGCCCAGCCATTTGGCTGGTGCACCGGTCATGGAGGACTTGATGCGCGATGGTACATCCAGCGTGCGCCTCAAGCAGAGATGTGCGTCAGTGAGCACGATCCGCGAGGCTTCGCCTTGATTCACAAGTTCGGCTAGTCTTTTTGATTTTTCAGTTGGATGAGCCATTCGCGGTCTTTCTTAAATTCAGAGCGGGTCACGGGGAAGGTAGCGGGTTTCTTCTTTTTCGCGAACAGCAAAGCGATCCCTGCGATCACCAAATGCAACGCAGCCATGGCGAAGGTGATTAGATACCACTTCCAATCCGTGGCGTTGGCCAGGCAGCCAATCGTTGCTGCGACCGTAAGCGCCCATGTCGTGAATACGCAGAACAGGCAAACCAGCAGAGGAACGAGTTTTGCGAAGCTATTGCACGTTGCTTCTTTTGTTTCGAGGCAAATGATCTCTAGTCGAGATTCGATCAGCCCGAAAATCGCTTCTAGCCAGCTAGCCTTAGCCGCGTTGCTGCCTCCGGCTATGCGGTTCCCAGTGATTGGGGGATCTGCTGCGCCGGAATGTTCGATCATGAAATGCGCTGGGGAAATATGGGGGATGTGCGTGCGGATGAAGCCTACGGAAGCGCGTCCAGACTGAACAGCGCTCTTCGGTAAGCCAACAACGATCAGTTCCGTACGATGAGTCCGATTAGGAATCCGACACCGAGCGCACCAAGGACGGCCTTGGTTGGGTTCTGGCGGATGTAGTCCTCGGCGGTCACATGGATCTCCTTGGCTATCACGCGGGTTTCCTCCCACTGATACTGGGCTGTTTCCTTTGCATGCTGAGCTTTTTCTGTGGCATAAGCTTTGAAATGATCGGCCTTTTCGGTGGCCGTTGATTTCAGTGAATGCGCGGTCTCGACGGCGCGTTCCTTGAGCTTGGATGCCTCTGCACCTGTCGCGACAGCAAAATCGCCTGCGGCGTGGCGCAGATCTGATACGGCAGAGGACACGGAGGGCGCGGCGGTGGAGAATGGATTATCGGTCATGGTCGTGAAATGATTGGTTCGCGTTATTGCAATCGGGACAGCATCTGCTGTTTGAGAGTGAGGTTACACCCACACATTCCGGCTGCAAGCAGACTTTAATGGCAATCTCTCCGCTTATAAACCTTGGCGTGACCGCTCCTTGCGGGTTGGATAACCTGCGACTATGCCCTGCACCGCCATCCTCGTCGCCGCCGGATCCAGCCGCCGCATGGGTTTCGATAAACTCGCGGCACCGCTCGAAGGCGTTCCGGTTCTCGCCCGGACGCTCGCTGCCCTCATGGAGTGTGCGGAAATTTCCGAAATCATCCTCGTCACGCCCCTAGAGCGTATGGAACTTCTGGATGAAACGACTTTTACAAAACCCGTGATCCGTATCGACGGCGGAGCCGAGCGGCACCTCTCCGTCGCGGCAGGTCTCGCCGCTGCCACGCAGGGCACTGAACTCATCGCGATTCACGACGCGGCGCGTCCGTTTGTTTCCCAAACTGATCTCCGCGCCGTGATCGAAGCCGCGCAGGAGTATGGCGCGGCTTCCCTCGCCCGCCGTGTCACCGAGACCTTGAAACGCGCCGACGAATCCGATTTCACCGCCACCGCCGTTCCCCGCGAAAACCTCTGGTTCATCGAGACGCCTCAGGTTTTCCGCGCCGATCTCATCCGCACCGCCTACCATTACGTTTTAGAAAACCAACTGCCCGTCACCGATGAGACCTCTGCGCTCGAAGCGATCGGCGTGAAAACGAAACTTGTCTCTTCGATCTCGCCGAATCCGAAAATCACCATTCCGGCGGATCTCGTGAGTGCGAAGTTTTTGAGTTGAGAGCGGCGCGAGGTGAGCCATCGTTACGGCGTGCAACATGTCGCAAGCGGAATGAGGAAGGTAGCGAGCTTGGAGGGCTCGGAGGCCATCGATGTCGCGCGTGGACTACAGTGGCTTGGCGGGCTGGTGTTTTTCGATACGGCGGGAAATGTGCCGTTGCAGGCGGGGAGGCCTATTTCCGTAATCGCGGCGGCACCAGTAGCGATGCACTGCGGATCGGTTTTTTCTGAAACGGATCTAACAACTCTGCGCAACGCACTCGCCGCAAATCTAGCGGGCAGCGGAGATCATGGATTTCCAGAAGGCGGGCTGTGCGGCTGGGTCGATTACGAGGGGAATTTCGTTTTCGGAGAATACCCCGACATGCTCGTGAAGGACGAGCAGAGCGGCGAGTGGTGGGAGCGCGGAAGCCTTTCCTCACTGATCCGCGAAAGCGAAAACGAGCGGGTCGAAATCGGCGATTTTACGGCGGAGATGGGGCGGGAAAATTTTCTCGAAGCCGTGCGACGCGCGAAGGAATGGATCGCTGCGGGAGATATCTATCAGGTGAATCTCGCCCAGGAATTTTCCGCGAAGGTGAGCGGAGGTTCTTTGATCGGGCTTTACGAAATCCTACGGCAAGCCAGCCCCGCTCCGATGGGCGCGTGGCTGGGATTGGATGGGAAAGAAGTGCTCTGCACCTCGCCGGAGTTGTTTCTGAAAATTTCAGGAAACCTCGTGGAGACGCGCCCCATCAAAGGCACCAGGCCGCGCTTCCGAGACGCGGATGAGGACAGGCGCTCGGCGGTGGAGCTTCAGACTTCGGAAAAGGAAGTCGCGGAGCTGGTAATGATCACCGACTTGCTGCGGAACGATCTCGGGCAGATCTGCAAGTTCGGCAGCGTGGAGGTGAGCGGGATGTTGCAGCTTGAGAGCCTCGCGCAAGTCCACCACCTCGTTTCCACCGTGAAAGGCACGTTGCGAAATGGCGAGGACACGGTCGGCGCACTGGCCGCGTGTTTCCCCGGCGGCAGCATCACCGGTGCCCCGAAAAAACGCGCGATGGAGATCATCTCAGAGCTAGAACCAACGCCGCGCGGAATCTATTGCGGCGCGATTGGCTGGCTCGGCTTCAACGGCGAGAGCGAGTTTAACATCGCAATCCGCACCGTTGTCCGCGAGGGCGAAAAACTCAGCTACCACGTCGGCGCGGGCATAGTCGCGGACTCCGCACCGGAGGCGGAATACACCGAGACCATGCACAAGGGCCAGGGCATCCGGTTAGGGATTGGAAACTTTAAACTCCAAATTTTAAACCCTAATGGAAGATGTGAGAAATGATCACGCCAACTCCGCCGCGTGGAATTCCTGCCAGTCGTCGAGGTTGTTCAGATTGATCGCGTCGGTGGGTTTTCCGTCCGGGAGACCCACGGCGGAAAGGATGGACTGGCGCGTCTCATCGGCGTGCTGGTAACCGGTGATCGCGGCATTCAGCTCGGCCACCGAGGCGGCGTTGAGCTTCGTTGCGTTCTCGGCGATGAATTTTTCGAACTGCACATAGGTCGGCTTGTTTTCGGAAACGAAGGCAACCAACGCGTCGCGGTCCACGCCGAGGGCGTCGAGGGTCATTGTATCGTAGCCGGGGCCGCAGTTCGAGTATCCGTCGGCGAGCTTGCCGGCCGCACCGAGGCACATTTTTTGCCAAAGGCGGGGAATATGAAGGACTCCAAGCGGGCCTGCGGTTCCGGAAGAGATGGTAGGAATGATTTTGTTACTCATGACTGCGGAAATTAACTTTCAACTCACAACAAGCAACCTCCAATAAAGGCAAACGGTGGAGATAATCATTTTAGAGGCGTTTAAAGTTTAAATTTTAAGGTTTGCGAGCTTACCCCGCCTGCGCTTTTCTCTCGCCCCCATGTCCACACTCCCCACCGCTGACCTCCTGGCGCTTGACACGGACGGCTTCCAGAGCCGCCTGTCAAAACTCAGGAGGTATCTTTGACGTTCCCTCCCTCGAAAATAAAATCCAGACGCTCGAGGAAGCGATGGGTGCTCCGGATTTCTGGAACGACACGGACAAAGCCCGCACCCTTTCCGAGGAAGCGGCCGGAATGAAAAAAAAGCTCGCGGCTTTCCTCGCTCTGGAATCCCGCAGCACGGACGTGATCGAAGGTGTTTCGCTGGCTAAGGAATTCGACGACGAGGAACTGGCCCGGGAAGCTATCAACGGCGCCGCCAAACTTGAGAAGGACATCCGCGAGTTCGAACTCCTCACTCTCCTGAACCGACCCAATGACAACGCGAGCTGCTACCTCGCCATCCAAGCCGGAGCCGGTGGCACCGAGGCCTGCGATTGGGCGCAGATGCTCCACCGTATGTACACCCGCTGGGCGGAGAGCAAGGGTTACCGTGTCGAAACGCTCGACTGGGAAGACGGTGATAGCGCCGGCCTGCGCTCCGCGACACTCAAGATCAGCGGCGAAAACGCTTTCGGTTTCCTCAAGAACGAACGCGGCGTCCACCGCCTCGTCCGCATCTCACCCTTCGATTCCGCAGGGAAACGGCACACCTCTTTCGCGTCGCTCGATGCCACCCCCGAGGTGGATGATAAAATCAAAATCGAGATCGCCGACAAGGATGTCGAAATCAGCACCATGCGCTCTGGCGGCAAAGGTGGCCAGAACGTCAACAAGGTCGAAACCGGCGTGCTGTTACGCCACCTTCCCTCCGGCATCCTGATCAAATCCACCGCCTCCCGCACCCAAGGCGCGAACAAGGAACTCGCCTATCAAATCCTTAAAGCAAAACTTTTCCAAATCGAGGAGGACAAGCGCGCCGCCGAAGCCGAAGCCGCCTATGGCGAAAAAAGCGACGTCTCATGGGGCAGCCAAATCCGCTCTTACGTTTTCCAGCCTTATCAGAAAGTGCTCGACCTCCGCACCGGCGAGGAAAGCGGAAACATCCAAGATGTGATGGACGGCGATATCGACGCCTTCATCGAGGCCAAGCTGCGCGGCAAAGTCCGCGTCAAGGGCGCTAAGGACGACGAGGATTGAGCCGGGAGGATGAGAGGATTTCCGAAAGGTATCTAACCGCTGATTCCTTCGATCTGCTCCAACTCTGAAATGAACCTTGGAATCTTCTCCGTGACGATACCCCACACAACTACCTCCTCCAAATGGTCATAGGTGTGGGCTAAGACGTTTCGAAAACCTATGATCGCCGCCGAATCAGTGATCACCGCAAGATCTTCAGGGTGCTTGCGTCTAACGCGAACAAGGGCTTCACCCATAATCTCAAACTTACGTTCAACCGCCGAGGCAAGCAGGTCGTCCATGCGGTAATCATCGAGGGTCTTCCCGTCGCAGAAACCGGTGATCGCCCGAGCTGCGGTCAACGCGTCGAAGTAGCATGTCAGCGAGAACTCATTCATGGATGACAACCAGATCACGGGAGATAGACTTCCGTAGATGGGGATTCCTGATCATGCTGGGTGTCAGGAGTTGAATTTTTCGGTTGAAGCATTTCCCGGCTTCCTCGATGAAGCCAAAATAGCGTTCGGGCATGGTAGCAGGAGTGGGCGAATCGAACTCCGCGAGAAAATCAATGTCGCTATCCGCGCGCTCCTCTCCGCGCGCAGTGGAACCGAACACAGAAAGCCGACGAATACCAAAACGACCGCACAAAGCCTGAGCTTCACGCCTGAATGTTGCATCAATCATTACACCAAGTCTAGCGGCGGAGTTTTCATCCGCAATTCAATAATCGACATTCATTCATTAGGATTTCCTACATTAGGAATCAATTTCTTTGAGACTCCCCCAGTGAAGGAACCCCGTCCGTATTCCCGCATTTTTCCCATTGACGTCCCCTCCCCACTTTATCAGATTGCACCCGGCGCTTATTGAGATTGCGTCTCAAAATTAGTAATCAGATGAAAAACAGGAATCTAAGGAGAATCGCCCCGCTGGTGTTGGCGGGCGTGATGGTGGCGGGACATACAGTGGCGCAGGATGCGCTCGAGACTTTGGCTCCTTTGACCGTGGTGGGCGGGGGCGATGAGGTATTTCAACTCCCCGGCTCCGGCGCTTACGTGAGCGCCGAGGAGTTTCGCTCACGCGGCCAAACGAACCTCGCCCGCATCGCCGCCAAGGTTCCTTCCGTTTTCGTGCGGGATGAGGATGGCTACGGAAATTTCCCCAACATCGCACTCCGGGGAGTTGATGGCACCCGCTCGAGCAAAGTCACGCTGATGGAGGACGGAATTCTGACCTCCCCCTCGCCCTATTCTGCGCCCGCCGCTTACTACTCGCCCAAAGCCAGCCGGATGTCCGCCATCGAGTTCCTGAAAGGTTCTTCCCAGGTGAAATACGGCCCGCACACCACCGGCGGTGCCGTCAATTTCCTTTCCACTCCCATCCCCGTCGACGGCGAAAAAAACTTCTTCTCACGCACGACATACGGTTCCGACCAAACTTTTTTCAACCAGACATGGTACGGCGATACGCAGACCACCGAGGCCGGAACTTTCGGATACCTCCTCGAACTCCACACCATGAAAAGCGAAGGCTTCCGTGACATCGATGGCACCTCGCAAAACTCCGGCTTCGACCTCATCGAGCCGATGCTTAAATTATTTTTCGAACCGAACACCGACCTCAAGCAACGCTTCGACTTCAAGTTCGGATACACCGATTTCGACGCGAACGAATCCTACGGCGGCATCACCGAGGGCGACTTGCGCGTAAATCCCAACCGCCGCTACTCCTCCACCCAGTTCGACCACCACACCTCCGAGCATTTCCGCACGTATCTCAAATGGATCGCGGAACCATCGGATGCGCTCCGTATCGAATCCGCCGTTTACTTCAATTCCTTTGAGCGAAATTGGGATAAACTCGACGGCCTCCGCGGCGCAGGCCTCCGCACCAACGTCGGGGAAGCCTTGCTCCACGCCCCCTCGCTCGCCGTCCTCCAGGGCACCGGCGTCGGTGACATTTTCACCCGCGATGCCTTCCGCGAGCACGAGTCCTACGGCTGGCAAAACCAAGCCAACTTCCGCTTCGACACCGGCTCGGTATCCCATGACCTCGCCGTTGGACTGCGCCTCCACTACGACCGCGCGGGCGGCACGAACCAACAGATTTTCTACGCCTCCAGCGGACTCGGCGGTTTTGGCGCTGCCGCACCGGGAGCGGTCGGTTCCGCGGGTCTTCAAGAGGTCTTTGCGACTGCCACATATTTTGAGGACGAAATTAAAATCGGCGCGCTCACCCTCCGCCCGGGAATCCGCTTCGAGCACCTTGATGTGGAGAACACAACCGGAGCGGGCGTGAACACATCTGGCCAGGAGCAACTCGTCATGGGCGGCCTCGGCGCGATGTATGATTTCGACGCGGAAAACTCCCTCTTCGGCGGCATCTACCGGGGCGCATCACCGGCCAATCCAGCCGGATACCTCGCCGGCACCGAAAGCGAGGAAAGCCTCGGCATCGAGATCGGATACCGCCACCGCAAGAACGCGCTCCGCACGGAACTCGTCGCTTTTTACACCGACTACGATAACCTGATCGCGCCCCAGTTCGATGTCGTCGGCGGCCTGAGCCCTTCGCGAAACGCAGGAGCGGCGGAGACATGGGGTCTTGAGAGCCTTGTGGAATACGATCTCGGACAAGCCGCGGGCGCCAGCTACGGCCTTCCCGTTTATTTCAGCGCCACCTACACTCAGGCAGAGTTCAAGGACATCAATGGACTCCTCGCCAATACCGCCGGGCTCTTCTCCGGCGCTCAGAGCGGCAGCGAGCTTCCCTACCTCCCGCAGTGGAAACTCGCGGCGGGCATCTCTTACCTCACGGAAAAATGGGGCGTGAACCTCGACGCCTCGTTCACCACCTCCACCTGCGGCACCGGTTACAATGACGACGTCCGCATCGACAACCTCACCGGATTACCGGGCAATCCGAGCACGGTGGATGGCGAAATCGATGCGCTCTTCCTCGTCGATCTCACCGGCCACTACCAACTGAACGAAACCTTCAAACTCGTCGGCGGCATCCAGAATCTCTTCGATACGCAAGAGATTGTAAGCCGCGCCCCGCTCGGCCCACGCGCCAACGCACCGCGCATGATCTTCGCAGGTGTTGAGGCCACGTTCTGATCCGGGAAGAGAAGGCTAACCACAGCTGAATTTCTTCCCAATCGAGAGCCGGAAACACAACCCTGCTTTTCCACCATTGACCGATTGACAGGCATCTCGTGCCTGCTAGCCTCCCGCGCCCGCTGCACAGTAACAGGAACTGTTTTCCTGAATCTAGATATGGCGGCGAAATGCAACCCGACAATTACTAACAAGATGGCAACCAAAAAGAAGACAGCAGCTAACCCCACCGCGAAGAATCCCGCCGCAAAAGCTACGAACTCCGCAAAAGCTACGAAATACGTTTACACCTGGGGCGCTGGCAAGGCCGACGGCCACGGCAAAATGAAAGAGCTACTCGGAGGCAAAGGCGCGAACCTTGCCGAGATGACCCTCATCGGTCTTCCTGTTCCGGCCGGTTTCACAATCTCAACCGAGGTCTGCACCTACTACTACGATAATAAGAAAACCTACCCGAAAGTCCTCCGCTCCCAGATGGAAGCTGGCGTGGCAAACATGGAGAAAATCATGGGCTATAAGTTCGGCGACCCGAAAGGTTTCCCCCTCCTTCTCGCTGTCCGCTCCGGCGCGCGCGACTCGATGCCCGGCATGATGGACACTGTCCTCAACCTCGGCCTCAACGACAAAACTGTCGCTTCCCTCGTCGCCGCTACCAAAAATGAGCGCTTCGCATGGGACTGCTATCGCCGTTTCATCCAGATGTATGGCGATGTCGTTCTCGGTGTTCAGAAACTTCCAACCGAAGATCACGAGCCATTCGAGACGATCATAGAAAACTACAAGCACGCGAAGTATAAGAGTGACATCGTCGATTCCGAACTCACCGCCGACGACAACAAGGAACTCGTCGCCCGTTTCAAGAAGCTCGTGCTCGAGCGCACAGGCAAAGGCTTCCCGGATTGCCCATGGGAGCAGCTCGAAGGTGCCGCAGGTGCCGTGTTCAGCTCATGGATGAATGACCGCGCGATCGTTTATCGCCGCAAATACGGCATCCCCGCTGCATGGGGCACCGCCGTCAATGTGCAGGCCATGGTTTTCGGAAATACCGGCTCAAACTCCGGTTCCGGCGTTGCCTTCACCCGCAACCCCGCCAACGGTGAGAACGTTCTTTACGGCGAGTTCCTCGTCAACGCGCAAGGCGAAGACGTCGTCGCCGGTGTCCGCACTCCCGATGCCGTCGCAGGCATGGCGAAAGCCCTCCCTGCCGCGTTCAAGGAACTGATGAAAGTCCGCCGTATCCTTGAGAACCATTTCCGCGATGTGCAGGATGTCGAGTTCACCATCCAAGATGGCAAACTCTTCATGCTTCAGACCCGCAACGGCAAGCGCACCGCCGCCGCCGCTCTCAAGTTCGCCGCAGACATGGTGAAGGAGAAACTCATCGACTGGCAGACCGCCGTCCTCCGCAACCCTGCCGACCAACTCGACGCGCTCCTCGCGCCCGTTTTCGACATCGAGCAGACCAAGAAACAAACCATCATCGCCAAGGGTCTTCCCGCCGGCCCTGGTGCCGCTTCCGGAAAAATTTACCTCAATGCGGATCGCGCCGAGGCCGCCCAGCAACGCGGTGAGAAGGTTCTTCTCGTTCGCGTAGAGACATCCCCGGAAGACCTTCGCGGCATGATCGCAGCGGAAGGCATCCTCACCTCCCGTGGCGGTGTATCCTCACACGCCGCTCTCGTTGCCCGCCAAATGGGCAAGGTCTGCGTCTGCGGTGCCTCAGGTGTCGAAGTCGATTACGACAAGAAAACTGTCACTGCCGGTGGCAAGACTTTCAAGGAGGGCGACTACCTCTCGATCGACGGAACAGCTGGAACGGTTTACGGCGGCGAGCTCGCCACCGAGCCTTCCGAGATCATCACCGGACTCATCCATAACAAAAAATCCTCGCAGGCCACTGAGAAGTTCAAAAACTTCGTCAAGCTCATGGACTGGTGCTCACAGTCCACCCGCATGGGTGTCCGCACCAACGCCGACTCCCCGGATCAGGTGAAAACCGCTGTCGCGTTCGGCGCAGAAGGCATCGGCCTCACCCGCACCGAGCACATGTTCTTCGAGGGCGACCGCATCGACTCGATGCGTGAGATGATCCTTGCCACAGACGAGACCGCCCGCCGCAAGGCGCTCAAGAAACTCCTCCCGCACCAGCGCAAGGATTTCTTCGGCATCTTCAAAGCGCTCGAAGGCAAGCCCGCCACGATCCGCCTTCTGGATCCACCGCTCCACGAATTCCTCCCACACTCGAAAGAGCAGCAGATGGATCTCGCTAAGAAACTCAACGTCAAGGTCGAGCAAATCATGCACCGCGTGAATGACCTCCACGAGTTCAACCCGATGCTCGGTCACCGCGGCTGCCGCCTCGCCATTTCCTATCCGGAAATCGCCGAGATGCAGGCGCAAGCAATCTTCGAGGCCGCCGCAATGTGCGTTTCGAAGGGCATCCCTGTGCAACCTGAAGTCATGGTTCCTCTCGTTGGCTATGCCCGCGAGCTTGAGCTGCAAGTGGAAATCATCCACCGCGTCGCCGCTGAAGTTAAAGCCGCCAAGGGCGTGAAATTCGACTACCTCGTCGGCACGATGATCGAAGTCCCACGTGGCTGTATCACTGCGGACGAGATCGCAAAGCACGCCCAGTTCTTCTCCTTCGGCACCAACGACCTCACCCAGACTACACTCGGCGTCAGCCGCGACGACATGGGATCGTTCCTCAATAGCTACCAGGAAAGCGACATCTATCCGAAAAACCCCTTCGCCTCGCTCGACACCACTGGTGTTGGTCAGTTGATGGAGATCGCTGTCGCAAAGGGCCGCTCTACTAAAAAGAATATCAAGCTTGGTATCTGCGGTGAGCACGGCGGTGATCCGGATTCTGTGACCTTCTGCCACAAGCTCGGTCTCGCCTACGTTTCCTGCTCGCCTTACCGCGTGCCCGTCGCCCGCCTCGCCGCCGCCCAGGCCGCGATCCTCGACGGCTCCTCACCGAAGCCCGTCGCCAAAAAAGTAGCGAAGAAAAAGGCTAAGAAAAAGTAACCGTGGCGGCGTTTTGAAAACGCCATGCCATCCATGAAATCACAAGCCGCGTCGGGACTCCCCGGCGCGGCTTTTTCGCGCCGCCGCAAGCCTTGGAGCGGCAGATTAGAATCTCTCCGCATCGGCTCCAGAGGTAAGCGTCCTAAATTCCTCCCCCTGTGTTGCTCCGGTGGAGCGGTTGGGGTGCCGGCGATGAGACGGCTGCGGGCGCACCGTATGAGTACTCGGCAGTGATAACTAGCCTAACATGCGGCTGGCGCGGGAGCTGCACAAGCCGGAGGGTAATTGTGATTGCGTCTGGCAACCAATAAACTGCCAGGCATACAATTGACTTGTGGATGCTTTTTTGGGCTGGTAGGGTTTCGCTATGGATACGCTGAAACAAAATAAACAAAGGGATTTGGAGGGGAAAAAGGTGTGGTCTCCTCTGGAGTTGGCGGAGATGAAAACGGGGCGGCGGTTGGGGCAGATTCGGCGGGCTAGAGGGTTTTCAGGGCGTAAGCGGATGCGCGTAACGGATGGTGCGGCGTGTTACCATGTGATGTCGCGGGTGGTGAATGGCGAGTTCTTGCTCGGCTCGATTGAAAAAGAGGCGCTGCGTCGGATGATGTGGCGGATGGCGACGTTTTCAGGGGTTGAAATCCTGACTTATGCGATCATGGATAACCATTTTCACATTTTACTCAAAGTGCCTGAACAGAAAAGTTGGCTGAAACGTTTTGATGGTAAAGAGGGAGAGGAAAGGTTTTTTGAACATCTTTCTTTGGTGTATTCGAAGGCTTTTATCACTCAATTCCGCAGTGAAATCACCGAGTTGCGTAATCGCCACGAGGAGGATACGGCGCAGGCGTTATTAGAGCGCTTTCAACATCGGTTTTGTGACCTGAGTTTGTTTGTGAAAGAACTCAAAGAGCGGTTTAGCCGTTGGTATAATAAGCAGAAAAGCCGACGTGGGACGTTGTGGATGGATCGGTTTAAAAGCGTGCTGGTGGAGACCGGAGAGGCACTGCAGACGATGGCGGGCTATATCGATTTGAACCCGGTGCGGGCAGGGATTGTGAAAGATCCGGCGATGTATGCGTGGAGTGGTTATGGGGAAGCAGTGGGCGGGAGCAAGCGCGCACGACGGGGGCTTTGTAAGGTGTTGGAAGTTGCGCAGGATGGCTGGAATACAAAGGCGCAAGCGTATTATAGAAAATGGTTGTATGGCGAAGGTGCGGTGGCAGAGGGCTCGCGAAGAAAAGGTTATACCCAAGCGCAGGTGGAGGCGGCGCAAGCTGCGGTGGAAAACTTTCTATTTTTACCCATGTTAGAAATACGCAAGCGGATGAAAGTTTTCAGTGAAGGGATTGCACTGGGGAGTGAAGATTATGTGAAAGGAATGGCAGCGAGGTATCAGGCGCAGTTTGAGAGGCAGAAGGAACGAAGTGCGAAGCCATTGAAAAGCGCAAGCGGCGGGAAGTCGGGATCGATTTTTGTGATGCGAGGGAGCTGAGAGATATTTCACAGGCCAGCAGGGGGAATTTAGGGGGGCGGAAGACCTGTCCCATCTGTGAGGTGGAAATCCCTGCTCGCAGATTTAATCGACTTGAGGCCGCTTCCATGAGGGCAGGGTTGGTCCTGGCTTCAAGGTTCGACCGGAGCCGCTTCAGAGACTGGAAGTTATTCACTTCGCGGCGATTAGCGGGCCGACGCGGGCGTGGCGGACGAGGAACTCATCGGCGAGTTTGCCGTATGCAGTGGCTCCGAGGCCGTTGGGGTCGTGCTCGAAGATCGTTTTTTCGTGGGACGGAGCTTCGCCGATGCGGATCGTGCGGGGAATGACGTTCTGATAGATTTCGTTGGGGAAATAGTTCGTTACCTCCTCGACGACCTGCCGGGAAAGCAGGGTGCGGCCGTCATACATGGTCATGACGATGCCTTCGAGGACAAGGTTGGGGTTTGCTCCGGATCCGCGGATTTCATCAAGCACGCCGATGATTTTTGCCAAGCCTTCGAGGCCGAACCACTCGCATTGTAGCGGAATGAGAATCTCATCGGCGGCGGCGAGTGCGGCGGTCATCAGAACGCCGAGCGATGGCGGGGTGTCGAGGATGCAGTATTCGAAAAGGTCGTTCGGCTTGAGGCCTTGGAGTATGCCGCGCAGGCGTGTGAGGTGGTCGTCGGAGCGCGCGAGTTCGATCTCGATGCCGGCTAGATCCATTTCAGAGGGAACGAAAGTCAAATTCTCACGACCTCCTGAGACGAACTGCTCGCTGATGTTTTTTTCGCCGAGCAGGACGGGATAGATCGAGGACAGCGGTGGTGCCTCAATGCCGAGGCCGCTGGTGCAGTTCGCTTGCGAGTCGAGATCCATCAGCAGCACTCGCTGCCCGCGCATGGCGAGGGCGTGGGAGAGATTCATGGCGGTGGTCGTTTTTCCGACTCCTCCTTTTTGGTTTGCGATGGCTATGACTTTCACGAGTCGCGAGGATGGCCGGAAATCCGTATTTTCAAACGCAAAACTTTCGGCAGGGGGAAAAGCCGGATAAGACGCAGTGTTTCAGAACGATTTTCGCAGGTGGGAGGGGAGGATATTTAGCTGCTCGCGGTATTTTGCGATCGTGCGGCGGGCGACCTTGATGCCCTGTTTTTGGAGTGCCTGGGTGATCGCGTCGTCGGAAAGCGGCTTGGCCAGATTTTCTTGGGAGATGAGCTGCTGGATCGCCTCGCGGACGCCGGCGTTGGAGACCTCGGCACCGCCATCCGTCTGGTATCCGGTGGCGAAAAAGGCTCGCATTTCCATGAGTCCCTGCGGGGTGAGGATGTATTTCCCAGCTACCGCGCGGGAGATTGTGGTGGCATGCAGGTTCAGTTCGTCGGCGATGTCGTTCATCGTCAACGGGCGCAAATGGCGGGGGCCTTTTTCAAGAAAGGTGGTCTGCTGCTCGATTAGCTTGTGGGCGATGGCGAGGATCGTTTCCTGGCGTAGCGAGATCGAGCGGATCAGGCTGCGGCCATCGCGGATCTGATCACGGAGGAAGGCGCGGGCTTTCGGATCGACGCCGTTTTTTCCGATCATGTCTTTGTAGAAATCGTTAATGCGCAGGCTGGGCAGATGCTCGCCGGTGAGCCGCGCACCCCATCGGCCATCGTCGTCGCGCTCAATGACGACATCCGGGAGGATGTAAGGGTTTCCGGTCGGATCGAACTCGCCGCCTGGGTTCGGGGAGAGGCGTCCGATGTTTTCCGCTGCCTCCGCAATGCGCTCGACGGTGGTGCCGAGGGCGCGGGCGATCTGCGGATGGCGTTTCCGGGCTAAATCTTCGAGGTGGTCGCGGACGATTTTGTATTCGAGGGTTTCGGTGCCCGATGAGCGATCGAGTTGGATCAGCAAGGTTTCCGGGATTCCCGAAGCGCCGACGCCCGACGGATCGAAAGTCTTGATTAGCGCGTGCGCCGCTTTCAGCTTGCTGAGTTGGAGCGAGTCGGTAGAGGCGATATCGGTGATGGGGATTCTGAGAAAGCCCCGGTCATCGAGGTATCCGAGGATTGCGCGCGCGGCCTCGCGAATACCCGGCTCGACGAGCGAGAGATCGAGCTGGTAATTGAGGTGTTGCTGGAGCGTTTCTGGCGCGACGATATTGTCATAAAGGTATTGGCGGCGCTCCTCTTCCTCCTGCGTCCATTGGTTATTACGGCCTTCGAGAATGGAGCGGTCGCGCCAGTCATCGTCGGTTTCGTTCATGTATTCCAAGGAGTCTGCTTCTTCGGGATCGGGTGAATCCTCATCCAGCGATGTGACCTCGGTGATGTCCTCCAGTGTTGGGTTCGTCTCCAGCGCCTGCCTCAAGAGCTGTGAAAGCTCCATCGTGTTTGCCTGTAAAATCTCCAAGCTCTTGCGCATCTGCGGCGCGAGCGTCTGGGACTGGGCGAGGGACTGATGGAGTGAGGCTTCGGCCATAGAAGCAGGAAGTGCACCAAGAAGCTATTCCTCAGACAGAATAAAATGAAGCATTAATTGTGCCACTATTGAAATAGGCATTTTTTATGACATCAATCTGTCTGCACTATGGGTGAAGAAACTCTGGATAGTGGATCGGGATTTCTTGTCGTTCCCTGAAACGGCATGTGAGAATTTGTTAAAATAGAGGGAGAAATAAGTCAGTCCTTGGAAGCTTTAATGACGAAGAGCGTGCCGTCGCCCCCTGCTATGATGATTCGGCCTTGGGCATATATGGGGGAGGCGGTGAGATCTTCTCCTAAATCGAGGCGCCAGAGCGCGGTGCCGTCGGTGGGGTTGGCGGCGTAGAGGCGGCCATCGCTGGAGCCGAAGACGATGCCGTCGTCGAAGGCGATGGGCGAGCTTTCGACGCGGCCGCCGGTTTTGAAAGTCCAAGCGCTGGAGCCGTCGCTGCGTTTGATGGCGTGGAGGGATTTGTCGCGGGAGCCGATGTAAACATGTTGGTCGTCGATGGCGGGGGAGGTGAAAAAGGGGAAGTCGTTGGCTTGGTAGATCCAGGTGAGTTTTTCGGCATTTGTGTCGGCAGCGACAAGTTGGTTGGCGTGATTACCGCTGTAAATCGTGGTGCCGATGGTGGCGACGGAATTGGTGATTTGCGCGTCCGTATCGATTTTTTTAACGAGGGCACCGTCCTTGAGATTGATGATGTGGATGACTTGATCGCAACCGCCGAATGCGATGAGCCGACCGTCGATGATGGCTGGGGTGCCGTTGATGAAATCTTTAGTTTCGTATTTCCAGACGATGGAACCGTCTTCCTCGCGCAGGCAGCGGGTGATGCCGTCATAACCGTTTACGAGGATCCAAACGTCTGATCCATTGGGCGCGGAAACCAAGTTTGCGGCGGAGGGAAATTTGTCGCCACCTTCGATAGACCAAATTTTTTCGCCGGTCTTGAGGTCGAGCGCATAGAATTGTTTGTCACCTGAGCCGATGAAAACCTTTCCGTTGGATATGGCGGGTGCGGCTTGGATCGTATCGCCGGTTTCCATTTTCCAGCGTAATTTCTGGGTCTCGAAATCGATACAATATAGGATACCCATCGCATCGCCGACGAGGATGGCGCCATCGGCGAAGGCGGCTTCGGCGGTGCCGGGTGATTCGAGATGGAAAGTCCAGTCGATCAGCGGGGTTTTGGGCACGGCTGCGAGCACTCGCCCTTGGAGCGAAGGACTGCCGCGAGTGATTGGCCAATCTGTTAATTTGGGAGGAGCGGCTGCTGCCGGTTCAGCGGGATACGCAGGCTGCGGCTTGTCACAGGCTGTTAGAAAAAGAAGCAGTAATGCGGTGAGAAGTCTGTTCATGGGAAAGAGCGGGGGAGATGTGGAAGAGAACCACGGATGGACGCGGATGAACACGGATCTTGGGTTATAATTTTCAGGATGAAGGAGAGAGGGCAGCTTGGTAGAGGGAGGTGAGCAAGGCGTGGTCGAGCGGGACGGGATTGAATCGACCGGTCCATTGGTGAGTGGCGGCTTCGGCGAGTTTCGGGATGGCGGTGAGGGGGATTTCGGGTTTCGGGAGATCGGCGAGTTTGATCGTTTTTTCAAGCCAATCGATGAGTGGTGAATCGAGATCGCGGGCGAAATTCTGATAGATCATAGCGATTTCCGGGTCGCTGTGGTTAAGGCGGATCACGTGGGGGAGCATGATCGTGACGGCGAGTCCGTGGGGGATATTGAAATGGGCGGTGAGTGGATTGGCCGTGGCGTGGGCGGCACCGAGCATGCTGTTCTCTATGGCACATCCGGCGAGGGCGGCGCCGTAAAGCATGTGGCCGCGTGTTTCGAGATCGGCGGTGCCGGTGAGGACATCGCGGATGGCGGAGGAGATGAGTTGGAAGGACTCGGCGGAGAAGGCGGACGAGATGGCGTTGCGCTTGGTGCAAACGGCGGATTCGAGAGCGTGGGAGAGGGCGTCGAGGGCTGTGAGAGTAGCGACGTTCTGAGGCTGGGAAGCGGTGAGTTCTGGATCGAGGATGGCGGTGTGGGCGAGGGCTTTCGGGTCTCCGCAGGCCATTTTCTCATGAGTGCCATCGCGTGAGACGATGGCGTAGGATTGGCATTCGGAGCCGGTGCCGGCGGTGGTCGGGATGGCGATGAAAGGAAGCATCTCGTGATTGGCGAGACCGTATCCGATGTAATCGGCCATGCGGCCGGGGTTGCTGAGGAGGAAATTGCAGCCCTTCGCGGTATCCATGCTGGAGCCGCCGCCGAGGCCGATGAGGACGTCGGGGTTGATGGTTTTCGCGAAGTCGCGGCAGGCTTCGATGTCGGTCTCGGAGGGGTTGATGTGTGAGCCTTCGAAGACAGTCGCGTGGATTCCTGCGGCTGTTAGGAAAGCGGTGGCGCGGGCAACGTGACCCGCGGCGATGATGCCGGGATCGGTGACAATCAGGGCGCGGGTGGAGCCGAGAGAGGCGAGGCATTCCGGAAGTTCGGCGAGGCGCCCTGGGCCGAAGATCATTCGTGGGCTGGGGCGGGCGTCGGATGGGTGCATGGGCTGAGGTTAAGTAAGAAGAGGAACCACGGATGAACGCGGATGCACACGGATGATGATATATTGATATATCAGGAATTTGTATTCAATCCGTGTGCATCCGCGTTCATCCGTGGTTCGAATTTTCTCTCCATCAAGCGACCGCGACATTTCCCTGGATGGCGCGGCGGTGGTAGAGGAACTCGAAGAGGTTGCCTTCGTGCGGTTGTTCCCATTGGACGCGATTGGTGGGGAAGGTGCCGAGGTTGAGGCGTTCGATGTCGGGGCTGAGTAGGAGTTGCTCGATGAAATGTGGGTCTTCGGTGAAGGCGGAGACGACGAGGGTTTGGCCGATATTGGCGAGCATTTCGGATTGTGGAATTTCCACGATGCTGGCGTAAGGGAACATGAACTCGGTGTTGGCGAGGGCGTGATCTTTTTCGGAACAAGAAATGAGCGTGGGCTGGAGGTAGGTTTGATCGAAGGCGTCCACTTTGCGCGGGGTGTCGCGGTGGAGGGCGGTCACATCGGTGGCACCGGAATCCTTGAGGTGGGCGGAGATGAGATCGTCGATGCCGTCGGCGAGCGCGGGGTTGGCGAAACCACAAAGAACAGCGTCTGGGTGATCGCGCGGGTGGGGTTGGATTTTCGCGAGTTCGGCGGCGAGGGCGTTGGCAAGTTCGTCGCGATGGCTTGGGACGAGGACGGCGGAAGTGTTGATGCAGGAGCGGCCACCGTTGGCGGAGATGGATTGCACAATGACATCGAGGAACTCGGGCCAGCGGTGAATCATGTCCTCGCCGATGAGGATTTTAGAGCGTCCGGTGCCGTGGACTTGGATGGAGGGGAAGGCAGAGTATTTTTTCACCGTGGCATCAGAGCCGAACGAGATGCCGCGTCCGCATGTTGTTAGAAGCGTGTCGCCGCCTTCGTGGGTGGTTGGGTAGTAGCCAAAAGCTTCTTTCGGAAACCCGGCCTGGATCATCGCCTGCACGATGCGGAGAGGGGTGAACGGATCCTCGCGGCCGGGCTTGAGAAGGACGGGAATTTTCATCACCGGAGCGGGAATCCATAGTGAATTAACGGCAGGGGCGTTGGATGGCAGGGAAACGCCGAGGGATGAGGTGGTGGGGAAATAGTTGATGATGAGGTCGTCGATGCGGGTGATGCCTTTATCGAAAATGTTCAGTGGCATGTTGCGGGTGAGTCCGGCGATGATCGTGCGGACTTGTGACATCGCGGCATGGATTTTTCCCATGTTCATGCGGACGAGGGTGTGCGGGAGTCGGGTCAGGGCGGACAATGACTCGACATATTGTTGGGGCGACTGGACGACATCGCCGCAGGGCAGATCTGCATGGAGAAACAGTTCTGCGGCCTGCTCGCAATACGTGGCGAGAGTGTCCGCCGGGATCGCATCAAGCGCGGCCTTGGACTTGGAAATTTGTAGAAGATCGCGTCGGATGAGGCCGGGGTTGGCGGTGTGAGTCGTCAGCGTTTCAGAGCCAAGGTCGAGTTCGACCAAGTCATGGGATGAGTATTCGCGGCCGAGGCGGAGGATGGGGATGTTCATGATGAAGTTTGCTAGTTTTCAGTTTGAATTTTTCAGAAGTTACTTTGGGAAGTATCTGACATTAGGGAGGTCTTTGAAGTGTTCGTCTTGGGTCCAGAGTTCGGCATTCCACAGGAGAGTGGTCGCATAGATTAGGCTGTCGGCAAGGGGCAATGGGTGGCGGGCGGCTTCCAGGACGAGAGAGGTGCTGATGTCCACGACGGTGCCAGCTTGCATCTGGCAAGCCGCTTGGAGGGCGGCGCTCTCGCCTCGCTCACGCAGGATCTTTTTGAAAACTTCGTAGATCGTGATTACCGGCACGATAAGGTGCTCCGGATCTGAAAGTGGAGCTTCGAAGTGATCGGCGAATGAGGAGCCGGAGAAGTATTCTAGCCAGCCGGAGGAATCTACGATGTGCATTTGGTTCACAGCCGGTCGTCTTCGCGTTCGATGGTGGTATTCATCCCACGGAGAAATCCGCGGAGTTCCTTAATGGGCTGAATTCGGATCAGTTCAACGCGGTTATCGTAGCGTATTACGCGCAGCTTTTCCCCAGGCTTGAGTGAAAGTTCTTCGCGGATTGCTTGCGGTATCACGACTTGGAACTTGGGAGATACGGTGACCGTGTTCATATCGATGGAGTAAGCGTATGACGCAATGCTAATCGATACAAGTTCAATAAACTCCTTCAATCACCGTCTTAGTGCCGGACTGGAACGGTCTAACATCACCGACGCCGTCCCATGGAAATTCATCGCACGGGCCGCGGCGGATGGCTTCGTCGCGCTCGAGGAAGCGGGGCATGAAAAACTCGTTGGTCATGGTGGTGAGTTCAACGCGGCCGTATTCGCCGTAAGGCATGAGTTCAGACGGGGATTCAGGATTGACGATGCGAAGCACGGCGCGGGGTTGCGGCGCGTGGTAGGTGAGGGAAAATTCGCCAGGGCCGCGTTTTTTACTGATGGCGAGACCCATCAGGGTGTTGCCGTAGGTGGGCGCGAAATTGATTTTTCCTTCAAGCACTTCCTCTTCGATGAAGCGGACGTATTGCGGTGTCATGGTGGTGCCGCCGGCGAAGACGCCGCGTATGCCGGCATCAACGAGCGACATGCGTTCGGCAAGGCTTTCTAACAATTTTGGAGTGGTGAACAGGCAACCGATATCGCGGTGGCGAATAATGGTGGCGGCTTGGTCGATGACGTGTTCTTGATAGAGCTTGGCCATGCGCATTTCGCCCATGCCGATCAGGCGTTTCACCCAACGCGGATCGAGATCGATGAAATAACAGGCACCGCCGCGGATGTTAGCGAGGTGCTCGATGGCGAGGCGCAGGCGGCGCGGGCCGGTGGGGCCGACCATGAGCCAGTTGGCACCTTGAGGGAAGAAGTCCGGGCCGTAGTGCTCGGAGAATTCGGTGTAGTCGGTCTGGTAATCATCCCAACCGATGCGTTGTTTCGGCATGCCGGTGGTGCCGCCAGTTTCGAAGATGTTATAGGGACGTTTGCCGAAGGCTTTCGGGATGAAACGGGCTGGATCTTCTTTGCGCAGAACCTCGTCATCGAAGGGTTCGAATCTTTGGATATCGGCGAAGCAGGTGACGTCTTTGAGCGGGTTGAAGCCGAGGCTCGGTAACTGTTCAAGCCAGTAAGGGCAGCCGGTTTCCGGAGAGAAATGCCACTTCACCATTTCTCGGGTGTGGGCATCCAGGGCTTCGGCGGCGGCTTGGGGTGTGAGCGATGAGGACATAATAAAGTTATCTAACAAATACCGAGAGATCGGGTGTGGGCAAGCTGTTTAGTGGAAAGCTTCAGGGTCAATCTCCAGCTGCCTGAGAGCGGCCACGTCGAATTGGTCTTTTTCCCTTTCTGAATTACTTTTGAGCCGGATCAAGGCTGACTTGGAGGCGTATGCGATTTCATGACCGTGAAGTGAGAGAATGGAAGCGTCCATTTTCAGATCCAGATAGCGGAGTCCTGATATGCGGGTAAAAACATCGACTTGGCTAAGTTCGGTTTCCTCTACGATTCGAATCGCACCTTCCTCATCAGTAAAGTCTTCAGAGGAGAGCTCACGGGCGAAGCCTTCTCCATAATTAGCAAGCGAATCGAGAAAACGCTGGATGTTAGTAGGCGAGGATTCGATTAAAATATCCACACCTTCCGTGAGGCGGACGTAACCGTGCAAGGTGACAGCCACGCCACCTACGACCACAAATTCCACGCCAGCTTCAGCGAGGATAACCAACAGTTTTTCGAACGTAGGTTCCATCGTTTGTAGGTGGGGTCCATTTTACGCCGAAAAGCCAGCGTGCGTTTTTGCGAAGGGCTTCCAAGCGAACTAGCGGAGGCAAAACGGCAAGAGTGCCGCCGACTCGTCGTTTTACAGGTTCACGAAGGTCTTGGTTCATCAGGAAAGCTATAATTTGAGAGCGTGGAAGTCGAACGGTATCTTCATGCGAAGAATTTGCGCAAGGTGGAATCCAATGGTTTCGGCGAAAGTAGTGAAACGAGGACCAGCATGATGGCGGATGCGGCAAAGATGAGGGTGGCGGGTATCATGCCAGCGAGGATAACGGAAAGTTTCAGCTGGATGTGGAAGACGGGTTCTGTGGGGCGGACTGAAGATCCGCGCTCCTTGTTTTACTTGGTTCCGATGGCGTAGAGGTGGGTCATGGTGGCGACGTAGAGGACGTTACTGGCGACAACAGGCGTGCTGTAAATGGGCGCGCCGAAGTTGACGGTGCTGATGACTTTTTTCTCTTTGTCGGCGGCGAGGATGTGGAGATCGCCATCCTCAGTCGGGAGGAAGACTTTTCCATCGGCGACGAGAGTGGAGCCCCAGATGCGGGACTGGGTTTCGTGAACCCAGTGAGCCTTACCGGTTTTTGCGTCGAGGCAGTGGAGGTTGCCATTGTATTCCGCGATGAAAAGCAGGCCGTTGATGATGCTCGGTGTGGAAATCGAGCGGCCGATTTCTTGGTATGTCCAGACTGCTTTGCCGGTGGCGGGATCGATGCAACTGAGCATGCCTACCCCATCCCCGTGTTCGGGATCCTGCCCGATGGAGGCGTAAACGAGGCCGCCGGCGATCACGGTGGTGCCGATCACTTCACTGGGGCCGCGGTAGGTGGCGTATTTGATCGGCACGCCGTCCCGCTTCCGGTAATCTTCCGGATTGCAATCGAGGCGCCAGAGTTCCTTGAGGATATCGAGTTCTTCCTCTTCGTTGCGAACAGCCTTGGGATCGAAGCCGTAGGCGAACCCATCTCCGCCACCCCAGATCAGCATTTCCTTATCGCCGATTTTGCCCAGCGCGGGGGACGACCAGGATGCGTGGAGAACCCTCTCGGCGACGCCTGACATTTCCTCACCCACTAGTTTTCCGGTGGTGGCATCTACGGCGACGAGCGAAGGAGCGAGCGGAGCGGGGATGTTTGTATGTGACCAATCCATCCCGTTCGAGGTGGCGGTGTAAACGATGCCGTCCACGACCAGTGGAGAGCAGGAGGAGACGTTGTGGGGAAAAATCCCGAGTTCCTCACGCATGTCGAAGACCCAGAGAATGTCCGCATGTTTGTTGTCGGTAGCGACGGGTTTCGCTGGATCCGCAGTCATGTATTTCACCTCGTCTTGAAATGCTCCGTCGTTACCGTTGGCCATGCCGTTGAGGTCGAGGCATACTAGTTCGCCACGGTTGGTGACGACGTAAGCTTTGTCGCCGACGATGGCGGGCGAGGAGCAAAGACCGACAAATTCCCAGTCGCTGACTTTGCCAGCCCCGAGTTTGGGGATGATCAACTGCCAGAGGAACTCGCCGGTTTTCTCATCGAAGCATAGCAGGTTTCCACGGTCGCCAGTTTGGCTGGGATCGCGCGGCGATTCATTGTTGGTGCCAACTAGAATCTTGCCATTGGCGACGACGGGGTTGCCGTAGGTTTGGGAGCCGAGCTTGGCTGTCCAGAGGATATTTTTTGCGTCGGTGAGATCGATAGTTTCCTTTTCGGGATCGATTTCACCGGGGACAATCTCAGTGGGGATGCCCTTTGCCTCGGCGACCATGTTGCGGGAGGGAGTGCCGCCCCACATTGGCCAATCCTTGGCGTGAAGAGTCGGTGTGAGGGCGAGAATTAGAATGGGAAGTTTCATGGGTTTTTAGTAAGCTTGATGTTGTCGATATAAACGCGTTTCTGGGACTGCGGTGAAAAGGCGAAAACGGCGGGGGAGCCTTTGGGGTGGAGGTGCTTGACGGGCGTCTCGATCGTCCACTCCGCAGGTTCGTCGGTGCCGCGCGGCCAAGCCTTGGCGAGCACGGTGCCGCTGCCATCGGGCTTCGATTTCACGGTGGTTTTCAGGTGATACCAAGTGTTCGGCTTGATCGGGAATTTCACGGATTGCTTGAGGCGGTCGTGGTTACTGGAAACCTCCAGAATCTGCGCGTTGCCGACCAGCGTGACGAGGTAGCGTTGATTTACGAAGCCGACGCTGGACATGATGCGGCGGGTGCCGTCGGTCATGACATCGCCTTCGAGGGTGTAGTCGTTCATGTCGGATGAACCGAAGAAATTCGTGGTCCGCTGGAACAGGATGTTATCGAGGCGGTTGCCTAGAACCTTGGAGCCATCCTTTTCAAGCACGTGCCACTTGAGCCGCGCGCCCAGCCAGGGGAGGGGCGGGAAATTCACGGCCTCCGTGGGATCGAATTCGTTTTTCATCGAAAGCTCGATGGCCTCGAAATCAGCGCTGTATCCAAAACCGGCGACGATCCGGCCGCGAGTGGTGGCGGTCATGCCGTTCGCAGTGACTTTGAACGCACCGGCGGAGAGTTTCGCATCGGGCTTGGCTTTGAGCGTCGAGCCTTCGAATGTGGCATCGACGGTTGATTGCACCTTGGCGGTGGGCGGGATGAAGGTTGCCCAAGATTCCGCTTTCACTTCCTTCACGCGGCGGCCGTTTGCATCGAGTCCGTAAACTTTGAAAACGATGGACTCGCCGGCCTTGATCGCGAATTCAGCGGGGACGACCTGCAGGCTGGCGATTTCACCAAGTGCGGGTTTTGGCGTGGTTTCGACGCCGACGTATTTTCCTTCCTTCGAGCCGAAGCAATGCAGCTTGTCTTTGCTGAAAACATACACCTTGCCGGCCCAGATCGCGGGCGCGCCGAGGAGGTTGTTCTCGTACTTCGTTTCGAAAAGCCGCTCCGCCTTGGCAGCGCCGGGTTTGAGGATGTGGAAGGTGCCGTCGAACATCGGGACGTAGAGCTTGCCGTCGCCGAAGGTGGGAGAGGCGTGGATCTGGTCGGGAGCGAGTTTTTCGGACCACAGGGTTTTGCCGTTGGCGGCATCGACGCAGAGAAGGGAACCGGTCGAGACGGTTGAGTAAATTTTTCCGTCTGAGAGAGTGGGGGAGGAGCTGAAAGCGGTGATTTCGTCGTTGCGCCAGAGCTCGGCTTCCTTGCCGAGGGTGACGAGTTCGGCGGGGTATTCAGTCGGCATTTTCAGGCAAACCATGCGGCCAGCGGTGGAGGCATCGGTGTTTTCGGTGCCGTGGACGGCGACGATTTTGTCATTTCCGAGCAGGAGGACTTGGGCGTTGACGCCGCCTTGCGAGAGGCGGAAGCGCCAGAGCGGCTTGCCGGTGTTCGCGTCGATGCAGACCACGTGGCCGCAGCCGGTGCCCGCATAAAATACATCGTGTCCCGCCAGTTTTCCAAAAACAGGAAGCGCGAACGAGCTGTCCACCGGGACGATGCCGGGAGTGGAAGCCCAGACGAGCTCGCCGGTGAGTTTGTCGAAGGCATAGAAGCGGTCGGCGGCCGGGCCATCGCCGCCCCAATTCGCGGTGACGCAGTGGAAAATGACGAGATGCTCGAAGACGGCGGGTGCTCCGCTACGGCCGTTCGGAAAGGTGAGCCGCCCGAAATCCTCCATCAGTGAATGCTCCCAAAGCAGTTTCCCATCACCCGTATAAGCGACGCTGTGGCCGTTACTAAACTGGAGATAGACGTTTCCCGTCTCCGGATCGACAGCGGGAGCGCCGATGCCATAGCGGCTGTAAACCACATCGCTGAGGTAATCGGTATAGCGCACTTCCCAGAGCTTTTTGCCGGTCACGGCATCGAGGCAAAGCAGGGCCTCGCGGACGTCCTCGCCGACCTCGCCGTAAAAGCCAAACGCGTAGAGCTTGCCGTTCGCGATGACCGGAGTGCCCGCGCCGTGGATGTCATAAGTCCAGAGTTCGCTGCCTGGCTCGCATTTCTCCGGCAGGCCGGTTTCCAGCGAGGCTCCGGTGTGGAGCGGGCCGCGCCAGTTGAGCCAGCCGGTGGTTTCAGCGGCGCTGGCCGCGAGCAGCGGTAAGGTGGCAAGAAGCAGTGTGAGTTTCATAGTGGGAAAGTGTAGGCCGTAGTTTACGCGGCGCATTGAACATTTCGTTCAGAACATCGTGCGGAGGCGCAATCCTAACAACTGCGGATCTCCCGGCGAGCCTGCTTGGATCTGCGGATTGATGAACGAGTAGTATTCCTCATCGAGCAGATTCCGGCCGAACAGGGCGATGGTGAAACGCTCCGTCGCGTAGCCGATTTCCGCATCCCAGAGCGCGTAGGCATCCTGCGTGAAAGTGCCGGTGTTTGCGGCGTCGAAAGAGGTCGAGCCAGATACGCGAACCGAGGTCTGGGCGAAAAAGCCGTTGTCAAAATCATAGCGAACGCCCGCGCTGCCAGTGTATTCGGGCACGAAGGGGACTTCCTTGCCATTGAAGTTATTACCGAAAGCCGAATAGGAATCGAACTCGGCATTCACGTAGCCCAAGCTGCTGCGGACGGTGAGGCGCTCAATGGGCGTCCAGGCAAGATCGAGCTCAACGCCGAGGGAAGTGACTTCATCGGCATTGACGATGGCAAAGTCGGTGCTGGGTGGCACGGACTGGTTGAACTGATAGTCGTCGATCTGATCCCAAAAGCCGCGCAGACCAATGCGGAGATCCTGATCCGAGTTGTCGTATTGCAGTCCGATCTCGTTCGACCAGTTCGTTTCGCGGTCAAATTCGGGGCCGTGTACCGAATCTACAAAGGCCGTGAATCCGCCGGGCTTGTTGCCGATGCTGCTGCGCACAAAACCATCCAACGTAGGCGTGATGGCATAGGTTAGGCCAACGACAGGGGAGACAAACATCTCGTCATCGGAGCCGCGGACGGGGGCGGGTGCGCCTAGGTTTGAGGTTTTCAATCGGTCGATTTCCGATTCGTGGTAGTCCAGCCGCAGCCCGGCGTCCAAGGTGATCTTCTCGCTGGCCTGCCAGGTGACGTTGCCGTAGGTGGCGAGGTTGAGTTGGTCGATGGAGAACTGTGTGTCCTCGATCGCATTGGGATAGGGAGGCTGGGGAACGAGGAACCGGCGGGTGGCGAGGCCGTCGTTTTCGATCATCATTTGGAAAAATCCGGCTCTCCAACGAAGGCGTGCATCATCCTCCGAAGAGAAGCGTATCTCATTGGAAACGAGATCCTGATTCTGGACAATGCGCGAGCGGTTGTCGCCGAGCCCAGCTCCAAGATCCAGATCCACGGTCGAGGGGTCGAGATCCCAGGTTTGGTAGCTCGTGATGGTTTCCATTTTCCCCCAATCGAAATCCTTGCGTGAGTGGATGGAAAGCTGGTGGCGCTCCAGATCGGTGGCTCCGCGGAAATCCGAGGAGTCGTTGAACGGATCGGCGCTGGACAACGCACTCAGCCGCTGCGAGCCGTCGTTCACAAACTCGCCGTAGTAGCGGAGCCGGAGTTCGAAGTCATCGCGTGGATTCCAGAACAGATTGAAGAGCCCGCCGGTGGCCTCGCGGTCGTCGGTCTCGTCGCCCAGAAAGGTGTTGCGGACATATCCGTCGCGCTGGTCGTGGAAGAGCTGGAGGGTGTGCGAGAAATCGCCGCCGAGCGGTCCCGAAGTTTGTAAGCCGAGGCCGACGTGATCGTAGGAACCGTATTCCGTGGTGAAACTACCAGCGAACTTTTCGCCCGGACGCGGGGTGAACATTTCCACCATCCCGGCAGGGCCGTTGCGCCCGAAGTTCGGCCCCTGCGGCCCACGATAAACGCGCACCTCCTCCATCTCCAGCAACTCGGACGGATAGCTGAAAGCGTGGCCAAGCGGCACATCGTCGATGGTCAGCCCAAGCGCGGGTGGCCCGAAGAAAAGAGTGTTGGTCGATCCCCGCATCGTCACCACTTGGCCATAACCGCGCGAATCGGCAGAAACCACATTGAAGCCAGGGACGATCCCCGTGAGATCCGAAAAAGAGCTCGCCTGGAAAAGCTCCAGCGATTGAGGGGAAATCACGCTGACGGCGGCCGGTTCGTCATCGATCCGCTCCGCTTCCACGATGGTCGGAGCGAGTAGAAACGGATCTTGTGCATGGACGGCTGTACTCAGGGCGAGGGCGAGGGAAGCGAGGCGCATATTTGGAGTCATAATTGGGTAAAAGTTGGATAGCGCCGATAGCTTGGCTGGAGCCTAGCCGGGAGAAAATAAAAAAAACCCACCGCCCAGCAGCACACCGCCCCTCCTCGGGGCCGTTTCCGCGCCGATGAAAATCAGACCCCGTTCTTGGAAGAATTGCTTGTGCGCGTGCTCGCGGGATAGTTACTTTGCCAGTCGTTCGTTGGTATGGATTTTCCGATTACAAAAATCAAAGGCGGGATCGGTGCGCCGAAGGGCTTCCTGCTCTCCGCAATCAGTTGCGGAATTAAGAACCCGGCGAGCGACCGCTTGGATCTCGCGCTGCTGTTTTCAGAAACGAAATGCGCATCCGCTGGGACTTTCACTACGAACAAGGTCAAAGCCGCGCCGGTCAGGGTTTCGCAAAGCCACTTGCGCAAAGGCAGCCTGCGCGCAGTAATCGTCAACTCCGGCAACGCGAACGCCTGCACCGGCCTGCGCGGTATTCAGGATGCCACCGCAATGTGCGAGGAGGCTGCCAAAGGTCTTGGCTTGAAACGGACCGAGGTCGGCGTTTGTTCAACGGGAGTGATCGGCCTGCCGATGCCGATGGCGCGGATTACTCCGAATATCCCAAAGCTTGTCGGGGAGATGGCCGCGAAAAAAGGCAATGATTTCGCGCGGGCGATCATCACCAGCGATACGCATGAGAAAGAGATCGCGATCTCATTCGACATCGGCGAGCACCGCGTTCGCATCGGCGGTTGTGTCAAAGGCGCGGGCATGATCTCCCCCAGTATGGCGACGATGCTGTGCTTCATCACCACCGACGCGAACCTCTCGCAGGATTGCCTCCAGCGCGCGGTGCAAGAGAACGTGGAAGAAAGTTTCAACCGAATCACCATCGACGGTGATATGAGCACAAACGACACCGTAATCGTGCTGGCAAATGGCGCGAGCGGCATGGCGGCCGCGCGTCGGAATGGCAGCGCCTGCAAGCAGTTCCGCGAGGCACTGAAATGGGTGATGTTGGAACTCGCGAAAGCCGTAGTCCGCGATGGTGAGCGAGTGACGAAATTTGTAACCGTGAACGTCAAGGGCGCACGCACCCACCTCGATGCAAAAAAAGTCGCCGAGGCTGTTTGTAAAAGTGCCTTGGTGAAGTCCTCATGGAACGGTGGCGATCCAAACTGGGGCCGCATCATCCATGCTGTCGGATACTCGCGCGCGCGAATCCGCGAGGAGTTGATCGATATTTTCATCGGCGGAAAAGCCGCATGCCTCGGCGGACTCCAAGCTGAGACACCAATGGAGCAACTCCGCGAGGCAGTCTCCGCGCCGGAGTTCACCATCGACATCGACCTCAACCAAGGCGAAGCCACTTACACGATGTATTCCAGCGATCTCTCGCCGGAGTATGTCGATTTCAACCGCTCGGAATACGCGTATTGGAAACAAGCGCGGAAAGACGGACTGGTTTAAGAAAACGGGGCAAAAAAACTTCCTAGCTGCGCGGAAATTCTGTTTCATTTTTCAAAAATAGCCGAAAATTACATCATATTAAGTACGACTTCTTCTTCTTTCTTTCTTAAACCGATCGCCATGAAAATCCCCGTAATCACATTTCCACTCCTCCTCGCCTGCATTCCTGCTCTCTCTTTTTCCCAAGACTGGCCGCGCCATCTGGGGCCTGATGGATCGGGAATCGTGGAGGGCAAAATCCGCACGAATTGGCAGGAGCAGAAGCCCAAGGAACTATGGCGCAAGGATCTCGGCAAGGGTTGCACCAGCTTCGCGATCGCTGGCGAGAAAGTTGTGGTCATGGGCAACAACGACAACACCGATATTGTCTGGTGCCTCGATGCGACGACCGGCAAGGAGATATGGACGCACAAGTATCCCGAAAAGCTCGATCCGAAGCTTTACGATGGCGGCCCTAACGCCACTCCGACGATTGACGGTGACGTCGTTTACACCCTCAGTAAATCAGGGAATCTTTTCTGCCTTTCAATGGCGGACGGCAAACCGAAATGGAATGTGAATTATAAAAAGGATTTCAATGGCACTGTGCCGGATTGGGGCTACTCCGCCTCGCCTGTGGTGAATGGAAACCTGCTCTACTGCCTGCCTTGTGCGGATGACGGGGGATTATACGCGCTGGAGAAATCGACCGGCAAAGTGAGTTGGAAATCGGGCGATGACACCCGGCCTGGCTATGCGACTCCGGTGTTTTTCACTCATAAAGGAAAGGAACTTGTCGCGGCGTTTCACGGTCGCCAACTCGTGGCTTACAATCTGGATGGGAAAGGCAAGCCGGTTTTCGATTTCGGCTGGCGGACTTCCTATGACGTAAATGCCAGCAATCCTCAATACCACGACGGCATGATGTTTCTCGCCTCCGGCTACGGCATGGGCTACGTGGTCATCGATGTCTCGGGCAATGAGCCCAAAGTGCTGCACAAAGACGAGGACATCCGCATGATTTTCCAAAACAGCATCCTCCAAGACGGCGATATCCTCGGCGTATTTGGCGATAAAAACATCGATGCGGAACTGATCCGCATGGACATGAAAACCGGCAAGCCACACTGGCGTGCCAAGATGCCGGGAACCCGTGGAAGCTCGCTGATGGTCGGCGATCAGATGGTTATCCTCTCGGAAACCGGAGAGATTATCTGCGGCGAGCCAGCCAAATCCGGATGGAAGGAACATGGCCGCGTGAAAGCGCTGTCATCCGTCAGTTGGGCAAACCTCGCATTCGCCCACGGCCGTATCTTCGCCCGCTCCAATAAAGGCGAAGCGGTCTGCCTGGAGGTGAAATGAGATGCTGATTATTTTGACAGTCGGCGATTTCCGGTTTGGTATGGCGTTGAGATGAAAGCTGAAATTTTTGCAACGAGTTTATTACTGTCGGGTTTTCTAAATGCCGGGAACTGGCCATCATGGCGCGGTGAAGGCAGCAATGGTGCGGTCAGCGGTGAGCAGCCACCAATTGATCTGGCGGGAAAATTGCTCTGGAAAACCGAGCTCCCCGGCCGCGGCTGCTCGACCCCGATTATTTGGAATGACAAGCTCTTCGTCACCAGCCCGATTGACGAAAAGGATGGCTTGCTGGCCCTCGATGCCAATGGCAAGGAACTCTGGCGCAAATCCTTCGGTGCGGGCACTCCCGGGCGTGGCCAACGTGTCGGAAGCTCCACGAATTCCTCGCCGATCACCGATGGGAAAATTGTCGTGGCCTATTTTAAATCGGGGACCGTTGCTTGCGTTGATCTCGATGGCAAACCGCTGTGGCAAATCAACCTTCAGGAAAAATACGGCGAGGATAAGCTCTGGTGGGATCAGGGGACTTCCCCGGTTTTTGCGGGTGGGAATGTGGTGGTGGCGGTGATGCAAACGGGAGGTGATTCCTATCTTGTCTCGCTCGATCCCAAGACTGGCAAGGAAGTCTGGAAAACCCCTAGGAAATATGAAACCGGTGAGGAATCCGGCGATGCCTACACCACGCCCCATGTGATCAAGCGTGACGGCAAGGAGCAGATTGTCTGCTGGGGCGCGGATCATCTCACCGGCCACGACGCGGAGACCGGCAAGCTTCTCTGGCAATGCGGCGGGTTCAATCCGAAACGCGCCGGTATGCAGCGGGTCATCGCTTCCGCGGTGGTCGCCGACGGCCTTGCGGTGGTTCCTTTCAACCGTGGTGACTCGCTGGCCGCAATCCGCCTGGATGGCAGCGGCGATGTGACGGAATCCCATTGGGTCTGGCGCAACGACAAACTCGGCGCCGATGCCACCTCCCCCATTCTCCACGATGGCAAGTTTTACGTGCTCAAGGATGGTGGTCCAGAACGCGGACGTCTCACTTGTCTGGATGCGAAATCCGGAGAGAAACTTTGGGAGTCAGCCCTGCCGAAAGCGCCGCAAGTCTTTTACTCCTCTCCGCTTCTCTTGGGAGACCAGTTGTATTGTGTAAGGGAAGACGGAATGATTTTCAGCGGAAAAATCACCAAAGACGGACTCTCAGATATCAAAAGCTATGCGCTTGAGGAGGGCGTTATTGCCTCGCCGATTTCAGTCGGAGGTCGCTTGATTTTCCGTGGCGACACCAGCCTGTTTTGCTTCGGCGAGAAGTGATCTCGAAATCGTAAATCCGCTCAGGACTTCACGTCAAAACAGAACAGCAGATCCTGATCGCGTAGGTAAAGTTTGCCGCCGATCACCACCGGATGTGTCCAGATTTTGCCGTTGGTGCCCTCGCGCAATTTCGTTTGGCGGGGGATTTCAAAGCGACCGTGTTCGGTGTATTTATCGGGATTTGCTTCGGCTAAAAAGACCGATCCCGCCTCTTCGTCCATGCAGTAAAGCATTCCGTCTGCGTAATGCACCGAGCCCTTCTGGCTGCCTTCGCCACGCTGGCTCCACTTCTGCTTGCCGGTCGCAAGCTCCTGGCAAACGAGGCCGCCGCCATCGGAAAATCCGTAAATGTGGCCGTCCACCAGCACCACGCCGCCGTGATGGTTTTTCATCACTTTGTTTTCCCAAACATCCTCTGCCTTATCGCCGTCGATTTTCACCAGCTTGCAGCCAGAGCCATAACCGGAGGTCATATAAACCGAGCCTTCATGATAGACTGGCGTGGGGATCACGGCGGTGCGTCCTTCAGGCCAGGCAGATTTCCACAAGACCTCGCCATTGTCCGCATTCACCCCGGCCAGCGTGTTCATGAAAAGCTGGATGTATTGCCGATTGCCTTTCACCTCTGCGACAACCAGCGAGGAATACTGCGCGCCATCCTTGAGATCTTTGCTGCGCCACAGCTCTTTGCCAGTTTTCTTGTCCATCGCGACGATCGCACCCTGATTGCCTCCAGGAGTAACCACGACTTTGACACCATCCACCAGCGGCGATTCCGAATAGCCCCAGCTCGGTATGGCACCGCCAAAATCCTTCACTAGATCCTTGCTCCAAATCCGTTTTCCATCGCTCGCGTCGAAGCAGCCAATCTCACCGTTCGCGCTCATTGCAAATACCATTCCATCGCTAACCGTTGGCGCACCTCGCGTCCCCGCGCCCCATCCCGTATTGTAGCCCTTCTCCGAATCCACGCCAATCGGCGCTGACCACAATTCCTTGCCGTCGGCATCGAGACAAAAGAGCTCAGCTTTTCCACTGCGGCTACCTGTTAGGTAAATTTTTCCACCCACCAGCGCGGGCGAACTGTAGCCCTTACCAGCCTTTTCAAAAGTCCAAAGCAACTTCGGCCCCTCCTTCGGCCACTCCTTTACCAAGCCGGTGTCCGGCGACTTTCCATCCCGCGCCGCACCGCGCCACGTCGGCCAATCGGTGGCCTTTTCGCTCGCGGGAAGCGAGGAACTGCCGATGAAAAATGCCAAGGCCGTTAGCGCAGAAATAAGAGGATATCGTGTCGTCATGCTTCGACTAAACAAACTATGACTAGGAAATCAATTCATTGATTACTGAAATTGCATTTCAGGAGGAAGTTTGACGGAGCGTGCTGCCCCAAGTCTGATACGCCCGCGATAGTGCGTCAAAAAGACAGGGATGCAGGTGTCAAACACCGATTGGTATCCTGCTTTGTAGTGATCGCACCAGCACTTCCCGCCCCACCGCCACCCGGGATCTGCATGACCTCATGGATAAATCCGCCCTTTATCGCACCGGCCGACTCAAAGGCACTCGCTATCATCTTCAGCCGCCGATGAACGAGAAATTATGAAGTATGAATGACAAATGATGATTGTTGATTGATGATTTTCAGAAGTGTAACCGCCACGGGCGAGCTAGATGGAAGATGCGGAGCGAGACGCTCCTTGCACGGCCTGCGGCGAGACGCCGCAGCTACTTCTTGCAACTCCTCAGGATTTCGCGGCGACCACTTTTTAGGGTCACCCCCATTTCCCCGCCCTCCGTCCCGGCCAATGGCTGTTTCAGGGGCTTCTCGCAGAAAGCAAATTCCTTGGGCGCAATTGATTATACAAAATTTCGTGAAGCAGCTAAAGATCGGCTGAGAGGCGAATTAAAAACGCTGCGGCGGATACGGAAAAAAACAAAAGGAACGATACGATGAAAAAAACATTTATTTTGTATTCTTGGTTGCTAGCCGCCGTTCTGGCATCCGCCGGGGAGCGGGTCGCGCTGTGGCCGGAAGGAAAGATCCCTGATTTTCAGACCCAGCAGATCGCGGCTACCACCCAGGAGGTGAAAGCGCCGGGATTCAAGGCTGCTGAAAACACGATGCCTTATCTCGACTGGTATGAGGCACCGGCGACGAAAAACGGCGGCTGCATATTGCTCATTTCCGGCGGCGGCTATGAGGGTTGCTGCGACGGGGAATGGATTGACCGGGTCGCGAAGAAGTTCACCGAACTCGGGTTCGTCTGTGTGAGTCTCACCTACCGGACGCCGCGTCCGCAAGGTTTGCCGATCTATCAGAGTGCGTGGGAGGACGGGCAACGCGCCGTCCGTCTCGTCCGCAATGATGCGAAGAAGCGCGGGTTCGATCCGGAGAAGATCGGCGCGTTCGGATTCTCCGCGGGCTCGCACCTGACGGTCCTGCTCGGGACGAGCGCGCTCACAGCGGCGTATGGCTCGGTCGATGACCTCGACCAGCTTCCGTGCCACGTCAACTGGGCGGTGCCAGTCTACACCGCCTACGCGCTCACGGACGGACTCATCGGCCCCAACACGCGCGACGGTGACGCGATCGACGTCAAGCTCTCGGACGTCTTCAAGTTTGACGCGAAGACTTGTCCAATGGCGCTCTTCCACGGCGGGACGGACGCCTATTCACCGAACGGCTCCACGCAGATCTACCGCCAGCTCCGCAGAATGAAAATTCCGGCTGAGATCCATCTCTTCGCAGACCGCCCTCATGGGTTCATGGGGGACCCTGGCAAGGGCGAGGATGGCACCGCCTATGACCACTGGCTGGACCGTGTTACCGAGTTTTTCCACCAGATGAATTATGACGGTAGTCTCGGTGCGGAAGTCGATTTAATGTCCCGCTATCCGAATAACGATGCGCGTGGCGAAACCAGCAAGGAGCCAGTCTGGCCGGAAGGCAAAATGCCAGACGTGCAGGCGAACCAGTGCCAGCCTTATATCGAGTGGCACCTGCCGAAGGAGCTCAAGACGAAGGCGATCCAGATCATCTACTCGGGCGGCGCCTACATCGGCAACGACCCGGATGGATTCGAGGTCGCCCCAGCGCGGCGATACCTGAACGAAAAGGGGATGGCAGTCGTGACGATGAAATACCGCACGCCGTCGCCGAGTGGTGGCTTGGCTAAGCACGCCACGGCCTGGCAGGATCTGCAGCGCGCTGTCCGGATCGTCCGCAGTGAGGCATCGGCGAAGGGCCTCGATCCCGAGCGCATCGGCATCATGGGCTCCTCGGCCGGCGGACACCTGACGCTGATGGGTGCGACCAGTTCGAAACGCCGTTCCTACTCGCCGATCGACGACCTTGATCAGCTTTCCTGCAAGGTGCAGTGGGCGGTCGCGATCTATCCCGCGTATGCGCTCACGGACGGCTCGCAATCCCCGAATGCAAAGGGCGGCAACGAGGACGACGCGAGGCTCGTCCCTGAGTTCTCGTTCGACCTTGCGACTTGTCCGATGCTGTTCATCCACGGCGACGCGGACGATTGGGCGGCGATGAATTCGGTGAAATGCTGGGAGCAGCTTCGCCGGATGGGAATCCAATCCGATCTCCACACGCTGGTCGGCCGCGGTCATTGCTTCCAGAGGACTGCCGCTCCGGGCACGGGCAGCTATACCTGGATGGGACGCATCTGGGAATTCATGAACCACAACGGATTCAATAAGTAGAAATCCAAGCTAGTTTTCCATTTAAGCAGTGAAGGTAGTAGGCGGAGTTCCTCCCTGGTCACACCAACAACGGCTCCAGAGTCCATCTCCGCAGACCGTTGATCGACCTCTTCATCATCAAGGTAGGGCGGATCCGGCTCGGTCCGCCCACTTGTCGCCAGCGGCGTGATGGAGAGCAGAGGGAGAGGGAGAATTGCCGATTTTTGATTTTCAGAAGTGTATCCGCCACGGGCGAGCTAGATGGAAGATACGGAGCGAGACGCTCCTTG
>CAMBTP010000016.1 GCA_945870855.1 Prosthecobacter debontii
GGTGTGGGCTCCCCTTGGTAGTCAAAGCCTGACCAGACGAAACAACCCATCATCCAGGGACGCTCGGCAATAGCCTTCCAAGTGGCTTCGCAGGTCGCCGACCATCCCATACAGTTCTCACTGTAGGCGCTCAAATGGCAAAGTGCTTCCTTTCCGTAAAGAGTCGGGTCACCCATTTTATTTTTAAATGGGGTGCGGTCGTAGCCCCACTCGGGGCCTGACGTGTCGAGCCCGGTTGCCGCCATGACATCGGCAGACGCTTCTTCCCGCTCGTCTAAGCGATAGCGCCAAACAGAAACCAGTGTCCGCTTTGGAATAGTGAACCAGCCCTCTTGAAAACGCCACCCCTGATCCAGGGAAATGATTTTCCGAAGTGCATCGCTCGCAGTGGCTTCACCTGCATGAAGATGCAAAGACAACAGCGTCGAACCGAGCAAAACCGGAATTAAGCGAAACCCGTTCAACCTAGTGAACCCGATCAGAGACACCCGTATTACTTTGTTGAGCCGTTTCATTTGCGCTCTAGGACGATGACTTCGAAAGGTTCCAACTGAAAGGTGTGAATCTCGCCTGACGTTAGCGAGACGGCGGGTTGATCCGCTTCATCGGCCCACGGGCTTTTCATCACGAAAGTCCGCACCTTTTCATGTTGTGGCAGTTCAAAAACTTTCTCTGGGTCGATCTCGATCGACTGCGGTTTGTCGGAGGGATTGCGCAACATGAGGGTGGCTTTTTGAGGATTCCACGCCGCCACGCCATAGACTTGTCCTTTGCCCGGATCGTCGCCTACCCAATGGGCATCGACCAAGACATCTTCATTCGCGCGTGCCCACTTGGCGCCTTCGGCCACAATGTCCCAAAGCTCATCGGTCATCAGAGGTTTTCCAGTGTCCGGATTGGTGGGGCCGATGTAGAGTTCCTGGAGGTTCACCCCGAGGCCAAAGTAGGATCGCACTTCATTTTTCCACTCCTGAATGGTCGCGGTATCGAATCCTTCATGGTGCACATAGGGGGCCAGCACGGGCCCCATCACCATCACCGAGGAGACCGGGAAAAGCGGACTTTGGAAAACGACCTTCATGTAGGTAGTCCAGTCGCGATAATTGATCGCTTGCTCGCGCACCGGCCCGACGCCTTTCATTTCGATGTCGCCACCACCCCGCCAAATCGAATCCGAGTTCATGAGGAAAAACGGACTGGGCCACGCGCCGCAAGTGGTGTTGATAAAAACATCCGGCTTTTCCTTGCGCATGTCTTCGATCAGCTTAACCAGAGCTTCGCGTTCAGATTCATTTTTCGGGTTCTCGTTGAAGCCGTCGAATTTGAACATGGTGACGCCTTGATTGCGGAGGAAATCGAAGCACACTTCGCGAAACCGCGCGAGATAGGGCGGATCGGACAAGCTGAAGGCCAGATCTTTAACTACATAAGGCAAATTGTTTTGCCTCGCCGTTGCAAATCGGACTTGTCGGCCACCCCACCCGCCTTGGGGAGACATCCAGACCCCCAATTTGGCGCCATGCTTTTCGGCGACCTCTTTCATGACTCTCCACTCGTTTGGGTTACGCTTGGGGTCGAACTGCCAGACATCCGTGGCCGTGCCGGACACATTGTCCCACGGATCGTCGAACATGAACAACTCCACGGGCAGACCGCGCTTGACGGTCAATTCGTTTTGGAATTTCTGGATCCGCTCAAGAGCTTCGGCCTCATCCGCCTTTTTTGGACGAGCGGTATGCAAGATGTCATACCACGCATTGTAGTGCAGGACTTGATGATAGGAATGTGAGCGCTCGCGCTCCAGATAGTAGTTGAAGGCTCGGCGGCGCTGGTCTTTGGGGTAAATGCCGATGGCGGCGAGTTGGTGAACCGTCTCACCCTGCTTGACCGCCATGTTGGCCCGGTCCCAGTAAAAGGTTAGTTTTTCCCCAGAGATAAGTGGCCTGGCTGTCGGATGGTGAAATCCGAAGAAAAAGCGCTCGTTCGCCACCGGACTTCCAGCCGGGGTGCCGAGTTGCTTCAGGTTCTTGGCGGTCACATCCAGCATGACCAAGCGGTTCAAACTCAAATCCCCGCGCAACGGAGTGACCGTGACATCGAAGAGAATGTAGTTGGAACCGTCCCGGAGAATGGGCTTCCACACCACGCGATAGGAATCGTCGGGGGCGCTAAAAGTCAGGGCAAACGACTTGGCTGCGTCATGATCTCCCAACCGAGGCGAGGTCGTGTCTGCAGGTGTCGTTTCTTCGCGGATTTTCGCATCAAGTTTCATCGCCGACGCGTTGATCGGCTTGCCATCCACGACCATGGAAAAAGGTTCATCGATGACGACGGTGAACCCTGCCTCGCCCTTGATCTCAAAGCAGACATCTTTCAACTTCCCGTCGACCACATCAAAGCGGAATGACACCAGATCATTTTGCAGCGTTCGTGTTTTTCCTTGGACGGTTGCTTTCGATGTCCCAGGAATCCGTCGATCCGGATAGCTGAGCTTCTTGGCCGATTTAGTTTCTGTTAGAGATTTATTTAGAACATCCTTCGACCCAGTTGCATTTTGCAATTCGGCACAACGCCCCGAATCTAACCCGATAGCCAGTATCAAAATAACAAATAATAAAATTTTCATATAAATTAATTAAGGTGATGTATTATTCTTCAGCCACGCGACAAAATCTCTCACCTGCTGTCTCAACGGTTCATCATCAGGATCGGTCCCCTCTCCCACCAAGGGGTCATAAAAAACACCGATCGCATAGTCGCCGTTTTTGGTTTTGGTTTCTTTCACCAGTTGTTCAGCTGCGCCGTGAAGATCCGTAATGCGGTCGGTGTTATCAATCCGGTCAGGGACGTCTTCACTGGTGAGGATTTCAAAAGCGACCTTTCCTGTCTTGCTCACCCCATCCATCCCCATCGGCATTTGACCGTCCGCGGTGAACTCAATCCCCTGCAGCTTCGCTTCATCCATGACGATATTGCGCGCACCTTTCTCCGACCACGTCGGCGGCTTCTTGTTACGTGACGCGACCACGGAATCGGTATGCTGGCCAGAGCCGTGCTTAAACACCGGCGCGACGAGCAGTGCGCCTGTGCCTGTCTTGCTTGTGGCCTCTTTTGCATTCGCTTCAGGACCGTCCACCATCACCCCATGGATTTCAATTTCGTTGAACGTACCCCAGAGTCCGTTGGGAAGCCCTGTCGTGGTGATTCTAACATGGCGAATCCCTTTCTGGTCGAACGCGAGATAGTGCACCTGCTGCGCATCCTGTTTTTTTGACTGGTCGCTGAGCATCACCCAGTTGGCTCCATCAGCGGAACCTTCCACGGTGTATTGATACTTGCCTGAGGTTTGCCAAATGATCTTGGCGCTTTTGAGATCACGCGGCCCGCCGAGATCGACCTGCCATGAATGACCTGTGCTACCATCCTTGGGGCACCATCGGGTTTCCGGGTTTCCGTCGATGGCATGACTCGGTGGATGCTCCGAACTGGACGAGGAGGCTGTGGCATTCGCGCCGGTAATCAGGTTTCCATAATGCTTGATCTTTGCGAGCAGATGACGGCTGAACTTTTTGTTATTTTCCCGGAACAACTTGTCACGACTCGCTGCTGCTTCAACAAGTCTCGCATCACCAACCGGCAGGGCTTCGACCGTCACTTGACCGGGCTGGATACCATCAGCGGAAACGTTCACGCGAATAGCACCCGCATCCTTGCCTGATTTAACAATCGCAAGGGCGAGCCCGTATGAGGTTTCCACCTGATTTCCCTTGAATGGAGCATGATTCATGTGGTGTCCGTTATCAACACCCACTAGCGACCCGGTACCTTCGACCGAGACCTTGAGCATCCGATCCGAATCCGGACAAACGATGCCATGCTCATCCACCAGACGAATTTTTAAATAACTGAGATCGGTGCCATCGGCGGCGATCTCAGTACGGTCCGAGGTCACTTCCAGCCGCATCGGCTTGCCTGCGGTGCGCAGGATATCGGTGCTTACTACTTGGCCGTCGGTCCGTCCGACCGCTTTCAACTCTCCGGGCTCAAACGTTACCTGCCATTCCGCGTGCAGGCTCTCCGCACGGTTGATCTGCTTCACGCCCAGAGATCGGTTGTTGATGAACAGTTCCACTTCGTCGCTGTTGCTATAGACCCATATCGGTATCGGTGCGTTGAACTGCGGCCAATTCCAGTTTTGCGGAACGATGTGCACGGATGGTTCGTCGCTCCAGTCAGCCTGATAGATGTAGTAGGAATCTTTGGGGAAACCTGCCAAATCAACGATGCCGAACAAGCCATTGCGTGCTGGCCATTTGAAAGGAAAACATTCGCCAAGGTAATCAAATCCCGTCCACGCGAACTGACCAGCCACCCAGGGTGCCTTCCTCATGTCAATCAGCGTTCCTTCGGTGCGATCGTCGCCCCAGAATTTTCCGTATCCCGTGCACTCGGAGTTGTTCTTGATATTCTGAATTTTCAGCTTGAGACCCTGATCATTCACAAGCTCAAAAGCGTAACTGCCACGCGTGATGAAGCTGGTCGCATTCTCCGTGCCGATCATGGGCTTTTTACCTTTGAGCTTTGGATAGGCAATCAGGTTGTAATTCTGTCCATAAACATCGAGAGCAGCGGTGATGCCGACCCGATCACTGGCCTCCGGTGAATTGAGCGCTGCGGTCACAACTCGACTGGGATCGTGCTGCCGGCAAATCTCAACCAAGCGCTTCGCGATTACGCCACCCTGTCCAGGAAAGTCCTCCTTGTGCTGTTCGTTCATCTCGTTGCCGATGCTCCACATGATGACGCAGGGATGATTGCGGTCACGGCGGAGCATGCTGGTCAAATCGTGCTCATGCCAGTCCTTGAAATACTTGTGGTAATCGTTCGGCATCTTTTTCTGCTGCCAGACATCAAAGGCCTCATTCATCACCATGAAACCCATCCGATCACACATCGCATAGAATTCCGGCTCACGCGGATTGTGGCTGGTGCGAATCGCATTGCAGCCCATCGCCCGCAAGATTTCTAACTGACGCTCCAACGCCCGATTAGAAATAGCGCTGCCAAGCGCGCCAAAGTCGTGGTGCAGACAGACCCCCTTGATATCGACAGGATCCCCATTCAGGAAAAATCCCTGATCAACCGTAAATTCAACGGACCGTATGCCCAGTGGCGTGGTGTAAGTATCTACCGTCTTGCCGCCCGTCGTAACCGTGGACACCACCTGATACATGTCTGGCATATCGGGAGACCAACGCTGCGGTTGGGTCACGACAAAAGACTGATCGAAATCGTGCATCGTCCCCGCGTTGATATTTTGCTTCGATTCCGCTTTCGCCACCGCATTGCCCTGCGGATCTAAGATCACGGAATTAAGGATCACATCCGCCGAAGCTCCCGATGTATTCTTCACCTCGGTGCGAAGTCGGACACTTGCTTTTCCCTTAGAAACCTCCGGTGTCGTGACATAGCTGCCCCAGTGCGCAACATGAATTGGGTTCATCGTCGTCAGCCAGACGTTGCGATAGATTCCGGCTCCCGGATACCATCGGGTGCCATTTGGTTCGACATTGACCCGGACAGCGATGTGGTTCTTTTCCTCTCCGAATTTTAAATACGGCGTGAGATCGTAGCGAAACCCGAGATACCCGTTCGGAAGGCGTCCCAGTAGATGCCCGTTGATCCATACCTGACTGTCCATATAGACGCCGTCAAAGTCGATCGCGATGACTTTTCCGATGTCGGATTTCGGCAGAGTGAACGATTTGCGATACCATCCAATCCCGCCAGGAAGATAAGCCACCGCTGAGCCGCCGGACATGCTGGGATCATAGGGCAACTCAATGCTCCAGTCATGCGGCACATCAAGAGTCCGCCACGTGGAATCATCGAACTCAGCCTTTTCCGCTCCTTCCTTTTCACCAAGCTGAAACCTCCAGGTCTCGCAAAAGGATTCTTTGGTTCTGCTCGCATTCGTTACCTCGGCAGCTTCTCCCGAGTTCGCCCATGCCGCTGCAATAACCACAGCAAGCAGCACGGTTCTTAAACTTATTTTCATAAAAAATTCTTAACTTTATTTTTCGTTTTGCTGACCTTTAATGGAAATTCTTTCCGAAATGATGACGTCTTTTCGACGAGATTCCGGCGTGACTTTCAAATCCCGCAACTCCCCGTTCACCACTCGTCCTTCAACGGTGGTTTGGTAGGTAGCATGGAGTTTGAATGAGGCATTCCAGTCCTTCGGCCAGGCGGGAAGTAGATGAATCGCTTTCCCATTCGTTTGTATGAGCATGCATTGAAGCGTCGTGAGGATGACCGAAGCATGGCACTGGTCGGGCACCCAATCGAAGTTCGGACCCCAGAAGGCGGGAAAACGGCTCGCAGGGAGTCTCTGCTGTTCGACTGGGTTCCCCATGGCATTGATCTTGGTAACATTCTGGAGCAAAAATGACTTTGCCTGATCGGGCAGACCTAACAGCGCCGCCTGAATCGCATCCTGCTGCCACCCACCCGTGCGTTGATTCGCGCGACGCGCATAAGTTTCCCTGCCGATTTCCAGATCGGGTTTTCCAACACCGAAGATTTGATAGGAAAATACCGAATACAATTCGGGGTTTTCAGCGTTTCGTTTGTCGGAGAAAACATAAGCTGGCTTCACCCATTTTTTTCCGTCTTCCTCTGCGATTGGGAGTTCTTTTACCTCGCTTAGGAATCGTTTCCAGCGCTTCCTCTGCTCGCTCGTGGATAACGACTTAGGCAGCTCCAACAGCCCAGCCAGAACGACACGCAGGCCCGCAACAGCCGGAACCGGATCCTCGGCGACATGCCAGGTTTCCAACGCCTGCGATGGGGAGATGTGTAGTTTGCCATCCGGAGTGCGTTGGTGTTGTTGATCGTAAAAAAGCACTACCTGATCAGCGATAGGCAGCAGTGTCTCTTTAACGAAGGATTCATCTTCGGTATGCCGAAAATAATCCAAGAGCATCGTGGACAACTCTAATCCACAATCCCAGTTGTATCTCATGTAGCCGGTCTTCGGGTAAAAATCTGGATTGTCCTTACCAAAATCTGCATCCCGATTCAGCCCCCATAGCTCAGTGGTCTCAGAAAAGAAAACACCATCGTGTCCGAAATAACGGCGCGTCCTTTCTTTCAACAGCGGCAGCATATTCCGATACAGCTCGAAGAGCGGCGCCATCTGTTCGTAATCGCCGGACTTCAACATCGGCCAGTAGATCAATCGAGTATTCTGAAACCAATAAGGTCCACCCCATCGCGCATAGTCAGGACCCGCATACTGCCCATCTGGGAATTTCCAGAAGGCATCCACACCATCAACGGTAAACAAGGATCCATTAAACTTGATGGGATACTTTCCACGACCAGCACAGGCTTGGACCCAGCGTTGTAGCGTGTAGGCCTGACTCGTAGCAAAGGCCTCGTCTAAAACCTTTTCGACCTTACTACTTCCCTGACCAGCGATCCGCTTGCCATTGAGATACATCTCGATCCGTTCCTGATTAGCATTCACAGCCACAGCAACGTGACTCCATTCACCAGACTTCAAGCAATCCGGTATCATGAATTGCTTATCACCGACAATCAGTCGCAGACCGTTGCCGGGATAGGTATCTAACAGAAAACCTTGATCGCTACCTACCATGGTCTTATCCAGAATCCTTGCACTCGCTGCGACGCTGTCGGGATTGATCCACAACTCGAAGGTCATCTCAGGATGATCCGTCCACTTCGCGGATTCTTTGATCTCTGAATAGAGCTCGGGCGTTGAACTAAA
Organism: Prosthecobacter debontii; assembly: GCA_945870855.1. GTDB lineage: Bacteria > Verrucomicrobiota > Verrucomicrobiia > Verrucomicrobiales > Akkermansiaceae > Luteolibacter. The sequence goes on from CAMBTP010000016.1 coordinate 7,796, forward strand.
CAGGATGTCTTCTTTTTTTAAACTGATCTGCTCTGACTGATTGCCTGCGAGCTCTTTGATTTCATTCTCATTCAGGGCACGTTTCAGAATGCTCGCTCTTCCCAGTTCACCGAGAAATTTTTCGTTATTGTTAGAAGCGATACCAAACCGAAAGTTAAAAATGTTCAATGGGATCAAACTCGTAGCCGCTGGTTTAACCGATTCCCCCGCCTGAGTCACATGGATCCAGCTTCTCTGCCAGAAGCTCTCCCACCACTTCACATGAGCTGACCAAGCCTCTTTTCTGGATACAGCGTCCACCGTCTTTCTCTGCTGATCGAGTTGAGTCAACCAAAGATCCGGCGATTCTGTTTGCGCAGTCAGCGCATGGATGCTGACACGGATGCTTTCAGTAGGCGCGGAAGTCACTAGTGTTAGATTGTCTTTCGCAATCAGACCCTCGCCTAGCATTAGACCGCCAAAAGTGCGATTAATGAGCGGGTCTTGGAATTTATCAATCATATCACCCAGGTGCTGATTCTTCATGGTGTCCTTATAAATGCTGTGCACATTACGCTGATACCAGCGTACCGTCTGTCCGTCCGACGGCAGAATCACATCTTTTTGCGCTCCGCCTCTCAGCCATTTCCCCTCGGCTCGCCAGCTCTCTAGCGCAATCTCCGCGCTGCAGGCCACCGAGCTCTGGATATCAACATGAACCACCGGACGATTCGCATCGATCCAAAAGCGGACCGAACGTTTCACATCAACCACGGATGCGTCAACGGTGATGCTTCCCGTTTGTAGATCCAGTTCCTGACGAAATTTTGCACCTTCCTGGTAGAGCGGCTTATCGAGACGAACGCGAACCCGTCCCAGCTTCAGTAACTCCGGATCCGGACCACCGCCGCTAAATGCATCGCTTTTCGAGAGATAGAAAATCAGATCTCCGGATGGCTCCACCCATACATTCGCTGCAAGGTCTCCATTCCCAATGGGCATGGAACCGTTGAAGTCTTTACTCGGAGAACTCCACACCACGTTGTGCCGGTCCATGAGGGAGGGCATTGTGGATTCCGCCGCCTGCGCGAAACAGGTATGAATTGACCAGCAGAGCAGGGCGGTGAGACGTAGGTTCATTTTCATTATCATAGTTCGTTTATCGTTAAAATATTCTTGTGGGGGATTATTATCGAAACCCAACACATCCTCATCGGGAAGAATAGCGCGTAGAGAAGGTGAGGTATCCTCGGATTTTAGGTATCCTTATTTCATAGGATATTTTGAACATATCTTCAATTTCCGTGAATTTGAAATCGCCAAACAATATCCTAGAATGCCTGTGGTTTTTAAGAGCTCAGAAAAACGGTTAGATTACTGACTTCCAGTCGCCACATCTAAAAAATCTAACAAAATCAACTGCTAGTAAGCGATGATACTAAACTACCAGCAACCCGCGACAGCCCCGAAATCGAGGCAGATCAAAGCTAGTGACTCCTGCGGATGAAACTCTCGTGGAACACCAGCAATGGCATGAGCATCGTTTTTCAAAATAGGCCCAGACATCCTCCAAAATGAGGATACCGCGGTCCAGCAGCATCCCTATGATCGACAGGAATGCCTATATGGTTCCACATCGCGCAAGTATCGCAGGCAATCTCCGAAGCTTTTAAAAATCCAGACTACCTAACATGAAGCAACCGCAAGCCCTGCCCATGAAAACCCGCACTCGCACCAAGCAAAAATATTCCCTGATGGCGACCCTTTCGCTGGTGACCCTGCTGTCAGGATGGGCGAATGGCGGAACTGAAGCTCCGCAGAAAGAATCCCTTCCGCCATTGGAAAATGGATCCCCACCACGAAATATCGAGGAACTCTGGACAGGCTACGATCCACGCCAAGAACCTTTGGAAGTAGAAATTCTTAAAGAGTGGGAAAACGACAATGTGGTGATGCGGGTCGTCCGTTATCGAATCGGTATTTTCAAAGGCCAAAAAGCGATGATGGCGGCGGTCTATGGTTTTCCGAAAGGCGGCACGAAGCTTCCCGGGCTGGTGCAGATCCATGGCGGCGGGCAGTATGCACAATCCGAAGGGGTGATTACCAATGCCAAGCGCGGCTACGCCACGATCTCAATCGCGTGGGCGGGAAGGATCACCGTGCCCGGCTACTTCGTGGGGCCCAATGAAGTGAAGCTTTTCTGGGATGGCAAGACTACCGACCCCAACTACAAGCTCAGCACCGACTGGGGCGCGCTCGATGCCTATCACGCCCCGTGCAGGAACCCGAAGAACGCCTTCGCTAGCGTTTCCGCACACTCCTGGACTCTGGACGCCGTGGAATCGCCACGCAACAATCCGTGGTTTCTCTGCACGCTCGGTGCACGCCGCGCCTTAACTTTTCTCGAACATCAAACGGAAGTGGACGCTGAAAAACTCGGTGTCTACGGCCACTCGATGGGCGGCAAGCTGACGGTATTGACCACCGCAGTGGACGCCCGCGTCAAAGCGTCTGCCCCATCCTGTGGCGGAATCAGCGACCGTCCCACGGAAAATGCGCTTTACGCAGCATCCATCGCCGACGGCGTGAGCCTGAAGAAAATTTCCTGCCCCATCATCTTTCTCAGCCCGTCCAATGATTTCCATGGCCGTATCAATGATCTCCAGAAAGCGTTAACCGAAGTCAAAAGCAAAGCATGGCGCGTCACCTGTTCACCCCATCACAACCACCAGGATAACGCCGAATACGAGGTGGCCACGCAACTGTGGTTCGACCAACATCTCAAGGGTAGCTTCCAATTTCCGGAAACCCCGGAGAGCTCCTTGGAAATTAAAACGGAAAACGGGATACCGGCTTTTTCGATCACTCCAGACTCCTCCAAGCCGGTTCTCTCGGTCGATGTTTACTACACCCAACAGGGACAGAACGACGGCAAGCCGGATAACATGTTAAACACCAAAGCGCGCTTCTGGCATCACGTTGCGGCCACCCGTGACGGGGATTCATGGTCTGCGGAACTGCCTCTGAACAACACGAACCAACCACTTTGGGTTTACGGGAACATCTGCTATCCGTTGGAAAAACCAGTTACTGGAGCCGGCTACTACTACCGCACCTACACGACGGAAAAGTTCAATCTCTCGTCCAAAATGCAAACCGCCACGCAAGAGCAGCTCAAAGCCGCAGGGGTCAAGGCCACGCGCCAACCGTCTCTGGTGATCGAGAGCTTCGAGGGCGACTGGGAAAAGGAATGGTTCACCTACCGACCGGAGGAATGGGCGCGCACGACGCACAAGCTTTATGATCCACAGTGGGCAGCCCCTCACGGCGCGAAACTCGCGTTCGATGTCCTTTCCGAGACCCCTGGCAAAATTGTCGTCGGACTGGATGATTACGGAGCGGAATCGCAATTGGCTGGCGGATCCAAATGGCAGTCCATCGTTCTAACGGAAAGCGATTTTAAAGACGCGTCCGGCGGCGTGATGTCCGCCTGGACTGGGATCAAGGAACTGCGCCTCGCTGCGACGGACAGGCTGGTTTCGAGGAAGGACGGTAAAGAGCAAGCACTGGTATTGGGAGCTGCTTGGAAGGGCTCTAATCCGAAATTTAGAAATCTCCGCTGGGTAGCTCTGGGCATAAAACAGCCTTGACCCAAATTCCTGAAAACTGTTTTTCGAGTTCACCGAGCCGGTCCGTGGAAACGTAGCGTCCGAAACTAATTCTATTCGATCGATTAGGTCCTTCAAATCACCTGTCAGCGCAAAAAATTATTTCATCAGTCTAACATCTAATCATTTTCTCAAATTCGACAACAAATCCAAGACGTATCAACCCATGTTAATCTCCTGTCCTCACTGCAACACCGATCTCGACGTTACCCCAGAACTCTTCGGCCAGACCGTCCAGTGCCCCGCCTGCCGAGGCGGCCTCCAAATTCCAGAAACTCAGGAAAAAATCACCACCACTAGCCTCGACCGACCGCAGCGCGCTGGCTGGGAAGAGAAAGACCACGCTAACGTGGATTTCATCAAAAGCCTACTGTTTGGAATCGGCGGCACCATCGGCATTCTACTGCTCATGATCCCCCTCCGAGGCAATAGCATAGGCGCCCTCTTCCTCGACCGCGGTTGGGTGAACTATGCCGAAACTTTCCTATTCATCTGGGGCATCGTCATTCTTGTGATGAAGTGGAAGAAAAACCAATACCAAGCCCGAGCCGCCCTACTCCAACTCTTCCCCGAGCGCCTTGGCCGCGAAATCAACAGTTCGAATGTCGCGGGATTCATCGACAATATTTACAAAACCCCACTCACCCTGCGCGATAGTCTGATCGTCAACCGCATCCGCAAAGCCCTCGAACTCTTCGAACTGCGCGTCGATAACGGCGAGGTCGCCGCCTTCCTCTCGACCCAGTCCGACATCGATGCGAACCGCTCCACCGGATCCTACTCGCTGCTCAAAGTATTCCTCTGGGCTATTCCGATCCTCGGCTTCATCGGCACCGTGCAGGGTCTCTCCGTCGCGGTCGGCTCACTAGCCATGGGCGACAGCTCGGATCCAGAGGCTCTCAAGGCCTCCATCAACAGCCTAACCGGCGGCCTCGGCGTCGCCTTCGACACCACGCTGTTAGGCCTGATTCTGAGTATGTTCATGAGTTTCCCTCTTTCCGCCGTTCAGAAGAAGGAGGATGAAACCCTGACGCTCATTGATGCCTTCTGCACCGAGAAACTCCTGCCGAAACTCAACGATAGCCGTAACCTCGCCGCAGACAGCCTGCTCGAACAAGCCGAGAGCATTCCCCAACTGGTCTCCTCCCTGGCTCGCGCCCACGAAACCTTTCTCGTGAACCTGAACGAATCCACCCGGATGCTACGCGACACCGGCGAGATACTACAGAACCGCCTCGATTCTCATCAGCAGGTCGTCGAGACATCCTTTACCGACGCGGTCAACAAACTCACCGACACGAGCGGCGAAATCTTCATCAAAACACACACCGAACTTTCCCGCACCTTCGAGAAAATCGCCAACGGCATCGACCTCATCAACCACGCCCTGCGCGATCTTGGTGCGAACAAAATCCCCGAAGAAGCAAAGAAAAAGCGCGGCTTATTCGGCCGCTGATCCGCTTACCGAACCATGGCTAAACGCCGCAAAAACAACGATGGCGGGGTTTCCTTATTCCCCTTCATGAGCATCCTCGCATGTCTCATCGGTATCCTTACGCTCATGATCAGCGTGTCGATGAAGGCTAAGGAAATAGACCAAGAGGGGCGCACCGAAGAAGAGATGGCGCGTGCCGTCGCCAACCGCGACATGAAGAAAAAGGCTAAAACCCTCACCAAGGAGATTAAAAAACTCAGCGAGCGACTCAAAAAAGAGAAATCCACCGCCGCCGAAATGGCAAAACTCGAAGAACATAAAATCGTCCTGAGAACTAAATTCGACGAGATTCAGAAAGCCAAAGACCCGATGGAAACTGACGCCGAGTTGCAAAAAAAACTCGAAAACCTGAAGCAGGAAATTTCCCAACTCAAACGAGAACGTCCACCCCTCGCCAAACAGCTTGCCGCTCTTCAGGAGGAACTCAAGAAACGCAAGGAGCCCCCCAAGGTCGTGGAGTCCGTGGTCATCCGTCCAGGCGGTATCGGCTCACGCGAGGCAAGGAACCTTTTCTTCATCGAGTGCACCTCCACCGGCATCGTCCTCCATTCCGAAGACAGCCCGTCGAAACTTATCTCCACCGCCACCATCGAGACCAACGAGGACTTCAACAACCTACTGGAGAAAGTGAAACGCACCCGCGACTCGATGGTGCTTTTCCTCATCCGCAAGGGTGGCAATACGGCCTACCAATGGGCCGCCGGCACCGCCGAGACCAAATACAAAATCAACACCGGCAAACTGCCTATTCCCAACGAAGGGATCATCGACCTCTCCCTCTTCAAGTAATACAGCCGTGGCTCGCAAATCCAACTCAGACTCTGACGAGGGAATCAGCCTTGATTCCCTCATGGACGCGCTCACCAATGTGGTAGCCGTCCTGATCCTCGTCCTGATTCTAGTCCAGGCGGACGCCACCCAGAAGGTCGCAAAATTCATCGAAGACCTCGAGGCCGCGACTCCTGAGCAAGTCGAAGAATCGAAAAAAATTCTCGAGGAAATTGTCAAAAGCAAGGAATCCATCGACGAGAAACTCAAGCAGGAAGCACCCACCCCCGAACAAATCGAAGAAGAAAAACGCAGCATCGCCTTACTCGAGAAATCCCTCGAAACTAACGATGATCTTTTAGCGGACTTGGAAGAGCTCAAAGCCCTCGAAGCCAAGGTGCGCTTAGAACGTGACACCGAAAACAATGCCACCGTCCGCATTCAAGAGGAAATCGCCAAAATTGAGGCGCAACTGGACCAGACACCGGTATTCACAGCCCCACCACCGACCGAGGTCACGATACCTAACAGCCGGCCAATCCCTCCAAAAGCTGTCGTTTACCATGCCCTAGCCATCAAGGACCGCATCCACATGATCGATCCCCACACGCCGCTCGCCATGTTCGTTGACGAGCTCAAGAAGCACAAACGCGACTGGCTGATTGAGCGCATCAAACAACAGGGTGCCGACCGCAGAATCTACGACCAAACCAAGATCGCCGCGCACTTCAAAAACTTCGATTTCAAAAATACCCAGGGTCAGAAAGTCGAACTCGCTACCAATCCGTTCTGGGTCCGCCTGCAGACCGTGATCACCCCGGATCTCGAAAAAGGCGGCACGCCGATCGATGAGTTGGAAAAGGTAGGCTCCGAGTTCTCGAAAACCGCTGCCAGCCTGATGGGCAACAGCCGTGCCGTCGTGCTGTTCCACGTGAATCCAGATTCGTTCAACGCCTATCTCAAAGGCCGCAGCCTACTCGACAAGGCGAAAATTCCTGCAGGCTGGGAAGTGTGGGGCGGCAATAGCTGGCGAGAGACCATACCAGACATCGAGGTCAATCGACTCCAGGAACCGCCTCCTCCCCCACCCCCACCCCAAAAGGGTCCAAAACCTCCGCATCCCGTCGGCCCAAAACTCGACTAAATATTCTTCGCTCATCCTCTAAAATGAGGATAGGCGAACTTTCGCTTTGCTCTAAGGTAAAAGGTTCTTTGAGTGTGACATGATCTTTGGAATGTCTCGCACGATGAATCTAATCTTGAACCTGCTGCCCCCGCTTGTCGGCGGTCTGCCAGTCGCAGATTTTCCGAACTGTAAAACCCTATCCACAGCCCTTCAGCTACCAATATAACGAATATGAAACATTTTAACCCCGTCACTAGAAAATTGCTAACCACAGTGGCCTTTCTAAGCCTATGCTTTCCCATTTTCTCCCAACAAATGGACAAGATGTGGGGCAAATCCGTCGTCAAACTGCGCGCCGAAGACGCCAAACGCGGCCAGCTATTTGAACAAGGAAACTACGCGATGTTCATCCATTGGGGACTCTATTCCCAACTGGCTAACAATGTGAAAGACAAGACCTACTACGGCATCGGTGAATGGATCATGAACCCGCGGATGGCCGGCATCCCCGTCGCCGAATACGAGGAACTCGCAAAAACCTTCAACCCCGACAAGTTTGACGCCAAGGCAATCGCCAAGCTGGCCAAGGACGCCGGCATGAAATACGTCGTCATCACCAGCAAGCATCACGACGGCTTCGCAATGTATGACTCGAAGTCCAACGACTTCAACGTGGTCAAGGCCACCCCTTACAACTACGACCCGATGAAGGACCTCGCCAAGGCCTGCAACGAAGTGGGAATCGGCTTCGGCTTCTACTATTCCCACAACCAAGATTGGACTTTCCCGGGCGGAAACGGCGGCCCGGAAAAGGATGCCGAAGGAAATGCCGCCGACTTCGACGACTATTTTGTGAAAAAATGCCTGCCGCAAGTGAAGGAAATCACCAGTGAATACGGTCCCATCGAAATCGTCTGGTTCGATACCCCCGGCAACATGCCCAAGAAATACGTCGAGGAACTCGTGGCCGTGGTGCGCAAGAACCAGCCAAACGCCATGATCTGCGGCCGCGCCGGCCATGGACTCGGCGACTACCAATCGCTCGGCGATATGGAGGTCCCGGTTTCCAATCAGCCAGGCCTCTGGGAAACCGTGGACACCACCAACGATTCCTGGGCCTATGCCTGGTATGATCAAAACTGGAAAGCACCCAAACTCATCCTCGAGCGCCTGATCGCAACCGTCGCTCGCGGCGGCACCTACATGCTAAACATTGGGCCACGCGGTGACGGCTCCGTTCCCCAGAATGCAGCGGACACGCTGCGCGTGTCCGGTGAGTGGATCCACCGCTATCCGCAGGTCGTCTATGGAACCGATGCATCACCATGGCAGCACGCGCTCCCTTGGGGTGACGTCACGGTGAAGGACAAAACCATGTTTCTCACTGTTTCCGAGTGGCCAACCAACGGAAAACTCTACCTCCCTGGACTCAAGACCGGCATCAAATCCGCCAAAGTCCTGAGAGGCGCGGAATCGGAAACCATCGAATATCAAAATGAGAACGGCTGGATCTGCTTCACCGTTCCCGCCGCCGCACCTGAAAAACTGATCTCGGTGATCCAGGTTGAACTCGAAGCAAAGCCCGAGGCTGACCCCTGCTTCGGGATCGATCCGGACGCCAACACCGATCTCCTATCGGAATTTGCCACCGTCAAGGGAGCGAAAAAGGAAACCAAACAGTGGATGGAGAAATTCGGCGAATGGAAACACACCAACCAGATCTCCGAATGGGAGCCAGGTAGTGCCGCCACCTGGGAAGTCAATGTGCTCAAGCCGGGCAGCTATCAGGTGGACCTGACCTACGCGGGCGAACCCCGCCTGGTTTGGTCGGTAGCGGTCGATGGCGGTGAAACCATCCAGAACCAGCAGAACGCCTCTCTCAACTACCAGTCGTTTCAGATCGGTTGGCTGAATTTCCCGAAACCCGGCAAATACAGGGTGAATGTCAGCTGCATCGAAGGTATTACCAAGACCGCCAGCCTCAAGTCCATCTCGTTCACTGCCATCCCCGGGATCTCACTGCCGATCGATAAGGTCACCTCCAATTGATTCGGAGCCGAAGGCAGCATCTCACGGGGATTTACCGAAAACCGACTTCAAAATGATCCATACAACAAAGATGCTCATCTTACCGCTCCTCGCGGCTCTCGCCACACTGACTAGAGGAGATATCATAAAATCGCGGGATACCATCAACAAGCCCAATATCATTATCGTCATGCCCGATGACATAGGCTATGGCGACTACACCAGTCTCGGCGCTCCCATCATGCGCACGCCTGCGGTGGATGCGTTCAAAAAACAGAGCCTGCTGTTCAAGCAATTTCACGTTAGCCCCACCTGCTCGCCAACCCGTGCCGCCATCTTCAGCGGGCGGCACGAGTTCAAAAACGGTGTCACACACACTATCTTCGAGCGTGAGCGGATGAGCCTCCACACAGTCACCCTTCCGCAGGTGCTTAAAACCGCCGGCTACACCACCGGCATTTTCGGGAAATGGCACCTCGGTGACGAGGAGGAATACCGCCCGGAAAGCCGCGGCTTTGACGAAGTTTACATCCACGGCGGCGGCGGCATCGGCCAGACCTACCCGGGCTCCTGTGGCGATGTGCCCGGAAACACAAACATCAATCCCACCCTCTTGCACAACGGCACATTCGTAAAAACTAGAGGCTACTGCACCGATCTGTTTTTTGATCAGGCCATCCAATGGATGAACGCCAAACGCGAAACGAAGCAACCGTTCTTCGCCTACATCCCGCTAAACGCCGCCCACACCCCGTATGTCCTGCCAAAAGAATATTATCAGCAATACCTCGGCAAACCGGGCCTCTCCGAGGACTTTGCGAAGTTCTACGGCATGATCGAAAACGTGGACACCAACTTCGGCAAACTGCTCGCCAAGCTCAACGAGTGGGGCATCGCGGACAACACGCTCGTCATCTATCTCGCTAGCGACAACGGTGGCTCCGCCCCGACATGCAAGATCTTCAACGCCGGTATGCGCGGCAGCAAGGCAATGCCCTATCAGGGCGGCACCCGGGCACCATGTTTCTTTCGCTGGCCCGCCGGTGGCATCCCTGCCGGAATGGTATGCAACGCCTTGACCGCCCACATTGACCTGTTCCCCACCCTCTCCTCGATTGCCTTTGCCACTGTTTCGGATGAAGTGAAAAAACAAGTCGATGGCCGCAGTTTGCTGCCCTTGCTGAAGAACCCGAATTCCGATTGGCCCGAGCGCACTCTCGTCCATCACGTCGGCCGCTGGGGCAAGGGACAATCACCCGAGGGTTCGAAATACAAGGAGTGCGCAATCCAAGACTCACGCTTTACCCTCGTCAACAACACCGAACTCTACGACCTCAAGGTCGATCCCAGTGAAACCACCAATGTCATTGCAGAGCACCCCGCGGTAGTGAGCGCTCTGCGCGCCACTTACGAGCAATGGTGGGCGGACATCCAGCCCTACCTCGTCAATGAATCCGCCATCGGGCCGACGATCAATCCGATCAAGGCTCTCTACTGGAAGCAGTTCGGCGGCGGCCCCACCGAAGCAGACATGAAACGGATGGATCCCTCTTCAACAACGATCCCCAACTGAGATTCCGGCAAAATACGCGGCTGCCTCATTCCAACCGATCTCTAACCACACGAATAGTTGACGCTTTCCGATCCAGCAAAGAAGCTAAACACATCCCGACCGCTTGCAAAAAAACAGCCATCAATGGATTTGTGAGAAATAAGATGCGATTTCCAAGAACATGAAACCAGTCCGAGCATTGGCGGCTCTGCTGCTAACGGTAGTGAAGCTAGGCGCGGCCATTCCGGTCGTTACCGAGTCCAAAATCCGTAGTCTCTCCATGTCGGATCTCAAGCAACAGCTCTCGAACTTGGACGATGAACTTAATCAACTGTCCTCGCTCAGCCTACTGAGCGGTATCGGTTCGGTAGGATACCGTTCGCAGACTCACAAGTCACCCACCGTCACGGAATGGGTTCAAATCGATCTCGATAAGGAGGCATCCATCGATCAGATCGTGTTGGTTCCTGCCCTTTGGCGCGACACCAAATCCGGTTTCCGTGCCGACGGTTTTCCGCGTAAATTCAAAATCCTCGCCGGCACCGCTGGAGATACCGTGGGCAAGGTGGTGGCAAGTTTTGGATGCACCACCCAGCTACTGCCGCGGATCGCTCCTGTGGTAGTCTCTTGTCCCGGAACCGTGGCATCTTGGGTAAGAGTGGAAACCATGGAGATGTCTCCTCGCGCCTGGGATGGAAAATACATCCTCCAACTTTCTGAAATCCTCATTTTCAATGGTGAGGATAACATCGCCCTTCGCAGCCCGGTTCATAGCTCATCGCCCGCCGAAGGAGCCCGGGCTCCGGGCTGGAACACGCGTTATCTGGTGGACGGATTTTTACCTTATCTGATGGATGCAGCCCAAGGTCAGCAAAGCGTGGCGTTCGTCAGCCAACTCGGCATTGGCGATCACCCATCCCTGAGCATCGACCTAGGTGAGAGTCTGCCGCTTGATCGCATCCATTTCCATACGACGGATCTCAGCGATACAGTGCCCCAAGCTATGCCGGACAATTTCGGCGTGCCCCGCAAGATGGTTTTGGAAGGAGCTAACCATCCTGATTTTTCGGATGCAGTTCAGCTGATGGAATATCATGTAAAATCCATTTATGATACAGGGCCGATTATCATGCGGCGCTTTCCCGTCACCTCCTGCCGCTATGTCCGCTTGATTGCCGTGGAGCCATTCATCAATTCCATGGATGGGGCCTCGGGCACCCAAATCGGAGCTGCAGAGATTGAACTCTTTTCCGCCGGTCACAATGTAGCTCTCGGTAGGGCGGCCCAGGGACACTTTACAGCGGATCGACCCGAGCGCTCGTTTTCTGCACTAACGGATGGTCGGAACTTATATGGGAAAATTCTAACTGTTAAGGATTGGATGAACGAGCTATCGCGCCGCCACGACCTAGAAACGGAGCGCCCGCTTATCGCGATGGAGTTGGATCGCCGCTATGCGAGCCAGAAGACCAACTTGAACCAATTAGCTTGGCTGACAGCTCTGCTGAGTGCGGGAATCGTCTTTATCATCCTTTTCGGGCGTAATATCCGCATGCGGCATGTGGCCGGTATCCGAGAGCGCCTAGCCGCCGACCTTCATGACGAACTGGGTGCCAACCTTCACACCATCGGGTTGCTGAGCGATCTAGCAGCAGGCGCGCGGGAATCATCGGAAGAATCAGACACGCTCTATCGGCGGATCCGCTCGGAAACTGAACGCTCTGGAATTGCCGTGCGGCATTGCAGCGACATGCTCTCCGCCAAGGGTCTTTTCACGGATCTCCTCTCCGACATGCAGCGGGCATCCAATCGGATCATGGCGAAGCTCGAACATGAGATTTCCATCGATGGAGAGGAACACATCAAGACCCTCTCGCCCCGTACCCGTGCCGATCTTTTTTTATTTTACAAGGAATGCTTAGTCAACATCACCCGCCATTCTGGAGCCACAAAATACATGACCGAACTCAAGGCTACAGCTGAGAATATCCACCTAAAAATCTGCGACAACGGCCGAGGGCTAGACAGTTCGGATAAAGGTGGCGTTCCGCCCTCACTCAAGCGCAGGGCAAAGCTGCTTGGTGCCAAAGTCACCGTCGAAAATCCGCCGGCGGGCGGAACCTGCATCGAACTAAACCTGCGCACCCGAAAATGGGGATTTACTCAACACAGAAGACCATGAATCGAAAAATCCGCATCATGATGGTAGAAGACCACCCGGAATACCGGGAAATCGTCGAACTTGCCCTGGGCAAGGAGCCTGACATGGAATTGGTCAGCCAGTTTGGAACTTCGGAGCGAGCCATGCGCAGCTTCCGGGACAGGAAGAACGGTGGCGAAAAACCGGACATCATACTGCTGGATCTGAATCTCCCCGGTATGGGTGGCTTGGAGGCGATCCCCCATTTCAGCGCTGAAATTCCAGAAGCCAAAATCATCGTCCTAACACAGTCCGACCTAGAGGATGACATACTCAAGGCCATCACGCTCGGCGCTTCCGGCTACCTCCTCAAATCATCCACCGTCAGGCAACTCACGGAAGGCATCCGCGCGGTCATGGACGGCGGCGCATCTCTGGACTCCCGCTTGGCGAGATTCGTCCTCAAGACCCTGCAAACCAAACTCCACTCGGGCGAAATCGAACAACTGCTCACGAAGCGGGAAACGGAGGTCCTGTCCCTTCTGGCAGAAGGTTGCGTTAAAAAAAATATTGCCGAGCGACTCAACATCAGCCCCTCCACAGTGGTCTCCCATGTCGCTCATATTTACGAAAAGCTCAACGCCCCAAACGCGCCCGCCGCCATCGCCAAAGCATTCCAAATGAGACTCCTCCCGATTGGAGGAACGGATTAAACTCCACTAAAATTAAACCCTAAAACATTAATATCATGGGAAGTGCATTACTCGGAGTCGTATTTCACTGGCTGGGCGGCCTCGCATCAGGGAGCTTTTACGTCCCTTATAAGGGAGTGAAAAAGTGGTCTTGGGAAACCTACTGGCTCGTCGGTGGATTTTTCTCATGGATCATCTGCCCACTTGTCCTGGCATCCATACTCACCAAGGACGTGTTCGGAGTGCTTGGCAGCCAGTCCTCGTCCACCTTGGGCTGTACCTTCCTTTTCGGCACACTCTGGGGAACCGGCGGCCTGACCTTCGGCCTCGCGATGCGCTATCTCGGAATGTCTCTCGGGATGGGTGTGGCTCTCGGCTTTTGCGCAGCGTTCGGAACCTTGCTGCCACCAATTTTCAAATTATTTTTCCCGAGCATTCCTGTCGCTGAGTCGATCGCATTGATCGCGTCAAGCACAGCGGGCAGGGTGACTCTGCTCGGCGTAGCTGTCTGCTTGTTAGGGATCTTCATGGCGGCGCTTGCCGGTGGCGCGAAGGAAAAGGAAATGCCGGATGCGGAGAAGAAAAAGGCCATCGCCGAGTTTGACTTCAAGAAGGGTATCCTCGTCGCCACCTTCTCCGGGATAATGAGCGCGTGCTTCAGCTTCGGCCTGACCGCGGGAAACCCCATCGGTGAGGCCTCCGTTGCTGCCGGAACATCCGTCATTTGGTCCGGACTTCCGAAGCTGATCGTAGTCATGCTTGGAGGTTTCGCTACCAATTTCATCTGGTGTGTCGGCCTCAACATAAGGAACCGCAGCGGCTATGAATACCTTGCCAGACATCAACGCCACGCCGCGCACGTCAAGGACAGCACAGCGATTGAGAACCCCACTGATGCCCCTGCGGAAGAAATGGCAGGTCATACCGACAATACCAACGCTGCTTCGGGCGAAATGCGGATTCCTCTGCTCAGCAACTTCTTCTTCTCCGCGCTGGCGGGCACCACATGGTATTTCCAGTTCTTCTTTTACACCATGGGAGAAACCCAGATGGGAGAGTTCGGCTTCGCCTCATGGACTCTGCACATGGCGAGCATCATCATTTTCAGCACGATGTGGGGATGGTTCTTCCACGAATGGAAGGGCTCCAGCAAAAAAGCCCTCCGCCTCATCGTGACAGGTATCGCCACCTTGATCCTCTCCACGATCATCATCGGCATCGGGACTTATATGAAAGGAACGGGCGGCGGTCATTGACATCCAAATTCCTGCCCAGAGTTCCCGCCAGATAAGGCCCGCTCCGTCTGCGAGCGCTTTTCGATGTCCACCACATGCCTAAAATTGCTAACTTTACTATTATTATATATCCAGAGATTGGTGAATTATAATGGATCGAAATCGTTTGGAAATTAACGATTTTTTTCGAACAGGAGAAATAAAAAACTTCCGATCCCCACGATCGAAAGGCTCCGAACGATTGAACCCGCGCACCAGCCCACTGAGGCAAAAGCAGCGGAGATGCGGAACATGAACATGGGAAAAATCATCGAGCATCTTGAGAAAACAGGCCAGACGATAGGCCTGCCTGATCTAACACAGGAGAAGATATTGAGGATGCGGGTGAGGTATTTTACGGACGGGGCGGTGATTGGCAGCAAGGCGTTTGTGAACGAGGCTTTCGAGGGGGCGTGGGAGAGGTTTTCGGAGAGGAGAAATGACGGAGCGCGACGAATGCGGGGGAGCGGTGCGGCGGCGAAGGGGTGTTGTGGAGTTTGATAGATTTGCGGGTGGGGGTTTAGAGAAATCAAAGCCTTTGATAGAAAGTGGTGAAGGGTCGATACAGTGACCGAAGATCGCCGCCACGGCTTAGACTGTTTGCCAAGAATTCTTTCGTGACGGTTTTTTGACGGATTGAAAGACCTCTCCCCCAGCCCCAGATTTTGCGTTGGGTGCCGCGTAGGAGCACGTTCCGGACGCACAAGGTATGCCAGGGTGGTCAACCCTCACACCTCCATTCCGCGTCATTTTTCAGAGTTGGCATGCGGATTGGACGGAATCACTTGGCTCGGCGCTTGCGCTTGGTGATAGTCGCCGGGTTCTCATGCTGGCCCTCCTTAGGCAGGATACCGAACCACTTGTCCGCCTGCTCCTCGGTGGTCAGTTCCCGGTAGTTCTTGAAGATGATCGAGGGCGAGTTGCCCGCTTCCAGAGCCACTTGGTCGGCACTTTTCACCGTGGCGATCCGGTAACTGATGAATGAGTGACGAAGCACGTTACGCGGCCATTCGATTTTGAGAGCGGCTGCGTGCGCGGCGACAGCGCGGTGATGAGCCTTCACGGAAGGAACCACCATCCCCTTTCGCTCTAGCGGTTCCAACCATGCGGCGAGGTTGTCGGTGACCGGAATCACCCGCCGTGAACCTGTCTTGGCCTGACCTGCACGAAGTTCGATAATTCCGCGTTCCAGATCCACAGCAGACCAGTCAAGGCGGTCGAGCTCGGCCATTCGGATTCCAGAAAATGCCCCGATGGCGAGAATGGGGATCAAGTCGGGCGGAGCGTTATGGAGCAGCTTCGCCATCGTCTCCGGATTGAAGATCGTCATATCGCCAGTGACCACCTTGGCAATCTTGAGGTTTTCGGCAGCCGTGTTCCGTTCCTCGGGCAGATAGTTCCGGCTGCGGGCGAACGTGAAGAAAATCTTGATGCATCGCAGCATGGAATTGCGGGTGCAAAGAGTCACGTTGAGCGACCGGAGCCACGTATCTATCTGATGGGCGTCCACATTCACGAGATCGCCGGGAAATTTTGTAGCGAAGCGGGTGAGAGTGGTTTTTAGCAGCCGCAGATACGCCTTGCTCGCGCCATCCTGTTCCCGCTGGCGAAGCATTTCGTTCACCACGGCGGAAGTGGAGGCATGGCGGATCACCTTCTTGAAGTGCCTGCCGTATTCCTCGGCCATTGCCGCCAATGATTCCGTTCCAGCTAAGTCCCGTGCCCTCATGAAATCCTCCACCGCTGCGACCAGCGGCACCCCGGACTTCTCCAGCATCGCCAGTGCCGCCTTAAGACTGTCACGCTCGTGCGGCTTGATGTCGGTCACGTGCTGCATCCCGGATTGGATCCGCTGCGCCACGAACAAGGCTTCCTTCTTGGCCGCTGCGAGATTTGTGAATGCCTGGCGCATCCGCTTGCCATCCCGGTGATAGGAAAGCATAAAGCGAATCCGCCCTT
This sequence comes from Prosthecobacter debontii, assembly GCA_945870855.1. Taxonomy (GTDB): domain Bacteria; phylum Verrucomicrobiota; class Verrucomicrobiia; order Verrucomicrobiales; family Akkermansiaceae; genus Luteolibacter. The sequence goes on from CAMBTP010000016.1 coordinate 24,477, forward strand.
TGGACTCAGTGCGGTAGATCGGCACCACGGCCGAACCGAACTTCACCTTACAAAACGCCCCCCTCTTCTTGGAGCCTTTGCCCGTATGCGATGAGGATGTCCCCTCGCAGTTTGTCACCATTTTGTCACCAGCCTCGTTCATGACACTGGGGTTGGAGTCAACTTAACACCCAAACGAACACGTAACCATATGGTTATTAGTTGGTTGAGAACTACGTCACTTCTGATGAGAAGTGGTTGCGGGAGTAGGATTTGAACCTACGGTCTTCAGGTTATGAGCCTGACGAGATACCTGACTTCTCCATCCCGCGTTTAGATGGTGATCTTGCGACCGGGGGGAGAAATTAGTTCGGTGAGGTGTGGATTGGCAAGTAGGAATTTGCTTCTGTGTGAATTTTCCGCTCTGCTGCGTGCGCGTGGCTATGAATTTGACGGAGAAAGCGAAGACGATACTCGAATGGGAGGAGTGGCAGGAAATCTGCGAGCGACATCTCGTTGAGGCCCGGATCTTCACGGACGGGCCGCGGTTCCGGGGCGACCGCGGGGAGGCACATCCGGTGGAGGATTTCCTTTTTCGCTATTACCCCTACCCCATCGCCTTGCTCGAACTTTGGCAGCCAGGGATCGGTGTTGCACTTCGATTCCATGATGTCGAGGCGCTTCCCTCCCGCTTTTTGGGTAAGCGTTACCGCACCGATGGCGGCGTATGTTGGCTTGATCGCGATTCAATTTCCGAAAAGGAACGGCAGAGACTTTCGTGGATACAGAGCCTGTTGACAGCAACCCAAAGTCATGTCCCGAACTTTGCGTGCCACGGACTTCACGAGTGGGCGATGGTCTATCGCGCCGAGGAGATCCGGCATTCCTCGCTTGCGCCACTGCGTTTACCACAGAGGGAAATCGATTCCCTCGTGGAGTCGCGCTCCATCACCTGCACTCATCACGATGCGTTCCGATTTTTCTCGAAACAGGCGCTGCCGCTTAACCGCATCCAACCCACGCTCGATACCCGCCACGAGAACGAACAACCCGGCTGCATCCATGCGAATATGGATCTCTACAAATGGGCTGCAAAATCGATGCCGTGGATCGGTTCGGATCTACTGCTGGAAATTTTCCGCCTCGCCACGCGCCTGCGTGATCTCGATATGCGAGCCAGCCCCTACGACCTTGCGGAATGGAACGTCACGCCAGTGAAAATCGAGACACCTGAAGGCCGCCGGGAATACGAAGCGGAGCAGCGAAAACTCGCGGATGAATCGAGGATACTTAGAAGTAAACTCATTCACTCTCTAGATGACCTTCTCGTGGAGTGATCAAACACTCTGCCAACCAAGCTTCTGCCGTAGCGCCTCATAAAACGACGTCCCTTCCAGTTGCAGGAGATGGAAGGATCGGTCGGATTTTTTCACGATAACGCGGTCGCCCGGATCGATGCGTGTGGTATCGCGGCCATCGACGGTGAACAGCATCGGCCCATCGTCAGCACGCTCTGGAGAGATCTCAATTTCCACATTGTCGGAAAGCACCAGCGAGCGCTGACTGAGGCTGTGCGGGCAGATCGGCGTGATGACCATCACGGAGGCTTGGGGAGATATTAACGGGCCGCCGGCGGAGAGCGAATACGCGGTGGAGCCGGTCGGCGTGGCAACGATCAGACCGTCGGCGCGGTAACGGTTCAGCCACTCGCCGTTGACCATGGCTTTGAGCGTAACCAAGCGCCCGGTTTCGCCGCGCGCCATGGTGACTTCGTTGAGCGCGTGGTAAATAAGAGTCGATCCATCGGCGCGGATTACCGTGGCTACGATCAACATGCGGGGACTAGTTGAGTATCGACCCTCCGCCACCGCATCAGCGAAGCAGGCAATGTCAGTGTCCTTGCAGGTGGTTAGAAAGCCTAGCGTTCCGATGTTTATTCCGGCCACGGGCTTGTCAAATTTTCCGAAACGGGAGACTGCGTGCATCATTGTACCATCGCCACCGAGCACCGCCGCGATATCTACATGTTCGGCAAAATCACCTACAAGTATCCCGCCCTGTTCACCGGCCATCGCCGCAGAGTCCCGCTCCAGAAGACACTCGCAGCCACGCGCTTGCAACGCCGAGCGCAGGGCCAGCATTGTTTTCAATCCCCCGGCCTTCTGCGGGTTGAGAAGTATACCTACTTTCACTCAGACAAAAACTGACTGTGATTTTCCCGGATGACAAGAACCTAACTCCAAAGAATAGAGTTCCCCTACCAAGCGCTAGATAAAGGGTAATTCTCCTTTGAGTTGCAAGATTCCTTTCCGTAATCATGCTCCGCACCATGCGCAACGCACAATCCCTCACAACCATGCTAGCCGTTTTCCTGACGGCCACCTTGATGACGGAAGCGCGCACGCTTTCCAATCGAGAAGTCCTCATCCTGTTCAACAAGGCCAACCCAGAATCCGCGCGCTTGGCAGAAGCTTATCAGAAAGTGCGCGCCATTCCTGCGGATCAGATTCTCGGCCTGACCATGCCGTTGAAGGCAGATATCACGCGGGATGAATACGAGTCTTCCATCGCGAAGCCGTTGCGGAAAGCGTTCGATGAAAAGGGCTGGTGGAAGCGGCAGCGTGATCCGCAAGGTCTGTTGCTGCCGACTGAAAATAAAATCCGCGCCATCGTATTAATGCGCGGGGTGCCGTTGCGCATCCAGCCCGTTCCGACAAAACCTGAGGAAGGTGCAAAGCCTCCACCCGATCCCATCTCGCCACGCGATGAAGCCTGTGTGGACTCGGAGCTCGCCATGTTCGGGATCGAATCATTGCCTACGAAGGGCGTGCTGAAAAACTCCTTTTTTGAAAGCGAGAAGACCCTTTCGGAAACATACTTTACGTTTTTTATCCTCACCGCCCGGATCGATGCTCCGACCATTGCGACATGCAAGCAGATGATTAAAGACGCGGTGGATACCGAAAACCACGGCCTTTGGGGAAGGGCTTACGTGGATGTCGCGAACAAGTTTCCCGAGGGCGACATGTGGCTGAACAAAGTGATCTCACAAAATATGGGTATCGGCATCCCGACGGTGACCGACCGCTTCAACGACACCCTGCCGAAGAACTATCCCATGACAGATGCGGCCATTTATTACGGCTGGTATGATGGAGACGTCAGCGGCCCCTTCCTGAACCCATCCTTCATCTTCCGCCCCGGTGCGGTGGCTGTGCACCTGCATTCCTTCAGCGCGGATCAGCTATCGAATCCACACAAGAACTGGTGCGCTCCGTTGCTCACGCGTGGTGCGGCGGCGACTGTCGGCAACGTTTACGAACCCTACCTTCATCTCACCCACCACTTCGACATCATGCACGACCGACTATTAAAAGGCTGGAGCTTCGCCGAGGCGGCTTGGGCAGCGATGCCTGTCACTTCCTGGCAGGGCGTGGTGTTAGGCGATCCGCTTTACCGACCTTTCATGCACATCGATGGCACCGGTGAAAAGCGCGCGGAGGACCGGGATTTTCGCGCCCTCCGCGCCGCCATGAGGCAATGGCCAGATGCGACGAAAGAGCGCAGGAAAAAGCTTGTGGATGCAGCCGAGAAACTGAAATCCGGACACCTTGCGGAAGGCCTTGCTCTCGAATACATGGAGCAGGGCGACATGCCCAACGCCCGCCTCTGGCTCACAAAGGCCAAGGATTTTCACACCACCAAAGAAGATAAACTGCGACAGGATATCCAGATCATCGCTATCGAGCGCGCCGCGAAAAATAACCCCGCCGCCATTACCGGACTACGCAATGCCAAGGCGGAGTATGGCACACTCTCAGAGACCGAAGCGCTTTCCGGTTGGCTCAACATCCTCGATCCCCCGCCCCCACCCATCGCCGATCCCACCAAAATCCCAAAGCAATAGGGATTGTTCCTTGAGAGTTGAATTTTGATAATTGAAATTTAAATGAACTACGGATTTTTACTAGAAAGCGTATGGCATCCTCCTCTGGCATTCGAGGAAGTTGCCGTGCCGAAATTTCCGCCCGAATTGGAGTTGCAAGCACTGTGGTTTTCCGGCGCGTTCGGACGCGATTTCCGGCTCAAGGACGGGCGAGTTCTGCGCATCGTCCAGTTCGGGGAGTGGAATCATGGCGCAGGGCCGGACTTCGCCCACGCTGCCATCGAGATCGACGGCAGCCCTTTCACCGGCGACCTTGAGATAGACACTTGCACTGCTGATTGGGAAGCGCACGGCCATTCCACGAACCCTGCCTTTTCTAATACTATCCTGCACGTCGCCTTCCAACCGACCGCACGCCAAACCTTTATCCGCACCTCGAATCACCGCCAAGTGCCCGAGCTGTTGATTAGCGCCTCCCAGCTTTCCGATGCACTGAATCTCCCCGCGCGCGAGACAGCAATCGCGATCCCTGGTCGCTGCCTTGAGCCTCTGAAACGGATGCCGAAACTTTCCGTCGAGCGCTTGCTGCAGGAGGCTGCGATTCGCCGTGCCACACAGAAGTCCGCGCGTTTCCTCCGCACCGTCGAGGCGCACGATTTCGACTCAGCCCTTTTCCAAGCAACCGCAGAGACTTTGGGTTACGGAGGAAATACCTTGCCGATGAAACTGCTCGCCCAGCGCGCACCAATCGCTTCCCTCAGAGCGAGCATCGCCGAAGCCGAGGCGATCCTGCTCGGCACCGCCGGTTTCCTCGATGCCGAGATCCACCGCCGCGCACCAGACGACACCCGCGAATACCTCTCCGCACTGTGGGAGACTTGGTGGAAAATCCGCCCGAACCACGAGCCACCAGATAGCAGACTACCGGTTTGGAAAACGCACGGCCAGCGCCCCGCAAACCACCCGCACCGCCGCGTCGGAGGCATGTCGGCGCTCGTCGCACGCTGGCCGGAATACCGCCGCCTCGTAATGGCCGCGCCGTTTTCCGTAAAGCCGCTCACCGATTTTCTCCATGCCCTGCGCCACGATTTCTGGTCTCACCACCACACCCTCACCTCTGAACGCAGCGGCCAGGCGATCTCGGTCTTCGGGAAAAACCTAGCTCTCGAACTCTCCGCAAACCACCTCATCCCGCTCGCAATGCATGAGGGGCGCTTCACTTTCCGCGATTACCATAAGCTCCGCCACGCCGCCACCAACCAGAAACTGAAACGCTGCGGCATCCGCCTCTTCGGCTCAGAAAAAGAGGCACAGCCTTTCCTCCGCCGCCTTTCCCATCAACAGGCATTGCTGCAACTCTACCACGATTTCTGCCTCGAGGATTTCACCGGCTGCGACAACTGCCCCTTCCCCGAGCAACTCGCGCAGTGGAGATGAACCACGAGCAGGAACAGACACAGCCTGAGGAAAATCCTCTCGATAGGCATTTTTCCCTTGCAAGCCTGGGCAAGGGAATCCCATCTTCCGCCCACGTCGCCACCAGCGGCGGACTTTCCAAATCCGGTGTAGCTCAGCGGCAGAGCGGGTGACTGTTAATCACTAGGTCGTAGGTTCGATCCCTACCGCCGGAGCCATTTTCATAAGGCATTGCTGGTTCGGTTATCACGGAGTTGCCAACATCTCAAACAGATAGGGGCTTGATTCCCTGAGCGGGATGGAGCGGAAGTTGAGTATCAAAATAATTCTCGCAATCGCGGTTTTGATGCTTGGGACGGCAATTCCCACGTTGTTCATCCTTGCAAGATATGGAGCGTGATCTTTGAATCCATGCGATTCATATCCTTAGCCTGTCACCCCACACCATGCCCGCTCTCACCTGCCCACTTTGCACAATGGACGATGTCCTGTCTTTTTCCGATCATCTGGAATGCGCGACATGCGGCCATGAGTGGAAAGCAGAGGAAGTGGAAACCGCTCCCGCCGTCCGCGTAGTCAAGGACGCCCACGGCAATATCCTCGAAAACGGCGACATCGTAGCCATGGTCACTGATCTAAAACTAAAAGGCACATCCGAGACTCTGAAGACCGGCACGAAATCCAAGCCCATCCGTCTGGTGGAGGGCGACCATGAGATCGACTGCCGGATGAACGGCTTGTCGATCGCGCTCAAGGCTTGCTACGTGAAGAAGGTCACTCAGTAAAAATGCCCTTCACCCTCCACGCCACCGACGGCTCTGCACGAGCCGGGACTCTCACTCTACCGCACGGCGAGGTCGAGACGCCGATTTTCATGCCTGTCGGCACTCAGGGATCGGTGAAAACACTGCACCCCGCCGAACTGGACGAACTGGGCGCGCAGATCATCTTGGGAAATACTTACCACCTCTGGCTGCGCCCCGGCCATGAGTTGATCCGCGATTTCGGCGGCCTCCACGAGTTCACCAGCTGGCGCAAACCCATGCTCACGGATTCCGGTGGATTCCAAGTGTGGTCGCTGGCGAAGATGCGGAAAATTACCGAGGAGGGCGTGCGTTTCCAATCCCACCTCGATGGGACGAAAATGATGCTCACCCCAGAGCTTTCCATGGAGATTCAGGCCGCGCTTGGATCGGACATCGCGATGCTTTTCGACGAGTGCCCACCTTATCCATGCGATGAGAAATATGCGGAGACATCGCTGGAGCTGACCACGCGTTGGGCGGGGCGCTGTAAGGAATGGGTTTCGGTAAACCAGCCGCTCACCGCCGGGAAGCCGCAGCAGCACTTCGGTATTGTGCAGGGTTCAATTTACGCGCACCTGCGCGAGCGTTCCGCCAAGGAACTGGTTGAACTCGGCTTCGATGGCTATGCGATCGGCGGAGTCTCTGTCGGCGAGCCAGAGCATGAGATGTTCCGTGCCATTGAGAACTCCGTGCCTTTCCTCCCCGCTGACAAGCCGCGCTACGCCATGGGGCTCGGCACGCCACCGCAGATCCTGGAAATGATCGGTCGGGGCGTGGACATGTTCGATTGCGTGATGCCCACCCGCATCGCCCGCCACGGCGTCGCTTTCACACTGGACGGCCCCATCCACATCAAAAACCTCGTCCACGCCAAAGACCCTGCTCCTCTTTGCGAATCCTGCCACCCTCATGTCGCCGGTTTCTCGCGGGCTTACCTACGCCATCTTTTCCGGGCAGGCGAAATCCTCGCTTTACGGTTGCTTTCCTTCCATAATCTGCATTTCTACCTATCCCTCACCCGCCGGGCGCGACAAGCGATCATCGAGGGGGATTTCGAAAATTTCAAAAAAACCTTCATTCAACGATACAACACCAAGCACACCACATTATGAATTCACTTTTCCTCACACTCGCCAACACCGCTGCTACCGCCAAACCCGAGGGCATCGCTGGGCTACTCGCCCGCCCGGAATTCATGATTGTGATCATGATCGTGATGTTCTATTTCCTCCTCATCCGCCCGCAGCAGCGCCAGCGCAAAGAGCAAGCAGCCCGAGTCGCAGCCCTGAAAAGCGGCGACAAGGTGATCACCTCTGCCGGCCTCCACGGCATTGTCCATAATGTGAAGGATACGACCGTGATGGTAAAAGTAGCCGAGGGCACGATCCTCGAATTCGACAAACCCGCCATTGCTACTGTCACCAAGAAAGAGACCAAGGAAGCCTAATACTTTCTCATTTTCGCCCGCGCTGATAACCGTTTACAACCCTCTCTACCATGCTCGCCCTCGTATTTTTCAAGGATCCGCTCACTCTGTTCACCATCGGCCTCACGCTGCTGATCCTCTTTTTCTGGTATTTCGCCACCGAGATCGAGACTAGGAAACGCAATGTCGGCACGGTTCTCCTCTTTGGAATTTGCGGACTCTGCGCCCTCGCCATCTTTCCTCCGAAAGAGCGCCTTAAGGCAGGTATCGATATCGCCGGTGGCTCGGCCTTTTTCCTGCGCATCCAGCCGAAGGAAAATGCAAATGGTCAGGAAATGCCGGTAACTCCCGATCAAGTCCAGGAGGCGATTCGTGTAATCCAAGGACGCCTCGACTCCATGGGAACAGCAGAGCCACTTATCGTTGCTCAGGGTGATGACGGTATCCTAGTTCAAATGCCGGGCGTGAAGCCGGAGGAATCGGCAGAAATCCGCAAGACCCTAGAGACTGTGGCAAAGCTTGAATTGCGCGAGGTTTCCCCACGCAACAACGAGATCGGCAAGGACGGCAAATCCCTGGCCAAACGCGTACTCGACGGCGATGAGATCGTACCAGGATACCGCGCCTACGAACTCACCCAAAAGGACGAGAATGGCAACGAGACCACCACTCCGATTCTCCTCAACCGCAGGGCAGCACTCGGCGGTTCCGATATCGTCAACGCATACCCCTCCCCTAGCAGCATAGACTCAGTGGACATTACGCTGAATAATCTGGGCACTGACAAAATGATCGCACTCACCCAGCACATGCGTCCGAATATTGACAGGATCGCGATCGTCCTCGACGGCATTGTTAAAAGCGCTCCGGTCGTTCAGAGTGTCCCGCTGGGCAAGAATTTCGTAATCAATGGCCTAGACGAAGCCGGCGAAACCCGACAGCTCGCAAACGCGCTGATGAACCCTCTGGAAAATCCGCTCGAAGTGGAGGAGGAGCGCAGTGTTTCACCTACTCTCGGCGCTGCCATCGTGAAACAAGGTATCTGGTCCGGCCTCATCGGCCTGGCAATTACCGCCGTTTTCGTCCTCATCTATTACCGCACGGGCGGCATCGTCGCTCTCGTCGGGCTGATTGTGAACGGCCTGATGCTCTTTGGAGCCATGGCGATGTTTGGCTTCACCTTCTCGCTTCCCGGCATCGCCGGTATCATCCTAACCATCGGTCTCGCGGTCGATGCGAACGTCCTGATCTACGAGCGTCTCCGTGAAGAACTAGAGAACGGCAAATCCCTAAAAAGCGCCATCGCCGCTTCCTACGATAAGGCTTTCTCGGCCATTTTCGATGCGAATATCACCTCGCTGATCTCATCGATTATTCTTTTCTCGATGGCCAGCGGCAGCATCAAGGGCTTCGCAGTGACGCTCACCATCGGCATCACTGCTTCGATGTTCTCAGCCATCCTCGTGACCCGCGTCCTTTTCCGCTGGGGTATAGACACGAATCTTCTAAGGAAAATGACTTTTCTCAACCTGATCAAGGCGACCAAAATCGACTTCCTCGCCGCTGCGAAAAAGACCGCGATCGTCTCCAGTATTTTCATTGTGATTTCACTGGCTGCGTTTGCTCTAAAACGCGAAAGTTCCTTGGGAATCGATTTCACCGGTGGCACACGCATCCAGTTCCAGCTCGGCGAGAAAGAGGTAAAACTTGAAGAGGTGGACAAAGTCCTCTCCACCCTCACGCTTACTCGCGCAGCATTCCCGCAGATCGAGAGTAATCCGGCCACGGGTGCCCTGCTCAGTATTCGCACTGACAAGGCGGATGCCGAGAAGATCGTCAGCGCTCTGCGCTCAGAAATCCCCGTTTTCTCGGAAAAGAAAACGGACGGCTCCAACGAATATCTGATCGACGAATCCAAGGAGGAGGTATCCGCACTTATCGGCGGCTCTTTCATGCGGGAGTCTATTATTGCACTTGGCTTGGGTCTCATTGGCATTGCCATCTACATCACGATCCGCTTCGAGTTCTCGTTCGCGCTCGGTGCCTTCATCGCGCTGCTTCATGATGTGATCATCTCGGTCGGCGTTGTCGTGCTACTTGGTCGCGAGCTTTCCCTAATCCATGTTGGCGCGATCCTCACGATCGCGGGTTACTCGATCAATGACACTATTGTTATTTTCGACCGTATTCGTGAAACAGTTCTTATCCGCACAGGAGCCATCAAGGACGTCATGAACGAGGCGATCAACGCCACTCTCTCCCGCACGATCCTCACCTCTGCTACAACCATTGTGACCGTCGCGATTCTCTCGCTCTACGGTGGTTCTGCACTCAGAGATTTCTCCATCATGATCCTCATCGGCCTTGTGATCGGAACCTACTCATCTGTCTTCGTCGCCTCCCCCATCGTTCTTTGGTGGTCGCAACGCAAGGGCGGCGACCTCCGCAAGGACGTTCTTGCCACAACCCTCGCCGCCGAATCGGCGAAGGTCGATGCGGTAGAGGCATAAGGCTTAAATGGACATTGGGAATTTGAAATTAGGATATTAGGTTCTTAAGCTTAAACACTTGATAAAGCTTGGTCTTTTACTCCAGCGGGTGAGGCCATGCTACTTAGGTTCAATCCTTAAGATCGATTTTACCAACCACTAATTTCCTTTATGCAGACGTTTCTCAGGTCTTTCCGGTTTCACGGGCGGCCCTTTGGGTTTATCTGCGCCGTTGATCTCGCCGTTGCTATCGGTGTCCATTCTCGTAAAAATCTGACGCCGCTTCTCCTCTGGCAGCTTTCCGAATAACTCGCCTTTGCTGAATTCCTCGAAATCGAGTCCGCCGCTTTTATCGGTATCCAGCTTCCGAAACTGACCCATAGCGCGGCGCTCGTTGTCGCGCCTCATCGCGACGATCTCCTCGCGTTCGATCAGGCCATCTCCATCTCGATCAAGCCGCCCGAAAATTTCCTCGCGATTGTTCTCAGGTAACCTCTCCATGCGTGGAGAAGCGAAAAACTCACGCTTCGAGATATTGTCGTCACCGTCCCTATCCATGTGCTTGAACATCTCATCCGGGCCACCAAGAAACGGCCGCTTTTCGCCGTGATTTGGAGGTCTTCCTCCTTCAGGTGGCCGTCCCGCTTCGGGATGCCGATCACCTTCCGCCATCGCAGCGGATACCAGAACTGATGCTAGAATGCTGCCTGCAAGTATCGTTTTCATGGAAGTTTAGCGTTTGAAGTTTACGGGAACGGAGCAAACATACGTCAGCGCACTTGCAAACACCCGCAAACCGGAAAAGTTTCCACGAAATTCGCTCTCATCGTAAATAGTTTCCCGACCATGCATATTCTCGATATCCTAAGCAGCCCGAAGCCCTCCCTATCCTTCGAGTTTTTTCCGCCGCGCGCCCAAGCCGCTTGGGACGAGCTTTACGAAACAATCCGCGACCTTGAGATCCTCTCGCCCTCTTTTGTCTCCGTCACTTACGGTGCCGGTGGTTCGACGCGTGAGCTGACCCATGATCTCGTCCTACGCATCCGCCAGACTACCAATATCCCGCCCGTCCCGCATCTAACTTGCGTAGGCCACACAAAGGATGAGATCGACGCGATCCTCACCCGCTACGCCGACGCCGGAGTCTCTAACATCCTCGCCCTGCGCGGCGATCCGCCGAAAGACCAGCCGAATTATGATTGGTCGCAGGGCGATTTCCGTTTTGCTGCGGATCTAGTGGCGCATATCCGTAAATTCAATGAATCTGGAAAGCACCCCGACCCTCGCGGCTTCGGAATCGGTGTCGCGGGTTTTCCCGAAGGCCACCCAGCCACCCCGAACCGCGTCGCAGAACTCGACTACATGAAGGCCAAGGTCGATGCCGGAGCGGACTATATTTGCACCCAGCTCTTCTTCGATAATCATGATTTCTTCGACTACCGCGAACGCTGCGAGCTGGCCGGAATCCACATCCCGATCACCGCAGGAATCATGCCGGTTACATCCACCGGCAGCATGAAGCGCATGGCCGAACTCGCCGCCGGCGCCCGCTACCCAGCCAAGCTCATCAAGGCACTCGCCCGCGCAAAATCCAATCCGGAAGCCGTAGAGCGCGCTGGTATTCACTACGCAGCACAACAATGCGCCGAGCTGCTGGATGCCGATATAGCAGGCATCCACCTCTACACGCTCAACAAATCCCACTCTACCCGCCAGATCTACGCATCGCTCGGATTATTGGATTCTTGAAAAATCACTTTTTTGAAAGATCCGGCACACGACGCACTTATTAATGTTTGTCGAAAGACAAGCGACTTGACCGAGACGCCTCCTGGTTAATGGGTTTTCCATGAGGATGATCGGCCGAGTCGCTCTTTTTTTGAGTAGGATCAGGATCTATCCGGTCTGCAACATTGCAAGTTATCCACTGAGATTTTCTAAAAATGAAACCCTCGCCGACTACGGAATGGATGAGCCGACCCTTCGCGCGAAGCTCGACGAACTCAACCCCATCGTCCGGCTCTAGGCATGTGGTATCGGAAGGCACGGAGACGCGTTCTCCAGAACGCGAGTCACTCCACACGCGCTCTGGAGAGCACGGCGCCGACATGGAGAGGCGGATCAGAATCCGCCCTAGCCCATGGGGTGACGATGAGAAGAGCGATGGCGCAAATCATCGGCCATCCATGGTCATCGGCGGATTCTGATCCGCCGCTCCATGCTTCCACGTATCCGACATAGTTCAAACCCGTAGCTTTTCCCAATCCTCCGGCTCCAAACAGGTGGGATCGGCGGCGACCCAGTGACCCGGTGCGATCTCTCGGAGGGAAAGATCCATGCCGATGGTTTCCTCGTAGCGCGGGTGGCTCATGCGGTGGCCGAAAGCGCTGCCTGCCGGTGGATCGATGGGCGATGGGACATCGCCCTCTAACAGAATTTTTTTACGCTTCACCTTGATATCAGCATTGGGAACAGCGGAGAGCAGCGCCTTGGTATAGGCGTGGCGCGGGTCTCGATAAATTGTTTCCGAATCGGCGAGCTCTACGATTTTCCCGAGATACATGACGGCGACGCGGTCGCTGACGTGCTTCACCACGGAGAGATCATGGGCGATGAAAAGGTAGGAGAGGCCGAAGTCTTTCTGGAGATCGACAAGGAGATTGAGTATCTGAGACTGGACGGAAACATCGAGCGCGGAGACCGGTTCATCGCAGACCAGCCATTTGGGCTTAAGCGCAAGGGCGCGGGCGATGCCGATACGCTGGCGCTGACCACCGGAGAACTCGAATGAGTATTTCTCCGCCGAGCTGGCGCTGAGGCCGACCGTTTCGAGGAGATCATCGACCCATTTTTTCCGCTCGGCGCGGTTGCCCATGCCGTGGATGCGGAACGGCTCCTCGACTAGGGAGCGGACGCTCATCCGCGCGTCGAGCGACTCGGCGGGATCTTGGAAGATCATCTGGAAATCGCGGCGCAGTGGGCGGAGCGCTCCCTGGCCGAGGTGGGTAATTTCGCGCCCATCGAAAAAGATTTTTCCAGAGGTGGGGTTGAGAAGTCGGACAAGTGCTTTCCCAAGAGTGGATTTCCCGCAACCAGACTCGCCGACAAGGCCGAGCGTCTCACCGACTCCGAGTTGGAGGGAAACGCCGTCCACGGCTTTCACCGCGCCGGTCTGTTTCATGAACAAGCCGGTGCGCACGGGAAAATGCACCCGTAGGTCTTCGGCAGTTAATAAAGGGAATTCACTCACAGGTTTGAACATTCCTTACAGATTTCCAGCCAGTGTCCCGGCTGCACTTCCTTGAACTTGGGCCGCTCGCGTGTCATCGAAGACTTCCTGCCCATGCGCTGGCAAAAACGGCAGCTGTGGGTATGCTCTCCGAGACCGGCGACGGTGCCGGGTATGGTCGGAAGAACGGACTTCGGCGGTGTTTCCAAAGTCGGGATGGAGCGCAGCAGTGCCTGAGTATAGGCATGCAGCGGGTTTCCAAAAAGTTCCTCCACCGGCGCACTCTCTACAACGCGGCCGGCATACATGACGACGACTTCGTCGCATGTCTCCGCGATCACGCCGAGATCATGGGTGATGAGCATCACGGACATTCCGATGTCGCTCTGGAGATTTTCCAAAAGATCAAGGATCTGCGCTTGGACTGTAACGTCGAGGGCGGTGGTCGGTTCATCGGCAATGAGCAGCGAGGGGCGGCAGGCAAGAGCCATGGCGATCACTACGCGCTGCCTCATGCCGCCGGAAAGGTGGTGCGGGTAATCCATCATCCGCTTCTCTGGCGCGGGAATACGGAGTAGGTCGAGCATTTCCGTAGCGGCGTCCCATGCGTCCTTTTTGGACATGTCCTTGTGGATGCGGAAAACCTCCGCCACCTGCCGACCGATGCGGTGGACGGGATTGAGGGCGGACATGGGTTCCTGGAAAATCACGCCAATCTTGCCGCCGCGAATCTCGCGCATGCGCTTGTCTGATGCGTGGAGCAGATCCTCACCCATGAAGCGGATCTCCCCTCCCAGCACCTTGCCGGATGGCTGTGGCAAAAGGCGCACGATGGACATGGCGGTGACACTTTTTCCGCAACCCGACTCACCGACAATACCAACCGTTTTCCCGTGTGGTATGGAAAAGGAAACGTGATCCACGGCACGGAGCATGCCCCGCTCGGTATCGAACGAGGTGATGAGATTATCCACTTCCAGCAGATTGCCTTGGCTCATTGTTCGGCCTCCTTTTCCTCTGGTTCCGGCGTTGGTGTTTGCTCGGCAGCTTGTGTCTTGCCGGGCGGCGTGGTGGGGAAACGGTAGTCATCGAAGATCCGATTCACTTCACCGAAACTGCGACCCGCGCGTTTTGCGTCGAGAGTCTCCTTTTTCATCTCCTCATCGATCCAGTGGACGTGTAATTCCGTGGGTTCGTAAACGATCGGCGGACAGAAACGGGTCTGCTCGCAATCCGGCCAGCGCAGCCAGCGCCAACTCCCCATACGCACGAAATCCACGGTGTAGCCGGGCACGAAGAACGCCTCGTCGTGGATGATGTGCTGGAGCTTGGAGGCTGTCTCACGCAACTCTTCCTCGGTACGGGCGAAGCGCGCTTTTTCGGAAAGCATGTCGGTATCCGGCCTCCCCCACGCGAAGAGATTATTGGTCTGCGGCTTGATATTGCCACGCTCGTCAAAGGCGTTCGAGGAATGCACAAACTGATGAAAATCCGGCGTCGGCGGAGTGATAACCCACGCAGTGAAACTCATCTCGTGCTGCTTGAGCATGACTTTTTTGTAATCAACCGTGTCCTCGTTGGAATCAAGGCGGAGATCGAGACCGCAGGATTTCGCCTCCTCCCGGAGGATGGCGAAAATGCGGTCATACTGTGGTCTCGCACGGTAGGAGACGGAGATAGAGAGTTTCGTTCCATTCGGGCGGCGCAGGATGCCGTCGCGGTCGGTTTCGGTGAAACCCGCCTCGCGGAAAGCGGCACGCGCTTTCGAGACGGAGAAAGGACGCGCCTTGATCGATGGATCGCTGAACAGGAGGTAGCCTTGGTTGAAAGCATCGAGGCGCTTGTAGTCGCCGCGGTGGATTACATCGATGACCTTCTGCCAGTTCATCGCATGTTGAATGCCGATGCGGACGGTCTTTTCATCAAGCAAAGGTTTGCTAACATTTATGTATATGCCGAGAGGTAACGCCGGATATTGGGTGTAGAAGGTGTGGCGCTCGATGTAGCCTTTGTAAACAGGTTCCATCTCCGATTTTTCATACCAGTAATCGGGACGAGTGAGGTAAAAGGAATCCAGCTCCCCGGCGCGGAATAACTCGAACGCTTTCGGTTCGTCGCGGACTACGGTGTGGACGATGCGGTCGGGGTTGAAACGGTATTTGTAGTATTTCCTATCCTTGGCCCACCAGTCCTTGACCCGAGACTGCGTGATGGAGACGCCTTTCACAACGTCTTCCGGCAGCACCTGGTATGCTCCGGTGGTGGGTGGGAATTTCCATTGGTAGCGTTCCGAGTAATCGGGGCCGTAATTCTTATAGAAATGCGGTGGTGCCGGTGTTTTATCACCGAGCAGTGCGGGGGCGTAAAGCTGCGCCTCGGGCAGCGAGATGGATAGCAGTTGCTCCCCGTAAACCGTCATGTTCGCGATGTTCTCCCGATAGAACTGCTTCGCGTAAGGGTTTACGATATCGTCGGAAATGCGCACATAGGTATCGAAAAGAAAATCGTTCGCCCGCACCGGCACCCCGTCCGAGTAGCGCGCGGCCTCATCGATTTCGAAATAGACCGTCCTGCCATCGGAGGAAACCGCCCAACGTTTTGCCAGACCGGGGATCATCTCCATGGATTTGGGGTGCAGGCCGACGAGAGGGACATCGATATCATCATAAATGACGCTGCGAAAACCGTTGTTTGAGTTATCTCCGAAGGGGCGGATGGTGGGAGGGAAAGTGTGAATATACTGGCGGAAGGCACCGCCCTTTTTCGCGCGGGGATCACCGATTTCCTCATGTTTCATACCGTCCTCCCAGACCAGATCAGCCGGGATGTCCTCCGGTTTCCCGAAACGGAAATAATCCCCCAAGCCAAGCCGGAAAATCCATTTTTCCTCCTCCCGCTTGATTGCGATGAGATTGCGCTCTGCTGTTTCCCGCTCTTCTCCCTCGAGGGTCAGCATCTTCGTCTCCGTTTCTCGCACGGTCTTTTCCGTCGCCGCTTTTTGCTCGCTGAGCCAGTTGCGGATGTAACGGTTGTATTGCGTCATGAATTCCTCGTAGCCCGAGGTGCGCGCGGTATGCACTTCCTGTTCGCCGCAGCCGGAGAGGGTGACCGCCGCTATGACGAGAATGGGTATGAGGAGGTGCTTTCTCATCAACGGTAGTAGCTGTGTTTTTTCGGATCAAAGGCCTCGCGGACGGCCTCTCCGATGAAAGTGATGAGCACCAGAAGAAAGACGAGTATGAAAAAAGTGGAGGAAACAAGCCAAGGCGCGGCGGATAGGTTTGAAAGGCCATCGTTAAGCAACCGTCCCCAGGTGGCGTATTTTGCTGGCAAGCCGAAGCCAAGGTAATCGAGGGCAGTCAGCGAAAAAATCAGGCCAGACATAGTGAAGGGAACGAGCGTGACAAGAATCGCGACCGTGTTCGGCAGGAGATGACGGAAGATGATCCTGGGCGTGCCCGCACCCAGAACCCGTGCAGCGGCGATATAGTCTCGCTCCTTTTCGCGGTAAGCCGCAGTTCGCATGAGCGAGGTGATGCCCATCCATCCGAAGAGGATCAGGATCGCGAGGATGATCGGAAGACCCTTGACCTGTTCCGGCACCATGCTCGCGAAGATGATGACCACAAACAGAAAAGGAATGTTCGAGAATACCTCGATGAGACGATCCATCGCGAGATCGAACCATCCGCCAAGATAACCCATCAACATCCCGAGAGTGATCCCAATCACATAGACGATAGGTAGAAAAATCAGCGCTGCCTTGAAGTTTACCTGCAGGCCGCCGTAGAGATAAGCTAGCACATCGTAGCCCTGCGAGGTGGTTCCCAGCCAGTTCTGTTCCTTCGGCAAAGGCGGGGCGGGATGGTATTTCATCGCGCGGAGTTCGCTGCTTTCCATAGCAAGGAACCCCTCTATCGTACCGGTGCCGCTGTAGTATTGCTTCAGCATCTCGCCGTCTTTATATTCGGCGGAAAAGACCTTCTCGTTGTTTACATCCCAGCCGTCCACCGCGCCGTTGAGTTTACCGCCGCGAAGGGTGTAGCGAAGGTGGACGCGCCCTTCCTCCACGTTATGATATTTCGCCGCGAGTCCGAAGTAAGGAATCCTCTCACCGGATTCGGAAAAAATCCCCTCCCGCTCGAACAAAGATTTCGAGCGCGGCTGGAGTGTATCGTCCGTCGCACCGAATGGAACCAAAGGCATGATCACTTTTCCGCGCGCCTCGGCTGCGCCGCTCATGAAATCCAGCTTGAGTTTTCTGTAATTCACCGGCGCGTCCGCGCCCTCGCCGGTGATACCGAAGTCCGAACCCTTGAACGGGGTGGGCGTGAACGCGGGGTAAAACCACTTACCATTGAACCGGACTGCCAAGGCCTCTTTTCCAACCACCACCTGATCGAGCGCTGCCAAAGCTCCCAACCCGAGCAAGATCACGAGCGAATAGTAGCCACGCTTGATTTCACGGAAACGTTTCAAACGTCGCAGCGTCAACGGATTCGGCGGCCCACCGGTAAACGAAGCGATAATATACGAAAGTCCGCCAGCCACAAGAATCAACGCGCTCAACCAACCGAACCACAGAAACTCACCCCCCGCGAATTTCCATTTCAGCCCGAACACCTCACGGCTTGTCTCGAAAAACCAGCGCGCTGTCGGGAAGTCGATGCCTAGAATTTCTCCGAGAGCAGCGAGCAGCCCCAGGATCAGCGCGAAAATTCCTATCGTTCTGCGGCTCATTTGAATTTGATCCTCGGATCCACCATCGCAACGATCATGTCGGATAGCACATTTCCCAACAACATCAGGAATGCCGCGATGGTCAGCGTCCCCATGATGACCGGCACGTCCCGCGCAATCACCGCTTGATACTGCAACAGCCCGAAGCCTTGGATGTCGAACACCGTCTCCACCAGAAGAGAGCCGCCTATGAAAATTCCAATCAGGCCGCCCAAGCTCGTAGCCACAGGTATCATCGAGTTCCGGAACGCGTGGCCGAACACCGCCTTGCGAAAACCCACGCCCTTCGCCACCGCCGTCCGCACGTAATCGGCGGAAAGCTGATCCATGAGGTTGTTCTTGGTCATCATCGTCAGCATTGCGAAGGAACCGACTAGGTAACAAAGCAACGGCAACACCGTGTGGTGCGCGAGATCTTTCACCTGATCCCACGACGCCATTTCTGCGAAGTCAGGACTCGTTAGTCCGAACAAGGGGAAGAGGCTCATGCGGGCACCGAGGTGGACGAGCATGATCGCACCAAGCGCGAAGCCGGGGATCGAGTAGCCGATAAAAATAAGCACCGAGCTAGCGCTGTCTATAAAAGTGCGATGTTTCAGCGCCTTAAGCACGCCGAGCGGAAGGCAGACTGCGTAGGTGATGATCGCGGTGAGAAGTCCGAAGTAAGTGGCCACCGGCACGCGTTCCAAAATCATCTGGCCGACGGGGTCATTGTAAACCGTGGATCGGCCGAGATCGCCTTGCAGTAGTCCGCTGAAATTTGTCCGGTATGCTACCGCCCGCGGCGAGTAGGTAGGAATTTTTACTCCATCTTGGCTGCGGCGTTTAAACCTTGCCTCGCGCATCACAGCACTTTCGTAGCGGATTTCCCAGCCTTCGGCAGTGATGTCCGCCCCGTTTACCCGGCACTTTGCATGGACAATACTGTCGCCTTTCTTTTTCACCTCTACCAAACGACCGTCGCCGCGCAGCACCAAAGTCGCGGTATTGTCGGGATCTTCACTGCTGCCGCCGATCATGCCGTCTCCCAGCACGCCGAACTCGCCTTTTGAAATTCTCACCTCTTTCGGCAGTAGGCCGAGCCACTGCAGATAAGCCACCGCCATCGGCTGATCGAGGCCGAACTGCTCTTCCAACTCCTCCACCTGCTCCTCGCTCAGCCCGCTACCCGCATCGCTCGATGCCTTTTTAGCGCCCCCACCCTCCGCGGTGCCCGCTGCCTGTTGTAGCATCCGATCCATCGGTCCCCCGGGAACGAATCTCGTGATCGCGAAAACGAGAAAGGTGATCCCTAGCAAAGTAGGGGGAATCAGTAGGAATCGTCTGAGGAAATAGCTCTTCACGTGGTGAACGGTAATAGTTTCGACGCGCTCACCCCGATGGCAAGCCTCGTCCTATTCAACTTCCTAATATTCCTGCCCTTTTTCCTTCTTCACCGCGATGACGTAGTCCAGAACCGCCGTCTCATCGGATTTCGCCAGTCCGGCGTGACCGATCATCTCTGGAATCGCATCCTCCCAGTCCATGATATCAACACTTTCTGGAAGCTGGTAGGTGTGGCACTGACCGCAGTTGAGCATATAAACCTCATGTCCGCGCTGAAGTTGGTCCAGCGATTTTCCGCTCTTCTTCGCCATTGCCGCGCTGGGATTCGGCACCTCGGAAATCCCGCCGACCGAGCCATCATCGCCACCATCCATATCACCAATCGGCTCTCTCGACATGGGGGCGCAGGCTAATACGATCATTGGGAAAGGTAGCAGGATTAGGTTTTTTCGCACACCAAGTTCTTATCCCATTCCATCGGTTTCCTGCAACCCCATAAACGGCTGCTTGACGCTGAGACCGAATTATTTTAATTAAAAAAATTATAGCTATGAAACTAAACGACCTTCTCCGCGCGCTGAGGCCATTACTTTCTGAAGCACGAGGCGTCTCAACTGCCGCTTTTGTCGCGATATGCGGATGTGGTTCTGCGGGTGCGGTCATAGTAGCGGGATCCTCAGGCGCCGGAAACAACAACAACACTCAAGCCGGTCTGAACTCCTACCTCAGCGGAGCATCTCTGACTGCCTTTCCGTATTGGGAAAATCTTATCAGATTCAGCAATTCATCGGGTGTCTATCTCGGATTCAACGCAACCACCATGCGAGGTTGGGTGCTGAGCGCTGATCATATTGGACCCGATCCCGCAAGCATCACCGTGGCGGGAAATAGCTATTCTGTGAATTCCTCCGTGCTGTCGATTGGAAATTCCGACCTCTCGCTTTATCAAATCGGAGGCGGCGTGTCGGATCCAGCATTGCCCTCACTACCAACGGTGCCCCTGATCACTACTATCGCCCAGCCGGGGGAAAACGCTCTGATGTTTGGCCGTGGATTCACTAACAATACTTCCACGCCATATACCTGGCAAACACCCGGATTGAGCGATTCAAATAGTATGCGCTGGGGCTCAAACACAATCGAGTTGAATGCAAACGTGAACCTTGGAACTTTGATAGCTCGGAACATCCAGCCCTACACCGTCGTTGATTTCGACGGCCCGCTGGGTGCCGGTGCCACACCATTCGATGCTCAGGGAAGCAACGGCGACTCCGGAGGAGGGCTATTCGTCCTGCGCGGTGGTGTCTGGCAACTCTCTGGAATTGCGCATTTTGTAGATGACGGCCCTGACTTCTTGGAATCCCCTGAGACTGGTAATGGGATTAGCAACTCCTCCGAGATCGGTGATTTTACCGCTTACTCGGATGTATCATCGAAAAGGACATCCATCTTCAGTAGCACTGGGACCCTAATCCCCGAGCCATCCTCTCTCCTTCTCACATCCCCCGCCCTACTATTATTGCTCCGCCGCCGGAGATGTGAGACCCGCCATTGACGCGAGCGCTTTCATCGTTTCCCATGCGTCATGCCTGTGGCGGAAACGAAAAAATCTCCCATCTCCTCGAACCGTTGGATTCTTAACTATCTGCTACGTGAGAAGCACGTGTTCATCCCCTCACTGATTGCGTTGTTTGTAACTGCTGGACTTGCGCTCGCGTTCCCCTATTTCCTGAAAGAACTGGTCGGCAGCCCGGTTGATGCGTTGCAAAAAGCCGTCCCGCCTGCGGAGATTCTTGCGAGAACGAACGACATTATTCTCAAACTTATCGCCGCCCTGTTTCTTCAGGCTACCATCGGATACTTCCGCGTCCAGGGCTTCATCCGCTCCGGCGAGTCCGCGCTGAACCACCTCCGCAAAGACCTCTTCAAGCACGTCCTTGGACTACCCGTCCCCTACTTCCAAGACCAGCGCGCTGGCTCCCTCAGTAACCGCGTCACCGCCGATCTTGCACTCGTCCGCGAGACGCTGATCTCTACCGTGCCTCAGGCTGTTCGCCAAACGGTCATCCTTATTGGCGGATTGATATTCATCTTCATCTCCTCGTGGAAGCTCTCGCTGATCATGCTAGGTTGCATCCCCATCGTCGTGCTGCTCATGGCTTTTTTCGGCAGAAAAGTCCGCAACCACTCCAAGGCCGCCCAACAATCTCTTGCCGATGCCTCCACAGTCATTGAGGAATCCGTCCAGAACATCGCCGATGTAAAAGCCTTCACCAACGAGGGCTTCGAGCGCGCCCGCTACGAATCATCCCT
Source organism: Prosthecobacter debontii (assembly GCA_945870855.1). Taxonomy (GTDB): domain Bacteria; phylum Verrucomicrobiota; class Verrucomicrobiia; order Verrucomicrobiales; family Akkermansiaceae; genus Luteolibacter. The sequence goes on from CAMBTP010000016.1 coordinate 46,087, forward strand.
CGCTGCCTTCCTTGCCATCGCCCTTCGCGGCGCGAAGGCGCGGGGCGCGTTTCTCTCGTTCATTATTTTCGTGCTCTTCGGCACCATCGCCTTCGTCGTCTGGTATGGAGCGCAGATGTATTCAACAGGCGGAATCTCTTGGGAAAACTTTTTTTCCTTCATCCTCTTCTCAATTTTCGTCGGCGCGTCGCTTGGATCGTTTCCTGAAATTATTTCCCAACTCCAGCAAACCGCGGGTGCTACGGAGCGCCTGCGCGAAATCCTCGACATGTCCACCGAGCGCGAATCAGGCCGCTCCGATCTAACGCTCTCCGGCGCGATCGCCTTCGAGGATATCTCTTTTCACTACGCCTCCCGCCAGGAGATTGCCGTCTTGGAAAATCTAACCATATCCCTCCCCTCCGGCCAGCGCACCGCCATCGTCGGGCCATCCGGCGCGGGGAAATCCACTCTCTTTTCCCTCATCCTCGGCTTCAACGAACCTAACTCCGGCAAGCTCCTCCTGGACGGCACAGATGCCCGTGAAATTTCACTCGCCTGCCTGCGCTCGCAGATCGCTATCGTTCCGCAGGAGGTCATGCTTTTTGGCGGCACTATCTCCGAAAATATCGCCTACGGCAAAGAAGGAGCCACCCAAGCCGAGATCGAGTCTGCCGCCGCTTTGGCCAATGCCCACGACTTCATCGCCGAACTTCCCGAAGGCTACGCCACTCTCGTCGGCCCCCGCGGCACCAAGCTCTCCGGTGGCCAGCGCCAGCGCATCGCGATCGCCCGCGCCGTCCTCGCCGATCCCAAAATCCTGCTCCTCGACGAAGCCACCTCCGCCCTCGACAGCGAATCTGAGCGCCTGGTCAACGAAGCCCTGGAACGCCTCATGCAAGGCCGCACCTCCCTCGTCATCGCCCATCGCCTCTCCACCGTCCGCCACGCCGATCAGATCCTCGTCCTTTCCAAGGGAAAGATCGTCGAGCAAGGGACACACGAAGTGCTGCTTTCTGCCAATGGAACTTATCGCTTCCTCGCGGAGACCCAGTTGTCGTAACCTATCTTGGAAAGATCAATATCGAATCCATCGTATCAGCCCATGCTGCCTAACGACTATAAATTATCGAAATCATGACGCATTACATAAAACTCATCGCCTCTGCTCTGATCGTCTCGCTGGCACAAATCTCAGCGGACACTCTTGTCCCCGAGGAAATGTTCACCCTCGCCGATAGCAATCTTGAGATCACCGTTTGGGCTAGTAGCCCGATGTTGCAAAATCCGACCAACATCGACTTCGATGCCGAAGGCCGCCTCTACGTCGCGGAAGGCGTCAACTACCGCCATGCCAAAGACAAGCGCCCCGAGGGCGACCGCATCGTCATCCTTGAGGACACCGACAAGGATGGAAAAGCGGATACCACGGAGGTTTTCACGCAGGAGAAAAACCTCGAATCCCCGCTCGGCATCACCGTTCTCGAAAACCAAATCATCGTCGCTCAGCCGCCCGATCTGCTCGTATATACTGATACCAACCGCGACCGAAAATTCGATCCCGCCGTGGACAAGCGCGACGTCCTTCTGACGGGTTTCAACGCCCGTCAGCACGATCACTCGCTGCACTCGGTAACCGTCGGCCCGGATGGTCTCTGGAATTTCAACAATGGCAACTGCGGCGGAATCTTCACCGACAAATCCGGTAAAACCTTCCGCATCGGCAGCGGCTACTACGGTGGCGGCGGCACATGGTATCAGGACACCCGCGCCATCGCCGGACAACCCAGCGACGACGGAAATATCTGGGTTGGAGGTTTTTCTGTTAGAATGAACCCCGATGGCACGAACGCCCGCATCGTCGGACACAACTACCGCAACTCTTACGAACAGTCACTCACCTCCTTCGGCGACATGTTCCAATCCGACAACGACGATCCGCCGGCGTGCCGCGTCGCGGAAATCATCGAGGGCGGTAACGCCGGCTTCTCTTCCGCCGACGGCCAACGCGCATGGGGAGCCGACAAGCGCCCCGGCCAGGACACTCCCACCGCTGAGTGGAGACAAGAAGACCCCGGCACCATGCCCTCCGGCGATGTGTATGGCGGTGGCTCGCCCACCGGTGTCGCGTATTATGAAAACGGCGCGCTTGGCGATAAATGGCAGGGCCTGCTGCTCGCCTGCGAGGCAGGAAAAAACGTGGTTTTCGGCTACCTTCCCGTCCCCGATGGCGCGGGCTTCAAGCTGGAGCGCATCGATTTTCTAACATCTAACAAAGAAGGCGAATTCGCAGGCTCCGACTTTCAGGGCGGGCCTAACAACGAGCTGAAAACCCGTTTCCGTCCCGCCGATGTCGCCGTCGGCCCCGATGGAGCTCTATATGTCGCCGATTGGTTCGATCCACGCGTGGGCGGCCACGGCACCCAGGACGACTCCGGCTCCGGCACTATCTACCGCATCGCTCCAAAAGGTTTCAAACCAGTCATCCCAAAAATCGACCTAGCTACCAAGGAAGGCCAGATTCTGGCATTAAAAAGCCCCGCCGTGAACGTCCGTAACAGCGGGTTCACTCGTCTCAAGGCCGAAGGCGAAAAGGCCGTGCCCGTCGTGGCTGCGCTGCTAGCAAACCCCGACAAGCAGATCGCCGCCCGCGCCGTCTGGCTGCTCGCACAAATGGGCGATTCCGGCCAAGCAATCGTCGCCAAACTCCTCAATTCTGCGGAGCCTCGCACCCGACTCGTCGCCTGCCGCGCCATCCGTGCCGCCGGTGGTGATGTCTTGAAGCTCGCCGAGAAAATGGCTTCTGATCCAGCTCCCATGGTGCGACGCGAAATCGTCCTGAGCCTGCGCGATATTCCTGTAAGTGCCTCCCTCCCCCACCTCGTCACCATCGCCAAGCAATTCGATGGCAAGGATCGCGCCTATCTCGAAGCCTTCGGCCTCGGTTGCACGGGCAAGGAAGCCGCCGTTTACGATGCCCTTCGCAAGGAAATGACCGCCGCCCCGGATGCTTGGACGGACGCCTTCGCGTGGCTCGCCTGGCGCCTGCACCCGCCGCAAGCCGTCGCCGACCAGAAAGCCCGCGTGCTTTCCGAAAAAGTCAGTCCCGATCAATCCAAGCTCTCGCTGACCGCCCTCGGTTTCACCCGCAGCGCCGCCGCCGCCACTGCCATGATCCAGATCGCGAATACCGATGGCTTCGTCCACAAAGAGCTCGCAAACTGGTGGGTCAACAATCGCAAAGGCAACCTCTGGAAAGCACACAACGTTGACGGCATTCTCAAGGCCATGGGACAGGATCCCGCCAGCGTGAAACTCGTCGCAGTAGAAATGCCCGCGGAGCCAGCCAACGCCCAGAAGCTGCCGACCACGGCGGAAATCCTAAAACTCCAAGGTGATGCCGAGCGCGGCAAAGCCTCGATCGCCAGCTGCTACATGTGCCACCACATCGGCGACCAAGGCGTCGATTACGGGCCCGATCTAACCAGCTTCGGCAAACAGCAACCGGCCGCAGTCATCATCGATGCCATACTGAATCCCTCCGCCGATATCTCCCACGGTTACGAAGGCACTGAGATCAAAACAACGGATGGTCTCACCATCACCGGCATGCTCCTCGCGGAAGGCGATCCAGTCATCATCAAATGCCTCGGCGGCCAAACCCAGACCATCGCCAAATCCCGCATCGCCAGTATGAAGCGCATGGAGAAATCCCTCATGTATGGCCCATCCAACCTAGGACTGAGCGCCCAAGCCATCGCCGATATGACGGCTTATCTCAAAGGTCTGTGAAAGGAATCTCAAGTTTCCAGTTCCATGTGAAACTCTTCGCCCCTTAAAGCGAGCCTCCGCGCTTGACATAAAATATGGAGCCGCTGGTCGGATTCGAACCGACGACCTGCTCATTACGAATGAGCTGCTCTACCCCTGAGCTACAGCGGCGATTGCCGAGCGACAAGCAACCAAAGCATGATCACTCCGGCAAGCCGGAAATTCTGCGAGATCATTTTGGACGCTGAATCTTTCGTAAAGATCCGATGTTATCCTGAGGGGTTGCAATGCGCCACACCATGCGGCATTTTTACTGCGTGGCTTTCTGTAAATTTCGATTTCACCTGATGCTCATGCTCGGCGCGATTGCCACGGGTTGCGCCCCAGATGCGATTCTCATCAACTATGCCAAGGAAGGCGGCGGCGAGTCAGAAACATTTGGCTACCGCACATGGAAGCGGAAAGGAGTGGAGCCGGATCTCGTCGTAATCGGTATTCACGGCTTCTGCGGTGCCTCAATGGATTATGCAAACTTAGGCAACCACCTTGTTCAAAATCAGCCTAAAACCGCCCTCTACGCCTACGAAGTGCGCGGCCAAGGCAGCGATCCCATCCACGCTCGTCGCGGCGATATCGGTAATCCCGCCCAATGGTATGAGGATTTAGAAGCCTTCACTCAACTCGTCGAAGAGCGTCACCCAGACGCGAAGATCATCTGGTATGGCGAAAGCATGGGCGCGCTCATCGCCACCCACGCCCTCAACGCCGCCCCGCCCGGAAAGCCGCCCTGCGACGGGCTCGTGCTTTCCTCTCCTATCGTCCGTTTTAAAAACGACATTGAGCCGTGGAAAATCGCACTCGTCCAAGTCGCCGCCACCACCCTTCCGCTCGCTCGCGTTTCCCTTGATGCCCTCGCGCCAGAGCATGACGTGCAAATGACCCAGGAGTCCAAGCACCTCAAGCAGTCGCAGTCGAATTCATACAATATCGAGAAACACACCCTCCGCCTACTCGCCACCCTTGGTCGGCTCATCGATGGCATGAACCTCTGCGCCGCAGATATGGAAGTCCCGGTCCTGGTTCTCCATGGCGGCAAGGATTATTTCAACGACGATTCCGACTTGCGCGGCTTCATCGCCCGTATGCCATCCAGCGTTTCCAAAACCTATAAAAACTACCCCGACGCCTACCACCTCCTCATGTTCGACGAACAGCATGAAAGGATCTTCCGCGACGTCCAGCGCTGGCTTAACAAGCGCCGCAGGGATTAGATGATTCCGCCACAGGTTTTGGCTGGCAAATGGAGTTGCGTGAAGGCAGTCTCCGGAAAAATGAAATACCGAGCCCTGATTTTTGATTTCGACGGCACCATCGCCGACACCCTCGGCGAGTCCCGCCGCATTTTCAACGAGATCGCCCCCGATTATGGCATCCGCCAGGTCGAGGAGCACGAGATAGCAGTCCTACGCCACCTCTCACTCAAACAGATCCTTTCCGAACTAAAAATCCCCAAGCGCCGCGTCCCTTCCATCATCGCCCGCGGCACCGGCATGATGCGAGCGAACATCGACCAGCTCCAGCTCATCGACGGCATGAAGGACGCCCTCACTGAGCTGCGCAACCACACCGACAGCTTCGGCATCCTCACATCGAACACCACGGCCAACGTCGATGTCTTCCTCCGTAACCACGGCATCCGGGATCTCTTCGAGTTCGTATCCTCCACCTCCAAGCTCACTGGAAAAGCCCGCCACCTCCGCGCCATCCGCAAAACCTTCTCCATCCCAAATACCGAGATGCTTTACATCGGCGACGAGCTCCGCGACGTGAAAGCCGCCCAGAAAGCCAAAATCCCCCACGCCGCCGTGAGCTGGGGTTTCAACTCCCGCGAGTCTCTCGCAAAAGAGAAGCCCACCTACCTCATCGACCACCCCGAGGAATTCCTGCGCGTGCTGGTTTGAGCCAACCCCGCATTGACAGAATGGCTTGGTATTAGACAGGGTTCCGGTATGTCAGAGGAAAAACACGAGGATATAAGCGCGAACAATAGCGACCAAGCGGAGCACTCACATCCCGAAGCGGTGGAGACCCAAGTCGGTAAAAAGTTTACGGCGCAATTCAATCCCGTATTGGTTCTTCTTTTCTTGATCCTCGCTATGCTCATCGTGCTAGCGGTGACGGTAGTCCGCAGAGGTGGAACTCCTATGAATTCCAGTGAAGATCCTACTGTTGCCGCGATTAAAGCAGATCTAGATGCGCGACGTTCCGAGTTGAATCGGCAACGTATCGCCATGGGATTATCGCCGCTAGAAGGTAGCACGGAACCCGTCGAGGAGATCGCAAAACGGCTAAAGACGGATGCAGATACTTTGGCAGGAATTTCCGGAAAATTTCAACAAATGCTCGCGGACAAGGATGCGGAATTATCCACCCGCAATGGCGAAACGCTGCGCCTTGAAAAGCTGAAGCAGGATGTTTCCCTCGAGAACGCCCGCCTTCAGAGCGAACTCCAGCGCGCGCTGAGCGAATCTGCGGAGGTTGGTCAGCTTAAAACATTGCTCGCCGATGCGCAGACCCAGCGGGATGCCATGTCCAGTGAACTTGCCTTACTGAAAGAGGAGATGGCCGTTCTTGGCAAGGGCGTCAGCGCCGAAGAGTTCGCAACTCTTCAGCGACGTTACGAGGAGACACTGCGTGCCAAAGAGTTTTACGAAGCAAAGGCAAAGGAACTTGAGTAAAACACAGCAAAGGCGGATCTCTTCGCAAATTCCGCAGCCGAGCATTTCGCCTCGTTAGACTGGTTGCCAAAAGTCCTTGCGCATATCCATACCGCCGGAGGCTTTTGACTGCTGCGGTTCTCATCCGCAGCTTTTTGGGTTCGTGATGGAAATACGAAGTAAGCTGGTTGCAGCCTTGCCGAATGGGAAGAATTTGAACCGCCAAGGAAGAGAAGTTCGCCAAGGAGGAATTGTTTTTTGCATTCTTCACTTTTCTTTCTTGGCGCTCTTGGCGGTGAAATTCTCCCTATGGAGAAGGGTCT
>CAMBTP010000017.1 GCA_945870855.1 Prosthecobacter debontii
AAATACAGTGGTAAATCGAGGGCTTTTCCTCCGATTCCGCCCAAGGAGAGATCCAGCGCTTCGTTCCTTTCTTGCCTGACATGTCCCCACCCTACACAACCAACACCCACAGTCAATGGATTTCATGTATATTTCCAGGAAAGTTATTACAGCGCTTCGTTCCTTTCTTGCCTGACATGTCCCCACCCTACACAACCAACACCCACAGTCAATGGATTTCATGTATATTTCCAGGAAAGTTATTAGGAAAGTTATTAGGACACAGAAGGTCAACGTTGTACCGGGACAGTTCACAGAGCAGGAACTCTCGATACTCCGTCTGCGTGAATAATTCGCTTCCGACTAACTGAGGTCTTCAACCTTAGCGCATTCATGATCACGGAGACTGATGAAAAACTCATCGCCGCACCGGCAATCATGGGACTTAGGAGAATTCCGAAAAATGGATAAAGCACGCCGGCGGCGATGGGGACTCCGACGGCGTTATAGATGAAGGCGAAGAATAGGTTCTGACGAATGTTGCGCATGGTGGCGCTGCTGAGGTGGATGGTTTTTGCGATGGCCATGAGGTCGCCTTTCACCAGTGTGATGCTCGCGCTTTCGATCGCGACATCCGATCCGGCTCCCATGGCGATACCGACGTCCGCAGCGGCCAAAGCGGGCGCGTCGTTGATCCCGTCGCCCGCCATGGCGACGACGGCTCCCTGCTTTCTGAGCTTGCGGACGAGGTCGATCTTATCCTGTGGCATAACCTCGGCGTGGACTTCGTCGATCCCAAGCTCCCGGGCGACGGCTTCGGCGGTCGCGCGATTGTCGCCGGTGCACATGATGATTTTCAAACCCATATCGTGAAGGGAACGAATGGCCGCAGCGCTGGTTTCCTTGATCGGATCTGCGATGGCGAGAATGCCCGCGACCTCGTTTCCTAACGCAATCCACACGACTGTTTTGGCGTTTTCACGGAGCACGGCGGCATGTGTTTCGAGATCCGAAGGGATGGTGATTCCGTTGTCGGAAAGAAATGCAGATTTCCCGATTCGGACGGTCACGCCATCGACTCTGCCAGTTACTCCACCTGCGGTGGTGGATGCAAAATCGGTAACGAAAAGGAGTTTCTGATCCACCGCTGCAGCGACGATGGCTCGCGCTAAAGGATGTCCGCTGGCGACCTCGACGGAAGCAGCGAGCTGGATGAGGTAAGCGGAGTCGATGCCCGGCACGGCAAGGGCGTCGGTGACTCGTGGCTTTCCTGCGGTTAGGGTGCCGGTTTTGTCGGTGACGAGATGCGTGACTTTTTCCGTGAGTTCGATGGCACCCGCGTTTTTCACGAGGATCCCCATTCCCGCAGCCTTGCCGATACCGACCATGATCGACATCGGGGTGGCGAGACCGAGCGCACAGGGGCAGGCGATAATGAGAACGGAAACGGCGTTGACGAGAGCGAAGGCCATCGCGGGAGTTGGGCCGAAGAGGCTCCAGATGATAAACGTAATGATCGCCGCTGCGACGACAATGGGCACGAACAAACCCGCCGCCGTATCGGCGATTTTCTGGATCGGCGCGCGGCTGCGCTGGGCTTCCGCAACCATGCGGACGATTTGCGAGAGCAGGGTGTCGCTGCCGATTTTTACCGCGCGCATCACGAAACTTCCGTTCTGGTTCAGGGTCGCACCGATCACGGGGTCGCCTTCCTTTTTCATAACCGGCATAGGCTCGCCGGTGATCATGGATTCATCGATGTTGCCACCGCCCTCAGTGATCGTTCCGTCGAGGGGGACTTTTTCTCCGGAGCGCACACGTAGCAGATCGCCTTTTTTAATTTCGTCAATCGGCACGTCTTCTTCATTTCCATCGCGCAGGCGATGTGCGGTCTTCGCCGCTAGACCCATCAGTGCTTGGATTGCCTCGCCGGTGCGAGCGCGAGCTTTTGCTTCTAACAACTGACCGAGAAGAACCAGCACCGTGATCACCGCCGAAGCCTCGAAATAAAGCCCGACCTCGCCGTGTTCCTTGAATGATTCCGGAAACAAGCCGGGCGCAAGAACCGCGATCGAGCTGTGGATAAACGCCGCGCCAACTCCAGTGGCGATGAGCGTGAACATATTGAGGTTCCATGTTTTCAAGGAAACCCATGCCTTAGTGAAAAACATCCCGCCCGCCCAAAAGACGACGGGGATGGTCAGGATGAACTCGATCCATTTCGTGATATCCTTCTGCAAATGAACGCCTGGGATCATGTGCGCTATCGCGAGGAAAAAGACAGGCAGCGTGAGCGCGGTGGCGATCCAGAACTTACGCGTCAGCGCTCGAATCTCATGATCCTCGCCGTCGTCGGGAATCAATGGGTTGCGTTCCAGCCCCATGCCGCATTTTGGGCAATCGCTTGGTTTTTCCGATTCAACGCCAGGGCACATCGGGCAGAAATATTTCGCGCCGGAGGAGGGTTTGACTTCGGCCTCTGCAGAGCGGTTGTGCCCGCCGCAGCAGGATTTTTTTTCGTGGATTGGGTTCATGGGCATCTGGCGGCGCGACGGTGACAGGTTTCCACAACAAAATGCAGGGGATAAAACCCACACCTTGACGGCAACCGGATCCAGTCGCATTGTAAGTTAGCTTGGAATTAATACAGCGATATTTTGAACCTCTTCAATTTCATCTTTTCCGCCTTACTCTCGCTTCTTGTGGCGATGCCGCTCTGCTGCTGCAGTAGCGGGAAGGCTGGGCATGTGAAAGAAACGGCGAGCTGCTGCCAAACGGAACATGAATCCGGAGGATCGGAGCACGACCCTATACTCTGCGCCTGCGAATCGCATGAAGCCAAGGATAAGCCCGAAACGGTTCGCTTCCCCGAAGCGGGCGCAATGGTCATAATCGCGCCCGATTCCAATCCGACCCTGCCGCCGCTTTCCCCCGGCATCGCGGTCAGATGCTCCGCCCGGCCTTGGATCATCGACGACCCCCTCGGCGATATTTTCGAGCGATATTCGCGTTGGATCATTTGATTTCCCGACCATTCTGGCTCCCCTGCACCGGCGGTTCATGCCGCCGGATCCACGTGTTCTGATTTCCGGCACACCTCCATCCCCGCCCGAGGCGCATCATGCGCGATTGCGATTACTTCCGAAATTAACACCTCATTTTTCTATGAAACCTTTTCTTTTTCTCTTACTCACCATGATCTCCACCCACGCGAATATCGTGGAATACGAGCTCATCATCGCCGAGAAACCTTGGGCACCATCCGGCCTGAAGCCGATCCGCGCGCTCACAATCAACGGCGGCATTCCCGGCCCGACCCTGAGGTTCCGCGTTGGCGACACCGCGCGGATTACTGTCCAAAACCGCCTCAAGCGCGAGGAAACCTCCGTGCATTGGCACGGGCTGCTTGTCCCCAACGCGCAGGACGGAGTGCCCTACCTGACAACGCCTCCGATCAAAGCCGGCACCAGCCGTGTCTTCGAGTTTCCCCTGAAGCACCCCGGCACCTACTGGTATCACAGCCACACCGGACTCCAGGAACAGCTCGGCGTATATGGCTCAATCGTCGTCGAGCCACGCAATGGCGAACCGATCCGCGCCGATGCGGAACACGTCCTTGTCCTTTCCGATTGGACACATGAAAACCCCAACGAGGTGATGCGCACGTTGATGAGCGGGAGCGACTGGTATGCAATCCGCAAAGGCAATGCCCAGTCGATCTCGGGTGCGATGAAAGCCGAGGCGCTCGGGGATTATTTCCAACGCGAACGCAGCCGCATGGCTCCCATGGATGTATCGGATATCGCTTACGATGCCTTCCTAATCAACGGCCAGAAACAGGTTGAGCTCGGCGGAAAGCCCGGCCAGAAGATCCGCCTTCGCGTCATTAACGCAGGCGCCTCGAGCTACTTTTATCTCCAATCCTCAGCCGGAGCCATGACCATCGTTGCGGCGGACGGCCCCCCGGTTTCACCGCTGAAAACTAAGCGCATGCTTATCGGTATGGCGGAAACCTACGACCTCATCGTCACTGTTCCCAAGGACGGGAAATGGGAATTCCGCGCCACCTCGCAGGACGGCAGCGGACATGCATCGGCGTTCTTTGGCAGTGGGGAAATCCACCCCGCGCAAGACCCGCCAACGCCGAACCTTTACTCGATGGATCACATGCTCTCCGGCGCGCTCGATGCGATGGATAGCCATGGCGAAATGGATACGGATCGACCCGCCGCGCCCTACGCAAAACTCCACTCGCCCAGCGCCACCACGTTCCAGAAAAACGCGCCGCGCCGCACGCTCGAACTGCGCCTAACCGGAGACATGGAGCGTTATGTCTGGTCGATCAACGGCAAGACCGCACGCGAAGACGGCGTGATCAAAATCACCCGTGGCGAAATCCTGCGGATGGAGTTCATCAACGACACGATGATGCACCACCCCATGCATCTCCACGGCCATTTCTTCCGTGTCATCGATGGCGATGACGATGCCCACGCTCCGCTGAAACACACCATCGATGTCCCGCCCATGGGCCGACGCACCATCGAGTTTCTCGCGGATGATCAGGGCGATTGGCTGTTCCACTGTCACCTCATTTACCACATGCACGCGGGCATGTCTCGGGTCTTCAGCACGGATGACCAAGGCGAGGATCATGTCCCGAACCTCGGGGAAATGGCAAAAGACCCGCTCTATTTCATGGCGATGGGAAACATCCAGAACCACATGAGCATGGGTATGATTACTATGATGAACGCCCGCAACGATTTCACCTTCGCCTGGGACGTGGGCTTTCATAGCGACGGCGGTGCAAACCACGCCCCCATGAGCGGAATGACAGCAGTACACAATCACGACGACTACCAATACGAAGCGGATCTACTCTGGAAACGCTACATCGATCCCAACTTGAAAACCGTTCTCGGCCACCGCTGGACGAACGACATTGAAGCGGAAAACCGTTTCATCGGCGGCATCGAATACCGGCTGCCCTATATCATTAGGAGTAGCGTCACGCTCGACAGCGAGGGCGACGCGCGGATCACCGCCATGAAGGATTTCCAACTCACCCCGCGCCTCTCATTTATGATAAACGCGGAATATGATACCGGCTCACAACTCCAATGGGGTGCGGGTCTCAACTACACGCTCACGAAAAATCTCTCACTCATCACGGAATACGATTCCGACCACGGCTTCGGCGGAGGCATCGGCTTCCGCTTTTAGGAAAAACAAACACAAAAATAAAATGAAAACGTATATTACATCGGCACTACTCGCTTCCACATTCCTCCTCGCTTCCTGCGCCTCCACAGGCGTAGCGGGCATCAAGCGCTACACCAGCGATACCTGCGCTGTCACCGATAACAAGCTCGGCTCCATGGGTGATCCCGTCACCAAGGTTTATGGTAATCAGGAAGTGAAATTCTGCTGCAAGCCCTGCGTCGCAAAATACGAAAAGAACCCCGAGAAATACGCGAAGAACATTCGCTGATATGAAAACCCCGCTGACTCTCGTCACCATCGCTCTCATCGTCGCGTCCTGCGCTACGGAAACCACACAGACGCCCGACCCGGCCTCGCTTCGGCGCGACCGCAATTTCAGACGGGTCTGATTTTTCCAGTGGATAATGATCATGACGGAGAGATTCATCCCATACCGGTAGGGCTGATCCGGCTCGGTCGGCCCTGATTAAAAACGCAGGAGCCGTAATCCCGGAATGGTGGTGATACCGCAATGAGGCCGGCTTTTTGTTTCGGGATTTCACTCCCGCCATATTAATCGGTGCGTTTGATTTTGGAAATGGGCTGAGCGGGCCGGATCAGCCCTACCAGATAAATCCGGAAAAAATCACAACCATTTCAGACCTTGCCTCCCCCACCCTCTCCGCCGAACATCCGCAAGTCACAAACCACAATCCTTTCCCCACATGAAATTCGGAATCATCGGAGCCGGCATGATCGGCCACTTTCACGCAAAAGCCATTACCGCCATGATGGGCGGCGAACTCCAATCCGTCTTCGACCTGCGCGGCGAGGCTGCGGAAAAACTCGCGGCAGAATACGGCGGCAAGGCATACTCTGACATCAATGAATTTCTCGCCGATCCCGAGCTGGAGATCGTCACCATCGGCACGCCGTCTGGAGCGCACCTTGATCCAGCGCTCGCCGCTTTGAACGCAGGCAAGCACGTCATTTGCGAGAAACCTTTGGAGATTACCACCGAGCGCATCGACCAACTCATCGAGGCCGCTGCCAAGAACGGTAAAACACTTTCTGCCGTGCTGAACCGCCGTTTCCATCCCGGTATGGATGCTTTTAAAAAGGCAGCTGACGAAGGCCGTTTCGGAAAACTCACCTCCGCATCCGCCTACGTGAAATGGTTCCGCGATCAGGCATACTACGACTCCGCCGGTTGGCGCGGCACATGGGCGCTCGATGGCGGCGGTGCGCTGATGAACCAATCTGTCCATACGGTGGACGCCCTGCTCTACCTCGCCGGCCCTGCAAAATCGGTCACCGCAGTCACCGCCTGCCAAGCGCATGAACGTATCGAAGTGGAGGACAGCATCGTCGCGACGGTGGAGTTCGAGAACGGCGCGCTTGGCGTGATCGAATGCTCCACCTGCACCTGGTCCAAGGCTGGCCATCCAGCCCGCGTGCAACTCGCCGGAACCGACGGCTCCGTTTTTCTCGCCGACGAATCCTTCGAAATGTGGGACTTCCGCGAGGAGAAACCGGAGGACGCAATGATCAAATCCACTCTGATGAAAGGCCAGGAAGCCGGTCTCGGTGCGAACGACCCAACGGCGATCAATTTCTACCAGCACCAACGGAATTTCGAGGAGGTCGTGCAGGCGATCCAGGAAGGCCGCGAGTGCAAGACGAACGCCGCAGAAGCCCGCAAGGCCGTCGCCCTCATCCGCGCGATCTATGAGTCCGCGCAGAACGGCGGGAAAAGAGTGAATCTTTGATCAAAATTGGTAGGGTCGTTTTGATAAATCGACCCACCCTGTGCGCACAATCTCATCTGAAATCCGTGTCTCACCCTATCGGGGCGTGGATGCGGCGCGTTCCCCCCATCATCTTGTAAACACACGCGGCGTGGGTCATTTTGGCAAAATGACCCTACCGTGAAATCACTTCCAAACCGGCAACCCGTTGGCCGGATTGAGTTCCTTGGGTGGCTCGATAGAGAACGATTTCGCGTTTCCTACGCGGTAAGGCCCGTAGGCGATCGGGATCACGGTGAGTAACAAAGCCGGCTCGTCGTCGGCTATCGTTCTGGCGACGTGCACCACGGCGGCGCAGTTCGGGTTCTTATTCACCTCCATCACATCGGCGGCACTGAAACGGTTGGCGGCATCCACGTCCTCCGTCGGGAAAATGTATTCGATCACCACAGGGAAACCGACCGACTCGGTGAAGTCGTTCGCCCGCACCATGGCCTGCGCACGAATTGCGAAACCAGGATAAAGGAACGAGTCCTTGTCGAGCTTGCGGACATCGGTCACTTGGTATTCGCCCTCCACGTAAGTGAGCAGCAGGTTCTTGCCGAAGTTGCGCATGTAATTGCGCATCAAGAGGGTGTTGAGACGGTCGCGCTTCTGGCCTTCGAGTCCGAAGTATTTTCCGTAAAGCTCGCTGGCAGAAAGTGCGTTGCCGTTAGGCACATCGAGGACGGTGTAGCGACGAAGCTCCGGGAGGCGTCCAAGTTTTTTTAGAATCTGATAATTCCGAGGCACTTCGGGATTACCGAAGATATTCAGGCATAATGCCCAGCTCACGATGGCGAAACACAGCGCGAGGGTGTTAGCGAGAAACCACCAATAGTAGGCTGGCTGCCGCGGCAAATCCTCCTCGGCATCCTTTTTTTTGTGCTTGTTCGCTACCGAGATCATCCGGCGGTGCCTCCTCCGCCGCAAACCTCTCCATCCTCGGCGGCGGAACCTTCCGGCTCATCCTCCGGCTCGAAGGACGTGCCGCAGCCGCAGGAACGCCGCGCCTTGGGGTTGTGAATCTTAAAACCGGCATCCGTAAGATCATCGGAAAAATCGACCTCGCAGCCGCGCAGCTTATCGATGCTGTCCGCAGCGATGATCACTCGCGCCCCGCCCATTTCCACGATCTCATCACCGCTCTCCGGCTCCGCCACTTTCATCTCATACTGCCAACCCGCGCAGCCACCCTTGCTCACGCCAAGCCGCAATCCCGCCGTTGAAGAAGATGTCTTGCTCCCCAAAAGAAGCGCCAGTTCCTCCTGTGCCTTGCCGGTGATTTCGATGAATGCCACGTGCGGAAAATATCCTGATTGCCTGGAGTTGAAACCTTAAACTCAAAGCTGAAACAAATCATCCGCTGGAGTCTTCCCGATCGATATCTGTGCTTCGCCGTTGTTGGCGAGGTGGACTAGACAGTGATAGACCGCCTCGGGATCGCCATCGACCTCGAAGGCGACTTGCTCCGCCGTTTTCGCTTCGGAAACGAGACGGCTGCGAACCTGCCCTAGCAGGTTGAGGAAGGTGACGGCAGCGGCTTTCCCCGCCTCGACGCCTGGCTGGTGATAGGCGTTGATGTTTACGAGGGAGGCGTAGAAGGAAACCGTTCGCTCGAACAACGCGATGAGCAGGCCGAGGTTGAAAGGCGAGACCTCGCGGATCGAGATTGTGAGTGAATTGCGCCCGCTGTCATAAAGCGCGCTGCGGGTGCCGCGCAGGAAACCTTGCAGGTAGTCTTGGCTAGTGTTACCAGGATCGACCTCGATGGATTTCCCCTTCCGTCCGCGGCGCACCTCAATGAAGCACGCGAAGAAATTGTTCACCCCGTCGCGGAGTTGCTGGACGTAAGCGTGCTGATCGGTGGAGCCCTTGTTTCCATAAACGGCGATGCCTTGGTTCACGATGTTGCCATCGAGATCCTTCTCCTTGCCAAGGGATTCCATGACGAGCTGCTGGAGATACTTGGAAAACAGCACCAGCGAATCCTTGTAAGGTAGAACGACCATATCCTTTTCACCCTTGCCGTTCGTCGCCTTGTGCCAAGCGATGGCGAGACGCATCGCCACGTTTTTTCCGGCGTCGTGAACCCGAGTTTTTTCATCCATCGCAGCCGCGCCGGCCAGCATACTATCGATGTCGAGACCTTGTAATGCAGCGGGGACGAGTCCGACGGTAGAAAGCACGGAGGTGCGCCCGCCGACCCAGTCATCCATCGGGAAGCGCGCGATGAAACCCTGCTCCGTCGCGAACTTGTCGAGCTTGGATCCGATGCCAGTTACCGCGACCGCATGTTTCCCAAAATCGATACCCGCTATCTCGAACGCGGCTTTCGCCTCTAGCATCCCGTTGCGCGTCTCGGGCGTGCCGCCGGATTTCGAGATCACGAGTATCAATGTTTCCTCAAGGTTCAATGTAGCGAGCGTATCGTCGATACCTTGCGGATCGGTGTTGTCGAAAAATGCGATGGGCATCCTCGCCTTCTGGCCGATGGCTTGGGAAACGAGTTGGGGCCCCAACGCCGAACCGCCAATGCCTATCAGCAGGATCTGTTTGAATGACCCGCCGTTCGCCGCGCGCACCTCACCGGTGTGCACTTTTCCCACGAATTCCTTCAGCGCCTTGAGAGGTTCGGTGATCGCCGCCTTCAGCTCAGGCGTCGGTGCCAGATCCGCATTGCGCAGCCAGTAGTGGCCGACCATGCGCCCCTCGTCCGGGTTCGCGATGGCACCGCTTTCCAGCGAGACCATATCGGCGAAGGCCTTTTCCACCTTCGCGCCAAGGGCGTCGGTGTAAGTATTGTCTAGATCCATCAGCGAAAGATCCAGGCTGAAGCCAAGGTCATCGTATCGCACCAAATTCTCGTTGTAGGTTTTCCAGCTCATTTTATTTTGGGTAAATGTTCGTTAATCAGAGGTTTCACAGAAAAGCAAGCCGGGGGCTAGAATAGAAGAGACAAACCACGGATGGACGCGGATGAACGCGGATGGATGATGAAACAGATTCTCCGCTTGCGGATCCGTCCGCTACTTCATGCGTGTTGATACGTGGTTCTCTCATTGTTTCGGAAAATGGTTGATGACGTGTTTCCACTCCAGTTGGCCGCGCTTGAAATTAAGGATAAGCCCCACTGGATGGCCAGTGATTTTCAGGTAGTTGAGCATCTGGCCGAGTTCATGATCCGTGATGCGGTCGATGACCTTGGCATCGACAACGACAAAGCCGAACACGATCAAGTCCGGGATGTATTCCCCAACCCTCACGCCTTTGTAAACCACATCATAACGCGGCTGCTGGACGTAGGGAATGCCACGCAAGCCGAACTCCACGCAGAGCGAATTCTCGTAGGGTTTCTCCACAAGACCGTTTCCCAAGGCATTCAGAACCTCGAATGCGCAACCGATGACAGCACCCGTCTCACCCTCGTATCTCAATCCGTGTTCATCCGCGTTCATCCGTGGTTGGATTTCTTCATCCGTGGTTAAATTTTCCAAAGTCTGCCCTTTTCAGTAGTTCAGGATGGATTGCACCTTTCCCCCTGGGAGTTTGTCGCGCCCGCCGAGGAAGGAAAGCTCGATCAAAAAGGAAACCGCCACGATGTCTGCGCCGAGGCCGTCGAGGAGTTTCACGGCCGCCGCCGCGGTGCCTCCGGTTGCCAGCAGATCGTCCACAAGCAGAATTTTCTCGCCGGGAATCACCGCGTCTTCGTGAATCTCCACAATGGCCTCGCCGTATTCCAGCGCGTAGGCCTCCTCTTTGCAGTTCCATGGCAGCTTGCCCTTTTTCCGCACTGGCACGAAACCTACACCCAAGCGATCCGCCACCGCCGCCGCGAAAATGAAGCCCCGCGCGTCGATACCTACCACCTTGTCCACCTTCGCTCCTCCTGCCGTCTCACAGAGCAAGTCGATGGATGCTCGGAACAGAACGCCATCAGCGAGAATGGGTGTGATATCCTTAAAAACAATTCCCTCCTTCGGAAATCCATGAACATCGCGGATCGCATTTCTTAAGCGCTCAATCATGTCCAAGCTTTATCCCAACCGCCTCTCAGAGCAAGAACTGAGGCGGGAAGAGGCAGGAAAACAGCGAAACGTAGGCTTCTGCCCGGCTGCCTTCGGAAGAATGAAGAATGGGCTGAAGCCCATGGCCCTCGGTAGGCTGAAGCCTACTCTCCTTTCCAAAAAATGAAAAACCCCGGCCATCTCGTGATGACCGGGGTTTTGTGAATTTATAGCGTATTAGGCAGAGACCACGTCTTCCTCGTCTTCGAGAGTTTCGCGTTCCTCAATAATCGGTTCTGGTTCCTCTACGGTGAACTCAAATTCTGAGTCACGGTGATGATGGAAGCCAGTTCCGGCAGGGATTAGATGTCCCATGATGACGTTTTCCTTGAAGCCAGTGAGGTAATCGATCCGTCCAAGGGTGGCAGCTTCAGTAAGAACACGAGTGGTGTCCTGGAAGGATGCGGCAGAGATGAACGAATCGGTCTCGAGCGAGGCCTTGGTGATACCAAGCAAGACAGGCTCACCCTCGGCGGGCTTACCGCCGTTGGCGATGATCTCGGCGTTGACCTTCTTGAATGTGGTGCGCTCGACTTGGTCTCCCCAGAGGAACTGATCCGCATCGCCCGGTTCGGTGATCTTCACCTTGCGGAGCATCTGGCGAACGATGACCTCGATGTGCTTGTCGTTGATCTCCACGCCTTGGACGCGATAGACGGACTGCACTTCGTTGACCAAGTGTTCCTGGAGTTCGGTAGCACCGCAGGCCTCGAGGAGATCCTCGGGGGAAACGGGGCCTTCCGTAATCTGGTCGCCGCGCTTCACCTTATCGCCGTCGATGACGATGATGTGCTTGCCCATCGGGACGAGGTGGTCGATTTGTTCGCCGGTGACGGGGTCGGTAACAATGACCTTCTTCTTGCCGCGGACATTGCCGCCGAAGGAAACCTCGCCCTCGATCTTGGAAATGACGCAAGCCTCTTTAGGTTTACGCGCTTCGAAGAGCTCGGCCACACGCGGCAAACCGCCGGTGATGTCCTTGGTGCGGGCAACTTTACGCGGGGTCTTCGCAAGCTGCGTGCCGCCGGTTACCTTCTCACCTTCCTTGACGGAAAGGTGGGCGCCGACCGGAATGGAGTAGCTGATGATGACCTCGCCGGTCTTTGGATCGGTGATGCAGACCTGGGGATGGAGATCCTCCTTGTGCTCAGTGACCATGGTTCCCTTCTTGCCGGTCTCCTTGTCCACCTCGGCGGCGACGGTGATACCAAGGATCATGTCCCGGAACTCGACCTTACCGGCCTTCTCAGTGAGAATCGGCACGTTGTAGGGATCCCATTCGACGATGATGTCGTTCTTTTTCGCTTCCTCGCCGTCCTTCACCTTGATGACGGAGCCGATGATGATGATGTGGCTCTCGACTTCCAGACCACCCTTGTCGCGGATGGAGATCGAACCGTTCTTGTTGAGAACGACCCAGTTACCGTCGGAATCCTGCACGGTGCGGAGATCTTTGTAAACAAGTCGTCCGCTGTTCTTTGCCTTGATAATGGGCTGCTTGAAGGTCGCCGAAGCAACACCGCCAACGTGGAAAGTCCGCATGGTAAGCTGCGTGCCGGGCTCGCCGATGGACTGGGCGGCAATAATGCCGACCGCTTCACCGATTTTGACCGGGAGACCGGTAGCGAGATTGAGGCCGTAGCAGTTTGCGCAACAGCCGCGATCCGCTTCACAGGTGAGGACAGAACGGATCTTGAGCCTTTCGTGACCGATTTTCTCAAGCTTGTTTGCTTGGTTCTCGGAGATCACGTCATCGACTTTCACGATGATATCGCCAGTGATCGGATCCTTGACTTGCTCGCAGGAAACGCGGCCGTAGACGCGAGTGGAAAGCGATGCCACTTCCTCGTCGCCGTCGTAGATTGCCGCGACGGTGATGCCGTTGGCTGTGTGGCAATCCTGTTGGAAAACGATCACATCCTGGGCGACATCGACAAGCTTGCGGGTCATATATCCGGAGTCCGCCGTTTTGAGGGCGGTATCGGATAGACCCTTACGGGCGCCGTGGGTGGAGATGAAATACTCCAGCACGGAGAGGCCTTCGCGGAAGTTCGAGATGATGGGGCGCTCGATGATCTCGCCGGAGGGCTTGGCCATGAGGCCGCGCATGCCGCCGAGCTGCTTGATCTGGGACTTGTTGCCCCGGGCGCCGGAATCGACCATCATGAAGAGAGGCGATGCCTTCTTCTTGCCTTCGTTATACTCGATCTTGCGATAGAGCGCGTTGGCGATGGTATCGGTGGCTTGGGTCCAAATGTCCACGACCTTCTGGTAGCGCTCGCCGTTGGTGATGACACCGTTGCGGTATTGCTTGGAGACCTTCTCGACCTCTTCGTAAGCCTTGGCGATAACCTCGGGCTTCTCCTCGGGGATGAGCATGTCGATGATCCCGATGGAGATGCCGGAGCGCATAGCTTCGCGGAAACCGAGCGACTTGAGCTCATCGAGAACGATCACCGTTTTCTTCTTTCCGGCAACCTGCGTGCTGCGCCAGATGATATCACCGATCTGCTTCTTGCCGACGGTCTTGTTGTAGAAACCGATCTCGTCAGGCCAGATTTCATTGAAACGGACGCGACCCGGAGTGGTCTCGATGATCTTCAGGTCAGCATCGCCATAAGGGGTATCCTTACCGAAATCGGGGTTGCGGATGCGGATCCACGAATGGTAGTCGATTTTCCGCGAAGCGATCGCGAACTCGACCTCCGAGGAGTTCTCGAACAGCGGGAGGTGCTCCTGCTTGTCGCGATCCACTTGGGTGCGGATGCCGGCCCATGTGAGGTAATAGGTGCCGAGAATGATATCCTGAGAAGGAACCGTGATCGGACGTCCGGATGCGGGCGAGAAGATGTTGTTCGGCGCGAGCATGAGCTGGCGGCACTCCATCTGAGCCTCGATCGAAAGAGGTACGTGTACGGCCATCTGGTCGCCGTCGAAGTCCGCGTTGTAGGCGGTACAAACGAGCGGATGGACGCGGATCGCAGAGCCCTCGATGAGCTTTGGCTCGAACGCCTGGATCGAAAGACGGTGAAGCGTTGGAGCGCGGTTCAGAAGGATCGGGTGACCCTTGGTGACTTCCGCGAGGATGTCCCAAACTTCGGTGGTCTTGCGGTCGATCATCTTCTTGGCAGAGCGAACGGTGTGGCAGTAGCCAAGTTCTTTCAGGCGGCGGATGATGAAAGGCTCGAACAAGGTGAGAGCCATCTTTTTCGGAAGACCACACTGGCCGAGCTTGAGGTCGGGACCGATGACGATGACGGAGCGGCCGGAGTAATCGACGCGCTTGCCGAGAAGGTTCTGGCGGAAACGACCGCCCTTGCCCTTGAGCATGTCGCTGAGGGATTTGAGCGGGCGATTGCCTGCGCCGGTGACGGCGCGACCGTGGCGACCGTTGTCAAAGAGCGCATCAACCGCTTCCTGAAGCATGCGCTTCTCGTTCCGGATAATGACTTCCGGAGTCTTGAGAAGAAGCAGATTCTTAAGACGGTTATTGCGATTGATAACGCGACGGTAGAGGTCGTTGAGGTCGGAGGTGGCGAAACGGCCGCCTTCAAGTGGGACAAGCGGACGCAGATCCGGTGGGATCACGGGCAGAACCGTCTGAACCATCCACTCAGGGCGCGTCTTGGAAGCCGCGAAGCCTTGGGTGATCTTGAGACGCTTCGATAGCTTCTTCTTGTTCTGCTTCGATTTGGTGGTGCCGAGCTCTTCCTCAAGCCTGAGTGCAAGCGGGGCGAGATCGATTTGCCGTAGCAGTTCCATGATCGCCTCCGCGCCCATCATTGCTTTGAAAGAACCATCACCGTATGTGTCCTCCGCTTCGCGGAGTTCGATTTCGGTGAGTAGCTGTCCGAGTTCGAGCGCGGTGTTGCCGGGCTCGGTGACGACGTAGTCCTCATAGTAAATAACGCGCTCAAGCTGCCGAGCGCTCATATCGAGCATGAGGCCGATGCGCGAAGGCATGCATTTGTAGAACCAGATGTGGGAAACCGGCACGGCAAGCTCGATGTGACCCATGCGCTCGCGACGGACGCGGGACAGGGTAACCTCGACGCCGCAGCGGTCGCAGACGACTCCCTTGTGCTTGATACGCTTGTATTTTCCGCAGGCGCACTCCCAGTCCCGTGTGGGGCCGAAGATGCGCTCGCAGAAAAGGCCGCCCTTTTCTGGTTTGA
Source organism: Prosthecobacter debontii (assembly GCA_945870855.1). Taxonomy (GTDB): domain Bacteria; phylum Verrucomicrobiota; class Verrucomicrobiia; order Verrucomicrobiales; family Akkermansiaceae; genus Luteolibacter. The sequence goes on from CAMBTP010000017.1 coordinate 15,214, forward strand.
ACGTGCGGTAGTTGATTGTTTCCGGGTTCTTCACCTCGCCCTTGGACCAGGAACGAATGATTTCCGGGGAGGCGACGGTAATGGATACTTGGTTAAATGCTTCAGGACGCTCGTCCACGCCAAAGATTTCGCGAAGGTTATTTTCGACACTCATGATAGGTAGTAATGTTAAATGTTAAGTTGGTTTCGCGTTTAGATTACAGGGTGAGATCATCGAGGGAGAAGTCATCCACACCTCCGCCGGCGAGCGGCGAGCCGTGGGTGCTTTGACCTTGGCGTCCGGGACGGACATCGAGACCGAGGGATTGCATTTCCTTGATGAGGACATTGAACGATTCCGGCGTGCCGGCTTCGAGATTGTTATCGCCTTTGACGATCGCCTCGTAGATGCGGGTGCGTCCTTGAACGTCGTCGGATTTAACAGTGAGGATTTCTTGGAGGGTGTAAGCTGCGCCGTATGCTTGTAGCGCCCATACTTCCATCTCGCCGAAACGCTGACCACCGTATTGCGCCTTACCACCGAGCGGCTGCTGGGTAACAAGCGAATAGGGACCGACGGCGCGGGCGTGGATCTTGTCGGCGACAAGGTGACCCAGCTTCAGCATGTAGATCATACCGACCACGACAGGGTTGTGGAAAGCTTCACCAGTGCGGCCATCATAGAGGGTCGATTTACCGGCGATGCTGCCATCCTTGCCATCACCGATCCAAGTGTAGCCGCGGGTTTCGGGCTCGTTGGGCTTGCGCTCACGGGCTTTTTCGCCGCCACCGACCATTTTCACACCATCGACCTTTTTGGCCTCAGACATGAATTCCCAGATGCGCTGTTCCTTGATCCCGTCGAAAATGGGCGTCGCGACCGTGAAGCCGAGAGCCTTAGCTGCAACGCCGAGGTGTGTTTCGAGAACCTGGCCAACGTTCATCCGAGAAGGAACACCTAGAGGATTGAGGCAGATGTCAACCGGCGTTCCGTCATGGAGATAGGGCATATCCTCCTCGGGAACGATAATGGCGACAACTCCCTTGTTACCATGGCGACCGGCCATCTTGTCACCGACGGAGAGCTTGCGCTTCGCGGCGATGAAGATCTTTACCTCTTTGATGACACCGGGATCCACGTCGTCACCGGACTCGAGTTGGTCGAGTTTGCGCTCGCGGTCGGTGTCCAGCTCCTGGAAACGGCCTTGGAAGGAATTGATAATTTCAACGATCTTGTTACGGATCGGGGAAGGATCGATCTCAATGTGATCGTGAACCGAGGCGAGTTTGCGGAGCAAGGTCTTGGTGATCTTGCGGTTCGCGGGGATGATAATCTCGCCGGTTTGAGCGTTCACCACGTCGAGCGGGATTTTCTCACCGAGCAGGATGTCGGAAAGTTTCTCCGTGAGATCGTCGGTGAGCTTATCGGCTTTTTTCTTGTGCTCGTCGTTGATCTTTTTGAGGTGCTTTTTCAGCTCCACGGGATCCACCTTTTCGGCGCGCTTCTTGGCGAGGCCGTGCGAGGAAACGCGGATGTCTTGGACAATGCCGGTGCAGCCGGATGGTACGCGCAGCGAGGTGTCCTTCACGTCCGCGGCTTTCTCACCGAAGATGGCACGCAGTAGGCGCTCCTCGGGAGCGAGTTCAGTCTCGGATTTCGGGGTGATCTTGCCGACGAGGATGTCGCCGGGCTTCACCTCGGCACCGATCCGGATGATCCCGTCATGGTCGAGGTTGCGGAGTGCTTCCTCACCAACGTTCGGGATGTCGCGGGTGATTTCCTCGGGACCGAGCTTGGTATCGCGGGCGGCGACATCGAACTCGGAGATGTGGATCGAGGTATAGACGTCGTCCTTCACCACGCGCTCGGAGATGACGATGGCATCCTCGAAGTTGTAGCCGTTCCATGGCATGAACGCGACAAGGACGTTACGGCCGATGGCCAACTCGCCGTTCTCTGTGTTCGGACCGTCGGCAAGGACTTGGCCTTTCTTGATCTTTTGACCGACCTTGACGATGGGCTTCTGGTTGATGCAGGTGCTGGCGTTCGAGCGCATGAACTTGCGTAGCGGATAGGCGAAAATACCCTTGGCCACGTTTGTTTTGACAATTTCCGGCTCACTAAGGAATTTCTCCTCAGAAACGGGCAGCTTACCGTCGATGGTGGTGATGATGATCTCGGCAGTGGCTGCGGCTACGATGCCGGCAGCCTCGGAGACGACCACGGCGCGCGAGTCGCGGGCGGCCTTGGCCTCAAGGCCGGTGCCGACGAGCGGTGCCTCGGAAACAAGGAGCGGCACGCCTTGGCGTTGCATGTTCGATCCCATCAGCGCGCGGTTGGCGTCATCGTGTTCAAGGAACGGGATGAGACCAGCTGCGACAGATACGAGCTGCTTCGGCGAAACATCCATGTAGTGCACTGCATCCGGAGTGGACTCGATGAACTCACCGCGCTCGCGAGCGTCGATGCGGTCTTTCTCAAAGCGGCAAGCCTTGTCGATCACGTTGGATGCCTGAGCGATGAGGTAGTTTTCCTCTTGGTCGGCTGTTAGATATTCGATCTCGTTGGTGACCTTGCCGTTCTTAACCTTGCGGTAAGGGGTTTCGATGAAACCGAACTCGTTGATGCGGGCGTAGGTGCACATCGAGTTGATGAGGCCGATGTTCGGGCCTTCCGGAGTCTCGATAGGGCAGATGCGGCCGTAGTGGGACGGATGCACGTCACGAACTTCGAAGCCGGCACGGTCACGATTCAAACCACCTGGTCCAAGGGCAGAGAGGCGGCGCTTGTGTGTAAGCTCGGCCAGAGGGTTGGTCTGGTCCATGAACTGGGAAAGCTGCGAACGGCCGAAGAAATCACGCACGACGGCGGAAAGCGCCTTCGGGTTGATGAGTTTCTGGGGAGTCATGCCCTCGATGTTCACATCGAACAATGTCATGCGCTCCTTCACCAAGCGCTCGGTGCGGGCGAGGCCGACGCGGCACTGGTTGGCGAGAAGCTCGCCCACGGCACGGACGCGGCGTGAACCAAGGTGATCGATGTCGTCGATGACACCCTCGCCTTTTTTCAGCTTCAGGATGTAGCGGACGGCGGCGAGGAAATCCTCGGACACCATGATACGCTGGTCGGAATCGACACCGATGCCGAGCTTCTGATTAATTTTGTAACGACCGACACGGGTAAGGTCATATTTCTTCGCATCGAAGAACAGGCGTTTAAGCAAAGCGCGGGCGTTGGAGGCTGTCGGAGGATCGCCGGGGCGTAGCTTACGATAGATGTCCTTTAGAGCGGATTCCTCATCCTTCGCGGGATCCTTGCGTAGTGATTTGAGAAGGATTTCGTCCTCGCGGCCGTCGATTACTTCAAGTTTCTTCTGGCCGAGTTCGACGAGTTGCTTGACGATACCTGCGGTAAGCGGCTCGTATGCTTTCGCGATGACAAGTTCGCCGTCGAGGATGTCTTCGAAGGGCACCTTGTGGCCGAGTTCCGCTTCGTCGATCTTGCTGTTGAGGGCGAGGTTTTCGATCGAATAGAAATGGCTGACGATATCGCGGTCGGTAGGGTAGCCCAGAACGCGGAGGAAAGTGGTCGCGAGGAACTTCCGGCGGCGGCGGCGGCGGTCGAGATAGACATATAGTAGATCGTTCGTGTCGAACTGCACTTCGAGCCATGAGCCGCGGTCAGGAATGATGCGGAAGGAGTGCAGCATCTTGCCGTTAAGGTGCTGGGAAGTCTCGAAGCAGATGCCCGGCGAGCGATGAAGCTGGGAAACGATCACGCGTTCCGCGCCGTTGATAATGAACGTGCCGCGGCGGGTCATCATCGGCAGTTCGCCCATGTAAACACGCTCTTTCTTGGTGCCGGTCTCGTCCTTTAACTTGAAGGTCACGTAGAGAGCGGCGGAAAATGACTCACCATTGCGGAGAGAGTCGAGGGAAGTGATTTTTGGATCCTCGATGTCGTATGAGACGAAGTCCAACTCAACGGCGTCGTCGTAAGACTTGATAGGGAAGACCTCGCGAAACACGGCCTGAAGACCGGTGTCGGAACGGTCACCATGAGAAGCTTCCTTTTGTAGGAACTCGTCGTAAGACCTGCTCTGTACCTCAATGAGGTTGGGTGGTTCGATAACTTCTTCAAATTTTCCGAAATAGAGACGTTCAGCCATGGTGGTGCGGTGGTAGTGGAGTTACGGGTTCAGGCCCGGAGCCTTTTTAGGCTCGGGCGACTTGGGATCAGGTAGTAGACGGAGAGGACAAATGTAAGAAAACGGCGCGTAACACCTTTGGTTTGGATGGAGTCACGTGTCGGTTCCGAATTTGCGTAGGAGTTGAAATGAGAGCGAGGAGGGAAATGCCCGGGACAGATACAGGATCTGCCCCGGGGAAATCCTTTGCGGGTTACTTGAGCTCGATGGTCGCTCCAGCTTCCTCGAGTTTCTTCTTGGCAGCTTCTCCGGCTTCCTTGGAAACGCCTTCGAGGACGTTGATAGGTGCGCTTTCGACAAGCTTCTTCGCATCGGCGAGACCGAGGCCTGGGGCAACTTCACGAACCGCCTTAATGACGGCGATCTTGTTGGCACCTGCTCCGGTGATGACGACGTTGAACTCGGTTTGCTCTTCAGCTGCTTCGGCTGGGCCTGCGGAGGCGGCTGGACCTGCGGCGACTGCCGCGGCTGCCGAGACACCCCAGGTTTCTTCGAGTTGCTTAACGAGGTCGACAGCTTCCAGGACGGTAAGCTTGCCGAGTTCTTCTACTAGGTTTGCGATATTTGACATGTATTTTCTCCTTTTGCGGTATCGTCGCCCCCAGAGCTTCTGGGGATTTCAGCCTCCCTGCTGGGAGACCGACGAGGAACCATTTGTTAATCAGGCCTTCGCGTGGAGACGCTGGAGCCATCCGTTCAAATTGTTTTTTCTTATTCGGCTGTTGCTTCGGCTGTAGCTTCGGTTGCTGCTTCGGTTGCTGCTTCGGTTGCTGCTTCGGCAACGGGTGCCTCTGCGGCTTCAGCAGCGGGTTCTTCCGAGGCACCGGATGAAAAGTGTTGGCGCTCCGGATCGAACTTCTCGAGAAGGATGCGGGCGATGCGGGTAGCGGGCTCGTTGATGAGACCGAGAAGCTGTGAAAGCACGGCTTCTCGCGAAGGGATGTCCGCGATGGCCTTGAGCTTGTCGCCATCGAGCACGTCCTTGCCGAGAATACCGATTTTCATTTCGGGCTTCTTGAATTCCTTCTCGAAGTTCTTGAGGACTTTCGCAGCGGAAAATACTTCGGCATTGCCGGTTACGAAGGCCGTCTGGCCGACGAGATCCGCACCAACATCTGGGAGGCCAGCTTCGCTGAGAGCCTTGCGCATGTAGCTGTTCTTGGCGACGGTGCACTTGGCTCCGTTATCGCTGAGGCGGTTGCGTAGTTCGCTGAACTGGGGAACGGTGAGGCCGGTGTAATCGATGACGATCACATAAGGCGAGTCGTTGACCCGTGCCAGCAGGCTGTCGATGATGATTTGTTTATCTGGATTCATTGTCGTTGTTTGCTGGTGTTATGCGATGGCTTTCGTGTAGGCCGATGCTTCAAGCGGGAGACCCGGAAGCATGGTGGCCGCGAGTGTGACTGCCTGGATGAAATTACCTTTGGCCGATGCGGGTTTGGCGCGAGCGACGCTTTCAAGAAACGCGCGGGCGTTGTCCTCAAGTTGCTTTTCGTCGAAGCTGGCTTTACCGATCGCTCCGGAAACGTTGCCGTTTTTGTCGAGTTTGTAGTCGATCCGACCAGCTTTAACTTCCTTGATCGCCTTGGCGACATCGTCGGTGACGGTGCCGGTCTTGGGGTTGGGCATCAGGCCACGTGGGCCGAGGACGCGGGCGATCTTACGAACTTCCGCCATGGCGTCGGGAGTGGCGATCGCGGAATCGAAATCGACGAAACCTTCCTGCACTTTTTTGATGAGATCTTCGTAACCTACGTGTTCGGCTCCAGCCGCGATGGCGGCTTCGGCTGCGGCACCCTGTGCGAACACCACGACGCGAACATTCTTACCCGTTCCGTGAGGAAGGGAAACGGATCCACGAACCATCTGGTCGCTCTTGCGAGGATCAACCCCGAGGCGGAAGGAAAGCGTAACGGTAGGTGTGAACTTCGGGGCGGGAAGTTTCTTCACGGTGCTGATCGCATCCGTGAGTGAGTAGGATTTTCCGGCGCCGACGAGTTCGACGGCTTTCCGGTAGCGTTTGCTGCGTTGTTTGGACATGTTGTTTCTTGGTTTGCAGTGATAACGGACAGGACTTGCATCCCACCCTCTTGCGGGTGCTCCCCTTTCGGGTAGCGGAGATTTTCTTACATTCCTTCGACTTCAAGACCCATCTGACGGGCGGTGCCGGCGAGGATGCGTGCGGCGGCCTCGGGATCCTTGGTGTTGAGGTCGGGCATTTTGATACTGACCACTTCCATGAGCTGAGCTTTGGTGATCTTGCCTACTTTGATCTTGTTCGGCTCTTTCGATCCCGAAGCGAGACCTGCAATCTTTTTGAGCAGATTGCCGGCTGGTGGTTTCTTGGTGATGAAAGTAAAGGACTTATCCTTGTAGACCGAGATTACGCAAGGAAGCACGTCGCCGGCTTGGCTTTGCGTGGCCGCATTGAACTCCTTGCAGAAGCCCATGATATTGACTCCTGCTTGACCGAGGGCTGGGCCGACTGGTGGAGATGGATTAGCGGCTCCAGCTTTGATCTGGAGTTTGATGATTTTGACGACTTCCTTGGCCATGATTTTGTTTGGTAGATGCTGAAATGGTGAAAACTGAAACGCTGAAATTTAGGCTTACTCGCGCTCGACCTGCCAGTATTCGAGTTCGACAGGAGTGGTGCGCCCGAAGATATCGACGGCGACACGGAGCTTGCCGCGTTCGGGATCGATTTCCTCGACAATCCCGGTCTGGGATTGGAATGGGCCATCGGCGACCTTGACGGTATCGCCGACCTCGAAAGAGATAGCTGGGCGGACGGTTTCCTCACGCTCCTGGATTTGGGAAAGCATTGCCTCCACTTCGCGAGGACGCATGGGGGTGGGGCGGTCTTTGGTGCCGGCGAAGCCGATCACGCCTTCGATCTCCTTTATGAAGAACCAAGTCTTCTCCACAAGGTCGCCGCTCTCCGTGGACAAATACATGTTCACGATGATGTAACCGGGGAAGAATTTTTTCTTTGTTTCGGTTTTCTTACCCCGCTTGATTTCGGAGACGATCTCTGTGGGAACAAGGACTTCACGGATGTAGTCCTGCATCTCCTCGGCCTCAACCTGGCGTTCGATGCGTGTCCGCACTTTGCCCTCCATGCCCGAGAGGACTTGGACGACATACCACTGGTCTTTGTAATTCTTGGCGTCGGGCATGAGATGTGGGTAGTTAGCGGAGAGGAGGGGGATGAAATTAGCGGGAGATTTCGGTCAGGAAACCGACTGTCAGAAGTTGGATGAAGTCCCAGAATTGAACGAATCCTGCGAGTAGGATGACAGCGATCAGCACCACGATGGTGGAATCGATGAGTTCCTTATACTTGCGGAAGCCTTTGGCCTTCGGATCGGAATCCCATGGCCAGCTCGCCTTGCGGAGCTCGCCTTTGACTTCGCCGATGAAGCCGGAAACCTTCGCAAGATTGCGGAAAATTAGCACAAGAGCTACGATAAGGACCGTATAGACGATCCCACCGGTGATCCAACTGTTGTCGATCTTGAGGTATTCGAGATATTTCATTGGAACTAGGAGAGAAAACGGAAAGTGGCACGCCAGGAGGGACTCGAACCCCCAACATTCGGTTTTGGAGACCGACGCTCTACCAATTGAACTACTGACGCGTTATATGGAAAAAATCTGGGGGTTTGAGGCGACTTAAGGGCACCCCGTTTTTCGGGGTGCCCCAAGTGCTTGGTTCACCGGTGAACTAATGCCCACCAGCGATACCGTTGATCTTAATTATTTGATGATTTCACCCACGCGTCCGGCACCGACGGTGCGGCCGCCTTCGCGGATAGCGAAACGCATGGTTGGTTCCATGGCGATCGGGTTGATGAGCTCGACTTCAAGGCCGATGTTGTCACCAGGCATAACCATCTCGACTCCTTCAGGGAGCTTGATGCTACCGGTAACATCGGTCGTGCGGAAGTAGAACTGTGGACGATAGTTCGAGAAGAAAGGGGTGTGGCGGCCACCTTCTTCTTTGGATAGAACGTAGATCTCGGATTTGAAGACCGTATGGCCTTTCACAGTGCCTGGCTTAGCCATCACCTGACCGCGCTCCACATCGTTTTTCTTGAGACCGCGGACAAGGAGTCCGACGTTGTCACCAGCGCGACCTTCGTCGAGCAGTTTACGGAACATTTCGATGTCCGTGACGGTGGTCTTCTGAGTGTCGCGGATGCCGACGATCTCGACTTCTTCCATTTTCTTGACGATACCGCGCTCGACACGGCCGGTGCAAACCGTTCCACGACCTTCGATCGAGAACACGTCCTCGATAGGCATGAGGAAAGTCTTGTCGATCGGACGCTCAGGCTCGGGGATGTATGCATCAACCGCATCCATGAGTTTATTGACGTTGGCCATGTGCTCGGCGTCACCGGCAAGGGCTTTAGAAGCGGAGCCGGCAACGATAGGGATATCATCGCCCGGGTAGTCGTAGGAGGAGAGAAGATCGCGGATCTCCATTTCAACGAGTTCGATGAGCTCGGCATCGTCAACAAGGTCAACCTTGTTCATGAAAACTACCAGAGCTGGAACACCGACTTGGCGGGCAAGAAGGATGTGCTCGCGAGTTTGCGGCATTGGGCCGTCGGCTGCGGAAACAACAAGAATTGCGCCGTCCATCTGGGCAGCACCCGTGATCATGTTTTTCACGTAGTCAGCGTGTCCGGGGCAATCGACGTGCGCATAGTGGCGCTTTTCCGTCTCATACTCCACGTGCGCCGTGTTGATCGTGATACCGCGCTCGCGCTCCTCGGGAGCGGCGTCGATATCTGCATAGCTTTTCTTCTGGGCAAATCCCTTCTCAGCGAGCGTGTTTGTAATCGCTGCGGTGAGGGTGGTTTTGCCGTGGTCGACGTGACCGATGGTGCCGATGTTTACGTGCGGCTTGTTGCGTTGGAATTGTTCTTTGGCCATTTTCGTTGTGGTTTCGCTGAGACGTTTAGGAGATGTTCTGGTGGTTCATGGAGCTCGTGGGGGGAATTGAACCCCCGACCTCATCCTTACCAAGGATGCGCTCTACCCCTGAGCTACACGAGCAATGTGCATTGTTGTGAGCCCAACCGTCCGCCGACAAAAGAACCGCGACCTGTCTAGTTTGACCCAAGACCGGGCGCGGCACCCCTGACTGCTTGTGGGGAAGAGCGGGCGGGACATTAGCAATTCGCGGCATCCTGTCAAAAAAAATATGGTTGTTTCGTCACTTTTTTAAAATCCCTTCATTCTGCGGTATTTTTAGCAATTTCAGAGGTGATTTCAGGCTCCTGATCACTATAAATTTCGGCGAATCTTTGAATCTGGAGGCAGCATCCGGAAGTGATATCCGCCTCAATGATGACACCGCAAACTTTCACAGCACCCTTCGCGACGGGGAAACGGGTCGGCATCCCGGTTCGGAAACGCCAGACGACGGACTCGATACAGCGGCCAAGCACGGAAAGTTCGGGGCCACACATGCCAGCGTCGGTCAGGTATCCAGTGCCTCCTGGGAAAATCGTATCATCGGCGGTCTGAACGTGAGTGTGGGTGCCTACAACCAGTGAGACCGTGCCGTCCAGCATCCTGCCCATCGCGATTTTCTCGGAAGTCGTCTCGGCGTGAAAATCCAGCACGATCACTCTTACACCCGCCTCCCTCAGCCTCCGCACCTCCTCCTCGACCTTAATAAAAGGATTCTCCAACGGCGGCTGCATGAATGTTCGCCCCTGCGCCTGAATTACCGCAATCTTCCCCTTCGCCGTTTCGAGCACCACGCTGCCCTCACCCGGCGTTCCCTCCGGATAATTGATAGGACGGAGCAGGCGGGGCTCCGTAGGAAAATAATCAACGATCTCCTTCTGATCCCACACATGATCACCGGTCGTTACCACAGCGGCGCCCGCTCGAAGGAGATCGATGCTGATCCTAGGGGTGATTCCCTTCCCCGCGGCCGCATTCTCGCCGTTGACGATGACGAAATCGACCGCGTGTTCTCGCCGGATCTCTGCGAGATTTTCGATCACCGCCTTTCGGCCTGGTTCACCAACGATATCCCCTAGGAAAAGAATGCGGACGTTCGCCGGATGTAGTGCTTGGCTCATGCGGGGGAATGTCCCGTTTTTCAAAATGCACACAACCACAAATTCAGAAGAGCCGGATAAGAACACCGCCCACCCCTTCAAACACGACAGCCTATTTTCCTGAATGGGATATCATTACGAGCCCACTACTGGCTGTCCAAAGCAATCAGACCATCTGCGGCTGCACATCGGGCACCGATGGGCCGGTCGCCTGCATGAAGCTTGTCTTCGCGCGGAGAATCAGGGTGCCGAGCAAGAAGTCGGCGAGCGGAAGGACGACATTGAAATTCTTGTGCATGTAGCGATGATGCAGGAGATGGTGGCCATTGAGTTTTCTAAACCACCATGGTTTCTCCACGCGGCGCGCCTTAGGGAGGTGCATGCACCAGTGGATATACTCGTAGAAGCAATAATAAGACGCGAACGCCAGCGCACCACCTACAACGAAGCCCCACTCTCCGACTGCCCAGGAAATCAGCGCAAATGGGATTGCACCGATCAGAATGAGGACAGGGCCATTCCACCATGCCATCGGGATCGTCTTTATATCCTTCTCGTTGATAATGTGGTAGGTCTTATCTGCTTTAAAAACCTGATGGTGAACGACGGCGTGTGCTTGAAACGCGTAACGGAAATTCCACACCGGGCGGTGCATCACGTATTTGTGGAGAGTCCATTCAAAGAAAGAGGCGAAAACTATGCCGATTGTGAGACCCGCGAAGCAGCAGATTAAAAAAGTTGTCATGTTGATTACTTGTCCGCTTACCGGACGCACGTGGAGATAAAGCCGCTTTGCGGAGATCACAAGCTTTGCTTTTGTCAAAAACTCGTATGAATTCCAACAAGCTAAGGAATTTATAGATTTCTTTGACTCCGCTGTGGAACCTGTCAAAAATCCGCCAAGCCAAGTGAATAAGCTAGGCGTATAACAAAAGCAAAACTATGAAAAAGACTATCCTAAGCGCAACCATCGCATCGCTTGTATTCGCAGTCGCTTCTTGCGAAAAAGCTGCTGAACCTGCAGAAGCCGTAACTCCACCTGCGGAAGCCGCTGCACCTGCAGAAGCCGCTGCACCTGCAGAAGCCGCTGCACCTGCGGAAGCCGCTGCACCTGCGGAAGCCGCTGCACCTGCAGAAGCTGCTCCACCTGTGGAAGCCGTGACTCCACCTGTTGCTGCCCCAGAGCAATAAAAGAATTCGATCCTCAAGGATCATAACAATTAGACTCCGGGCACCTCTAGCGGGACCCGGAGTTTTTTTGCGTCAATTTCCGCCAACCAATCCGTTGATTTTCAACAGATAGTCCATGCTGTAGATCCCGGAGCCATGGCTGTCCGCCCAGAAAAGTTGCACGCCATATCCACCGACCAGCGCGAAACGCCGTAGGTCGAACGCACCCGCGCCATATTCCACAACGGGACGGATGACCCGCCCCATGGCATCGGGTTCCCCTTGGCACGCCGCGCAGGGACAGGCTCTGCGAAGCATCGACAGGGGGAAATACATCTCGCGGCCATCACTGAGCGCCAGCGCCAATTCATTTCCAATCACAGATACGTTCGAGAAGCCTATCATCCGAGTTCGCCTTCGACTTTGTATGCCCGTTTTCCGAAAATGGACGAACCCACTCTTACATGCGTCGCTCCCTCCTCCACGGCGATCTCGAAATCCCCGCTCATGCCCATGCTAAGCCAGGGAAGTTCGATCTGAAATTTTTTGCAGAGATCGTCCCTAAGCTCCCTCAGTTCGCGGAACCAGCGCCGCGAATCCTCAGGATTCTCAACGGCGGGCGGGATCGACATAAGTCCGACGATTCTGATGTCAGAGAGCCTGGCAAGTGTGGGCATGGCTTCGTGGAGCTCTGTGGGGGTGAATCCACCCTTCGTTTCCTCCCCCGCTTGATCAACTTGTAAGAAGACCTGTGGACGCAGCCCAAGTTCCCCAGCGATACCACTCATGTAAACGGCAAGCTTGAGAGAATCGACAGCGTGGATGCATTGGACAAGCGGAAGAATTTTACGAACCTTGTTGCGCTGCACCCGACCAATGAAATGCCAGTCGAGGCCAGTTGGAAGTTCCGCGATTTTCTGCTCCGCCTCTTGAAGCTTACTTTCCCCAAAACAGAGCTGCCCTGCAGAAATCGCCTCCTGGATATCCTCCGCAGGAAATGTTTTCGAAACCGCAACCAACCGCGCCGAAGAGGGATCCCGACCCACCCTTTCGCAAGCGCTTTGCAAGCGCTGGCGAATTTGCTTAAGCTGCTCCGAAATTACTGACATCAGCGCGCTCCACCGTCGCTTTTCAGGACGCCTGCCACCTTGGCCGATTCCGTGAGTTCGACAAGATCTTTGAGTATGTAGAGCGCCTCACGTTTCTCGGCGTTTAGTCCGGACGCCCACTCCGGCGTATCGTCCAGGCTCTCCGTTTCATCCACGGCGCGGCGCATATTGCTGTCCTCTAACTTGGAGGGGTCGTAAGGCTGGAGATCTGCGCCATTTTCAAGATCATCAAGGGTGATCCTGTGGAAGGTGAAGGTCTTGGCATCCTCGGCTGCCATCTTGGCGAAGCGCTTACGGCGCTCAATATTGCGAACCTTTTTCTGGGCATCCGCTTCAGCGAGTTCCTTCTCGCGCTCCACTTTGTTCAATGAAACCTTGTTCTCCTTAATCCGCTCCTTGGTTTTGATGATGTCCTCAATCACGTAAGCGAAATCGCCGCAAGCGTTAACCCGCACGCTGCTAAGCTCCTTGAGCTTGGGGAGGAACAAGGCCTGTGCATCAAGCGCACGGAAATCGGCTGCTGGCCTGATGCGATCATGAGGCAGGGCGTTATCGAGGTGAGCCTCGCCGACATCCAAGGCATCCATGATGCTGGGCAGGACGACATTCGGAACCACGCCATCCATCTGAGTAGAGGAGCCGGAGGGACGGTAGAACTTCTGAATCGTGACCTTCAGATAACCCGCCTTGTCGCGCACCGCAAAGAGCGGAAGCATACGCCCGATATCCATCGGCTGCTGGACAGTGCCTTTGCCGAAAGTAGATGTATCTCCCACTATTACAGCACGGTTGTAGTCCTGCAGTGCACCGGCCAAGATCTCGCTGGCCGAGGCGCTACTCTTGTCAACAAGCACCACCATCGGGCCGTTGTAGATCGGCTTTCCATCATCTGTATCCTTCACCTGGACCTGTCCGAGAGTATTTTTCACCTGCACCACTGGGCCGTTGGGGACGAAAAAGCCGGTCATCCTGCGAACCTCCTCCAGCGAACCTCCACCGTTGTTTCTGAGGTCGAAAATTAGCCCATCCATTTTCTCTTCCATAAGGCGTTGAAGGATGCGCTCAACGTCCACCGAGCAGCGTGTTGTGCCCTCATCGAAGTCAGCATAGAACGACGGCAGGGTGATGACACCAATTCTCTGCAACACACCTTCCTTTGACTTCATGTAAATCATTTCACCGCTAGCCTGCTCATCTTTGAGTTCGACCTTCTCCCGCTTGATCACAACGATGCTCGTTTCACCCGGAGCTCCACCTGCCGGCTCCACCTTGAGAGCTACCGAGCTGCCTTCCTTACCACGAATCAGTTCAACAACCTTGTCGATGGGCATGAACATGATGTCCACCATCCCTTCTGCCGTTTCAGTATTCAACGAATCAACCGCCACCACGCGGTCGTTGAGTTTAAGAGCTCCCTGCTTATCCGCAGGGCCGGCGACCACAATCCCTTTGATGATCGTCGCGCCATCCTCCTCGGCTTGGAGAAGAGCTCCAATGCCGACGAGTTCATTCTTCATATCCCCTTTGAAACGGTTCATTTCACGGAAACTCATGTAGTCCGTATGCGGATCGTAGGCACGCGCGACGGCACTTAGGAAATAATTGGCCACGTCTTCGTCATCGACATCCTCAACTCCTGCGAGAAGTCGCTTGTAACGGAGAGAAACCTTCTCGCGAGGATCCAGATCATCGACCCCCGGATCAGCCTTTTTTTGCTCTTTGGCTAATCTCGCAATCATCTCACGACGCAGCGTCTCGGAAAGCACCGCTTCCTTGATATGTATGGCCCAGATTTTTTTGGCTTCCGCCTCATTCTTCGGCCAATCCGCCTCTTTTCGGGAGATCATTACCGTCTGATCACCGGTGAAATCGAAATCACCTTTGAGCAGCAATTGAGCATCTGCGACGCGGGAACTTACACGTTCCTTGAATACTCCATAAATTTCCGTAGCTGGTTCCACACTATTGCCCTGCAACAGCAGCGTATGGAGCCTATCGCCGTATTTCTCACTGAAACCATCCACATCCTCTTGGGTGAAATAGAGTTTCTGGAAATCGAGTTCCTTAAGGTAATCGTCGAAAAAATTCCGGCTTAATTCCGCATTGTATGGCAACCTGGCGAAGTGGCTGTTCTGCAACATGATCGCCATCTGCTTGCCCACCTCGTTGAAATCCGCCTGCTGTGCGTATGCCTGATTAGAAAAAGCGACAAGGCCAATGGCGATTGTCGCGTTGCGTAGTCTAGTGGGTATCATCATGGAGTGTGCGCTTTGGAAGAAAAGTTACTTACCAAATTGGCAGAATCTTGCAGATTGTCGATTCAGAAAAAACCGATGACAGCCACGATTCCAGCAATCGGCGTAATTTGAAGGAATGTGACCTCCTGGACCGGAAAGCGAGCAGCCCAAGTTACTTGATCTCTTTCTTACTCTCCTCAAAGAGCTTTTGTAATTCGACGACAAATCCCTCCTCCACAATTTTACCAAGCCTTCCGAAAGCCGCCTTGTTCAGGAAATTTCGGGTTCGCGTATCCTCGGCTATTAGATCGATCTCCGGAATCAGCCGCGCCCCCCCGCTCGTCATCACGACGGGAAGGAACGTCTCCCGCACCTTGCCTTCGGAAACCCACACAATCTTCGCGGCCACCCATGAGGCAGAGCGATGGATCGAGGACAGCTCCGCTTTGCCCCGCTCTGCGTTCGCAAGTTCGTGGCTGATGTTGCGGAGCGCGTTCATGGGAATACCTTCCCCCCCGCCCAGCCATGCGGCGCAAGCCAGTGCTGCACCCATATCTTTTTTTTCCAACGCGACTAACCATTTGGAAATCAAAGCTCGCGCCTCGTCATCGGTCGGATGATTTTCAAAGTCCATTTTATCCAGCCTTATGCTCTCTCCCATCAGGGTCTCCCTCCAAGATAGCCGCCAGCCCGGTTCCATCTCCTCAATCCATTTGGAAAGAATCGCATGCTCCTTTTTTAAATGATTTGGCGGGGGGAAAGGGCAGTAAAGCCAGCCCTGCTCAGTTTTCCTGAAAAACAAAGTTCGTAAGTCATAACGATCCGGCTCGCTGATAGAAAACCATTGGTAAGCAACGACTGCTAGCGAGCCCTCTTCTCGGAATCCCAGTTCCACCGGCCTGCGTATCGCACCAGGCTCATTTAGCGACCACCATATTGCCGCCGTCTCAATACACGCTTTCCTACCTTCCTTCCCAAGGTTCCCAAAATCGATCTGACGCAATGACTCGCGGATTCCCCCGGTTTTCAGACTCAGAATGAAAGCGGACTCCGCAGTTCTGGCTGATTCTGCAAAAACGACGGTGTCTGTCTCACGGAGTTTTTCGGGAAATAAATCGCGCAAATCATCATCAAGACCATCCTCTTCCGATGCTGCCAACCCGTAGATCAGAAACTCGGGTAGATCGATCCTCCATTCTCCCGCCGCATCGCGCGAGAAATCCAGATGGACGAGCCTCACGCCAGTTTTCGAGGCCCATTTCGGATCAAGGCACGCTAGGGAAACCATGCCATCTTTTGTATCGCGTTCCTCGTTTACACGAACCCGGATCACCTCTGGAGATACCAGCCATCTCCAGTTCGGATTATTACTCACCGCCTCCTTGGACGCCTTGAGCCGATCAGCCCAATCGGAAGGCAGAGGATCGGACAAACCGCCAAAAAAACCGAGGATTGCCGCGCGATCACCTTTCTCACAGGCCTCCAGGAATCGGTCGGTAATTTTCCCAAGGTCATCGCCTTCCAGATCCTTGCCGACGATGCTGTTACGGATCAAATCGCGGGTTTTTTTTGCGGAATCCAAAATCAACTTTTCTAGATCTGTCACCCGCTTGCGCATCATCCAGTTTTCCAACGTAGCGAGACGTTCTTTTAGTGGCACGGTGTATCCAACGACGGCGTTCTCGAACGAGGCGGGCATCGGCGCGGCGAGCCACTTATCGCCGCGTTTCACGAGGGCTATCGGAAAAACCTGCATCTCGGCGGAATCGAAGCCGCTGCTCTTGCGAATCATCGCCGCCGCGAAGCCGCCGTCCTCCCTTACCTCGCCGAGTTCCAGTTCGCCGCCTCGCAGTTCCGTCTCCAAGCTGGCGAGCCGCTTCCGGATGCTCTCGCGTTTGCGATCTGTAATATGCTCGAGCAACGCGGTGTCCCCACCCGGCTTGAGATCCAGTTTCCCGTCTCTTACCTTTCCGAGAAAATCAATAGCCGCCTCCCCGGGATCCGCTGCCATAAGCGGCGAGAGAAAGAGTCCAAGGATGATTACGCTGAGGATTTTCACCACTCGAAACATCCACTCAAGATGCTGGGAAGGAAAGCCCACAATTTGAACTTTCACTCGAAATACGTATCCTCGTGCCGATACGGCGGCGCACAGCAGCAGAGAAAAACGAGTTCCTGCTCTGCAGTGATCTGATGCCATGCGCCTGCCGGGATCAGCACCGCGTCCCCCGGGCCGATCGTTTCCACCTCGCCATCGATCTCCATCCGCCCGCGCCCGCCGAGCACATAGTAGAACTCCTCGCTCTCCTTATGGTAATGCCTCTGCGTCGCGCAACCAACCGGCAGCCGCGCTTCTGCGAGGCTCTGGTTTTTCACTGGCGCGTTCGCGGAGTCCAGCAGGCTGGTGATCGTCGAGCCGTCCTTGGTCGTGAACGGCTGCTGCGTTTCTCGCTTTCTGATTTCCATAGCCTTTCTATAATATTTTCAGCTCAAGGACACCATCCCAATCCTTGCCAGACCGCCCTTTTCCATTTTATCTTCAAAGCCTCAAACAACATCCCACTCTTCCGAAAAAAAGCCGATCGCTATCATGCACCTCTTCCTTAAGGTTTAAATTTTAAAGTTTATAGTTTTCCCATCGTATGCGCCCCGGCCTCATTCTCAAACTCTCCTCGCCCGATCATCCCGGCATCGTCGCAAAAATCGCTACCTATGTCGCCTCGCACAAAGGCAACCTCATCGAGTTTAGCCAATTTTCCGATCAGATCGGGAAAAAATTCTTCGCCCGCCTTGAGATCGATACTTCCGACCTCGATGTAACGGTGGAGGATTTCATGGCAGGATTCGGCACACTTGGACGATCGCTGCAGGCCACATGGCACTTCCGCCCGCTGCCCTATAAAATGCGCACCGCCGTTCTCGTTACCAAGACCGATCACTGCCTCAACGAAATTATCTGGCGCACCGAGCTGAACGAACTCCCCATCGAGATCACCTCAGTCATCGGCAACCGCGAAGCCTGCCGCTCCATCACCGAGCGCTCCGGCATCCCTTTTCATCATATTGAAATGGATGGAGAACGCCGCGAAAAAGGCTTCCTCGAAATCCGCAATCTACTCCTCGCCGAGAACGTGGAGCTCATCGTCCTCGCCCGCTTCATGCAGATCCTGCCGGATACCTTCTGCCGGGAATTTTCCGGAAAAATCATCAACATCCACCACTCCTTCCTCCCCGCCTTCATCGGCGCAAACCCTTACAAGCAGGCCCACGAGCGCGGCGTGAAACTCATCGGTGCCACCTGCCACTACGTCACCGCGGATCTCGACGCCGGCCCGATCATCGAGCAGGAAGTCGAGCGAGTCTCCCATTTCCACTCCCCCACGGATCTCTCCCGCCTAGGCCGCCAATGCGAACGCATCGCCCTCGCCAAAGGCATCCGCTACCACGTCCACGACCGCACCCTCATCGACGGCCACCGCGCGATCGTGTTCCCGGATTGAGCGGCTGTGATTTTTCCGGCGGATGATGACCGCAACGCAGGCACATCCCATACCGGTAGGGCCGATCCGGCTCGGTCTGCCCTGATCAAAAACGGAGGAGCCATAGACCGTTTGCCAAAAGTCATTGCGCATATCCATGCCGCCGGAGGCTTTTGACTGCTGCGGTTCTCATCCGCAGCTTTTTAGGTTCGTGATGGAAAAACGAAGTACCCCGGTAGCAACCCGTCGTCCCGTAAAACAAAGCCGTCCTTAAGAGCTGTGAATGAAGAATCACAGCAGTCCAGAGCCTGCGGCGCACTCTACTTTGTTGTCACTTCACTTTTGCGCACGAACTTTTGGCAAACGGTTTAATCCCGGAATGGCAGTGAAACCGATGTGCGGCGGTGTTTTGTTCCGGGATTTCACGCCCGCCAGAGTAGGCGGTGCGTTTGATTTTGGAAATGGGCTGACCGAGCCGGATCAGCCCTACCGGATGAAGCTGGCATGGCGGATTCTGCCGCTACGCTCAGATGAACTCGTTGACCAAGTTCTCCAGCATCTCCTGACGACCCGAATCGAGGGTCGGCTCTCCGTTGGAGAGAGCGTAGGCGCTGACTTCATCCATGGAGATTTGCTTACCAGCGATTTTCGCACCGATACCAGAAGTCCAGCTCTTGTAGCGGTTCGTGACGAACTCTTGAAGACGCCCGTCCTCACGGATCGCGGCGGCAATTTTCAGGCCGCGTGCGAAGGCATCCATGCCGCCGATATGAGCGTGGAAGAGATCCGAAGGCTCGTGGGATTCGCGGCGGCGCTTCGCGTCGAAGTTGAGTCCACCGGTGGTGAAGCCGCCCATTTCCAGCACCTTGAGCATGATCTCGGTGGTGAGATAGATGTCGGTCGGAAATTGGTCTGTGTCCCAGCCGATGAGTTCATCGCCTTGGTTAGCGTCCACTGAGCCGAGCGCGTTGGCATCGATCGCCACGGTCATTTCGTGGAGCATCGTGTGACCGGCGAGAGTCGCGTGGTTCGTTTCCAAGTTTAGCTTGAAGTGATCCATCAGGCCATACTGGCGGAGGAAATTCAAGCATGCGGCGGAGTCGGAATCGTATTGGTGTGTCGAGGGTTCGCGCGGCTTCGGCTCGATGTAGAACTGCCCCTTGAAACCGATTTTTTTCGCGTAGTCCACGGCGAGGTGGAGGAGGTTGGCGAGGTTATCGAGCTCGCGCTTCATGTCGGTGTTGAGCAGCGTCGAGTAGCCCTCGCGTCCGCCCCAGAAAGTGTAGCCCTCACCGCCGAGTTTCAGCGTGCCGTCCATCGCAGCTTTCACCTGAGCCGCACCGTAAGCGAAAACATCCGCGTTCGGCGATGTGCCGGCGCCCTGCGAGTAGCGGGGGTGTGAGAACAGGCAAGCAGTGCCCCAGAGAAGTTTTTTCCCGGTGGCTTTTTGGAGATCGAGCAAGTGATCGGTGACCTTCTCCAGTGCAGCGTTTGATTTCGCGAGGTCGCCCAGTTCAGGGGCGATGTCACGGTCGTGCCAGCAGTAGTAGTCGATGCCGGTCTTATCGAGAAATTCAAAGAATACATCCGCGCGCTTGAGGGCGTTGTCCAAGGAATTGGATTGGTCGTCCCATGGCATCAGGGCGGTTGGGCCGCCGAAAGGATCGGAGAGGCCGTTGCGCATCACGTGCCAGTAAGCGGCGGCGAAGCGACAATGCTCCTTCATCGTTTTCCCGGCGACGATCTCATCGGGATTGTATTGTTTGAACGCAAACGGATTCTTGGACTTAGGGCCTTCGAACTGGATTTTCGGTATATCAGGAAAAAACGACATACGCTCCATTTATGAGGCCTCCATCTCTTCGGCAAGTGTGAAAAGTGTGAAAATCGGAAGCGGTGGTTGATTCGCCCCCGCTGCGCCTTTACGAATACCCCGTGATCCGACCCGTCGATTCCCTCATCGATTTCCTGCAAGCCGAACAAGCGCGCGGGCGCAGCCATATATTTCTCGATAACAGCGCCCGCGACGGACTCCGTGAGCTGTATATCCGGATGCGTAAACCGCCTGCCGCAGCGGCATCCTCGCCAACCCAGCCCGCCGCTCCCGTTTCGCAGGATGTCGTGATTACTGGAAACGGAAAAGCGGAGCAACTCGCGGGACTGCGGAAACAAGCAGAACGTTGGGCACCCGCGATGGCACTTGGCACTTTGCGCGAGAAAATGGTTTTCGCGACAGGCAACCCAGACGCTGCGATCATGCTCATCGGTGAGGCACCAGGCTACAACGAGGAGAAAGACGGTGAGCCCTTCGTCGGCCCAGCGGGACAGAAGCTCAACGATATTCTCAAGGCCATGGGACTGCGGAGGGAGGACACTTATATTTCAAATCTTGTGAAATTCCGCCCGTCATTACCGAAACAGACGACGAACAACCGCAAATCCAGCCCCGAGGAAATGGCCGCGTTCCTGCCGTTGGTGATGGCGGAAATTTCTATCATCCAACCAAAGCTCATCATCGCTCTCGGCGGGATTACGGCGGAGGGCTTGCTCGGACTGGAGGGCACGGTCGGTGATATGCGCGGGAAATGGCACGAGGTTTCCGGCATCCCCGCACGCGTCACCTACCACCCGAGTTACCTTCTCCACAGCGACGGCTCGAACGATGTGAAACGCGCTCTCTGGGAAGATATGCTCGCCGCGATGGAAAAACTTGGCATGCCAATCTCGGATAAACAGCGCGGCTTTTTCCTGACGAAGGGTTGATCGGGTGTCTTTGATGGAATGAACGCACCGCACCCATTGATTGAACGCTTGTTCGAAGGGCGTGGGTGGCAGCCTCATGATTTCCAAAAGGAAACATGGAGCGCCTATGCCGAGGGAAAATCTGGCTTGCTCCACGCGCCCACGGGCACGGGAAAAACGCTCGCCGTGTGGCTCGGTCCAGTCGCCGAAGCAATGGATGCGCGTGAAGCTCCGCAAGGCTGCCGCGTGATTTGGCTCACTCCGCTGCGGGCACTCGCACAGGACACTGCGCGTTCGCTCAGTGAGCCGCTTCACGCACTGGATAGCGGACTTGAGGTGGCAGTTCGCACCGGTGACACTTCATCCTATCGGAAAGCAAAGCTCCGTGAACGCCTGCCCTTCGCGCTCGTCACCACGCCGGAGAGCCTTTCCCTAATGCTGACCTACGAGGATTCCCGTAGTAAACTTGAACAACTCACCTGCGTGGTGATCGACGAATGGCATGAGCTACTGGGCACCAAGCGCGGCGTCCAGACTGAGCTTTGCCTCGCCCGGCTGCGTCATTGGGCACCGAATATCCGCGTCTGGGGCGTTTCAGCTACACTCGGAAATTTACCGCAAGCCGCCGCGGTGCTTGGTGGCTCCTCCGCGGCGCAGATGTGTTCCGTCGATTCGACAATCAAGCGCAAGATCGAGATCCGCACTCTGATTCCGAAATGTGTGGAGACCTTTCCATGGGGCGGACATCTCGGATTAGCGATGGCCGGACGCGTAGCTAAATCGCTGCATTTGGTGAAAGCATCCTTGGTTTTCACTAATACACGGTCTCAAAGCGAACTGTGGTTGCAAGCCTTACTAGAAGCCGATGCTTCGCTGAAAGATCGTATCGCGATTCACCATGGCTCGCTCGCGCAGGATGAGCGCAGGGAAACCGAGCAGCTCCTGATGGAGGGAAAATTGCTCGCCGTGGTCTGCACCTCCTCGCTTGATCTCGGTCTAGATTTTTCCTGCATTGAACAGGTAATCCAGATCGGCAGCCCGAAAGGTGTGGCGCGTCTTCTCCAGCGAGCAGGGCGCTCCGGACATCAACCTGGAAGCACTCCGAAGTTGCTCTGCGTGCCCACCAATGCGCTCGAGTTGCTGGAGTTCGCCGCAGCACAGGATGCGATGGATGCCAAGGAAATCGAATCCAAGCGCCCGCTGGAACAGCCGCTTGATGTATTGATCCAGCACGTAACAAGCTGCGCCATCGGTGAGCGTGTCGCGGAGGCGCAGCTGTTCGATGAAGTCCGCTCGACCTATGCCTATCGTGCGCTTTCTCCGGAGCATTGGGAATGGGTGCTGGGTTTTATTTCGAATGGCGGCGCCGCACTCCGCGCTTATCCGCAGTATCACAAAGTCCTGCGTGAAAACGGGTTTCTCCACTTCACGGACAAACGCATGATCCAGCTTCACCGGATGAACATCGGCACGATCACAGGTGACACGGCGGTCAGCTTGCGGTTTGCCAATGGTCAACGCATCGGCAGCGTGGAGGAAAGTTTCATCCGCAAACTGAAACCCGGCTCACCCTTCATCTTCGCGGGGCGCTTGCTGGAGCTGGTGCGCCTTCACCAGTTGATCGCCACCGTGAAACCCTGCGCGCGCAGCAAGGCACGCGGTGAAATCCCGATTTGGGCAGGCAGCAAAATGCCCTTGTCCACCGAGCTATCCAAAGCCGTGGCCCGCAGGCTCGATGCGGACCTGAAACTCGCACCCCGCCCCGAAACCGAGGCGATCAATGATCTGCTCCGCATCCAGCGCGCCTGGTCGGAGGTGCCGAACGACCGGATTCTACAAGTCGAACATGCACGTTCCCGGCAGGGCGAACACTTGTTTTTCTACACCTTCGCCGGTCGGATGGCCAACGAAGGGCTTGGAGCCCTATTCGCGCATCGCCTCAGCGAGGGCAGCCCGCAAAGCATCCAGGTCACTCAGAACGATTATGGATTTTCCCTGACATCCAGCCGCCCGCTCCCGCTCGACGAATCGCGGCTTCGAGAGGCGGCTTCACCAAAGGATCTGTTAGAAACCCTGATGAACTGCCTCAACACTCATGAACTTTCCCGCACGCGCTTCCGCGAGGTGGCGCGCGTCGCTGGATTGATCCAACAAATGCAGCCCGGTGACCGTAAAGGAATGCGCCAGATCCAAACCTCCGCCGGCTTGTTGTTCGAAGTCTTCGGACGCTACGATCCTGAAAATTTGCTCCTCGATCAGTCGCGTCGTGAGATGCTGGAAGGAAGTCTTGAAATCGATCGCCTGCACCGCGTCCTTCATGAAATTTCCGAAAAACCCATGCGTCTCATCGAACTCAAACGCCTCACGCCGATGGCTTTTCCGCTCTGGGCGGAGCGCCTGAATTTTGTCATCTCCACTCAAGACGCCGCGTCCATATTGGAGGAAATGCTCACTACACTGAATGCCGAAGCCGATGAAACCCTCAATCATTCCTGAAGCAGGATCGCGCCAGATCCGTTTCGCGGGCGAGGATCTGATACTTCTCGCGGAGCGCGCCGTTCTCTGGCCGACACGCAGCGCCCTCATGCTGTCCGATGTCCATTTCGGAAAATCCGCCACCTTTCGCGCTTTCGGCATCCCAGTTCCAGAAGGGGAATCACAGACCGACCTCGATCGTATCACACAGCTTGTGGAACGATATGAAGTGGAGCACCTCGCCATCATTGGAGATTTTTACCACAGCGGAATTGCTCTGAGCCCCAGCTTGCATGAGTCGCTGGCTTCATTTCGTGATTCACTGAATGCCGAGATCATTTTGGTTCGCGGAAATCACGATAAGACGCGCCACGAACTTCTCCCAATAATCGACCGCCTCAATTGGTCTCCCATTGAGCTTGTCCATGATCCCGCCGATTCCACTCCGCAGCAGCCCACCATCGCCGGTCACTTGCATCCGCTCTGCCGGATCGGAAAAGGTGGTCGCGCTTCCAGACTACCTTGTTTCATGAAAACGGAAAACCTGCTCGTCCTTCCCGCCTTCGGCACGTTCACCGCAGGCCACATCGTAAAAGCCAAGGCGGGACAAACGCTCTACCCCATCGCCAAGCAAACTGTTTTTATAGATCCGCGGTGATTATCGCACCGCACGCTCGCCGAGCACCGGCATCGGCTTCGGAACCTTTTTCCTTCTCAACCCAAACTGCCTCACGGCATTGCGCTGGAGGTGGGCTTTCGCTTCCTCGACGCTATCCGTGAAAAAAATCAGATCCGGATCTTCAGGACTGATCGTCCCCTCCTCTGCCATTCGATAGACAAAATCCATCAACGGTTGCCAGAAATCCCGCCCCATGAGGATGATAGGGAAATTTTTCAGCTTCCCAGTTTGGATGAGAGTCATCGTCTCGAACATCTCGTCGAGCGTCCCCGCCCCCCCGGGCATGACCACGAAAGCGTAGGAGTATTTCACCAGCATCGTCTTGCGTGTAAAAAAGTAGCGCATGTTCACAGAGCGGTGGACGTAGGGGTTCACACTTTGCTCGAAGGGCAGCTCGATATTCACTCCGATCGAACTACCACCCGCCTCGTAGGCTCCTTGGTTCGCCGCTTGCATGATGCCCGGCCCGCCACCAGTGAGAACCGTGAAACCCAGCTCCGCGCAGGCCTCACCCATCTCGCGGGCAAGCTCATAGTAACGCGTTCCCGGCTTTGTCCTAGCAGAGCCGAAAATAGTGACGCAAGGACCAACAAAATGCAGGATGCGGTAAGCACGGATGAAATCAATACCCACTCGAAACAGTGAAATTAAGTCATGCAAACGCGAGCTTGGCCCGGCAAGCCATGAGCTTTCCTCCGTCTCCAATTCGAACCGTGCCTGTTGCCGGATCTCCTCCTCGGTGATCTCGTGCTCCTCCGAAACTTCCGGGCATTCCGGACAAGATTTTTTATCGCTCATCGCGACGAGCTAACACCATTCCCGGCACGCTGGAAAATGTTTTCCTAAAAACGGGCCGGGTTTCGGATCGGTTCGATCAATGCCGCACCTTGGCAAGTGCGGCTGTTCTGGCGCGGCGCGGCGCGGCTTTTGCTGCTTCCTGACCCACTCGCTTGAGAAGCGCAATCAGCGACGCTGTGATGAAATATTCCTTTAACAGGGCTTCGCGACTTTCGCCGTTCTTGGTTTTATATACGATTTTCATGATGGATTGGGTCTGATTTACGAATCGAAACACATCAACTTCGCACGTGAAAGTGGCAGCGCTACTGGTTTTTTAAGAATTTATGTTTTTTCTGAATGTAATCTGAAAACTCGGTGTCGTCTTCGCGGCTGCCTATTTCTTGATTCAATGGGAAATCGTTGCGGCTCTCTCCCTAATGTAGGTGCCCAGTTCGCACTGCTTCTTTATCTTCCTTGAAATTTGGATTTTGAATTTTGAATTTTACCATCCACCCTCGCTGCCATGTCGCAACGAAACGGGATTTTACTGGTGGTCTCCGGGCCATCGGGATCGGGGAAAACCACGCTTTGCAGGCGTCTGGCAGATGAGGGCGAGGCGCGCTACTCCGTCTCCTGCACCACCCGCCCCGCCCGCCCCGGCGAGATCAATGGACGCGATTACCATTTCCTCTCCCGCGAGGAATTCCTCGCCAAACGCGACGCCGGAGAATTCCTCGAAAGTGCCGAAGTCCACGGCAATCTCTACGGCACGCTCAAAACCGAAGTTATCGGCCCGTTGGGAAATGGTACTGACATCGTGATGGATCTCGATGTTCAAGGCGCAGCCCAAGTGCGTGCCTGCACAGATGCGGAGATCCGCCTCGCCGCTGTCGATCTCTTTGTCATGCCTCGCAACGAGGAAGAGCTTCTCGCCCGCCTCTCCGGCCGCGGCACCGATAGCGAGGAAGTCATCGCCCTGCGCATGAAAAATGCCCTCGGGGAAATGAGCCACTGGCCGGAATACACCTACCGCCTCCTCTCCGGCGACCGCGAGGAGGACTTCTCCCGCTTCAAGTCCCTCGTCATCGCCGAGCGCATGCGCGTCTGCCGCCTCCTCTAAGCATTTCAGGATCATAGGAGCCTCAAGCTCACCGGACAATAAGACCAGTCCTCCTAAAGGGATTGCAAATCCCTTCTCCTTATAGCTCTACGCTTTGATAAGCTCGCCGTCGCGGCTATGGCTTCGTGACTTGGATGACTTTTGCATTCACTACGAGATTCTCCGCCGTCGAGCTTTGATCCACCGTGCCGCTTACGGTGACGGCGCTGAGTTCCTTGAGGCCTTTCACTCCTTTGAGGCCACCGCTTAGGACTTTGCCTTCCGCATCGATGATTTGGATGGAGGCGATCCCTTCGCGCTTCGCTTCTTTGGAATCGCAGCAGCAGTCCCATGGAGTTTCACATTCGTCGCCGGGGATCTCGTTGCAGGGGGTGAGTTTTTCGCGGTCGCCGAGGAGGAAGGAGGCGCGGCCATCGACGAAGACTTTTCCGCGACCCATGATGAGACCGTGGATGACGATTTCGTCTCCAGGTTTCGCATCGGTGCGGGCAAGGTGGATCGCTTGCGGATCGGCGATGGGTTGGTCGGTGAAATGGGTATCGAACGCGGCGGCGGGCGGGGCGTTTTCGATGGCGGCGGTGGTTTCCTTTTTCTCGCAGGAAACGAGAGCGAGGACGGCGATGGCGAGCAGGTATTTGGTTTTCATAGTTTTATGATCTGAGAGCTTTGGGAAGGGGCGGGCGGAGGCAGCGGATGGCGGGCGGCACGGCTCCGAGGATTCCTAATAGAATCCCGGTGACTAGCCCAGCGAGCGCCACTTGCGGTGTAACAGAAACCGTGAAGGCACCGATGGAAAATGGAATCGTGCGACCATCGAGCAGAAATAATGCGACGGCGGAGGCGACCAATGTCCCGGCAAGGCAGGCGATTAGGCTTTCTTGGACGAGGCTGAGAAAAATCGCACCGCGCCCGTAGCCGATGGCTTGAAGGGTGGCGAGTTCGCGGATGCGGGAGGCGAAGGCGGCGTAGAGCGTGTTGAATCCGCCAAAAACCGCACCTGCCGCGATGAGGCCGGCGGTGATCCATGTCATCACGCGGAGAGGTTTAAAGAAGGAACTGAGCGCCGCGTAGTAATCGCTTTCACGTAGCGCGGTCAGCTCCAAATCGAGCCGCTGCTGGGCGAAAAGATCGGCATCGGGAAAATCTGCCGCCTTGGCCATGCGCAGGACGACACAGGAAACGGTCTGGCGCTGGGCGAGCATGTGGAGATCACCAAGGGCGGCCCAGACCTCGGACTCCATCACGGTGCCGGGCGCGGCGAATACGCCGGAGACGATCATCGGCGAGCGATCGATGGTGACGGACGCGCCGGGTTTCAGGGAAGCCTCGGGAATGCCGAGCTTGCGCCATGCGAGCCTGCCCACCATCACCTCGCCGGAGCGTGGGAACGCCCCTTCTAACAACCGCACCTCGGGATGCACGAGCAGCGCGCGCGGCGTAACTCCGCGGAACAGCCCCTGCCCTTTCCGACCCTCCTTGTCCGTCAGGTAGGACATGTAATGAATCTCCACCGAGGCGGCAGGGCGACCGAGAGTTTTGGTAACGCCTAGCACACCCGCCTCCGCAATGCCGCCGAGCAACGGGCTGACCTCGCTGCGCTGGATACTTTCCTCGCTGCCCGCGCCGAGTAGGATCACATTTTTTTCCGAACCCGATGCGGAAAGAACCTGCTTCATCCCGCCGTTGAGCGCGGTGGCAGCGATCACCAGCAATACCACCAACGCAGAGCCGCCAACCGTCTGTAATAGACGCGGCTTATCTCGGAAGAGATTTCGGAGGGCATAGGTTAGTGGGAGCATGAAACTTTAAATTTTAAACCCTAATGAAGAGTCGTTGTTAGATGCGCTTGGGTCTTTCTCTTCCTTGAGATTTAAAGTTTAAAGTTTCAGGAACGCAGCGACTTGACGATGGGTTGGCGGATGGCAACGAGTGCGGGATGAATCGATGCGATGACCCCGAGGACGAGGGCAGCTACCGATGCGAAGATGGCGGTGGAGATTTCCGGTAGAATGGCGAGGGTGTGGCCTTCGCTACCCATGGTGAAACTCTGCCAGCGCAGGAATCCCCAAGCGAGGCCGGCACCGAAGACGCCGCCCGCGAGACCTAACAAGCCGCCTTCGCTAACGACGAGAAACATGATCGCGCGTGCCGGATATCCGAGGGTGCGGAGCACAGCATTTTCCTTCACGCGACTGCGTACCATCAGCAAAATCGCGTTAGCTACAAG
Organism: Prosthecobacter debontii; assembly: GCA_945870855.1. GTDB lineage: Bacteria > Verrucomicrobiota > Verrucomicrobiia > Verrucomicrobiales > Akkermansiaceae > Luteolibacter. The sequence goes on from CAMBTP010000017.1 coordinate 43,508, forward strand.
CGCGACCACCGCGATTACTGCACCGATACCAAGCCAGCGAGTGAAGCCGATTAGTTCAATGAGCTGTCCGGCAGTTTCCGCGAAGAAAGCTTTTTCAGGTTTCGTGTTTGTCGGGAGTTGGTCGGATTTGAAACGCGCGTCGATGGCGGCGGCGACGGGCTTCAGATCGGCGGAGCGGTGAACGCGGACGTTGAACTGCGTGACCACGCCTAGCCCGGTGCGCGAGGCTTGCTGGAGAAAGGGTAGCTTCACGTAGGCAACGTTGTTATCCTGCGCAAAGGGCGAGCGGATAATTCCCGCGACATGCACGGTGATGCCCACAGCATCGAATTTATCGCCGGGTTTCAGGCCCCGTCGTTTCGCGAACTGCTCACCGAGCAGCGCACCATCGTCGCGCCGCGTCCACTCCGCATCGTCGCCCGCGATGATCTCAATCTCTGGTGCGAATTTCCGCAGCATCCCCTCCGGCACGCCGCGAAACGTGATCACATCGAGGCTAGCTCCGCAGTTATTTACAATAATCTGGATGGGAATCACCTCGCGCACACCGGGCATGCGGCGGATCTCATCCTGATAATGCTCGGGCAAGCGGCTTGTCGCCGGGCAGAAGCGGTTCTCTCGATATACTACGAGCGTAGTATCAGCGGCGGTCTCTTCCGTCGCCGCGCCAAGTGAACTCTGTAGCGTTTCCACCGAGGTAAAAAGAAACATGCCGGAGGCGACTCCGAGCACGGTCAGAACTGTCCGCAGCCGGTGACGTAGAAGTTGTTTCAGGGCGAGGGAAAGTAGGGCGGTCATGCGCGTGCGAGGTTGGGATCTTCGGAAAGCAACACGCCTTTCTCAAGGTGCAGCGTGCGGTGTGCAGCGGCGGCGGCGCGGGCATCATGTGTGACCATCACGATGGTTTTTCCACACTCACCAGAAAGCGATTGGAGCAGCGAAAGGATGCTGTTGGCGGACTCGCGGTCGAGGTCGCCGGTCGGTTCGTCGGCCACCAGCAGAGGCGGATCAGCGACCAGCGCACGGGCGATAGCTACCCTCTGCTCCTGTCCGCCGGAAAGCTCGGCCGGCGTGTGATGAGATCTATCCATGAGGCCGACGAGATCCAGCGCCTCCTCCACTTTTGCCCTGCGCTCGGCGCGGCTGAGCGATGTGATGAGCAGGGGTAGTTCGACGTTTTCAAAAGCGGTTAGAACCGGGATGAGATGGTAGAGCTGGAAGATGTAGCCGACCTTTTGTGAACGCCATTTTGTGAGCTGCTTTCTGGAGAAATCGGCGATGTTCTGGCCGTCGATCACGAGCGTGCCGGAAGACGGCGTATCGATGCCGGAAATGAGGTTGAGCAGCGTGGTTTTTCCCGAACCGGACGGCCCCATCAGCGCGAGGAACTCGCCGCGCGGGACTTCAAGGTTGAGGTTTTCCAGCGGGGTCACGACGTTTGCGCCCTTGCGGTAGGATTTGCTAATGGATTTGCAGGAGATCATGGCTGTTCGGTGACGCGGGGTTTGAGGCGCTGGCCTTCGCGCAGGCCTACGGGATCGGCGATGACCCACTCGCCGGGGCGAATCCCGGAATCGACGCGGATCAGGCCTTCTGAAACTTCTGAGGAAACAACATCGCGGCGTTCGGCGCGGAGCGAATCCACATCGCAGATCCATGCCGTGCCATCGCGGAGGGCAGTGGTAGGGACATAGACGGCGACACCCATCGCACTTGCCACAACGGATGCGGCGCGCGGGGCCTCGAGGAATTCCACGCGGCAGAGCATTTCCGGGCGGAGCTTTTCACTGGGTGCAGCGATGCGGACTTTTGCTTGAAGAGTGTTGCGCTGAAGATCTGCTGCGCCCTCGATGCGGGTGACAATTCCTTCAAAAACCTCGTCCGGCAAAAGGTTGCAGCGGATGCGGGCAGGTTGGCCAACGCTCAATCCAGCAGCATCCGCCAGCGGCACATCGACTCGGACTTGCAGGTGCGCGGGATCGTATAGGATCGCGATGGTGGAGCTGTCCTCCTCGTCCATGCCAACCATCTTCTTCGCGCCCGGAGCGGCTTTGAGTGAAAGGATGCGCCCGTCCGCCGGCGCGTGGATGCGCGTGCGGCGGTGTGCTAGTTCCGCTTTATCAAGATCCAGCTCCGCGCCCTTTATCTGCGCCTGGATGGCAAGGATTTCGTAAGAGATCTGGGTCAACTCCTCCGCGATCTCGCCGATGCGCGCCTTCGCGAGATCGACCTCGGCGAGCCTGCGTCGGTGGTCAAGTCTCACGGTGAGCCGCTCGTCGCCGGTGATCGCGCCCTTCGAGAGATCGCCATAGCGACCCAACTTGTCAGCGGCCTCCTCGGCGTTCGCCTCCGCCACTTCGAGCATCGCTTTCTCCGCGTCCATTTTGCGGATCGCAATTTGCGTTCCGACGCAATGCGCGCTGAAGGAGGCTTTCATATCGGCCAGCTTCGCGGCCATCGCGTCGCGCTCAATGCGGGTATCTTCGTCGATCAGGGTGGCAAGTAGGTCGCCCTTTTTCACTAAGGCACCTTCAAGCACATGCACCTCGTTGACGATGCCGTCGGTGAGCGCGGTGGCCTTGGTCGGCAGTGGATCCGGCTCCACCCAGCCGGATGCTTGGAAGAGAATTTTACCCGTGGCTTTCGTGGTCTCCGTCGCAACAATGGTTTCCTCGATGCCGACCGCCGGGACGACATCCACCGACTTGCCTGGAAGCAGGCGGTCGCGGAAAAGCAGGGCGAAAAGCAGCGCGAAGCCGAGGAAGATTCCGAGCGGCAAGAGCCATACGCCGAGCCTGCGTTTGGCGGGTCGAGAGAATGGTGGTTGTTGAGTAGGCATGGTGGTTCTGAAAGATTGGGTTCGCGGAAAAAAAGTCCGCAGGAAACGTGAAACGCGCGATCCAAGAGGATCACGCCGTCGCGGGAATCGCGACCGATCTTCAGATAAGCAGCCGCCGCTGCGTGAGATAAAGCGGACCTAGGATCACCGGCGGGTCATGTTGGAGTAGGGCGCGCCGGATTTCTATGCACACAGCTGGTGGTAGATCAAAGCTGGGGGCCGGAAGCAAAATCCAAGAGCCATCCGCAGCGGGGATATGCGGCGCGGGGTTCTTATCGGCGTTCGGCAAAGGCTTGGCCGCGATCATGCAGTCGGATCGCGGAGACTCATGTTTCCCCTCCTCGCAGCAGCATTTCTCCACATCGACAGGGCATTTCCCGTCATCCGAGACAAACACCATGCTCAGCGTGCAGAAATTCCTCGTGATCCCGGCCGTGGGCAGGATTAGAGTCATCAGAGCGAAGAGGATGGAAGCGAGGAAACGCATCGGACTTTTCGTAATCTACACGATGCGCTTGGATGGGCAAGACGTAAGGATCATCTTCTGAAAACGTCCACATTCAATCCGCTCTGGCGCATAATTGAACGCAACGTGCCTGTGCGCAACTCGTGGTGATCTGGAACCGGGACTGTGGTGCTGCCGCTGGGATCGACTCGCTGCATCACCATGTGGCTGCCGCGCTGCCGCACCAGTTCGAACCCATGCCCCTCCAGAACCCGGCGGACATCTTGCCCGTAGAGAACCGGCAGTTTAGGCAACCTGCACCTCCATGGTCGTTATGAACGACTCGCTGGCCATACGCTGCCTTACCTCCGACTCCGGCGCGCACTCGAAGAAAAGTTCGACCGCTTCTTTCAGATTCGCCTTGGCCTCCTCGACCGTATTGCCCTGCGAGGCCACATCTACTTCAGGGCATAGCGCGACGAATCCGCCGTCTTCACGTGTCAGGATTGCGGTGAGGGTATGTTTCATGGGGTAATTCATGACATCAGGTTGCCGTCCCAGCAAGCCGCTAGGATCATTTTCAGAAAACGTCGAATACCTCGGCAAGCTTGCCCGTCATCGGGCACCGGAATGACCGGGACGGGGGCGCATCCGGCAACAATGGCGATCAGCAGGGCGAGGGCGGGGCTTTTCATTGCACGATGTAGCGAGAAACGACCGCCCGCTTCACCCCCCATCTTGGCATAAAGGAAGCTATTTTCCAAGGCGCGGAACGTTTTTGACAAATCCCCCGCCATCCCCAAACCTCCGCCCACAAGATTTTCCAAAGAAAAAACGACTATGAGCTACATCCGCACATTCACCACCGGCTCCGGCAAAGAGGGCAAACTCCATTCCCTCCCCGCCCTCGCGGAAAAATTTCCGAACCTTTCCCAGCTCCCCGTCTCGATCCGGATCGTGCTTGAGTCCCTGCTACGCAACAACGACGGCCTCAAGGTTTCCGACAAGGACATCCACAACCTCGCAAACTACAACGCGAAATCCCCCGGCGATTATGAAATCCCCTTCGTCGTCGCCCGCATCGTGCTCCAGGATTTCACCGGTGTGCCGCTTCTCGTAGATCTCGCTGCGATGCGCTCTGCTGTCCACGCGATGGGCAAGGACGCGAAAATGATCGAGCCGCTCGTGCCGGTCGATCTCGTAGTCGATCACTCGGTCCAGGTCGATTACGCAGGCACCGGAGGTTCGTTGGAGAAAAACCTCGATCTCGAATTCCACCGCAACCGCGAGCGCTACGAGTTTCTGAAATGGGGCGAGCAAGCCTTCGATACTTTTAAAGTGGTGCCACCCGGCATCGGTATCGTCCACCAGGTGAACCTCGAATACCTAGCCAAGTGCGTGCTTGAAAAAGACGGCGTGTTTTATCCCGATACCCTCGTCGGCACCGATTCGCATACCACCATGATCAACGGCCTCGGAGTGGTCGGTTGGGGTGTAGGCGGCATTGAGGCAGAGGCGGGCATGCTCGGCCAGCCGGTCACTTTCCTCGTTCCCGAAGTCGTCGGCGTTTATCTAACAGGCGAACTCAACACCGGTGTCACCGCCACCGACCTCGTCCTGCTTGTCACCGAAGTTTTGCGGAAAACCAAGGTCGTCGGAAAATTTGTCGAGTTCTACGGCCCCGGCGCGAAAGCCCTCTCGCTGCCCGACCGCGCGACCATCGCCAACATGGCTCCCGAATACGGCGCGACCATGGGCTTCTTTGGCATCGATGAAATCACCACCGGCTACCTCGAAGGCACCGGCCGCTCGCCCGAGCTCTGCACCACCGTCGAAAACTACTACAAGGCCCAAGACCTCTGGGGCATCCCAACGGATCGCGACGCACTCCAGTTTTCACAAATCGTCGATATGGATCTCTCCACGGTGAAACCCGGAGTCGCCGGCCCAAAACGCCCGCAGGATCGCATCGAGATCGATTCCCTGAAATCCAAGTGGGCAAGCCTCCTCACCGGCCCCGCTCCCGACGGTTACAACAAGCAACCCGTCATCAACACGGAATCCCCGGAAGGCCTCCCGCCCACCCTCGACAGCGAACCCGATGATCCGTCCAACATCGGCCACGGCTTCGGCGCGGAAATCGGCGTGGTCACCGAATCGAACGAAGACCCCGCCTACCCGCTCTGGGAAGTCACCGTCGATTCCAAGGACGGCATCAAGGACACGATCACCCACGGCTCCGTCCTCATCGCCGCCATTACGTCCTGCACAAACACCTCCAACCCGAGCGTCATGCTCGCCGCCGGATTGCTCGCGCAAAAAGCCAACGCGAAAGGGCTGACCGTGAAGCCTTCAGTGAAAACCTCGCTCGGGCCCGGCTCGCGCGTCGTCACCGATTACCTCAATAAAACCGGCCTCCAAGCGGAGCTCGACAAGCTCGGCTTCCAAACCGTCGGCTACGGCTGCACCACCTGTATCGGCAATTCAGGCCCGCTCGACTCCGGGATCGAGGATGTCGTGAAATCCGAGGACATCGTCGCCGCCTCCGTCCTTTCCGGAAACCGCAACTTCGAGGCCCGCGTCCACCAATCGATCAAGGCGAACTTCCTGATGTCGCCCCCGCTCGTCGTCGCCTTCGCCATCGCGGGCACGGTCGATATCGATATGGAGACCGAGCCGCTCGGCTTCGGCTCCGACGGCCATCCAGTTTTCCTAAAAGACATCTGGCCGACCTCCGCCGAAATCGAGGCCGCGATGAATTCGTCCCTGCGCCCCGATGTTTTCCAACGCCTCTACACCGGCTTCGCCAACCAGAATCCGAAGTGGAACGAGATCAAATCCTCCACCGGCAACGTCTATGAATGGGATCGCGAATCCACCTACATCCAGGAGCCGCCGTTCTTCGACGGCTTCACGCCGGAGCCTCGCGACATCGTCGAGATCAAGGGCGCGCGCCCGCTCGGCATCTTCGGTGATTCCGTAACCACCGACCACATCTCCCCCGCCGGAGCGATCAAGAAAGACAGCCCCGCCGGTCGTTTTCTAACAGAAAAAGGTGTCGGATTCGCCGATTTCAACTCCTACGGCTCCCGCCGCGGCAACGACCGCATCATGACCCGCGGCACCTTCGCCAATACCCAGGTAAAGAACGTGATGGCCGACGGCAAGGAAGGCGGCTTCACGAAGGTCCAGCCCGAGGGCAAGGTCGAGGCCATCTACGATGCCTGCCAGACCTACGCGCAGCGCGGCGAAGGCATGATCGTCTTCGGCGGCGTCGACTACGGCATGGGCTCGTCCCGCGACTGGGCCGCCAAAGGCACCGCCCTCCTCGGCATCCGCGCCGTGGTCGCGCAATCCTTCGAGCGTATCCACCGTTCCAACCTCCTCGGCATGGGCGTCCTGCCCCTCGAGTTCGCCGACGGCAAAAACGCCGCGTCTTACAACCTCGACGGCACCGAGACCTTCGACCTCGAAGGCCTCTCCAGCCCGATTAAGCCGAAGACGCCGGTGACGCTCGTCATCCGCCGCGCCAACGGCACGGTCGACAAGGCCGCACTCGTCGCCCGCATCGATACCGCAATCGAAGGCGAGTACTACCGCCACGGCGGTATCCTCCCCTACGTCCTCCGCCAAATCCTGAAGTAAGGCGTCAGGCAGGCGAAACCAAGGGCGGCCCCGCGAGGAGCCGCCCTTTTTCATATCTTGCCCCGACCCGCCTCGGCACTTATTCGTCCTTCATGGAAATCGGCGTCATCAACGGCCCTAACCTCGACCGACTCGGCAAGCGCGAGCCGGAGGTCTATGGTACCCAGACGCTCGCCGACCTCGAGAAGCTGATCGAGAAGCACGCTAAGGCCGCCGGCGCGAAGACCCGCTTTTTCCAGTCCAATCACGAAGGCGAGATCATCGACACTATCGCGAAGTGGGCCGACAAGGGCGTGAAATTCCTGGTGATTAATCCGGGAGGCCACACCCATGTCTCTGTCGCCCTCCGCGATTCCATCGCCGGCAGCAGCATGCAAGCCGTCGAGGTGCACATCTCCAATATCTACAAGCGGGAAGAATTCCGCCATAAGTCCGTCACGGCCTCCGCCTGCGAAGGCGTGATTACTGGCCTCGGCTTCGAAGGTTACCTGCTCGCGGTCGACTTCCTGGTCGCCAAGGCCAAGGTAAAGCCGGCCAAGGTCGCCAAGGCGAAGAAGAAGTAAGCCTACGCCGCGGGAAACCGCGCGAGGTCGCACTCTTTCCGTAATGCCCTACCCTCGCAAAGGTAGGCCGCCATCTCGTCAGCCATGAGGGGTGCCCAGACGGTGCCACGCGGACCGAGTCCGCTGAAGAGATGCGTGCGCGGCTGCTGCGGGTGCGTGCCCATGAAGGGATGGTTGTCCGAGGTGCAGGGACGGACACCAGCGACGTGCGCGGTGACATCTACCTGCACCGCCTCACCGAAATAGCCACGGAAGCGGTGGATGAACTTCTCCTTCTGTAGCTCGGTCGGAGTCTCGTCCAACTGATCCCACTGCCAGTTGGCACCGGTGCGCCAGACGCCCTGCCCGAGCGGCAAGGCCCAACCTTCGCGATTCAGGATGAAAGGCTTATCGGTGACGGAGGAGCGTAGCGTGAGTGCTTCACCTTTCGACGGCTGCCACGGGAGATATTTGAACGGGCCGCGTTGCGCGGACTTATAGCCATCGCAGTAGATGATGGCGCCGGCGCGGACCACGCGCCACGAGACGCCCTCGGCGTCGGCGACGGCGTCGACTGGATCAAACGCCGCCTCGGTCAGGTTGCCGGCAGCGAGCAATTCGGCACGGGCGTCAGCCAGGAGCTTCGGAAGGTCGACCCACGCGCCGTTCATGAGCGCGCCGCCGAAGGTATCGGTAAGACTCACGTCAAGTTCACCTTGAGCGGACGTCACGCTTTCGATGAAAGGCTGGCAGCTCCGGCACTCGGTCCGCTTGAGACCCTTGGCGCGCTGCTCCTCGTCCACAAACATACGATAGACCTGAATCGGACGAAAGACGCCTAGTTCCGTTAGCTTGGCTTTAGCGGAGGCGAAGAGCTCTGGGTAATCCTTGGTCAGCGTGAAACGCCGCCCGGTCAGGGGTGTCATCAACCCAGCGGCGACCTGTGAAGAGGAAGACTTCCAGCGGTCATCCACGACGTGGACGGTGCGGCCACGACGCAGCAGTTCCTTGGCGAGTAACGAGCCCGCCAGGCCTTGGCCAACGATCAAAAAATCAACCTGCATCACCGGAGGGAGATGCAGGTT
>CAMBTP010000018.1 GCA_945870855.1 Prosthecobacter debontii
TAGACAAATTCGGTCTGGCGTTTTCCCGCTTTTCCAGTGGGTTGCAACCCACTGGAAAAGCCCTTGCGGTTCCTCCTGAGAAAAGTGGAAGCCCTCCTCAAAAGCGAGCGAAACTCTGACACGGATTCAAGAAGCAAGGCATACAATTAGGAGGGCGGGGAAATGGGATTGTTTTAGTTTTTATGGGGATTGGTTTGTTTGGTTTGTTTGGTTTGGTTTTTACGAGCGCGTGATGGATGGATTTTGCGGGCCGCGCCTTACCGCAAGACTCTATTTTGGGGTCATATTTTGGGGTCAGGTTGCTCATCGTAACATAATTTTCTCGTCTTGTCTGCACTTTGATTTATTCGTTATTCTTCCGATATTCTCGAAGTAAAAGATCTGTCCAAGTGGATTCTATTGATTTGAGGAACGAGATGTTTATACCTGATTAATTGGTAGGTGTGCAACACTCCGCTTGTAACAAAAACAGCGACAACTTCCATGTGCTTCATCGCAACAAAATTGCGTAAAATGCGTTAATGAATTAACAGACCTGAAAGAAATGTTACGATGAAGCACCTGACCCCAGAAAAAAGAGATGTGGTTGGGGTGAACTTTTGTAGCAACGTCAAAGTGATGGTGCGGTGGCTTATTGCCCTGCTGGATCAATCGGCTGTCTTCTCCATCAAGCTCAGCATTCTCTCCGCACGCTTGGTGACGATCTCACGGACCGTTGTGTCCCTTAACTCGGGCAGCACTTGCGGTTCGCCGGTCGCATCCAGAATTTGCCTACACACGGTCTTAATTCGTTCGCGAGCCATCGGCCATCCGAGTTTTGCTATGCCGCAAAGTTGCTTGAAGTGATCCGGGGAAACCTCCGCCAGCGACGCGGCACTACCAATTTTCATTGAGAGCGAGGTCGAAAGCTCCGGCCAAGCCATTGTGCAAACCTGATCGTAGAGCGGTGCCATTCTGCGGGTGTCTTGGGTGTAGATAAACGAGTGGTTCTTTCCATGGGCATCGGCATTGCCCGTCACCGCCGAGAAGATCACCGCATCAAGCATGTGCCTGATGTCCAGCACCGGTGTGGTGGACCAATCACGGATCATCTGAAAGCATTCGCGTAGCGACGGCCCTCCTTCCTGCTGGTATTTGCGTGATGATGGATAACCAAGGGCTTGGCAGAAATCCTCCTGATGCAGACGCCGGACGATCTCGCCGGAAGCCCCTTGTACCCGGTCGTATCGTTTGCTGATCAGACATGACACATTACCAATTCGCTCTGCCCATGCTTCGGCGGTGTCCAGTCCAATGCGGCGGGCGAGCGCCATGCACCATGCCTCGTTTTCGGCGAGACCGGGAAAACGTAGTGGCTCGGGTTTGATGATGTGGGTGCTGGGGGTGTCTCCCAGCGGCAATGCCAAGCGGGTTGCACCGCCGAACGTGGAATCGATCACCACCGGCAATTTGATCTGTGCTCCTGCGAGTGAAAGTCGCAGGCCCTGCTCCCCGGCAAGCAACGGTTGATGGGGGAGTCGATCCATGATCTCGATGACCTCCCCCTCGCTGAGCCAACGCACTCCGCTATCGGACGGTGCCCGCCCTTCCATTTCCTCAGGCACAAGCGCGATCGCCCCCGCGCATTCACCGCCGATCCTCTCCAGCATCGCAAAATCGTTGTTCGCGCTGATGCCCAAGTTTCTGGCGATCTGATCCCGCGAGTCGGCTTCCGGAAGCAAACCGCCAAAGAAGACATTTACCCGTTGACCAACAAAAGGCTCGGCTTGCAGCGGCAACTGGCGAGACAACGGCAACGCACCCGTATCCGCCAACCAAGCTTCGTCATACTGAAACACCAATTGTTGGCCGTCATCGCCGAGCATACCGACCCGCTTCCCATGCAAGTGAACAATCAATGGATTCATGGCTCTCCAATTTCCAGTTTCAAACCCAGTGCGCGGACAATCTCCAAGGCTTTACCCAGTTGGCAGGTCGGCTTGCCCTTTTCCAAATCAATTATGAACCGCAACCCGGTTCCCGACGTCATGGCCAAATCTCTCTGAGTCACCTTCAAGTGGCGTCTCTGCTGGCGAATCGCCTGGCCAAGGCTCTGTGCATCCTGAATCTTCATGGTTCCTGAGCGGGAATATCCTTACTAAATTAGCATCGATCAAGCAGAAAGTTCCCGATCAGTAATTATTCGAAGATTTCCGAAGGTGATACATAATAAAACTCCCGAACGGTAACTTTTTAAGATCGCTCCGACTCCACCCCCAGGAAAACGATGCTCTCGCGGCATTCCTCGCTAGGCGCTGGGCTTTCCCTATCGCCACCACTCGGATGATTGCGGAAGGAGCTTCAAACAACGTAAGGGCGGCGATGGCGGATCTGGAGATGTGGATGGGGTGAACAGCATCTATTTCGGGGCGAGCCACGCCGAGTCTGACTGGAACCGCCCTATACGGAGCCTTACGCAGGGTGGTGTGGGACTCGGGAGCTAATCACTCCCGAGGACCCGATTCGGGTTCCATTATTCGTAGCGGCTATTCAGGTCAAGTGTGCTGTCGGCAATATCAATAAGAATAGAAATACCTTCATAAATTATACGTCCAATAATGTATATTACAGCACTTATTAAAGTTGATGCGAGTAATGACACAATAGCTAAAATACTGTTAAATTCTCTGAAATACAAAGCTCCAATTAGACCGATCCCGAAATTGACTATCGCGAGCAGAAGCAAAAGATTAGATAAGAAGGAAATCAACCCGCGGAGAACGGGGTAAGATGTTTGATTCGCTACGCGCTCTAGATAAGTTTCTTTTTTCGCGTTTAATGTTAATTTTGGCTTCATGATTATTTTTAGTATTATTTTTCATAGCGAACAGGATTTCTCGGTATTCCCCATCTTTGTGATATCCGACATGTAAGTCTTGCCGCAGGAAAGGGGGGAATCGTTGGGATATCAAGGTTTTTCCCCGGGAAGGGTGAGTATATCAGGCGGGTGGAGGGGTTGGCGGGAGGAGCTAGAGGCGAGTCCGGTTCCTGGGCTTTGCGGTGCGGATTTTTGTGGTGATTGCCTCGGCCAGCGTTTGCAGGCGGCTTTCGCCGGAGGCTGGCGGGGGATCGGGGTCGAAGCGGATGCGCTGGTGGATTTCGAGGGCTTCGTTGAGTTCCGGCTCGGGGACGCAGTTTCCGGCGAGTCCGCGCAGCCAAGCGGGTAGGGTGACGCCGGGTGGGCGCGGGCCGAGGATGCGGCGCGCGTGTTTTTCCAAAAGATGGATGGGGGTGAGGCGCTCCGGTGGGATGGGGTTTCCAGCCGTGTCCTTGGCAACGACGAGTTTCGATTTCCATAGCCTGCGCCCGACGAAAGTGAGCGTGCCAAGGCCGATCACCCACATCACAAGGGTCGCGCCGAGGCGATTTGCGGGGCGGTTCCGCCAGAGGAAGAAATCTTCTTTGAAACGCTGGTAGGCATCGGCGAGCCAGCGGGAATCGGTGGCACCTTGTGTCTCAGTGTTGAGCCAGTTCGGAGGCGTGGGATCGAAGTCGATCCACAAGCGCTTGCTTTCGTCCCAGACGCGCGTCCATGCGTGGCCGTGAGTGCCGCGGATAATGAATTCATCGCGTTTCATATCCTTCTCCATCACCGAGAAGCCGACGCAGTAGCGCGCTGGAACATAGGCCGCGCGTAGTAGGAGTGCGGCGGCGGTGGCGAAATACTCGCAGTGCCCTTGCTTTGAGGTGGTGAGGAAAATAGAGATGGCGGTTGGCTTGCCGTAAGCCGCGCGGCCAATCGTGAGGTAGCGTGTGTAGGTGAACTCATCGATGAACCATGTTTGGATGCGAGCCATCTTCTCAGCAGTAGTTGGCAGATCACCGAGTCCCAATTCAGCGACGACCTTCTCCAGCGTTTTGTATTCCAGCGTGTTGATCTTCAAATCATGTTCCGGCAACGGCGGCTTATCAGGCACGGCGTTATCTTGCCAGTAAACAAGGCCGTCGATGATGGATCGTTTGGGGAAAATCCGCACGGTACCCAGCGGGTTCGATTCGATGCCGTCGAGATCGAATTGCTCCAGGCGGGAAGTATCGCCGGGTAAGGGTATTGGATCCTCGGGAAGGATTGCTCCGCGAAGGCGGAAAGAAGGAATTTTTCTTTGGAGATCATTCTCATTCATATCTGCCCTCAGCGGGTAAATGGGTTGATCCGGTTTGAGTTCTTCGGGTGCAAGGATGGTAAAGAAGTCGTCATCCTTAATGTTTTCAGTTGGGGATTCCGGCAGTTCCATTCTCCATGAAATATGTTTGTAGCTGTTGTATGTGGCGAGCCGCAGGAGACGAGGCGCCCTATCTCCTTTTGTCATCTTTAGCCTCCATAACATTTCGGGGGATTGCTTGATTTTCCCGAGTGATCCAATGCTGGTTTTGTTTACAGTCAGATCGGTGCTGGGGAAGCCACCGTCGAAGGAGCGGTTTGTCACCCAGTCATGGAGTTTGCTCATCCCGATTTGACCGCCGTAACCGTTGAGGCCTGCCACAAGCAGGATCAAGACGAGAGCAAAGGGGCGGGCTTTCACACGGGAGAAAACCAGCCAGCCGCCTAGGATCACTAGGCCGGGCAGGAAAATCCATGTGTTTGCGTTGCGACCGAGACTGGAGGCGACGAGAAGCACCACGAAGAAGGGGTTTCCGAAATTGAAGTGGATCACTGCATCGCCGAGGCCGAGGCGGTGGTTGCGCTGGCGGTGGAGTTCACTGAAAAAGGAGAGGCTATTGAGCGCCATGTGATCGTGCAGGCCATAGCTTTGCACAAACTGGAGCGGTAACAGTAGCATGGGCAGCCAGACCATGAGCTTTGGCAGGGCGGAATATCGATCGCCGTCCAGCCAGATGAGGACGCCGGTGATGACGGTGAGAAAAATGCTAATCCGCCACGCGCGGGAGCTGGCCAAATGATTGAAGTCCCAGCGGAAACGTATCCAGTGCGAGCCTTCAAGGATAAGTGCAGAGATCAGGCCCATGAGCGCATTGCCGCTCATCGCTCCCCAGAAAAGCAGGGAAGTGCCGAGAAGGAGGCGGGGAGGAGGCTGGACTGCGGGAGGCATGGAGATTGGAGATTGGAGATTGAATATTGAATATTGGAGATTGAATATTGGAGATTCGTTATATTAGGTCGCAGCGGAAAGTCTTGTTGGCAGGCGTAGGAGATCGCGGGCGATTTCTCCGCATTGTAGCCAGTGGCCGATTACGGCTGGCGGTGCGGTGCCGTTTCCGACGACGAGCGGCACGCAGGGGATGGCGGCTTTGAGTAGGGATTTCACGAAATCCTCACGGCTGCTGTCCCAGCCGTTTAGGACGAGCAGGCAGGAGGTCATTTTTGCGCGGTGGCGGATCACTGTCTGCGCGAGAAGATCGAGCTGCCCCCTGCGTTCGATCTCCACTCCGGCGAGGACTTCGAGAAGTTTCTCGGTTCGATCCATGCCGCGCCCCGCCGTGACCGTGTGTGCTTCGCCCGCGATGAACATCAGATCGAGCAGTGACTCGCTGCGCTCCAAACCGACGATGAACGACGCGGCGACAGAAACCATTTCCTCAAACACGGCGGAGTCCGAGGAGCCAGGAAAGGTGTCGAGCACGAGGGCATAGCGCGGGAAAAAATTGTCCTCCAGTTCCTTCACCATCGGACGGCCGGTGTGCGCCCAGCTTTTCCAATGGATTTGCCGGAGGGGATCGCCGGGGCGGTATTCGCGTAGTCCGACGAACTCGCCTGCGCTGCCGATTGCGTTGCTCGTCTCCTCACCGCCGATGCGGAACGTGGCCGAGCCGGGCATGTGAAACGACGGCAGCCGGAAACGTTTCGGCAGCACCACAAGCCGCGCGGGCGTGGACTTAGTGCGTGAGCATTTTTGGAAAAAACCGAGTGGATCGGGTAGTAGCACGCGGACATCACCCATCGGGATCACACCTCGCCGGGCGGGCGTAAGCTCCATGGAAATGCGGCGGCTCTCACCGGGCGCGAGGCTCAGGGTTTCGCGCGATTCCCTAGAGGTGAAGCCACCATTTCGTGTGATGAGCCACTGCCAGCGGTAGTAAATCATTTTGCGGTCGAAGAAATTCCGCTCCTCCTCGCCCGGCTCCGGCGTGCCTGCGAACTCAGTAAACGAAGGCCGTGGATCGGGAGGCGTCTGGGTGATGCGTGCGTTTCGCAGTTTGCGTTTCCCAATATTTTCAACTCGCACTGCGTAACGCAAAGTCTCTCCCGCTGTTGCGTGGCGCGGCAGTTCCATTGCTGCGGAAAGCTTAGCCCGCCGGAACAAGACCCATGTGAAGCTCATCATCACCAGTCCGAGCGAGAAACAGAAAATCTGGAAAATAGGATCTTCGGGTTGCCCCACACTCAGGAAACTCCCCAGCGAAGCCACCAGCAACGCCCCCACGCCGGCAGGCTGTATCCTCCGCCTGAACCAGTGCTGGAAGGACGCGCCTTGGTGGTACAGAAGATGTAAAATTTTAAATCTCAAACTTTAAACCTTAAGGAAGAGGAGATTCACCTGCGAGTTACGTTGATTCGTTAGACGGGAACGGGGACTTTGGCGACTAGGTCGCGGACGATTTGGCGGGCGTCCATACCGGAGTATTTTGATTCCGGGGCGAGCACGAGGCGGTGTGCGATCACATCTTCAGCGACGGATTGAATCACCTCCGGCACGACGAACTCGCGGCCTTCGAATAGTGAGATGGCCTGCGATATTTTCATCAATGCAAGCGATGCGCGCGGGCTGGCGGCGAGCTGGATCTCGGGTATGCCGCGTGTCGCCGCGACGAGCGATACCGCGTAGTGCCGCAACTCATCGCTGAATCGGATCTGTCGGGAGGCGGCGGAAATCTGAAGTATCTCATCGCGCGTCAGCACCGGCTGCATGGCATCAATCGGATGGCTTTCGCGCTGGTCGGCGAGGATCATCGCCTCCTCCGCCGCGTTCACGTAGCCGAGCTTACACTGCATTGCGAAGCGATCCATCTGCGCCTCGGGCAGGGGATAGGTGCCGCGGAACTCGACTGGATTCTGCGTCGCAATTACAAAGAAAATGCCGTCGAGATCGTAGCGGTTTCCCTCCACGGTCACTTGCCGCTCGCCCATCGCCTCTAACAGGGCGCTCTGCGTGCGAGGGGAGGCTCGGTTTATCTCATCCGCCAGTAGAATATCGGTGAACACCGGACCCTTGTGGAAACGAAATTCTTGCGTGCGAGGATCGAGCACCGAGACGCCTAAAATATCAGAGGGCAGTAGATCAGGAGTGAACTGCACCCGCTTGAACTCCGCGCCACCCACCGATTTTGCGATCGCCTTTGCCAGCGTCGTTTTCCCGGTGCCGGGGAAATCCTCCAGCAGCACGTGACCGCCAGAAAAAAGACATGCGAGAACCCTTCGCACGGTCGCCTCCTGCCCTCTCACCACCGCGTTCACCGCCTGCTCCAACCGATTCGCCCATTCCGTTTCTATCATATTCTTGCGCCTATACTGGATGTGGTCGCGTTGGTTTCAATGAGGAAAAAATCAGGAAACCTTTTTCTGACGATGGAGAGCGAGGCCTCCGCGAACCTATGTAGGATAAAGCGTAAGCTGCGAAAATGGCAGTTGTTCACATTTGTTCCGGACGATTTTCCGCCGATCTCAGGTTAGAAATCGCCAAGCCGCCTGCTTCAATTAATAGTATCCCACCTATGGCTGAATCCGCGAAATCCACTCCGATCAATCTCTTTTCCAAAAAGCGCGAGGAGACGGTGGACGATGTGACACGCGCCCTCCCACACGCCGTTGGACCGGAGAAATCGCTACTCTCAACAATGCTCCAGGATCCGCAGGAATTCATCGGACTGGCGATTGAGGAGCGGCTCACGGCAGCGCATTTTTATTTACCGAACCACACGACGCTGTTCGGTTTCCTCATCGAGCTTTTCGAGGCTGGGCATCAGGTGGAGTTAGTCTCGCTGGTGCAGCGTTTGCTCGACCGCGGGTTGTTAGAGAAATGCGGTGGGCCCGGATATCTGACGGAGCTTTACACCTACGCGCCGAGCCCCGGGCACTTCCGCCATCACCTCCAGCATGTGAAGGACAAGTTTATCCTGCGCTCTATCATCCGCAGTTCGAACGAGGCGGTGGCCATGGCCTACGAGGCTCCCGATGAAGTGCCGGAGTTGCTCGATTCCGTCGAGCAATCCATCCTCGCGATCCGCGAAAGCGCCGAGGTCGCCCAAGCCGCGACGCTGAAACAAACGGTGGAGGAGGTGATGCGGAATTTCCAAATGCTGCTTTCGAAGGAAAAGGTTTCCCTAGGTCTTAGCACTGGTTTCGAGGTGCTCGATCAGAAATCTGGCGGACTGAAGGCGGGGGAAATGTTCGTCGTCGCCGCGCGGCCATCGATGGGCAAGACCTCGTTCATGATGAACATCGTGGAGAATATATGCCTCGACCAAGGGAAACCCTGCATGGTGTTTTCCTGTGAAATGAGCTCCGCCCAGCTCGTTCAGCGCCTGCTCTTCGCCCGCGCAAAGTTCGCCGCCTCCAAGCTGACCCGCGGCTACACGCCGATAAAGCAGGAGCTGGAGCGCGTGCGGAACGCCTCGGTGCAGATCATCAACTCGAAGCTTTTCATCGACGACACCGCCGGCATCTCCATCAACGAGCTCCGCGCAAAGGCACGCCGCAAGAAGCGCGACGAGGACATCCAGTTCATCGCCATCGACTACCTCCAGCTTCTGAAATCCCGCACGAAACAGGCGGAGAACTCCCGCGAGCGCGAGATCGCGGAAATTTCCGGCGGCATCAAGGCGCTCGCCAAGGAACTCAATATCCCCATCCTCATCCTCGCCCAGCTCAACCGCGGTCCTGAAGGCCGCACCGGCAAATCCCTCGGCATTCCCCGTATGTCCGACCTCCGCGAATCCGGCTCGATCGAGCAAGACGCCGACCTCGTCGGCCTTCTCTACCGTAGCAAATACTACGCGGATAACGACGAGGATCGTGCCGCGCTGGAAGGCAAGGCGGAGCTTGTCCTTGCCAAAAACCGCAACGGCGAAACCGGCGGCATCCCGCTCACCTTCGTCGAGGAACTCATGCGCTTCGAGAGCGGCCCGCCCGCCGAGGAGCAGGAGTAGCGTCTTGCTAATCGGCATTTGGATTCCGAACATCATTTTCTGATGACCCAAAAACTCGGATTGATTCTGTTCCTTGTCGCCACGCGTTTGCTATGCGCGGCGGAGGCAAAGCCTAATATCGTTTTCCTGCTCGTCGATGACCTCGGGTGGGCAGATTTTGGCTGCTATGGTGCGCAGTTTTATGAAACGCCGCACATCGACAAGCTCGCCTCCGAGGGCATGCGTTTCACGAATGCCTACTCCGCCTGCACGGTTTGCTCGCCGAGCCGCGCGGCGATTCTGGCGGGATGCTATCCGGCGAGGATGCATCTTACGGATTGGATCCCCGGGCACAACAATCCCAAGGCGAAGATGAAAATCCCGAATTGGAAAATGAAGATCGACCATGAGCGCGTGCTGATGCCGGAGGCACTGAAGGCTGGCGGATATGCGACTGGATTTTTTGGAAAATGGCACCTGATGCCTAACGGTCAACCGGACATGCAGGAGCATTACCCCACGGATCACGGGTTTGATATCAATGTCGGCGGTCGCGAGTGGGGGCAGCCCAAGGGGCCGGGGATATACTTCTCTCCCTTCGGCATGCCGGGGCTAGATGACGGGAAGCCAGGCGATTTCCTCACCGACAAACTCACCGATGCGGCGGTTGATTTTATCGTTAAGAACGAGGGGAAGAAACCCTTCCTACTATACTTCTCGTATTACACCCTGCACAGCCCGCTCATGGCGCCACCCGCGCTGGTGGAGAAATACAAGCGGAAGGCTGAGGGGTTTAAGAATACGAAGAGCGAACTTCTGAATCCAGTCAGAGCGGGCATGGTCGAGTGCCTGGACAATAGCGTGGGGAGGCTGGTGGCAAAGCTTGAGGAAATGGGCATCGCCGATAACACTCTAATCGTCCTCACTGGCGACAACGGCGGCGATCACCCTGAAACGACGGGCGGGCTTCGGGATTTCAAAGGCTGGTCGCATGAAGGCGGGGTGCGCGCGCCACTGATCGCGAAATGGCCGGGCAAAATCGAGAAGGGAAGCAGCTGTGAGGAGATGGTTATCAGTATGGATTTTTACCCGACCTTTCTGGAACTCGCGGGGCTGGAGTCGTTACCGGCGGAGCACATGGATGGCATTAGCCTCGCGCCCTTGCTTACCGGCGAGGTGATAGCTCCAGAACGCGATACGCTGTTCTGGCACTATCCGCATTACCACCGCACCAAACCCTACGGCGCAATCCGGGAAGGGGGCTGGAAACTGATCGAGTTTTTCGAAGACGGAGAGCTGGAACTTTTCGATCTAAAATCAGATCCCGCCGAGCGCAAGAACCTTGCCAAAGAGAAACCGGAAATGGCTGCCGATCTCCTCACGAAACTCAAGGAATGGCGCGTCTCGGTGAACGCACAAATGATGACTCCGAACCCGAATTACGACTCATCAAAACATGGCCGCACAGAAAAAGGGAAACTCCGTGAAAAGTGAGTGACTTGAGTGGTCGTGGCCTCCGCAAACTTTCAAATACGGACGGGTGGGTCATGCTGGTTCCACGGCGTTTTCGATAACGCGGTGGACGGGTAGGAGATTTGCTTGCGGGGAGGTGTCGCGCCAGCCGAGGTGGGTGGTGGTGATGAATTTCTGAGCGTGGGGAGGGAGATGGCAGAGGAGGGCGTTGCGGCGGGCTGGATCGAGCTCGCCGAAAATATCGTCGAGGAGGTAGATAGGGGTTTTGCCGCGACGGGTGTGGAGGAGATCGCCTTGGGCGAGCTTGAGGGCGAGGGCGATGGTGCGTTGCTGACCCTCGCTGGCGTAATCGGATGCGATCATGCCGTGTAGACGAATGGAGAGATCGTCGCGGTGGGGGCCGACGACAGCCTGACGGGTAGCGGTTTCGCGTTGGCGGGCTTGGAGGATCGAGTCCTTCATGCAGGGGCCGGAGGCGGGGAGGTAGGTGAGGGTGAGCGCTTCGTCTTTTCCGGAAATATCTTTTTGCGCGGCGGCGACGAGAGGCGAGAGATCGGCGATGAGGCGGGCGCGGCTTTCCGTGAGGAAGGTGCCGTGCTCGATGAGGATGTCCTCGTAGGCGATGAGCTCGGGGAGGCGGAGGCGGGGTTCCTTGAGGAGGAGGTTCTTGGCGCGGAGGGCGCGCTTGTAGCGGGTGTAGGCGGTGCGGTAGGCGGGGTCGAGTTGTGCTCCGAGGAAATCGAGAAAGTGCCTCCGCGCCTCGCCGGGGCCGCGGATTAGGGAGAGATCCTCATTTCCCATCCAGACGATGAGACCGCCATCCGCGAGGTAAGCGGTGCGTGAGGCGCGGGGCTCGCCATCGGCGAAGAGGCGCAGGCCGGCGGGAGTGTTCTTGATTTTCCGCTCCTGCCCCCACGGATCGCCGGCGATGCCGAAGCCGGGCGTTGAGTGCTTGGTGAGGGTGTGGAAACCAGAGCAGCGCGGCGATTGCAGGCGGACGAGGACACAGATGGCCTCCAGGATGGAGGTTTTACCACGGGCGTTATCGCCGATGAGGATCATACCCTCCTCCGGCGCATCGAGTTCAAGGGAACTAAAGCAGCGAAAGTTCTGGAGACGGAGGTGTTGGAGCAAAACTTTAAACTCTAAACTTTAAACTCTAAGGAAGAAGCTGCGCGATTCTTATTCGGGCTGGGTCAGGTAATCGAGGGCTTTTTGGTAGGAGGCGTTGGTCAGGTAGTGCCGGAGCTTTGCGTCGAACTCGTGGTGATGAGCCGTGGAGAAGGCTTGGATGGCTTCGGAAACTTCCTTCAAGGCGGTTAAGTGAGCGGCGGGATCGTGCTCGCGGAAAGTGTGATCGGCGATGACGTCGAGGCGCTGTTGGAGGAGGACTTGGAGTTCCGCATACATAGGAAAACTATAAAATTTAAATCTTAAACCTCAAGTTATTCAAACCTCCTGCCTTTCAGGGCTGAATTTGTTGAAGAGGATTTGTGGAAAGGAAAACTAGCTTACAGTAGCGCTCACTTCAAAAGCGCGAGGATGGGATCGGGGTAGACTCCGAAAAGTAGTGTAAGCGCGGTTAGGGTAGCAATGGAGATTTTGGAGATCGCAGGGAGAGGGATGGCGGAGGAGTCAGTCGCATCGATCCACCACATGGCGCGGATCGTTTTGAAGTAGTAGTAGAAACCGGCGGTGGCAGCGATTACAGCGATGGTCAAACCCGCCCAGAGGTGCGCCCCAGCTGCGAGTTGGAAGACAAAGAATTTTCCGATAAATCCGGCAGTAAGTGGCACGCCTGCTAGCGCGGCAAGCAGGACGGTGAGTGCCAGTGCGAGGAGCGGGTTGCTTTTTCCGAGGCCGTTGAAGTCAGTAATCGCTTCGCCGTCGCGGTGGATGCGGATTTGTGCGAGCACGAAGAATACGCCCATGGTCATCAGTAAGTAGGTGGCGAGGTAGAAGGAAACGGCCTCTACCGAGGAGATCGAGGTAGTCGTGCCCGGAGCCCATGCTGCGAGCGCGAGGATCAGAAATCCGGCGTGGGCAATGGAGGAATAGGCGAGCAGTCGCTTGAGGTTGGTCTGCGGGATTGCGGCGAGGTTTCCGTAAAGCAGCGTGGCTCCTGCGAGAATCAGGAGGATTGTCAGCACCTGGCTGCGGACGGGGGATGTCTCTGCGAGGAAAGGTGTGAGGAAACGGATCAGAAGGATGAAACCAGCTGCCTTAGAACCTACCGAGAGGAAGGCGGTGGTCGGTGTAGGTGCGCCTTGATATACATCGGGGATCCATATCTGCATTGGGAAAGCGCCGACCTTGAAGCCGAGAGCGACGAGGACGAGTGCAATGCCGAAAAGAAGAGGGATAGGAGATTGGAGATTGGGGAATGAGGATGGAATGAGATCGAGGCGCATGGTGCCGGTTGAGCCATAGACCCAGGCGATGCCATAGACGAGGAAGCCGGTGCTCAGCGCGCCGAGGATGAGGTATTTCGCGCCCGCCTCAAGGGAGCCGACATTGCGGCGCATGTAGGCGACGAGGATGTAGAAGGTAATAGTGACCAACTCCAACGCGACGAAGGCTCCGGCGAGATCCTTTGCGGAGGCCATCCACATCATTCCAGCGCAGGCGAAAACGGGGAGGCAGTAGAACTCGCCGGTGCCGTTTTCTGACGATGGATCTTCCGTGTAGCGGGAGAGGATTTTCCGGTAATCGATGGCCATCAGTAGCACCAAAATCGTAGCGAGCAGGGCGAAGATTTTATAGAAACGCGCTAGGGAATCGAACTGGTAGAAGTTCCAGAGCGGCCATCCCGCCCATGCGGAAGCGGGCTTTGCATCAGGGCCGATGGCGAAAAAGGTGGTGATGAGTATGAGGCAGAGGCCGATGGCTCCGACGAAGCCGATCCATGCCTTTTGCTTCGAGGGGACGAAGGCTTCGGCCAATAAAATGACGAGGCCGAGCGTGACGGTGAGGGCTTCCAGGTAGTAGGCGGGCATTATATGAAACTTTAAAATTTAAATTCTAAACTCTAGGGAAGAACTTACTTGAGGAGGTTGAGAAGGAGGTTGGGATAGAGGCCGACGGCTAGAAGGGCGACGGTGAGCAGGACGGCGGGGATGTGATCGGCGAGGGTGAGGTCGGCGGCTTTCTCAGTGGATTTCACGGCGGGGCCTTGGAAGATCTTGCGGTAGGCGCGGAGCATATAGACGGCGGAGATCACCACTCCCCAGATAGCTAGGATGCAGGCGATCTGGACGGGGCCGAGGCCGTTGGCGGGGACGTAATTCTGGAAGGCGGAGAGGAAAACGAGAACCTCGCCAGAGAAGTTCGCGAGACCAGGGAGTCCGATCGAGGCCATGGCCGCGATTCCGAACAGGAACGCCATGCCGGGCGCGGATTTCGCCAGGCCACCCATGTCGGAAAGATCCAGTGATCCCGTGCTGCGCTCGATACGATCCGCGAGGCCGAACAGTAGCGCGATGGAAACGCCGTGGGCAAACATCAGGACGACGGCGGCGGGAAGGGCGAGGGTGTTGTCCGGGACAGCGATCAGGGCTGCGATGGCCAAGAAGATGTAGCCCATGTGCATCACCGAGGAATTGCCGAGTAGGGTGTCGAGGCGTTTCTGGGAAATGGTCACGAGGCCGACCCATAGAATATTTCCGATGAGCAGCACTAATAAAGGCGTGAGCCATGCATGAAGGCCTTCAGGAACAAGTGGGATAGCCACACGCAGCAAGCCGTAGAGGCCAAACTTTTTCAGCACACCTGCGTGAAGCATCGCGGTGGGGGCAGGCGCGCTCGCGTAGGCGGGTGCGGCCCAGGAGTGGAAAGGGAACAAGGAGACTAGCGTGCCGAAGCCAACGATGAGCAGCGCGGCAATGCTTTTCTGTGCAGCGGGGTCGATGGTGCCCGCGATGTCTTTGATCTGCCGCATGTCGAAGGTGCCCGCCAGTGAGGCGAGCCATACCAGACCGACCAACAGCACCAGTGAACCCAGGCCGAGATAGATCGTGATCTTCCATGCGATCCCACGCCGGTCACCGCGGCCGAGGATACCGATCATCAGGAAAGTTGGGATCAGTGCCATTTCGTGGAAGGCGTAGAAGAAAAACAGATCGGTGGAGGCGAAGGCACCGATAGCACCGGCAGCGATGAGCAGGGAAGAACCGTAGTAGAGTTTTTCGCGTCCCTCTGGCGCTTTCCCGGAGAGCACGGCGGCCATTGTTACGATGACCGATAGGATCACCATTACCAAGCTCATGCCATCAAGGTATCCGAAGCTTAAATGGATGGCGGGCTTTGCGAGTACGGGTAGGGAGAAATTCCAAATCTCCTCTTTCCAGCAGAACACCGAACCCAGGCCGAGGACGAGATTGAGAGCGGCTGCGGCAATCGCAGTGAGCCGGGCGGGAGCTCCGAGAAGGATCGCGAAAAATGCGAGAATCGGCAGGGCAACAAGAAGGATGAGCATGGGAAAAAGGGGCGGTCAGGCGGAATCCGTTTTCCGCAGGGCGAATACAGCGAAATTGGGACGCAGGGAAAAGGGCAAAATGAACACGTTTGGCAAGAAATTGACCTTCGGCCATCTTCCAAGATCTCCCTACCGTCTTTTATCGTTCCGAACTCGTTGGAAAACCCACCATGGGAATTCCATTTACCTCAGCTCTTGTTCCTCGCGGATCGATTTCTAAATCGCGGATCGATTTCTAAATCGCGGCTCCTTTCCATTATCTTTCCAGCAGCACTTCTTCCGCTAGCACAACCAAATCGATGCGCCCACTGAGCGTCTTATCAAGGAACGGGGTGTTTTGCGATTTTGATTTCATGAAGTCTTTGGTGAAGGTGGTGGTGGCATCTGGGTTGAAGAGGACGAGGTCGGCTGGCTGGCCTTCGGCGATGGTGGGGACTTCGAGTGACATGAGGCGGCGTGGCTCGGCGGAGTATTTTTTTACAAGGGTGTCCCAGCCGAATTTGCCATCCTTGACGAAGTAGTGGTAGAGCGAGACGACGGCGGTATCGAGGCCCGTGATACCGTTGGGGGCGGAGACGAAATCCTGGGATTTTTCAAAAGGGGTGTGCGGGGCGTGATCGGTGGCGATCATGTCGAAAGTGCCGTCGAGCAATCCTTCCAAGAGAGCTTCGTTGTCGGCTTTTGTCCGCAGGGGAGGGTTCATTTTGTATTGAGTATCGAAGTCGCCGATGTCCTCGTCGGTGAAGAGAAGGTGGTGTGGGGAAACCTCGGCGGTGACTTTCACGTCGCCACGTGACTTCCACCAGCGGATCGTTTCCATACCCATTTTCGAGGATACATGTTGGATGTGGATGTGGGCACCGGTGGCGTGGGCGAGACGTATATCGCGGTCGATGATGATTTCCTCAGCGCAGGCAGGGGAGCCACTGATGCCGAGTTTGTAGGAGGTCGGGCCTTCGTTGAGTGCGCGTGGGCCGGCGAGCTCTGGAACCTCGCAATGGGAGGCGAAGAACATGCCGAACTCCGAGGCGTATTGCATCGCGCGGTAGAGGAGGGAGGGATCTGAGGTGGTATCGCCGTCGTCGGTGAGCATTTTCACTCCCGCGGCGCGCATGCCGTCGATGGCTGCCATTTCCTTGCCCTCACGGCCTTTGGAGACACAGCCGGAGGTGAAAATGGGGATGCGGGAATGGCGGCGGCCGGATTCGAGAACAGCGGCGACAGCAGCACCGGAATCGAGGGCAGGGGAGGTGTTCGGCATCATCACCAGGCCAGTGATCCCGCCGTTTATTGCGGCCTCGGAGCCACTGGCGATGTTTTCCTTTTGCTCATGGCCTGGCTCGCGGAGATGGACGTGGGCGTCGAAAAAGCCGGGGCAGAGAATGCGGTTCTGGCAGTCGATCACCCGTGCGTCGCCGGGATCGGTGAGTCCGGGCGAGACTTTTTGGATGATCCCGTCGCGGATTAGAACATCGGCGGATAGAAGATCGGGAGAAGACTCGGAGGCGATGCGGGCGTTGCGGAGGAGCAGGTTCACGCAGCGGTTCTAAACCTTAAATTTTAAATATTAAACTTCAAAGAAGAGGAATTAACCGCCAAGCAGCGAAGGAAAATGATTTATTGGGCTTTGAAATTTGAAAATCAGCGCTTGGCGAGGATCTCGTTATTGTCACCGAGCAGGAGGTTTATCGGGCGGATCGGTGTTTCGGAGTAACCGAAGGCCATGATTGCGACGCGCTCGCCTTTCTTTATAACGTGGGCGGCACCGCCGTTGATGAGAATTTTGCCGGTTCCGGGCGGACCTTCGAGGACGTAGGTTTCCAACCTCTCACCCGTGGTAATCGAAGCTACGAGCACCTTTTCGCCCGGCCATAGATCGGCGGCGTCCATTAGATCGCGCGGGATTTCGATACTGCCTTCGTATTCGACATCCGCCTCCGTGATCACGGCACGGTGGAGCTTCGATTTCAGGACTTCACGGGTCCAAGTTGCTTCTGAGATTACCTTGCGGAACATCTTTGGGAACGGACACCTTGGAGGGGGCGATGGTCAAGCGGAATCGGGGGAGGGGCAGTATGAGTTGAGATCGCGGCTTGCCAATCCGTGAGGGGCGGGATCACTCTCCCGCACCGATATGTCCGCAGATAAAACAGCCATCAGCCCGACCCGGGAACAGGATTTCCCCGAGTGGTATCAACAAGTCATTAAGGCCGCGGATCTCGCGGAAAACTCCGAGACGCGGGGTTGTATGGTGATCAAGCCGTGGGGTTATGGTATCTGGGAGCTGATCCAGCAGCAGCTCGACCGCCGTTTCAAAGCAACGGGTCACCAGAACGCCTATTTCCCGCTGCTGATCCCGCTTTCCTATTTAGAGAAAGAGGCGGAACACGCCGAAGGCTTCGCGACGGAATGCGCGGTGGTGACGCATCATCGCCTTGAGGCGGTGAAAGATCCCGTGACTGGGAAAACGAAAATGATTCCGACCGGTGAATTGGCGGAACCTTATGTGATCCGCCCGACCTCCGAGACAATCATCGGCGCGGCCTTCGCCCGCTGGGTGCAGAGTTACCGCGATTTACCACTACTCATCAACCAATGGGCGAACGTGATGCGCTGGGAAATGCGCCCGCGGCTTTTCCTTCGGACGGCGGAGTTCCTCTGGCAGGAAGGCCACACGGCGCACGAAACCAAGGAAGAGGCTATCGTGGAAACCCGCATGATCCACCGCCTATACGAGGAGTTCCTGCGCGATCACCTCGCCATCCCCGTCGTGCCCGGCGAGAAGAGCGAGAACGAGCGCTTCCCCGGCGCGGATATGACTCTAACCGTCGAGGCGATGGTGCAGGATTGCAAAGCCATCCAGGCTGGGACTTCGCATTACCTCGGACAAAATTTCTCGAAGGCGCAGGAGATCTGTTTCACCTCGCGCGAGGGCAACAGGGAGTTTGCCCACACCACTTCATGGGGTGTTTCCACCCGCCTGATCGGCACGTTAATCATGGCGCACTCTGACGACGATGGTCTGGTGCTGCCACCCCGCGTTGCAACGCAGCAAGTGGTCATCATCCCCGTCACGCCCAAGGAGGATAGCAAGCAGGCGGTGCTCGATGCCTGTCACGCCCTCGCGGAGACACTTCGCATGACCCATAATTACCACGGCGATCCCATCCGCGCCTTCGTCGATGCCCGCGATATTCAGGGCGGTTCGAAGAAATGGGATTGGGTGAAAAAAGGCACTCCGATCCGCATCGAGATCGGGCCGCGTGATATCGAATCCCGTAAAGTCTGCCTCCAGCGCCGCGACCAGTCACCCTCCGATAAAGCCTTCCTCGACAAGGAAGATTTCCTCCAGAACGTCACCAATATCCTGCAGGAAATCCATGACAACATGCTTGCAAAAGCCCGCGCGCTGCGTGACGCAAACATCACTCCCTGCTCCGAGATCGACGCGTTCCATGCCCATTGGGAAAAGGAAAATCCTGGTTGGTTGCTCACTCCTTGGGCGGGCACTTCCGAGGAGGAGGACGCCCTTTCGAAGCAGCATAAAATCACCATCCGTTGCCTGCCACTGGCGGATGCGGGTCTGCCGGAATCCCTCTTCGCGGGGCTTCGCGACACCTGTTTTCTGACAGGAAACAAAAGCGCCACATTCGCGCTCTGGGGAAGAAGCTATTGAGCATCTTTCCTCCTGGCGTCTCGACAAGGGCGCGAACGGGTGTATGGGTTTGGGAATGAATTTCCTACGCCCTCTCGCCCCGCTGGCTGCCATCGGCTGCCTCAGCGCTCAGACACCCGAACGACCGCCGCGGCTCAGCCCTGCGGACATCCAGCGTCTGCTCGTGGATGAGAACGACAAGCCCAACGAACTGGCCAAGGGCCTGCTGTCCGGCGGCAACACGAACCGCCTGTTTTATTTCCCCACCCATGATGAGCCCGCGACGCCCGCCAAGTGGGGCTTCCGCTTCGAGAACGTGGGTTTTAAATCCACCGACGGCACGGATCTGCATGGCTGGTTCATACCCTCGCGAGCGAAGCAACCTAAGGGCACGATAGTTTTTTCCCACGGCAACGCGGGATCACTTGGATATCATCTCGGCTTCGTCATGTGGCTCGCCGAGGCGGGCTATCAAGTGTTCATGTATGACTACCGTGGCTTCGGAAAATCCGGCGGAGAACTCGACCGCCACGGCATGATCGAGGACGTGAAGGGCGCGTTCGCTTACGTCAAGACGCGCAAAGATGTGGATGCCAAGCGGCTCATTTCCTACGGCCACAGCTTGGGTGGCGCGAAGTCCGTTGCGGCACTCGCCGAGAATCGGGTGGAGGGTCTGCGGGCAATGGTGATTGATGGCGCTTTCAGTTCCTATAAGGCGATGGCGCGTGTGGTCGCCGGAGATTTCGGAGCGAACCTGATCACTGATGAATTTTCACCGAAAGATCTCATCGGGAAAATTTCAGGCACCTCGCTTCTCGTGATCCATGGTTCACGCGATCTAGTAGTCCCCGTTTCCCAGGGCAAGGAACTCTTCAAACTCGCCAACGAACCGAAGACCCTCTTCGAGGTCAAGGACGGCGGCCACGGCGATTCCTTAACGCGGCAAGACGGTGCTTACCGCAAAAAGATGCTGACGTGGCTCGATGGCGTGATGTGAGTGAAGGATTAAGCTGCGCCATCGAAGAAATAATTTCAAATAGCCTTAGATTGTAAATCTAAGCTCATGATCATTTACCTCGTAAATAAAAGCCGATTCCGCGAGGATATCCGCGAAGAACTGAACTTCGTCCTCATGGCATGAAGAAAATCATCATCATCGCAGGGCCGAACGGGGCGGGTAAGACTACCTTTGCCGAGGAGTTCCTTCCCCTCGAAGCCGGCTGCCCTGAGTTCGTGAATGCCGATCTTATCGCCGCCGGATTGAGTCCGTTCCAGCCGGATCAAGTCGCCTTCGCCGCTGGTCGGTTGATGCTCGGGCGCATTGGGGATCTCGTGGCGGCCGGGAAAAGTTTCGCATTCGAGACCACGCTCTCCACTCGTGGCTACGCCCGTCACATCCCGCAATGGCGAAGGGCCGGGTATCTGGTGAAACTCTATTTCCTGACGCTCCCCGATGCCGAGTTCGCCATCCGCCGGGTGGAACGGCGGGTGCGGTTTGGTGGTCACGATATCCCCGTAGCGACCATTCGTCGTCGTTTCCAAAGAGGATTGGAAAACCTAAGGAATCATTATCTTGGGATTGTAGATGAGTGGTCGATCTACGATGCTTCTGAAAATCCGCCGCTCCTGCTGGATTCCGGCGCTAGCTGTTTACCCGACAAACTCATGGAAGATCCCGTCGAATACCGTTCCTCATCAACCCACCCGCGTCCCGTCAGGCCTTTGGATAATCCGGACTTCATCGGTGCCGAAGCGGCTCTCAAACGGGCATCCGCCAAAGCCGTAGCCCGCGATCTCGCAGCGGGTTTGGAGCCAATCGTCCGCACTCCCCACTCTTCCTGGTCACTGAAAACTGAACGACCCGTGAGCGATAGCGAGTAATCACAATCCCGCGACAGCCACACCTCATAGCCGAAAGGTAACACTAGCAAACCCTTTCCATGATCCTTCACGAGTCCTCCTTAGGGAGAAGGGAAAATCCGTAGGCACCCGCGCAAGCCTTTCCATGCCGCGCGCATTGAGTTCCCTCGTCTCCAAATCGATTTCATGGGTGCGGAAATACTATTCCCTGCCGGGGAAATGGAATTACCTCACAGCTCATATCATCGTCCTTCCACCGCTTCTCCATCGACCTTCCAAGCCTTGGAAGCCTCATGCCAGCTCATGTCATGCCCATGAAAAGGGATTGCGGGTCGATGTTTTTCAGTGATGGCTTGCGGATAGTGGCACTTTTGCCTTTCCCCTTGTGCGGGAGCCGATAGAAAGATGCCTATCCAAGGCCTGAATTGATTCTTCTGCAATGTCTTTCAAACTCGAAGATCTCCCCTACCAGCGTCAGGCAATTAGCGCCGTCGTCCGGCTTTTCGACGGCCAACAGCGGAACTACTTCGACCTCCAGCTCCAAGGCGACTGCTTCCCGAACAGGCTCGACCTGACCCGACAGGAAATTGTCGCCAACTTAGAGAAAATCGCCGCCGAAAACGGCATCTCCCATGGCGAGGCCAGCATTTGCATCCATCCCGACTATCTGGTTTCATATGCTTCCAGTAAGAGTCCCGACTTTGAGCAGTTTGTTAGTAACCAGTTTTCAAAACTCAACAGTAAGATTTCTGAGGCAGATCTGTATGGGTACACGAAGGTTTTCGGAGCAAGTATCCACACTAAATTTGGCGTGCTTTTGACTAGTCGTAAGGATCGAATCAACAATCGGATCGGTAAGAATATATGTTCTCACTACAAGCAAATACTGTCCTGGCGGCACGATTACGCGCATGCAGGGATAAAGAATACAACAATCTCTGAGGCGGCTGAATTCCACCTTTATGCAAAGAGAGTGCTCTTTTGTTTTGACGAGGCATTCCGATGATTGCAACGGAGCGCTCTTCCAGCACGTGCTGGAGAAGTATCAGGATCAGGGGGCGAGTGTGTATGGTGAGGCGGGGTGAGGATATCTCTTGTGAAATCCGGGAACGGATCGAGTTTGCGGGAGTTTACCGAACCACATGCAATCCAAGTTCCTATCGATTCTCATGAAATCAGCGCTTCCTGCCTGTGGCTTGCTTGCCCTCGGGCTGGGTAGTTGCCAGCCCGCCGCGCAGCCAACCGGGAAGCTCCAAGCGATCACCAAGAAGGTGGATCTGGAGCGGTTCATGGGGGATTGGCATGTGATCGCCCACATCCCGGTTTTCCTGGAGAAGAAAGCCTACAATGCGGTGGAGAGCTACGAACAGGCGGAGGACGGGACGATCCCGACGACGTTCAAATTCAACAAGGGCGGCTTCGACGGGCCGGTGAAGACGATGCGTCCCAAGGGCTTCGTCCACAACAGGGAGACGAACGCGGAGTGGAAGATGCAGTTCCTCTGGCCTTTCAAGGCGGACTACCTGATCACCTACCTATCGGACGATTACCAGACCACGATCATCGGGGTGCCGAACCGGAAGTATGCATGGATCATGGCGCGGACGAAGACCCTGCCGGATGCGGCATACGCGGCCCTGGTGGAGGAGCTGAAACGGCAGGGGCATGATGTTTCCAAGCTGAGGAAGGTGCCTCAGCGCTGAGGGAGAAGTGCGGAGTGATCAGTGATCAGTGATCAGTGGAAGAGAAGAGGTCGGAGGTCGGCGGGCACGCTGAAGCCTGTTGCAGATATAGCCGCCTGAAAGGACGGCTCTCCATAGGCATTTTACGAGCGCTCAGTATTCCCAGAAAATGCCTGAAGCCGCATGGACGAATCCGAGCCCCAAGGCCTAACCGCGATCTTCGCCCGGAAGTTCGCGGTGCAGGATTAGTTCAAGAAGGCGCATCCGGTGGACATGCCCTACCTTTTAGGCGCTTAGCCGTTCCATTCGCCGAAGTTGCGGAACTTGTTGTAGCGCTCGTTGAGGAGGGTTTTCGTATCGAGTTTGCAGAGGTGGTCGAGGTGTTTGGAAATGACCTCGCGGAAAGATTCGGCGGTGGCGGCGTGGTCGTGGTGAGCGCCGCCGATGGGCTCGGGGATGACGTCGTCGATGAGCTTGAGTTTCATCAGGTCGGGGGCGACGAGTTTCATGGCCTCGGCGGCTTCGGGGGCGTGCTTGCGGTGCTTCCAGAGGATCGCGGCGCAGCCCTCGGGGGAGATAACCGAGTAGTAGGCATTTTCCATCATGATCACGCGGTCGGCGACACCGATGCCTAGTGCTCCGCCGGAGCCGCCCTCGCCAATGACGACGGCGATGATGGGGGTTTTCAGGAGCATCATCTCGCGGAGGTTGAAGGCAATGGCCTCGGCGATGTTGCGCTCTTCCGCACCGATGCCGGGGAATGCTCCGGGCGTATCGATGAGGGCGATCACGGGCATCGAGAATTTCTCCGCGAGCTTCATCAGGCGGAGGGATTTGCGGTAGCCCTCGGGGTGGGCGGAGCCGAAGTTGCGCTTGAGGTTCTCCTTGGTGTCGCGGCCTTTCTGGTGGCCGAGCACCACGCATTTCCGCTCCCCGAGCATCGCAAAACCGCCGGGCATTGAGGCATCGTCGCCGATGTGGCGGTCGCCGTGTAGCTCAGTGAAGTCATGGAAAGCCAGGGAGACGTAATCGAGCATGAACGGGCGCTGGGTGTGGCGGGCGATCTGAACGCGCTGCCACGGGGTGAGGTTTTCGTAGATAGCCGCGCGGGTCTCAGCGAGCTTGCCTTCCATAGTCCTGATTTCCTCGGATAAGTCGAGGTTCTGTGCGGTGGATTTCGCGCGGAGCTTCTCGATCTCACGCTCAAGTTCTGCGGCGGGTTTTTCGAATTCGAGGAGTTGCATGTGTTTTAAAATTCAAAATTCAAAATTCAACTTTCAAGCAAGATGAAGAGGAAGAGGTTGGGGTTGCGGGAGGGTAGGGTGATTCGGGGGGGAGGGGAATTCAGAAAACTTCATTTCTTCGGGTTGCGGATCTCGACCTCGTTGCCGCTGCGGGTGAGTAGGAAGAGTTCTTCGATATCGGCTTCTCTGAGGAAAAGGCCGGGTGGTGGGGCGTCATCGGTTTCGTCGTAAGGTAGGATTTGGATCGGCGGATTCTTGATTTGGAAGGATTTCGAGGTGGCGCGGTAATCCTTCGCGGTGGGAGGGACGCTGCGTCCGTCGATGGTGGAGCGGCGCGAGTCGATGACCGTTTTGCCGCTTTTCGGAGCCGTTCCTTCCATATTCAGGATGGGATACTCACAAACGAACTTCGCGCCGTTCCAGAGCGAGAGGGCTTTGCGCTGGGGCTCGATGAGAAGGCGGAAGTTGAGTGGGAGGATCTGGAGATCGTCACCGGGCTGGAGGTTTTTCAACTCCATCATACCGTTGAGGTGCATGAGAATGTCCAGTGAGGTATTGTTACGACCAGCGATGGCGAAATAGGAGTCGCCGCGCTTTACCTCGTAATTCAATTTTCCCTCGATGAAAATGCTGGAGAGAACCTCGTCTAGGTTCATCTCGCCCACGATGCGCCGGGCGGTCGGTGCGGACGGTGAGGAGGGGAAGACATTGACGACCGCCATGAGTTTTTCGCGTCCCTCTGCAATTTTTCCTAATGCGATGAGTTCGTGTGCTTTCTGGAAAGCGCGGTCGCCGGGCTCGAAATCCGGCATCTCGGCGGAGTCGAGGAACTTCGCAAAATCCTCTTCTTTCTCAATTCGTAAAACGGTTCCGGCCTCTGGTATGATCTTTTCGTAAATCCCGCCAAGTGGTTTCACCGTAATGTGGTAAGAAAGTAACGCCGTAAAGGTGAACACTCCCACTACGGCGAGACCGACGATTACCTTGATGATGATCCAGAACTTCACGAGCAAACTTTAAATTCTAAACTTCAAACCTCAATAAAGACTTTAAATGAGGCCCTTACGCTTGAGATCGAAGGCGTTGATCTCGTGGGAGCGGAGGATCATTTCGAAAGAGAATTTCAGGATGGAGATTTCCCAAGTATCATCGACCCCCTCGATGATGGCGCGGGAAGGATTGCCGGTGCGGCGGATGTCTTCGAGGACGCGGGCGCGGACGGACTCGATGGAGTCGTGGACGATTTCCTCGTTAACCGCACCGCGTTTCAGACTGAAGCCGTATTGAAGGAAGGCGAGATCCTTGCCCTCGGATCTGAGTTTATCGACGAGGGCGTCGAAGCGGGCGCGGGCGTTGTCATCGAAGCCTTCCAACTCGATTTCACGGTAAGGTTCTGGGCGCAGGATACGCGGTTTCATGGCCTCCACCTCGCCGGTGCGGATGCGGACTTTCCCCACCTGATCCATCGGCTCACTTAGAAGTTGGAATTCAAAGCGAGTCTCGCCGAAAGTCTGGATGCGGTGATCCGGCTCGTGCAGGACACGGGTCGTTTCCATTGCGTATTGGAAGTCGTCTTGGGAGAGCATGGTGGGAAACCTTAAATCTTAAACTTTAAATTTCAAACATACGGAGCAAGGTTTAGGATCTACTTCGTTCGCGAGAGTGTGCTGGATT
Organism: Prosthecobacter debontii; assembly: GCA_945870855.1. GTDB lineage: Bacteria > Verrucomicrobiota > Verrucomicrobiia > Verrucomicrobiales > Akkermansiaceae > Luteolibacter. Next base: position 25,186 of record CAMBTP010000018.1, read on the forward strand.
CTGGTGGAAAGCAAAGAAAAGGGTGGGAACCTTGCGGCGCCCACCCTTCTTGAGAGATTGATCCATTCGGTATCAGCCAACTTTGCTGGTGATAAAGGAGACGACGTCCTTCACGGCTTGGAGCTTCTCAGCTTCATCGTCCGGAACTTCGACCTCGAACTCCTCTTCAAGAGCCATGACGAGCTCGACGGTGTCGAGTGAGTCTGCGCCGAGGTCTTCGACGAATTTAGCTTCCGCAGTGACCTGATCGGCGCTGACGCCGAGTTGATCCACGATGATATCCTTTACCCGTTCTTCGATCGATTTGTCTGACATGTTGTCTGAGTGTTTGTGTGTTGGTGTTGAAAACGGTTACCGCTTACGGCGTGAGCATGGCAACAACGAAAAAAATCCCAAAGGAAAAAAAGCGGTATTAGGAAAGATTCTTGGGGTTCTCCTTTTCTGCCTGCTCTGGAGCTTGCGAGGATTCGGTTTGCGGCTCTACCGAGGTATATTCGATGATTTCGCCTGAAAAGTTCGCGCGGACCAAACTCATCAGCTTCTCTGCGAGTTCGCCGTTCTCCTTATTGAAGCCGCCGTAAGTCAATCCGTCGACTCTTGCGCGTCCGCTACCGGCCGAACCATCGAAATCGATGAGGGCGATTCCCTTGGTGTCCCATTTCCGGAGGTCGAGGGTTTTCATGTCTTCATAAGGGATGACTTTCCCGCTTGCCGTGGTGAGTGCGGAGGAGTCGGCGCTCACGGAACGGAGCATTGTGCGGATCAGTAAGAACAGGGTGCTGACGACAAGTGACAGGCAGATGTAAAAAACGATTATCTGCTCGCGGATTTTGCCGGCGTCGAAGGGTTTTTCTGCCACCTTGTCGGACATGCGGTTTTCCCCAGTATATTTCTGCCAGAGCAGGTGGGGTTGGCCGGGCTTCATCTGCTCGTAATCGGAAAGGATATCGGGCCAGGGCATCGGCATTTTGGTGCCGATAGGAAGCAGGGTGGGGTCGGATGGCAGATTGACGGCCTGCTTTGATGCGAATTCCTGCCATGATTGAGGGGTCAGGCTGCCATCGTTGTTCTCCTCCTTGAAGTCCTGAGCCGATTTCTCGAAGGCGGCGTGGAGGTAATATTCCAGGTTTTTCTTTCGGTATCCGGTGGTGCCGTCGATATAGAACATTACAGAGAAAACGCTGAACATGACGAGCATGACACCGGCGCGAAGAGTGAACCACGGGGTTGCTTTGCAGATGATGAGCTTGGTTACTTCCATAAGTTCGACGTCAGAAAATTGAAAAAAAGTCCCGCTGGCAAGCAGCTTCGGTGGTCTGGGTTATTTCCAGCGATCTTTCAGCCAAGCATCAAGCAGATCAGGCCAGCCTGCCAAAGGGCCTTTTCGGTGGAGAGTTTTTCGAGAAGTTCTGCGGGAGGATTTTTCCCAGCGAGGTTGTCACGGGAGCCGGATCCATTATTCTTTTCCGCATTCGGTTGGTAGAGGAAATACTGAGGAACTTCCACTGAGTTGATCCTGCCACCTTCCTTGAGGGTTTCCGTGCCAGCCGGGGGGCGTTTCGCGCCGGGTGCTTCCGCAGGCCATAGGTTTTGCCATTCTGCGTGTAGCGGGGAAACGACAAGTAGGAGCAGGAGGGATGACCTCATGGTTTTGCTCCGGCCTTATTGAGTTCGAAGCCGCGGGCGGTCGCCTTGTCAGCCGAGGGGAAATCCTTAGGAATCGGCTGCGTGACCTTTCCGGTGGCTGCCCACTCGGAGCCGCGCAAGAAGGTCGTGATGAAACCGACTCCCTCGAAAGCTTCGGTGTCGTGGCCTAGGGTGGTATGGAAAACACGGCCTTTTCCGTAGTCGATCACCATTAACATGGGCTCGTTGCGTCCTGCTTTCTGCAGCTCGGGGGTGTCGGCGGCGGTTGCGAGGATGGTCATGTTTTCAGCGGGGCCGCGGAGAGTGGAATAGCATTCATCTTTGCTGTGCATCCAGAAATCGGGGAGTCCCTTTGTGATCGGATGTTCCTTGTCCCTCATGGTGATGAGAAATTCGCCCAGCGGGCCGTGGCTGCCGCATCCTCCTGCGCCGTCATCACGGACGATTTTTCCGTCGGCATCGTAATACACATAAGGGCCGGATTTCTCGTTGCGCCCGCCCCAACCACCGAGGCCGATCATCTTGTTGAATTCCACCCAGCCGCCCCAGCTGTTGTCTGCGGCGTGAACGGCGACGAGGCCGCCGCCCTCTTTCATATAGGACTCGAATTTCAGGCGAGTCGCTTCTGGCCAATCTGCCGCGCCGTAGCCGAAGTTGCTGATCACGATCGCGTATTTCGAGAAATCCGGAGAAAAATCGGGATCTGGCAGAAGTTTGTCAGATGTATCCGATTCGCCGGCACCTGCCAGTGGCAGCCAACTCTCCTCGCGTTTGAAATTGTTGATGAATTTCACACGTGCGACCTCGACCTCGAACAAGCCGCTGTGTTCGAGATATTGCTTCATCATGACCGTCGATTTCGGCCAGACGGCGTGGTTGTTCTGGCCATCGACGATGAGTGCCTTGATTTTTTCCGCAGCCGATGCAGGCAGGGCGGTCAGGAGTGACGCCATTATGAGATAAGTGATTTTTTTCATGCCGCAAAGATACGCAGCTGGAATTTGGGATCGATCAAAAATTTTTGGATGTTCTAATCCTTCAATGCTCACACTGCTCCAATCCGGAAATCTGAAGGTCTCTTCCCGAAACAAGTTTTGAAGGAATTCGAAAATCCATGAATCCCAGCAAAACCCACATCCCTAGCGATCGTCTCAATCTTATCATCACTTGTCGTCAACAGCCGCAATGCGATCTGCAATCGGATAAATGTTAGATGTCGCATCGGAGTCCTTCCGATTTCACTCAAGCACAACCGCCTCAAATGTTCCGTGCTCAAAAAGGCCAGCCCTGCCAACTCAGCCAAGGTCCACCCGTATCCTGGATTCTTCTCCACCTCCATCCACACCCGCCTCAATCGATCATCCGGATTCACCGGCTCCGCAAAACGCCTTACATAAAGATTGATCAGATCACACCAACCGGGAAGTGCCGCATTCATATTCTCAGTTGTCGCGGCAAAAAGCCCCCTGATCGCACACTCTAAACCTTCGCTACCGAAATTCCGGATTACAGGAGAAAGAATACTCACAACCGGTTTGGAATTCCTTGATTCTTCATAACGAACCCACGCAAATTTCCAACGCTTCCCCGCACAACATTTGAACGAATTCATCACGAATGGCGGTAACAAACATGCCTGCCCTTTGCGTAATTTCTTCCAAACCCCATCCACATAGATCAATCCCTCACCCTCCAAACACACCATCATGTAAGTGCCTGACTGCTTCTCACGCACGATCTCAAATGGCGGATACGCATCCATAATCCCCACATGCTTGATCGAATGCGTTCCAAGAATTTCACAAACAGGCGAACCTTCCTGCCATGACAAGGCAGATTTCTCCCTAGACTTCACCACCAGAAAACGAGTCCGCTTTCCAAAATTTTCCATGTCAGAAATCACTTCTTTCGGTCTCAAATGAAAATAGTTATGTGGATTTGAAGTAAATTCTAGTGGAGTCCCACCTGTTGTCGAAAGATAAATATCAAACACACTTAAAGAACGCTGAATCCAAGGGCGAGAATCGGAAAATCCTACGCTAGGAAAGAAATTTTAGAAAGGCTCAGTAACACCCTCCTCATCGATCTACTGCGAAAATTAATTTATGAAAAAAATCATCTTGTTCCTACTTACCATCACCCTCGCAAGCGCGGATGAGCTCCGCGTCTTCATCCGCTCCGGTGAAAAAACGCATGCGCCGGGCTGCCATGATTACCCGTTGTTTCTGAAAGACTGGACGGCGCTGCTCAACGAACGCGGTGCAAAGGTATCCGGCGGGAACGCGTTTCCCACGAAAGAGCAGCTCGCGCAGACGGATGTGCTGATCCTCCACGCGGCGGAGGCGGGGAATATTATGGGGGAAGAGAGGGAGAACTTCGAAGCGTATCTGAAGCGTGGTGGAGGAGTGGTGGCGATCCACGGCGGGGCGGTTTCGCGGGATCATGATTGGTTTAAAGGAGTCATCGGTGGCTCGTGGAAATTTGGGCAGACCAAATGGATGGAGGGCCACATGTCACTGTATTTCACGGATCGCGAGAACCCGATCACGCAGGGGGCGTCGAACTTCGATCTGGACGATGAGATCTATTACGACATGGAGATGTTGCCGGAGGTGCAGATCCTGGCTGCTGCTTACACGCCGAAGCCAAAGCAGGGCGATGCAAAGCCGGGTTCGCCGGTCAGCGTGTATGACATCCAGCCGCAGATGTGGACTTACGAGACCGGTAATCGCCGCGCTTTTGTCTGCATTCCCGGTCATCAGTATGTGAATTTTTCCCATAGCTCCGTTCAAACTCTCCTGCTGCGCGGTATTGCTTGGGCGGGTAAACGGGAGGCGGATTCGCTGCTCGTTGCGAATGCGAAACGGGAGGTGGAATTGCGTTATCCTGTCGGTGGCCCGACGAGACCTGAGGAGGCTGCGGCGAAGATCGAGCTGCATCCGGATTTTAATCTTTCGTTGGTGGCTGCAGAGCCGTTGATCAACAAGGCGCTGAACATCGATTGGGACGCGAGGGGGCGGATGTGGGTTGTCGAGAGTCCCGAGTATCCCAATGGACTGCGCAAGGCAAATACGGATGTCTGGAAGGAAAGCGGGTCGGTGAAACCCGGTGAGTATGATCGCGAACCCCTCGACCGGATCAGTATTCTAACAGATACCGATGGCGACGGGCGCATGGACAAGAAGCATGTCTTCGCGGACAAGCTGGAACTGGCCACGGGTTTTGTTTTTCATCAAAACGGCGTGATCGTCTCCGCCGCGCCGGACATCTGGTTTCTCGAAGATACGGACGGCGACGAGGTGGCGGACAAACGCACCAAGCTCTACACCGGCCTCGGCAACGGCGATACCCACGCGGTGATGAATAACTTGCGCTGGGGTCTGGATGGTTGGATCTACGCTACGCAAGGCTACAGCGCGGGCGAGGTCACCGCGCTTGGAGCTCCGGAGAAAGGAAAAGTTCGCATCGGCTCGGGGGTTGTACGTTTCAAGGCAGACGGGACGGAGATCGAAATATTTTCCAGTAAAGGTGGTAACGTATGGGGCCTATGCATGACGAGGGATGGCCAGTGTTTCTGGACACAGCCAACGAGCGGCACTTTGCTTTTTCATACTGTCCTGCCGGAGAGTATTCTCGCGAAGGGCAAGATCACCGGCACGAACAGCTTCCACGGAATGGTGAATGGGCAGAAGACCTTTCCGCTGATGGATTGGAAACAAGCGGCCTACAAGCAAATCGACTGGGTCGGCTCTTATACGGCGGCGGCGGGTTGCGCGATCTATGAGGGCGGCGCATGGCCGGAGAAGTGGAACTACTCGTATTTCACTGGTGAGCCGACGATCAACATCGTCAGCCACTATTTCGTGAAACCCAACGGCGTAACCTACACGGCGGAGAAGGAGAAAGGACGAGAGGAAACGGAATTCATGCGCAGCAAGGATCTGTGGTTCCGGCCCATCGAGACTCGGGTCGGCCCCGATGGCGCGTTGTATGTGATTGATTTCTACAACCAAGCGGTGATTCACAACGACACCCGCGGCCCGCAACACGGCAACGCGAATGCCGCCGTGCGCCCGGATCGCGACCATTATTTCGGGCGGATCTGGAAAGTGCAGCACAAGGAGGCGAAACAGCTCGAGGTGCCGGTTCTCAACGAGGCATCGCTGGAGAGTTTCAAAAGCCCGAACGCCCACACCCAAATGACCGCGACTCGCTTGTCACGTGAGAAGGGGCATGCTTTAAAAATCGAGACGGGCTCTTTGGTAGAGAAATCCCTTCGCGATGCCGGTGATCCTGCGCAAATCATCGCTGCTTTCGTGAAGGCAGAGGAAAACTGGACTAAGTCAGCTTTGATCGCCGCTGCGAGTGGTCAGGCGTTGGATACGGTGAGCGCCTGTCTTAGCTCACCGCAGGCAGAGAAGCTTCTGCCGCTTATCGACAGCCTCGTCCCCATCGCGCTGCGTAAAGATGCGGCGGGTAGCGCGGCTAAGCTTCTCAAAGAAGTAGCCGCCGCGCCTGCTTCGGCGGATGGAATTAAGGCGGGTATCATTTCGGCGATCATCGCCGCCAATGTTGCGCCGCCTACGTTGGATAAAGACCTTACCGGAGCGCTAACAGCGTTGTTAGAAAATCCGGCTACCGCATCGAAGATCCTGCCGCTTATCGCAGCTTGGGACAAGGAGGGCGTGTTGAAGGATGCTCTTGGCAAACAGGTCGTGGTGATTTCCAAGACGCTCGCCGATCCGAAGGCGAAACTGGAGGATCGTATCGCCGTCGCGCGGACGTTGGTTTTCATCGGCGCGGATGACACCGTGGTTCCCGCTCTGCGAATCCTGCAGGATGTGAGTGAGCCGCAGGAACTTCAGACCGCCATCGTGCAGATGATCGGCGCGACGGATTTTTCCTTGAAGATGGCGATGCTTTTCAACGAACTCAGCCCCGCGATTCGCATGGCGGCGTTCGATGAGATCGTGAAACGCCCTGCTGCTACGCTCGGATTACTCAAGGGCGTGGAAGGCGGCACCATTGATTCCAAAGACATCGGCCCCGGTAATGTAGCGCGCCTCCGCAGCCATCCCGACAAGGCGGTTTCCACAAGGGCGAACGCGTTGCTCGATAAGCTCATGCCCGGCGCGAAGGAGAAGGCGGAGATCATCGCGAAATTTCTCCCCGAGGTCAGTAAGCCGGGAAATGCAGCGAATGGGAAAGTGATGTTTACCGCAGCCTGCGCGGTCTGCCACAAGTTCGGGGATGTCGGAAAGGTGGAGGTTGGTCCCACTTTGACGGGGATGGGCAGTCATGGTGCGGCGGAGTTACTCGTGCACATCATCGATCCGAACCGCGAGGTGGATCCGACTTATTGGCAGTGGAACATCACGACGAAGAAAGGCGAGACGCTGGCCGGGGTCATCACTACCGAGAACAATGCGTCACTCAGGCTCCGCAATCAGGGCGGTGATACGGAAGTCCGCAAAGACGACATCGCTGCCCGCATCAATACCCACCGCAGCCTGATGCCTGAGGGGCTCGATGGGCTAGGGGCGGATAATTTACGTGATATCCTTGCCTACATGACCGAGGTCGATGCGGGTAATCATCGGGTGCTCGACTTGCGCGCTGCCTACACCGCCGATGCGCGGCGCGGGCTTTTCGTTAGTGCGGATGCGACCAACGACAGCGTTTTCCTTAAGAAATATGGCAACATCGAGGCGAACAGAATTCCTTTTTTCCTCATGGATCCTGCGAAAAGTTCGGATGGGAAAAGCCTTATCGTCCTCAAGGGCGGGAATGAGAAAAATGTCGCGCAAAGTTATCCGCAGAAGGTAGAGATCGCGACCGATATTAAAGCGTATCGCATTCATCTTTTGAGCGGGATCGCGGGTTGGGGATTTCCGGCCATCGGCGACGAAAGGCCGGTGATGAAAGTGACCGTCACCCACGCCGACGGCGCGACGCAGGTCACCGAGCTTCTCAACAAGCGCGACTTTGCGGATTACATCGGGGAGATCGATGTGCCGGGCTCGAAACTTGTGAAAGGCATCGTGCGCCGCGGCCAGATGCGGCTCTTAACAATCGAGGTGAAGAAGCCCGTCGCGGTCACGAAGATTACTTTGGAGAGCTTTGATAACGGGATCTCGCCGGTCGTCGCGGCGATCACTGCGGATCTTTCCGCGCAGCCGCCGGAAACAAGCGAAGTCGCTCCGATCCGGTGGCAGGACGAGCCTGCGCAGAGCACGGCCGCGACAGGACTCAAGTTCGCCGAGCCGAAGAAAAAAGACACGCTCCGCGTTCTACTTGTCGGTGCGGGATCGTCGCATCATTTTCCCAGGGATTTTATCAAAACGGATATCCAGACGTTGGCCGTGGTTCCGCACACGGATGTTATCGGCACCATGAATCTCGCTGAAGCGCTCGTGGCGATGCCGAACGCGGATGTGTTGGTTTTCTCGGGAAATCACAACCAATGGGGCACGCCGGAATTCCAGAAAGCGCTGCACACTTTCGCAGATGCGGGAAAGGGGATCGTCCTCCTCCATGCCGCAACGTGGTCGCATCCGTGGGAGGGCTACAATAAGCGCTTCGTCGCCGGGGAAACGAAAGGCCATGGCAGAGGTGACGTGGTGGCTGAATCCATCTTCCCGGCCGTTCATCCGATTTTGAAAGGCGTGCCGGAAACGTTCACCATCGCCGACGAGTCCTACCACTCCGTCTTTTTCGATAAGGACGGCCACACCACCCTTATCGAAAACAAGCCCGACGGCCAAAGCCCCGATGCACACCCCGCCCTCTGGATCGTCAACGATCTTAAGTGCCGCATCGTCGCCTACACGCACGGCCACGACGACAAATCCCACGCCCACGAAGCTTATAAAACCATCCTCTGCAACGCCGTGAGATGGGTTTCAAACTCTTCCCTGAAAAACTGAAAACTGGCAAACTCGTCCCCATGTTCACTCACGCAGAAACCGCCCCGCGCGATACCACCGACGGTCGCCACCACATCTGGCACTCGAAGCCCGGCCTCACGCCCACCGAGGATCTCCTTGTCGTCCATTGCACCATGCCGCCGGGCGGAGGTCATCCTTTCCACATGCACCCGAACAAGGAGGAAGTCATCTACATCATCGAGGGCGAGGCCGAGCAATGGCTCGAACAGGAGAAACAGACACTCGGCCCCGGTTCCTCCGTTTTCATCTCGGCAAGCGCCGTCCACGCCACCTTTAACCGCAGCGACCGGGATCTTAAATTCATCGCCATCATCACCCAGTGTTCCTCGGAGGGCGAGATCCAGGTCGCGGTGGATCATTTGGAACCTTGGAAATCGATCCTGGCGGAAATATCGACACAATAAGATACTCGCTCCAGTCATGATCGACTGCGTGCCCTTGATCGGAGAAAGAAACAGCCCTTCGAGGCATATCCCTTTCGCATTTCATGGGCATGCGGGTTTCAAACCCGCGTTCCCAGCAGTGCGAATTCCCATAACTTGACTCATGCAGGCGGCGGGGTCAGAATCTGCCCATATGTTCGAGCCTGCTTGGAAGAAAAATGCGAAGCTGCTCGCCAAGGGCGCGCAGAAATTCGTGGATTACAAACGCGACTTGCTGACCACCGATCGTATGGCGGAGATCGAATCGCGGCGCTCAGATCTGCTCAATGCAGTGAAGGCGAAGGACAAGGCCAAGGTTGACGAGGCATCAAAACAGCTTCGCGCCACCTGCGATAACGCACTTCCACGGCAGAAGCCGCAGGGTTGGTTTGAAGAAAACGTAGAGGTGATGTTTGTGGCGATTGTAATCGCGCTGGGGTTGCGTGCTTATTACCTTCAACCGTTCCGCATCCCGACCGGTTCCATGCAGCCTTCGCTGAACGGTATCGTGGGGGAACCGCTGAAAAAAGAAGAGTGGCCAAGCTTTCCCATACGCATGGCCCAGTTCGCGCTGAAGGGCAGGACTTATGTGAATTTGATAAATGATAAGGATCGGAGGGTGGCGGTAGGCACGATCGCGACGCCGGGCGGGCTGAAGGTAGGCGGTGATGTTCGCGATCGTATGAAGTGGCACTTTTTCAGTAAATCCCAGCTCTTCAGCCTCGACTCAAAACCGATGTGGCTGCCTTCGCCATCGGGCCAGGCGTATGAGATCGGGTTGGAGGAAGCGTTTCGAGAGGCAATGGCCAATGGTGGAATTCTGAAAAAGGGTCAGACGTTGATGGAGGGTTTTATCGACACTGGCGATCTCGTGCTGGTGGATAAATTTTCCTACCATTTCCGTAAGCCGAAGCGCGGCGAGGTATTCGTCTTCGATACTCTGGGTATTAAAGGAATACAGGAACACAGTGGGCCGCAGGGCGGGGGATCTCACTATATTAAGCGCCTCGTCGGCGTGCCCGGCGATAAGCTTTCCATCCGCTCCCCCTATCTGATGGTGGACGGAAAGATTGCTCAGGAACGGGGAATTCAGCGGGTGATCGAGGGTAAGCCGCCTTTCAAGGAGAAGCACAATGGCTACGAATTGGCGGACGCGAGCCCGAGCCATCGCCGCTATCTGGTGAGTGAGGACGATGTCCTGAGCCTGAAGGGTGATGATGCAAAGCACGGCTTCCGCGAATACGCGGCGATGGGCGATAACACCGGAAACTCGCTGGACTCGCGCTATTGGGGGACGGTGAAGGAATACAACCTCGTCGGCCCGGCACTTTTCTCGTTATGGCCGATCACCACCGGGCACTGGGGTCTCATCAAGTGATTTCCCGTGTCCTCCGCCTCCGAGATCACCCGTAAGGCGAAGTCGAATCTGGCCTTCGCGCTCCAGATCCTGCCGAAGGATCGCCGCGATGACATGACGGTGTTCTACGCGTTCTGCCGGACGGTGGACGACACGGCGGATGACGTTTCAGTGCCGAAAACAGCGCGGCGGGCGGCTTTGGAGAAATGGGAGGAGGGCTTGAGGAAAGGGTTTCCGGAGGGCGATGCGTTCGGTGCGGAGCTCGCGGAGATGATGGCGCGGCGTGGCATCCGGGCGGAATGGCTTTTGGAAATTATCGACGGCTGCGCGATGGATCTGGAGCCTCGGATATTTCAGGGCTGGGACGAGCTTTCCCAATATAACTGGAAGGTGGCGGGCGTGGTGGGCCTGGTCTGCACGAGGATTTTTGGCTGCGTCCACGAGGACTCCGATAAATACGCCGCCGCGCTCGGTAACGCCCTCCAGCTCACCAATATCCTCCGCGATGTGGGCGAGGATCTCGCGAAGGGCGGGCGCATTTACCTACCGGTCAACGACATGATGCGCTTCCAGTATTCCGAGCGAGATCTCGTCGGGAAAATCTATGACGGGCGTTTCCTAGCGCTGATGTCCTACGAGGCGGAACGGGCGCAACATCTCTTTGAAGAGGCGGAGAAACTACTCCCAGAGATCGATCGCAAGGCGCTGGTGCCCGCGCAGATCATGGCGGAAATCTATCGCTGCCTGCTCGAAAAGATGCGGGCGGGGAAATTCAAGGTGTTCGACCGGCGTTATTCCGTTTCCAAAGCACGGAAACTCACTATCCTTTCAAAGTATCTACTCGCCGCTGGGCGTGCGCATTAAATAACTGAACCCCTGAAAGTCTGATGAGCATCTTGAAACTAAAACTGATCGGCGCGGCTTCTCTGCTACTCGGAGCGGTATCTTGCAAGCCTTCGCCCGTGTATCCGATAACCGATGGCTCGAGTCGCCCTTACCCGGAGCGCCCATATAATCCGGGTGATCAACGCCCGCCCTACAACGGTGAGCAGGAAATGATTCCACCGAACTTAGATCCCAGCAATGGCATTCAGCCTCCTCCGGTAGTGCCGCCGCCAAGTCCGCCGGTTACTCCCCGCGATCAGTATCCACTCGCCGAGCGCACGGATAATCCAAACCGTGTGCTCAGCCCCTTCGCTCCCTACAACGTGATCGACGTGGAGGGCTTCCGCTCCGGGCAACTCGCCAAAGACCCGTCCAACGGAAAAATTTTCCGCGTGCCTTAGGTTTTTTTGTTTCACCATGATTGTCGGCATCGACCTCGGTACCACCCACTCCGCGATCGGAGTGGTGGATTCCGGTTTCCCTATCCTTCTCGCGGATGAGGAGGGGAAACGGATTATGCCCAGCGTGGTGTGGTTCGGCGCGGATGGTGCGGTGGAAGTAGGGCGGAAGGCACAGCGGCGGCGTGCGACCGATCCGATGCGCGTCATTTCCAGCGTGAAGCGTTGGATGGGGCAGGATATCGTTTTGGAAAATGTGGGTAAATCTCCCGAGCAGGTGAGTGCGGAAATTTTGAAGGAGTTGAAGCGGATCGCGGAGTGGCGGATCGGTGCTGAGGTGTCGAAAGCGGTGATCACCGTGCCCGCGTATTTCAACGATGCCCAGCGTGCGGCCACGAAGCGGGCGGGGGAACTCGCCGGGCTAGAGGTGGCGCGCATTATTAACGAACCGACTGCGGCGGCGCTCGCTTACGGTCTCGACAAGCTCAAGGATAAGGCGCGGGTTGCCGTCTATGATCTCGGCGGAGGCACCTTTGACCTCACGATCTTGGAGATGGAGGAAGGCGTTTTTCAAGTGCTTGCCACCCACGGCGATACCCGCCTCGGCGGCGACGATGTGGATGCGATGATTCGCGATATGCTTCTCGACGCCGCAGGCGATGTGCCGGAGGAAATCAGATGGCGTTTCCTCGAGGAGGCGGAGAAGGCGAAACGCGCGCTTTCCACAGAGTTGTCCTACACAATCCGGATTCCTTTTTACGATGGATCTAGTAGTTTAGAGAAAACGATCACCCGCACCGACCTCGATAAGATGACGAAAGGCTGGATCACAAGAAGCCTAAAATGCTGCCAGCAAGCGATGCACGACAGCGGGCTTTTGCTCGCGGAACTAGATGCCGTGGTGCTTGTCGGCGGCAGCACAAGGATGCCCGCGGTGAGGGAGGCGGTAGCGGATTTTTTCCAACGCGAGGTGGATGTCACGCAGCATCCCGATGAGGCGATCGCTCTCGGCGCGACAATCCAAGCGGGGGTGATGAGCGGCGCGATGCGGAAGATGGTTCTGTTAGATGTTACGCCGCTGAGCCTTGGGATCGAGACCTTCGGCGGGCTCATGAACGTGCTGATCCCACGTAACACCACCATCCCCTGCAAGGCCGGCGAGATGTTCACTAACGCAGCAGACAGCCAGGAAAAAATGGCCATCCGCGTGCTGCAAGGTGAGCGTGAGATGGCGCGCGATAACTGGGAGCTGGGAAAATTTGAGGTGATGATGGAGAAGCTACCGAAAGGCCAGGCGCGGGTGGGTGTGCAGTTCAGAATCGACGCCGATGGTATTCTCGAAGTTTTGGCGCGCGATACCAAGACCGGCAAGGATACGGCGATCAATATAGCCAGCTCCGCTGTGAATGTGGACGACGCGGCGGTGGAGGAAATGGTCGGCGCTTCTGTGGAGCACGCCTTCGAGGATATGTCAGAGCGGATTTTCACTGAGGCAAAACTCAAGGCCGACGAACTGCTGCCCGCCGTAGAGATGATCATGGCGCAGGGCTTCGTGGAAGAACACGAGCGCGAGGAAATTGAGGCGGCTGTAAAAGACGTGAAGGCCACGATGGCATCAGCTGCCGCCAACGCACTCAAAGCTGCGGTGCAACGACTCGACAGCGCCACCGAAGCAGCGGCGGCGAGGCTGGTGGAGAAGGCGATGGAAGAGGCTTTGGAAAGGGAACTTGGCCTATGAAATCGATTCTCGTCACGGGCGCGGCGGGTTTCGTAGGCGTGCATCTAGTTCGTAAATTATTGGCGGATGGCCACAGGGTGCTTTCCGTGGATGCGCTGACCTACGCGGGCAGCAAGGAATCGCTGGGCGAGTGCTTGCTGAACCCGAGGCATGCTTTCATAAAACTGGATATCACCGATGATACGGCGACGACCGATGCCGTCATGGATTTCTCTCCGGACTGGATTTTCCACCTCGCCGCAGAGTCGCATGTGGATCGCTCGATCACCGGGCCGATGGATTTCCTGAAAACCAACGTGCTCGGCACGGGAAATCTGTTGCAGGCCGCGCTGTTGCATTGGAAGGGCATGGAAGTATCGCGGGCGGATGGATTCCGTTTCGTGCACGTCTCCACCGATGAGGTTTTCGGCACACTGAAAGAGGACTGCGGCGGATTTACCGAAACTTCGCCGTATCGTCCGCGCTCACCTTACGCGGCAAGCAAAGCGGCCAGCGATCACATCGTGCGCGCCTGGGGAATCACTTACGGTCTGCCCGTGATTGTTACCAATAGCTCCAACAACTACGGCCCCTATCAGTTTCCAGAAAAGCTGATCCCGACTGTCGTTACCCGTGCGCTCAAAGGTCTGAGTATCCCGGTTTACGGCGATGGTAGGCAGTCGCGGGACTGGATTCATGTGGAGGATCACTGCCGTGCCTTGGGAAAAGTAGCGGAGGCGGGCAGGGTGGGCGAAACCTACCTGATCGGCGGGCGGAATGAGTGGAGAAATATCGATCTCGTCGGACTGCTCTGCGATCTAGTGGCGGATGTCGCGCGAACAGGAGATCGGCGCGGGCTGATTGAGTTTGTGACGGACAGGCCGGGTCACGATTTCCGCTACGCGGTGGATGACAGCAAGACCCGCATGGAACTGGGATGGGAACCCACACATAATTTCATGGAAGGCCTGCGGGAAACAGTGGAGTGGTATTACTCACATCCCGATTTCCATACCAATTCCTCAGGCGCTGAGAGTGGTGGAGTTTGATTGCTGCCTACTCGCTTGGAGGCGGAATGATTCCGAGGCGGGGCTCTGTCGTTCCGCCCGAGTTAGTTTGATCCGAGGATTTCAGGAATTTGAAAAGGTCGGAGTCTGTGGAGAGGATGAGTGTCGATTGCTTGCCGATGGTGTTGCGATACATCTCCATGGTCTTGATGAACTCGTAGAGCTCGGCTGCATTCGGATTCTGGCCGTAGGCGCGGGCGTAGATTTTCGAGGCCTCGGCATCGGCCTGCCCGCGGATGGTCTGGACTTTTTTGTAGGCTTCTGAGGCGATACCGTTGAGATCACGTTCTTTGTCGCCGAGGATGCGCGCGGCTTCGCCCTCGCCCTCGGAGCGGAATTTTGAGGCGATCTGCTGCCGCTCGGAAGTCATGCGTCCGTAAATTTTCTCTACGACTGAGGGATTGTAGTTGATTCGTTTGAATCGCACATCGAGCAGTTCAATCCCTAGCTGCTTTAGCTTGGGCGCGGCATCGGCCATGATCTCGTCTTCGAGAACGTTGCGTCCTTTGCGGATTTTCGGGAGGATGCCGATATTTCCTGATTGCCCGTTGGTTAATACCTCAAGGGTCTCGTCTTTCAAAGGCGTGCGTTCCTTGTCGGTGCGGACGATCTCGATGAGATCGTTCTTGCCCACGATGCTGCGGGTAGCGGAGCCGATGATGTCCTCGATGCGGGATGAGGCAGAGCGCTCGTTGCGGAGACGGCGGAAATACTCGAGTGGATCGGTAATGCGCCAGCGCCCGAAGCAATCGACCGCGATGTAGAGCTTGTCCTTGGTGGGCATCTCGGTGCGGTTGCCGTCCCACGGGAGGATATTTTTTGGGATGCGGTTCACTACTTGAATGAACGGCTTCTTGAAATGGAGACCAGCCTCGGAGATCGGTTCACCCTGCGGACTTCCGAACTGGGTGATGATGACCTGTTCAGAAGGTGAAACTGTATAGGAGCAGACATTGAAGATAAATACGATGACTGCGAAGGCCAATACGGCGAGTGAGATACTGATGCGGTTCATTTTAAAAATTCTAAGTTCTAAGTTTTAAACTCTAAGGATGAGAGGACTCACTTTTCGTTGAGGTTGAGGAGCGGGAGGATGCCTTTTGCCTCCTCGTCGAGAATGATGGTCTTGCCGAGGCGAGGCAGGATGTCCGTCATGGTTTCCAGATATAGGCGGCGGCGGGTGATTTCCGGGGCTGCGGTGTATTCTACGAGCAAGGCCTCGAAGGAGGCGACATCGCCCTCGGCCTCGTTGACGCGTTTTTTGGCGTAGCCTTCGGCGGCGGAGATCATGCGGTCGGCCTCGCCGCGGGCGCGGGGGATTTCCTTGTTATACTCGCCGTTGGCGACGTTTATCGCGGTTTCCTTATCCTGCTGGGCTTGGTTGACGGCGTTGAAGGAGGACTGAACGGCGCGGGGAGGATTTACATCCTTGAGCTGCACTTGCTCAATACGCAGTCCCATTGTGTAGGAGGATGTGGCGGCCTGGAGCTTAGCCGTCGCGACCGCCTCGATTTCCTGCCTGCCGACGGTAATGACCTCGTCCACCGTCCGGTCGCCGACGATCTCTCTTACGACGCTTTCGGAAAGGTGGCGCAGCGTGGCGTCTGGATCGCGGACGGCGAAGAGGTATTGCTCGGGATCGTCGATTCGGTATTGGACAACCCACTCGACTAGCGCGGCGTTCAGGTCGCCCGTGACCATGGATTTTTCTAACTCCTGCTCGCCGGGATCGGAATATTGCCACACGTTCGAAGCACCATCGGTGCCGTATCCAAATTCCTGTTTGAGTTGTCGCTCGACCTCTACATTGAGCGCGCTATCGATTCCGAAGGGCAGCTTGAAGTGGAGCCCTGGCCCTTTCGTAGAGATGGGTTTTCCAAACCTCAGAACCACCGCCTGTGAATCTGCGGATACGGTGTAGAAGCTGGTGAAAATTCCGACGACTAGGATGATCCCGAGCGCCGTGAGGCGTATCACCGTGAAATTTATGCTACGAAGGTTTGTCATGATTTGAGTTTAGAGTGATTGGTCGCCAAAAAAAGCTCAATCGTAGGTTTTGCTCTCCACCTTGGTAGTTGACTGAGTATCCGCTCGGCGGCATGTGTCTCTGTATGAAATATTTATTCTTGCTGCTTGCGATCACGGCGGGACTTCGTGCGGAGAATCTGGCCGAGGTGGCTGTCACAGAAGTTCCACCGCCTGAGATCGTCTCTTCCGCATCGAAGGCGGTAGCCGATCTGGGTAAGGAAATCGTGCTGGGTCGTTTTCATGTGGCCGGTGAGCGCATGTATCCGATGTGGAAAGAACGTTCGGCAAAGCGGATTGGCGGCATGGAAAAGCTTGAGGAGCAGATTGACGGTGTGGCGAAAATGATGCTCCAGCAGGGCATTTCCATCACCGATTTTTCGCCGAAGGGACAAGCTCGTGCTTATGAGGTTTATCCAGGTAAGGTGGTGGAGGTTGTTGACGGGAAAGAGGTTGAAAGGCTTCGCTACACGAAATGGTTGGTGTTGGTGCCGACAGTGACAAGGTTCCGCACGCACATTAAAGGAGACCCCATCGCGGTGATTATCGAGAGCACGGGATTCCAAGTGGCGGTAACGGACAAAGGTAAGGAGGACTGGACATTCATTGACGGCTCTGGAGTGTCGGTAAATGAGCTTCGCAGCCTTTTTGTAAATTTACCCATGAATCTCGAACTTCCTCCTTTGGAAAAAAGAAAGATCAAGTAAGTATCCCGCGCATGGCGAAAGATGAGAAAGGCATGACGGATTCGGAACTGCACAGGAAACTGCTTGCACTATGGAAGCGCGGGCAGAGTGATCTGTGCGAAATACAATGCTCCTCGATCCACGGCAGCGGCGTTTATGCCGCGCGTGACATCGCGGCGGATGAGCTTATCATCGAATACGTCGGCGAGTTTATCGATAAAGAGCAGAGCAGCAAGCGGAGCACATTACAGCTTGAGCGTTCCGCAAAGAACGGCGATGCAGCGGTTTTCATTTTCAACATCAACAGTAAATGGGATCTCGATGGCAACGTGCCATGGAACACCGCACGGCTCATCAATCATTCCTGCTCGCCGAACTGCGAGGCCCAGTCCAGAGGGAAAAAAATATTCATCCACGCCCTCCGCAAGATCAAGCAGGGCGAGGAGCTTACTTACGACTACGGCTTCGACGTGGATTGCTATGAGGAGCATCCCTGCCTTTGTAGGCGGGACGGCTGCGTGGGCTACATCGTAAGCCGCGATCAGTGGCACATTCTCGATGATAAGCTTGGGCGCGGGAAAACTTCCGAGAAAGCGAGCTAAGCCGTGGGACTTATTTCCAAGGAGACAATCGAGCGGGTGTTGGCATCCACCGACATCGTCGATCTCATCGGTTCCTACATTCCACTTAAACGCGCGGGCACGAGCTACAAGGCGAACTGCCCCTTTCATCACGAGAAGTCGCCCTCCTTTAATGTGAGTGCCCAAAAGCAGTTCTTTCACTGCTTCGGCTGTGGGAAGAGCGGTAACGCGATCGGTTTCATCATGGAGCACGAGGGGCTGCTATTTATGGACGCGCTGAAACGGCTTGCTGCCAAGGCCGGCGTGCACCTTGATGAGGAGCCGGACGATCCCAATGCGCGGGCGGCGAAACGTTCACGAGGAAAGCTGTTAGATCTTCATCGCGAGGCTGCCGCGTTTTTCCACGAGCTTTTGAAGACGGATTCGCAGTGCCAGCACGCGAGAGATTATTTGAAAAGCCGCGGCTTTGGGCGCGAGATGGCGGAGCGCTGGGAGATCGGCTGGATGCCGGAGAATCCGAGGGTTTTCCTCGATTGGGCGCGGGCGAAAAATTTCACTGGCAAGGATCTCGTCGCCTCCGGCCTCGCCTCGCTCAAGGACGAGGACAGGCCCGCCAACGGCATCTACGTCCGCTTCCGGGACCGACTGATGTTTCCCATTCGCAACGAGGTCGGCGATGTGATCGCCTTCAGCGGACGGCAGCTCAAGGAAGACCCGCGCTCCGGGAAATACATCAACTCGCCGGAGACGGATATTTTCAAGAAATCCAATGTCCTCTTCGCCCTCGACCGCGCGAAGAAGGCGATCCTAAAGGAAAAAGCCGTGATCCTTTGTGAGGGCCAGATCGACGCTATCGCCTGCCACGAGGGCGGTGTGGAAAATGCGATCGCCCCGCTCGGCACCGCGTTCACAGCGCAACACGCGCGCATCCTGAAACGCTACGCCCAGACGGCGGTGCTCTGCTTCGATGCGGATAATGCGGGCGTGAAAGCCTGCGAGCGCGCCTTCCGCGAGCTTGCGCCTGAGGGGCTTTCCGTGAAAGTCGTGGAGCTTCCAGCGGGCGATGATCCCGATACTTACCTCAAGGCGCACGGCGTCGAAGGATTTCGGAGACAGGTCGCGGAGGCACGGGACTTCTTCGATTTCAAGATCTCATCATCCCGGAAAAACGGTCGCATGGAAACGGCGGAAGGCCGCACCGAACTCACCCGCGAATGCACCGAGCTCCTCGCCGCGATGGGGGATCATGCCGCCCGCGACCAGCAGATCAACATCGTGGCCACGATGCTCGGGCTCGGCTCGGCAACCCTGCGGGAAGGAATTTCCAATGCCGTCCGCAAGGCGAACGCCCAGGCGCAGCGGCCCGTGCGCGGACAGCAGGAGGAGCAAACGGCCGTCGCTGAGCCCATCCCTTTGGACAGGACGGTCGGCTACCTCTGCCACCTCGCGCTCACCTCCGCGCCCGCCCAGCATTTCCTCAGCGAGCAGTTCGAGACGCTCCACGAGGCGAAGCAATGGGTCGAGGGCATCGCGCTGCTGGAAAAAATCCTCGCCGCTTCCCCGGATACCACCTCGAACGCCGCCGTGAACGCCTTTGTCGCCGGTCTTCGCAAGAGCGAACAACTCGCTCTCCATAAGGAAATGGGAGCGACATCCGCCGCCTCCGAGGATGGCATCCAGGCCGCCGAACAGACGCTGGGAATGCTTTCCTCCATCGTCCTCCAGAAACGCGATAGCGCCGTGAAAGCTGCTCTCCAAGATCCCGGACTTTCCCCCGAACGCATGCGGGAGCTTTTAGAAGAAGCCAAGGAAATCGCTGGCCTCCTCCGCTGGACAGGCCGCTCCGCTTTTAACGACGAACTCGCCCCCGAAACCAAGAAGGCCGAGAAGAAGCCTTGGGAGAAGTGGAAGAAGTGATGGAGTGAGATTCTTTCGTCCCCAAGGGACTCGTTGAGTTTGCGTCGATTGATCCCAACGCTGAAGCGGACTGTCCTCTGCGTTACGTCGTATTCGATGGTGATGTCCGGAGTGGTGTCGCTGTATTTGGTGAGCGTCATCTCTGCCAATTCCAGAGGAGAGATCTCTTTTTACCACTAAAAACCCCTTTATTTATATCGATTCGGCGTGATCGCCCTCAAGCCATGAATACCCAAAATCTTAGCTAAAAACTGATTGTATGCCTTGCAGTTTATTGCAGTTTATTGCGCTCAACAACCGTTGGTTAGGAGAACAAGGAGTTCCGGACATGAGAGCAGTCTGGATCGCTCTTTACTACCCAGAGCAAGCTCAGGGTAACTGATTGGAACCGCCCTGTACGGAGCCGTATGCAGGGTGGTGTGGGACCGGGGAGCTAATCACTCCCCGGGACCCGATTCTCCTTCTGTGTTTTGGAGGTAGCTCGTCACCCGGATCTGCGGCAGCATCAGGCACGCGGGCCAGTAGGTTGTCAAAATCCTTGAGATTGGCTCTCTCTGCTCGTTGTCGAAGGTAATCAACGGTATCAAGTGCCGAAAGCTTCTCAGCTGCCGCTGTAATAAGGAATTGGTTCATGGAGTAACCGTCCTTCGTCGCGAGTTCTTTGATCGCGCGATGGAGGGAATCGGGAACACGGATGGATAATGTAGTCATGGTCTGATGATATCTAGGGTTGTGGCAGGTGTGATGGCGCGAACGCCCATTGATTCTGAACCTCGAAAGTCGCTGATGTTGTGTGTGATGACGAATGCGGCCGATGCTGCGACCGCAAGCTCGAGAACAAGATCATCGTCTGGGTCGGGCAGGAATGGCCGCCAAGCGAAAAACACTTGCTGGTGATCGGCCAACTGGCAAAGGCCGTCCACAATCCTGCGGAGCTCATCAGCCGTGAAATGAGGAAGGAGACCCGGCCGCAGAACGACAGACTCATATTCAAGAACGAGGGCGACAGACACGGCAATACGGATATCCCCGGCACGGATCGCACGGAGGATCTGAAAGCTGGCTCCCCGATTGGATCGGAGTCCCGCCACAAGGACTGACGTGTTGAGAATTGCATACACTTGCGGTATTACCCACGATACCGTCTATATCGCAAGGAATTTCTTAGCAACGATATAGGAATGGCGTCGCCGGGATGGACTCCGATTTGATCAGACGGCTTACTCGGCGTCGCCATATCCGACTTTTTATCCTCTTTGGTTTGTTAGTGTTGCCAGTTTCGATTCGACCCAACGATTGAGGCTCAAACCCTCTTCCTGACTGAGAGCTGCTAGCTTCCGGTGAAGTTGTGGATCAATGCGAAGAACAAAATTCCCTGAGTATGGGCGATCCGGCTCTTCGCCACGCTCGGCACAAAATTCTAAATAGTCGTCAATCGATTCGTGAAAGGCGGCCTTGAGTTCATCCACGCTCCTCCCTTGGAACGTAACAACATCCCTGAGATCCGTGACCTCTCCGTGAAAAGTCTCTGCGTCTTCGTCGAAAGTGACGGTGCCGTGGTATCCTTTGTAAGTCATCATGGTTGTATTCCTGCTTCGGTTAAAAATCGCCTCATCGACTTCACTGCGCCTCGATCAGTCTTCGGATCGGGATGGGGACGATGAAACACAGCGCGAATACCGTTGAGAGCGAGACGTACTCGCGAACCACTCCCTTCGGTGATCTCACATCCCAACGCGTTCAGCAGGGACTCAATGTCCTTCCAAACGATATTCGCTGAGACGGGATCCTTGAAGAGCGATTCAAGTGTCTTGCATTGACGGCTATTCACGCAGACATAGTATCACCAAACGATACCGCGTCAAGATCTGATATCTCTTGGATAACGTTATAGGAATGGCGGCGCCGGTGGGAAGCTCCGAATTTAATCAGACGGCTTCCTCGGCGTCGCCATGTCCGGCTTGTTAGCGCTTCCACGGGAGTTCGGCGGTTACTGTAACGGTCTCGAGATCGAAAATAACGGCTTCGTCGGTCAATGAGACGATTTGATGGGCTTGCTTACTCAGAATATCAGGTGGCAAGTCTTCCAATGCGAACGCCTTCATCAGAGACACATACGTTCTATCGCCCGCTGGATATTGGATCGCAACTTCGACAAAATCGATCTCTTCATCAGGTTCAGACTTAAAGTATCCATGGGCGATTGTGGCGTTGTAGCCATATCGCAGATCGAAACTAGACACCACTTCCCGCATTGATGGCCGGCTTCCGAAGGGGATCTCTTCAGCGCCAGTAATCGTGTTTGGCAGGTCGAGCTCCTTGAATGGTTCCGGGCCGCAACTGGTCGCGATGAAAATACTTCCAATCAGTGCAATAGCTATTTTCATTTTACCGCTAACGTTAGAGCGATGGCGCGGCGGCTTGTCGCCCGACTTTATCAGACGGCTTCCTCGCCGTCGCCATCCGTGCCTTGTTAGGGTCTTGATTTTTGCTTGAGCCTTGCTGCCTTGCTGCGTGTTCGGCCTTCGCCCATGCGAATATCTTGCGATGATCATACCCGTGTTCAGCGGCAAGTGCTGCGCGGGCATCTCTGACTTCCTGGATGATGCGATTAGTCATGATTAAGTTCAATAAGGGTTCGAGGCGTGCAAATGATGGGGACATGAAGGCCGTAGTAGGAACAGTAATCCAAAAGCTCCTTCTGAAGAACCGCGTTGGCCAAATGGGTGCAATTCCACGTAAGAAGATAGTCCATTCGATGCAGGATCGCCAACCCCAAATGGGACGCGTCAGTGACGGCCTTTGGAGGCAAATGGAACAGCCGGATCAAATCTTCTTCCAAATCTGGAAGTGTATCTACAAGTTCCAGCTCTGGGATACCCTTCAACTTTGAAAGCCGTTTAGCTGCTAAATCAGGATTACCTCTGCTGCACTCGTCGATAGTGTAGAACGAGGTGAAAACCCGGAAATGAAATCTCTGCTCCTCCCACCAATCCAGTGTCGCTTCCTGATCAGCAGCCAATGAAGCCTGCTTGCTCTTGCGAGAAGTAAGGTAGCTCGGGATCGTGGTCTCGATGTAAACGGATTGCATCGCGAGAAAATATCACACCAATCTGCGCCTCTGTAAAGAAGAGCAATTTCTTCCCCTAACGTCTAGGCCATCCACGGCGGTAATGGAAGCCCGAATTCAAAGAAAGACGTTGCCCGCCGTTGGATGTGCCGCCTTGTTAGCTCTTTAGTTTTGGTTGGGCTCGTCTGCTGGGTGACTTGTAAATCGTTTCGCCTTATCGTGCGCAAGGAACTTCTTCTTAAGCATCTGCGCAGATTCATTGAGCTTGGCAGGCGCTATCACCTCCAAGGAGTAATTCTCAATCCGATTCAAATTGGCGGTCATCCGAATGCACTCCAAAGCGAACTCTATCAGTGACTCTTCCGGACCATCATACAAACCCTTGGGAATACTCAGATTCGACGCATCGAGAATAATGGTCACCCCATCCTTAGTTAGCTGCCCGCCAATCTTGACTCCCGCCGCCGACAGGAGGTTGTGATCCTCCATCTTCTCTTTGGAGTTTGTGGGAGGGAAATGAGGTTTGCAAATGAACGCCATTGACGTGGGCTCGCCGGAGAAGGCGTATTTGTCGTGGCAATACACCTTCTCGAATCTCGGAGTGTCACCAACCAGTCCCGTAAGCGCTTGGACGCTGTAAGTGACTGCATCCTCGCCTGCGGTCGCTGTGCCGCCGATTAACATCGTCGCAGCAATGATTGAGAGTAAGCAGCGCATGTGTTTCATTTCTTGAGCTAACGTTATAGGAATGGCGGCGCCGGTGAAAAGCTCAAATTTAATCAGACGGCTTCCTCGGCGTCGCCATCTCCGCCTTGTTCACCTTCTTCTTCGTTGTCGAGAAAATAGCAATCGAAAGAAATCTCCAAATTCAATTCGGCCAATCGCTTCATCTGCGGTGGAGACAAAGTGGGGCCGCCGTGCCCGCTAAGCGAACTCCAGTAAAAGAACAGGTATGCCTGCCATCCGCGCTGCTGGATCTCAGCGATCATATCATCCTTGTCTTCCAACTTCTTGAGTATCCAAGCAAGATGGTCACGCGAATCCCTACTACTCAAGTGTCCCTCTGACGAAAGAAACCAACCTGAGATCTTGTTAATGATCGATCCGCTGCGGCTAGCTCTCGATTCACCTGAAATCTGTTGCTTCGTAGGATCAATACCGAGCAATGATGTGACTTCGTGTGGATGCATGTCCTCGCCCAAAATGCACAAACTACCGTAAGTGAGGTCACACGTGGGGTAGTTTGGATCGTGTGGCGTCATGGTGACAATTTATTTGGTGAACGTTCAATGTGATGTCACCGCCTCATAGAGGTGAGATTGAGGATGATGTTGTGTAGCGAATGGGCGGTTGACATACATGATTTGTTCGACTCTTCCGTCAGTGACCGAAGATCTTTGAAAGCAACCAAAGTCCTATAAGAAGCATTACAGCAGGAATCAGGAGTTGCATGAGGCAGCTCACTCCAAACATTGCGCCACCAGCCGCAGCCCCGGCGGCTTCCGATGCGCGCTCCTTGGGGTCTCCCTTGTCGGAAGCTATAAAAGTCCAGATGCCGAAGACGGCAGCGAAGCCTACAATGATCCAGAATATGGTTGCCATGGTTTGGAATTTTGGAGATCTAATGAAGTCGGAAAACTAAACTCTTGCTTTGTGTTCACGCAGCATGTCATTCAACAGCTTCTTTGCGGGTTTAGCACCAAGCGTTCTCTGAGTATCACAGTGAATGGTATTGCCTCTTAGTTTAATCACTAATGTCGATCCGTTGTTACAGTCGGTTCGAGCTGAAATGATATCGTTCAATGGGATTGTAGTTCGCATGGACGCATCGGATGCAGAAGGTTCACAAAATACCAAAGCCGACGAAGTGAACAATAATTCCATTGGCGCACCTCCGCCAAAGAGACGCTGCCAGAGAGTTGCCGGCGGGTATCCAGGTAGTCCAATTACGGCCTGAAACTTTTCGATAGCTTGAACTGATCCGATTGTCTCGTCTGATGCCGTCTGGAGAGCATCAGATACACCCGAGGAGAAAGCCTTTCCGGCTGCTCGCATTTTCTTTTTCGCATTCAGGTTGATGAACCATCCGCTTAGAACGGATACGGCGATAATAATCGATAGGATGCCCCTAAAGTTATCAAATATGGAGTCGGCAAGATGTGTATTCATTGTATTGTTGGAATCAGTTCTGGTTTTTCTGTCGAACGTTTGATGTGCGCCCACCGGCGCGATTGAAGGGATGTTGAAATGAAATTGAAAAGCTTATGGCCGGTTGGTGCGTCACGTATTGTTCTGCTATCTTCATTCTGAGATGAGCTTGTCGTATTCAGAGTGAGGCCCAATCCACAACCAAATCACAGCTCCCTCATGGCGCACTCCCAGAGCACGATATTGGATACCTGCACGAACAGACCAATATCTGCCAACCTTCTTGAAGTGTAGCGAGGGGTGAAACGGGTCAGCCTTCAAAAGCTGAAAATTCTCATCTGCGACACTTTGGACGCGCAAAGGTAACTTGTCGTAGGCGTTCCAAAACTTCTTGGTAGCGTGATGGATCAATGGGTTCAGAGGCTACGGGTTCTTCCAGCCACAAATTCCTCGATTCCCTCAGCGGCGAGCTTATCGAGCTTCCCAGCGGAAATGTCGCGCTCGATCTGCGCATCCCACTCAGCGGCCTCGAACGATGAGAACCATTCGCGGAAGACAGCCAAGTCATCGCGACCCAATTGTTCCACGGCATTTTCTAGTGATGCTACGGTTTCATTCATGGGAGCAGTGTAGTGTCTGGATGCTGTGTAATCAATACTGATTTTCTTGCAGAACGTTTGAGCGCATTGCGCCAAGTAGAATGACACCGGGGAGAGCCTTAAAATGAGGCTTTAAGAGGTCGTTGCGCCAGAAAGAATGACACCGGATGAAAACATTATCTGGAATCATGAGTCACGTTAGTAAGAAAGAATATTTAAAGAGCTGTCGGC
>CAMBTP010000019.1 GCA_945870855.1 Prosthecobacter debontii
AGGGACGGCTAACTTCGTGCCAGCAGCCGCGGTAATACGAAGGTCCCAAGCGTTGTTCGGAATCACTGGGCGTAAAGGGAGCGTAGGCGGCGTGGTAAGTCAGATGTGAAATCCCGGGGCTCAACCCCGGAACTGCATCCGATACTGCCGTGCTTGAGGGTTGGAGAGGTAGCTGGAATTATCGGTGTAGCAGTGAAATGCGTGGATATCGATAGGAACACTCGTGGCGAAGGCGAGCTACTGGACAACATCTGACGCTGAGGCTCGAAGGCTAGGGGAGCAAAAGGGATTAGATACCCCTGTAGTCCTAGCAGTAAACGGTGTGCGCTTGGTGTGAGGGGATTCGACCCCCCTTGTGCCGGAGCTAACGCGTTAAGCGCACCGCCTGGGAAGTACGGCCGCAAGGCTAAAACTCAAAGAAATTGACGGGGACCCGCACAAGCGGTGGAGTATGTGGCTTAATTCGATGCAACGCGAAGAACCTTACCAAGGCTTGACATGGATTTCTAAGCACGTGAAAGCGTGTGACCCTTCGGGGGACTTCCACAGGTGCTGCATGGCCGTCGTCAGCTCGTGTCGTGAGATGTTGGGTTAAGTCCCGCAACGAGCGCAACCCCTGTGATTAGTTGCCAGCACGTAATGGTGGGGACTCTAGTCAGACTGCCCAGATCAACTGGGAGGAAGGTGGGGACGACGTCAGGTCAGTATGGCCCTTACGCCTTGGGCTGCACACGTACTACAATGCCCAGCACAATGAGAACCGAGACCGCGAGGTGGAGGAAATCTGTAAAACTGGGCCCAGTTCGGATTGGAGGCTGCAACTCGCCTCCATGAAGCCGGAATCGCTAGTAATGCTGCATCAGCTACGGCAGCGTGAATACGTTCCCGGGTCTTGTACACACCGCCCGTCACATCATGGAAGCCGGTAGCACCCGAAGTATCGTACGATCCTAAGGTGAAGCTGGTAACTGGGATGAAGTCGTAACAAGGTAGCCGTAGGGGAACCTGCGGCTGGATCACCTCCTTTCTATGGAGAAGTTCCAAGCTCTCACGAGCCGCTGGAACAGGTCGAAGCCCGACAGCAGGCCAGCAATGGTTTGGAAGGGCTCATGCAAACGGGTGGAAGCCCCTTGCAACCACAATTATAAAAGCGCGCGTTTTGAAAGCCCGCAGCACACGATTTAGCTTTCGTCCTCTTCTTCTTTAGTCCTCCTCGTGAGGGGGTTTAGCTCAGTTGGTAGAGCGTCTGCTTTGCAAGCAGAATGTCAACGGTTCGAATCCGTTAACCTCCACCAGCTTCAATTGGGCGCACCCCTGGAAACAAGGGCCTGTAGCTCAGTTGGTTAGAGCACCGCCTTGATAAGGCGGGGGTCATAGGTTCGAGTCCTATCAGGCCCACCATTCCCGCGGTTGGAGAAAGAACATGGAATATTTTGTGAACGTTTGTCCGCTCTTTGACATCCACATGGAGAAAAAGTTTTTTTAAGACTGCAAAAAATCAATTGTTCACATGAGCCATTATTTGCGCGGTCCTTGGATATACGATTTGCCGGGTGTTGACTCG
The DNA here is from genome assembly GCA_945870855.1 of Prosthecobacter debontii. Lineage (GTDB taxonomy): Bacteria > Verrucomicrobiota > Verrucomicrobiia > Verrucomicrobiales > Akkermansiaceae > Luteolibacter. The sequence goes on from CAMBTP010000019.1 coordinate 1,565, forward strand.
CCCGGCCGCGATGCAAACCACGGCCACTTTACGGCTGGTCGAAGGTGTATCGCATGAACAGCTGATTTCGAACAAAGGAATCAAGCTTTAAAGGGCACAGAGTGGATGCCTTGGTGCTAACAGGCGATGAAGGACGTGATAAGCTGCGATAAGCTTCGGGGAGCGGCAAACACGCTTTGATCCGGAGATTTCCGAATGGGGTAACCTGATGGTGTTAATATGCCATCGTTCTTTTCTGAAGCCCGCGAGGGAAGTTAGGAAAAGACACGCGATACCCGGTGAAGTGAAACATCTCAGTAACCGGAGGAAAAGAAAGAGAATCGATTCCGTAAGTAGTGGCGAGCGAAAGCGGATCAGCCCAAACCGGGAGCTTGCTCCCGGGGTTGTAGGACCCCGACGTGGGACCTTGGACGGTAGGTGAAGGACCTGGAAAGTTCCGACAGAGAGGGTGAAATCCCCGTAACCGAAATCTGAAGAGGCCTTAGGGTGTTCCTGAGTAGCACAGCACACGTGGAACGTTGTGTGAATCTGCGCCGACCACGGCGTAAGGCTAAATACTAGTTAGCGACCGATAGTGAACCAGTACCGTGAGGGAAAGGTGAAAAGAACCGCTGCGAGCGGAGTGAAATAGAACCTGAAACCCTGTGCCTACAAGGTGTAAGAGCCCCTTCGGGGGTGATTGCGTGCCTTTTGCTTAATGAGTCTGCGAGTCAGTATGTGTGGCAAGCCTAAGATCTTCCGGATCGGAGGCGCAGCGAAAGCGAGTCCGAATAGGGCGACCATAGTTGCACGTGCTGGACCCGAAGCGGAGGTGATCTACCCTTGAGCAGGTTGAAGCGCAGGTAATACTGCGTGAAGGACCGAACCGGTGAATGTTGAAAAATTCTCGGATGACTTGAGGGTAGGAGTGAAAGGCTATTCAAACCCCGTGATAGCTGGTTCTCCTCGAAATGCATTGAGGTGCAGCGTCGCGTGCTGATTACCGGGGGTAGAGCACTGAAAGGGCTAGGGGGCATACCCGTCTACCAAACCCTATCAAACTCCGAATACCGGTGAGTGGAGCGCGGCAGTGAGACGGTGGGGGATAAGCTTCATCGTCAAAAGGGAAACAACCCTGATCAGCAGCTAAGGTGCCTAAACCATGCTAAGTGGAAAGGATGTGGGATTTCACAGACAGTGAGGATGTTGGCTTAGAAGCAGCCACCATTTAAAAAGTGCGTAATAGCTTACTCATCGAGAGATCCTGCGCCGAAAATGATTGGCGATAAGCATGGTACCGAAGCTCTGGGTGTTCATCCATTGGATGGGCGCGGTAGAGGAGCATTCCCAACACGCTGAAGGTGGATGGCGACTGAAACTGGAGAGTTGGGAAGAGAGGATGCAGACATGAGTAACGATAAGACCGGTGAAATCCCGGTCCGCCGTAAACCCCAGGTTTCCCGGGCTACGTTTTTCGTCCCGGGGTTAGTCGGGACCTAAGCCGAGGCGGATACGCGTAGGCGATGGACAGCAGTTTAATATTACTGCACTTGCGAAACTTAAGCAGGGAGGACGCATCAATGAAGGCCACCAGGTGATTGAATTCCGAGGTGAGGCTACGGCCGATCCGTATGGCTGGAGTTGGTGCCGAGAAAAGCCCCTGTGCATGCTAAGCAACCCGTACCGTAAACCGACACAGGTGGGTGGGTAGAGTATACCAAGGCGCAAGAGTGAACCCTAGTTAAGGAACTCGGCAAATTAGCCCCGTAACTTCGGAAGAAGGGGTGCCTGGCTTCGGCCAGGCCGCAGTGAAATGGCCCAACCGACTGTTTAGCAAAAACACAGCACTCTGCCAAGACGCAAGTCCAAGTATAGGGTGTGACACGTGACCAATGCGGAAAGATTAAGGTAAGAGGTTAGCTGCAAGGCGAAGCTTTGAGCCCAAGTCCCCGTGAATGTCGGCCGTAACTATAACGGTCCTAAGGTAGCGAAATTCCTTGTCGGGTAAGTTCCGACCTGCACGAATCGTGTAACGAGTTGGGCACTGTCTCAACTAGGTGCTCAGTGAAATTGTAATGGCGGTGAAGATGCCGCCTACCCGCAGAAGGACGGAAAGACCCTATAGACCTTAACTGTAAGCTGTCATTGGTTTTTCGATTCTCATGCTCAGCATAAGTGGGAGACGTTGATATGGCGCTTTAGGGCGTCGTGGAGTCATCAGTGAGATACCACCCTTGGGTGTTGGAAGATCTAACCCCGACCCGTGAAACCGGGCGGGAAACAGTGTCAGCCGGTCAGTTTTACTGGGGCGGTATCCTCCCAAAGAGTAACGGAGGAGCGCGAAGGTGGGCTCAGCACGGTCTGCAACCGTGTGTCGAGTGCATAGGCATAAGCCCGCCTAACTGTGAGACCTACAAGTCGAGCAGAGACGAAAGTCGGCCTAAGTGATCCGGCGGTAGAATGTGGAATTGCCGTCGCTCAACGGATAAAAGGTACCTTAGGGATAACAGGCTGATTTCGCCCAAGAGTTCATATCGACGGCGAAGTTTGGCACCTCGATGTCGGCTCGTCGCATCCTGGGGCTGGAGAAGGTCCCAAGGGTCCGGCTGTTCGCCGGTTAAAGCGGCACGCGAGCTGGGTTCAGAACGTCGCGAGACAGTTCGGTCCTCTATCCTCTGTGGGCGTAGGAAAATTGAGGGGTTCGGTTCCTAGTACGAGAGGACCGGAATCGACGCACCTCTGGTGTACCAGTTGTTCTGTCAAGAGCATGGCTGGGTAGCTACGTGCGGACTAGATAAGCGCTGAAAGCATCTAAGCGCCAAGCTATTCCCAAGATGAATTTTCCCTTAAGGATCGTCGAAGACTACGACGTTGATAGGCTGGAAGTGTAAGTGTAGTAATATATTCAGCTTACCAGTACTAATAATCCGTTTGGCTTGATTCCTAATTTTGAATTCGGATATCCAAGTATTGTGTAAGGCTCATGTGAGTCTACTGATCAGATTATGAAATCTCTCCATGTGGATGTCAGAGAGCGGGTTGGACAATGTAGTTAATACATTTCCAGTCCTCTTTCTAACATAGCTCAATGTCCTCAGAGACCCAGCTCCGATCATACGGAGTTGACCTCTGGTGACCAGAGCGCAGTGGAACCACCCGGTCCCATTCCGAACCCGGAAGTGAAACGCTGCAGCGCCGATGGTATTGGGACGATAGGTCCTGTGAGAGTAGGTCGTTGCCAGGTATATGCCCGACTCCAAGTAATTGGAGTCGGGCTCTTTTTTGTCCCCGATTAGGGAATTTTTCAGTCCGTGTGTTTTTAGTGCGGACGACGGAGCGTGGTGCGTGGATGTTTATTATGCCAGAGCTTTGGTGAAGGCGGCAATAATGGTGTCTGGGGACTCAAGTCCGACGGAAATCCTTAGTAAGTTAGCGGGCACACCACAGTCTTCCGTCCAGTCCAACTCGTCATAATGAGCCAGAAGAGTATAGGGACAGACGAGCGTGAAAGGCGTTCCGAAAGAGGGGCCTTTTGAAAGTTTCAGTGCGTCATAGACCTTCGGAGCCTTTTTTGGATTCGCGAGCACAATGGAAAGAAGTCCGCCGTAACCGCCCTCTTTCCGCATAATCTTCGCGTAGTTTTCCGTTTGTGTGACCGATGGATGCCAGACGCTGGCGATGGCGGGGTGGTCTTTCAGAAAAGCGACAAGGGCGAGGGCGTTGAAGTTCACCCTAGCGTTTCGTTTCGCGTAGCCCTTCATGTTCGAAAGCAGAATTTCCGCGTCGCTAATATAGAGTGAGGCGCACTCGGCGGCATCCTCGGCTAGCGAACCAAGGAAATCGGCTGCAAGCGGGGAATCAGCGCGCACGGTAGCCGCTCCGGCCATCACATCGCCTGCTCCGGAAACCCATTTTGTGAGAGAGGAGGTAAGCACGTCGCAATGGGGTAGGGCATCGACGTTGAGCGGTCCGGTGGCCGAATCGTCAAGAATGAGAGGCGTGCGCGAGGTGCGGCAGGCTTCGGCAAGGCGAGGGAGGTCGACGGTGCGGAGCAGCGGATTGGAGGGCACTTCGGTGAAAACGCCCGCGAATTCGCCGGTGCGGATGCGGCGCAGGGCTTCTTCGAAGGATTCGCCGGAGGCATCGTTGAGATAGGCCGCTCCGTGCCCGAAGCGTTCCTGGATTTTCAGGGAATCGACATAAGGAAACTCGATCTGGAGTGTTTTCTTGCCCTCGCGAAGGCCTGGAAGTGCACGCAGCACAGAGAGCGCCGCTGAGATCCCGCTGGCGAAGACGAAAGTATTTTCAGCAACGCCGCCGTTGAGCTTCGCTAAGGCACGGGCGACGAGATGGGACTTGGATCCCTCGCGCAGCGTGCCATCGAGGTAATCCTGAGCTTGGCGCGAGGAAACGCCTTCGCCGGAAAATCGCCAGTAGAGGTTGGCGAGCGTCTTGGCTTTTTCTGGGAAAATGAGCGCGTGAAATCCGTTGTAAGAGGTGCTCCGGACGGCTGTTTCCGACTGCCTTTCCAGCCAGCGGTGGGCGCGTTGTGCGGATAGGCGCGTAGGCAGCACTAGGACATCCTCGCCATCGGATGCAAGTTCCGCTCGGGCGTTTTCGAACAGGCGCTCGACGGTTGGATGCTTGAAAAAACGCGGGTATCCGGTGCGGAGGCGACGAATGATTTTTTCGCGCCCCTCCTCATAGCCGACGACCGACTCCCAGGTTGGGAGACAGACGGAGCAGGCATGGGTGGTATCTGGCAGCGGAGCACCGAGATCCTCCTCCAGCCAAGCGGGGTATGCCAGGAGATCACGCACGGGTGCTAGATGAACCGTGCCGGGCTTTAGGGCAAGGATGATTTCCTCTTGAAGGGTGCATTTGAACATGGATGCGGAATGGGAGGGGCTGAAAATTCAGAAACTCCCCGCTTTACAAGCTGGGTAGGGATACCCATATTCCGCCGCCATGATTTTCGCCTCAACTAACTGGCTCGATATAAGCATCAATCTCTTGCTGGTCGTCTTCGTAATCGTCTGCCTTCTGATGTCCCTTATCATCCTCATGCAGCGTCCAAAACAAGAAGGGCTGGGCGCGGCCTTCGGTGGCGGTGTGACCGACCAAGTCTTCGGTGCTCGCACCACAAACGTCCTCCAGCGCGGCACGGTTTACTTGGGCTCGATGTTTTTCATCCTGGCTATAACTCTCGCGATCCTGATCGGAAAGCAAACGAAGCAGAAATCTCTGCTTGAGCCAGAAAAGGCCGTTGCAGAGAAATCCGCAGAGAAGAAAGAGAAATCCGTCGAAGCGGAGCAGCCATCACTCGTTAAACAACTTCCCGCCGAAGAAGCACCTGCACCAGTTGAGGAAGCGCCTGCTCCAGTTGCGGAAGCGCCTGCTCCAGTTGCGGAAGCGCCTGCTCCACCTGCGGAAGCGCCTGCTCCACCTGCGGAAGCACCTGCTCCCGAAGCACCCGCTGAAAATGAGACGGACAAACCCGAGTAAGCCAGACGCTTGCAAGGTGTGAACAAAGCGGAAGCAGACGGAGACGAGCAAAATCATCTTGCGGTTTGGGCTCGCGATGAGGCATTTCCCATAGCGGGTGAAGGCTACGGATGGCTGGATCGCAAAGGTAGAAGTCATGTCTGCGCGTCGTTTGAAGATCTTTCCAAAACCATCCGCGAGGATACCGCTAGTGCGGTAAATCTGGTTTGGACACCCAATTCCCCCTATTGCCGAGTCCCGGAAGAGATCGAGGCTTTGGCCGAGCCGATCACGGAGATCAGGAAACGCTGGTTGTCCGATGATCTGGCGGACGCGCAGTATCGATTGAGAAATTTCGGGATCGGGCTGGCGGTAATTCTCGGATACATGTTGTTCCAATCATGGGTAGCCTTCGGTGAGCGGGAAAGGGCGAGTGGCCTGGATATGGGCTGGGTGGAACAATTAGAATTCATCCTGAAAGCAATGGCCGCTTCCACTTCGGTTGGTCTTGCGTTGCTTGCGTTCCTGATTTTCGCGTTCATTCCATGGTATCAGATCTGGAAAAAATCAGTCGAGATGAAACGCTTCGGCGGGAATCTTGCAGCCAAGGTTCCGCTGCTTCGTTTCGAAACCTGGCTGGAGGCGCAGAAGGCTCCCGTGACTATTATTTTACTCGGGTTGATCTCTCTGGTTTTTCTAACGCAGGTGATTTATGACAGATCGATCCTAGGTTTCCACGAATCCGTCGTGCAGGTCGGCTTGGTGAAAGATGTTTACCGGGGAGGCGAACACTGGCGGCTGTTCACCGCTCCCATGCTGCACGGTGGGCTGCTCCATTTCGTTATGAACGCACTTGCGCTTCTCTATCTAGGGAAGCGGCTTGAAGTCTTCGCACGCTGGCCGCATGTGCTGATGGTCTTTCTTTTTTCCGCGCTAGTCGGCGGCGAGGCCTCGGCCAGGTTGTTGGACAGCCCTTCGGTCGGCGCGTCCGGTGGGCTGATGGGCTGGCTGGGATTTCTGTTGGTGTTCGAAACACTCCATAAGGAGCTCGTCCCGAAAAGCGCGAAGCGACGTCTGATCGGCGGGGTGTTGATCACAGCGCTGATTGGTCTTGTGGGATATCGTTTCATCGACAACGCAGCGCATTTCGGTGGTTTGATCGCGGGAATGGCTTATGCCGCAATAGTTTTTCCGAAATCAAGTTCTGTGATGCGGCCGAAAACGAATATCACTGATCGCATCGTCGGGATGGGTTCATTGGCGGTGATCGCGGCCTCTGCATTTTTTGCGATATTCCGGATGATATGAGTCCACGCGCTATGCGAGCTCATTTTGAGCTACGCGATTCACACTTGATCCGCCGCGTTTCGTATTCCTAACACTGCTGATTTCCGTGCTGGCGGGAATTTTCTGATGTTATGTAGGTAACCAGTCGCCAACCAGCCGAGCAACTTCAGTTCGTCGTCGGCTTCAGGACGAATACCCCGGTGCTAGCCTTGTAAGCATTCGACATCGATATCCGCTTCATCTCATGGCCGAAGCCCCATGAATCGGAAAAGATAATCTCCTGGGTCTTGTCGTTATAGCCGATGATTAGGCGCATATGACCGCCAGAAACCTGCTCGCTAAGTTTTGGTTCCTCTGGGTATAACCCGAGATTCAAACTCCAGAGCAAGGGCAGGCCGGAATTTATATAGGAGCGAACTTCCTTGAGAAATTTTCTCTCATCCACTGGTTTGCCCACATAATAGGTATCACGTTTCTTGATCGGCTCGTTCAAAGCTCCATCGTGTCCCATTCCAATGATCTCTAATCGCGTCTTGAACCGATAATCAATGCGATCCAGAGCATTGGCCATCAAGTGAGAACTCGTGCCAGAGTCTGGATTCGCATCCGTAACCTGTGCAATCTGGTGCATATCCGCACCAATGCCGTAATACTCAAACACGCGTTGTGTTGAAGCCACCACACAGTAACCTTTATCGCCCTGATCCACCATCGGCATGTTGGAGAGGTAAACGTCTCCGTTGTCATCTTTCACCACATTGTCTTGAAGGTCGCCCATCTTGACAGCAGCACCTCCCCGGCTGTGAGTCATGGAAGTCGCCAGCGATCCTTCCGCATTCGGCCTAGCGATGCGCAGGCGCAAAAATTCACGATCACCGCCTGATAACGCCTTGTCATTGTGCTCCAGCAGAGCGATGCCGTTTTCTGGCGAGAACCAACTGAAACCTGCCGTCAGCAACCCGCTGGTAAGGTTTGCATCCTTGCGGTTTGGCTTCACAGCGAGGCTCTTCGACATTGCTTTGCCGCTGGCAGTGAAGCAGGCAGTAAAATCTTCCTCCGTGATATTCCTCCCGTCGCCACGATTATAGATCGAGAAGGTGATCAAGTTGAGCGTGCCTCCCGCGAAGTCCACGATTGCCTCTTCCACCTGCACTTCGCCGTCAAAAAGACTCAGATCAATCTCCACGTTACTATAAAACCTGCGTGCGATCTTTGCTCGCGTGCGATCTTTTGTCAGCCATCTATAGTGAAGTGCATTATCTTTGGTGAATTTTTTCTCAAATTCATCCTGAGTCATTTTCCAATTGGTAGGAATTTCAGTAAGCGCATCCAGAGGACAGTCGATTGTTTTTCCTTGGGAGAATCCGGCCAACGCGAGTGCCGCAATAACATTTGTGAAGATAGGTTTGAGAGACATCGTAGTAGGTTGTGGGGACTCTGGAAAAAAATGCAGGCTAGTAATCACAAGGGGAATAATACGGCCGTTAGGGAGATTTAAACCGCAGATCTCGCATCGAATCAAGAATTAGAGAACCGCGAAGGCGCTAAGCCTCAAAGTTTTCTCAGATTACATTAACCAAAAACATAAATTCCCATTGCATTTGCTTCGCGTCTTAGCGCCTTCGCGGTGCAATAACTCTTTTCTGACAAAGTTTTGCGACTGTGCTTCCCTAGCGTAGGAACCCTGTCCAGGAATCCAGACTATTTCTATTGCTTGCGCGGTTATCGTTTCGGAGTCTAGATTTCTCCCACGATATGAGCGAGCGACGGGTAGTAATCACGGGAATCGGGTGCATTTCGCCTCTGGGGAATGACCTAGAGACGACATGGGACGGACTGAAAAACGGACGTAGTGGGATACGCAGGATTGAAAATATCGATGCTACGCCCTTCGACTGCAAGATCGCGGGCGAGATCCGCGACTTCAATGCGGACGGTTATTTCGGCGTTCCAAAGGACGCACGCCGATCGGATCGCTATGTCCAGTATGCTGTGGCTGCCTCAAAAATGGCGATGACAGATTCCGGCTTGGATACGGCGAAAATCGATGCTCGCCGCTACGGAGTGATGGTTGGTAGCGGCATTGGTGGTCTTTCCACGGTGGAACGCGAGCATTCGAATTACATCGAGAAAGGGCCGCGGCGTGTGTCGCCTTTCACGATTCCGATGATGATCTCGAACATCGCCTCCGGGATTATTTCCATGGAACACGGATTGCTCGGTCCGAACATGGTGATCGTCACCGCCTGCGCGACTTCGAATCACAATATCGGCGAGGCATGGCGCATCATCAAATTCGGTGATGCCGACGGTTTCCTCTGTGGTGGTGCGGAAGCGGCGGTGCTACCGATGGGTCTCTGCGGTTTCGCGAACATGAAGGCGCTGAGCACCCGCAACGACGAGCCGGAAAAGGCCTCGCGTCCCTTCGACAAGCACCGCGATGGATTCGTAATGGGTGAGGGCGCCGGTGTGGTAATGATCGAGGAACTCGAAACCGCCAAGGCGCGCGGCGCGAAAATTTATGCGGAGCTCATCGGTTACGGTGTCAGCGCGGATGCCTATCACTTGAGCGCCCCTTCGCCGGATGGCAGCGGCCCGGCTTACGCGATCGGCATGGCTCTGAAGCACGGGAAAAAGAATCCGAATGAGGTTCAATATCTCAACGCCCACGCCACCTCCACCGGCCTCGGCGATGTGGCGGAAACGAAAGCCATCAAAGTCGCCTTTGGAGATTACGCTAAGAACGGCTTGATGGTCAGTTCCACGAAATCCATGACCGGCCACATGCTCGGTGCGGCGGGTGGCATCGAACTGATCGCAAGTGTGATGGCCATTGTCGATGGCGTGATCCCTCCGACGATCAACATCGAGGAGCAGGATCCGGAGTGCGATCTCGACGTCGTGCCGAACGTAGCTCGCGAGCTTCCCGTCAAGGTGGCGCTCAGCAACAGCTTCGGTTTCGGCGGGCACAACGCCTCCGTCCTTGTCAGTAAATTCGAGGGCTAAGAGAATTTTCACACCGAGAAAAACCTGTTGAAGGCAATTTCATGAATCAGGAACAGGAGGATGGAGGGAAAATCTTCCTCGTGCCGACTCCGATTGGGAACCTCGGCGACATCACGTTGCGGGCTCTCGAAGTTTTGAAAAATGCGGATCGGATCGCCTGCGAGGATACCCGTCGCTCCGGGATTCTTCTCGCGCACCACGGTATTTCCGGGAAGCCGCTGGTCTCGCTCCACGAGCACAATGAGAGTCGGAAGGCACCCGAACTCGTCGCCGCCGCGAAGGCCGGCGAGCGCATCGCTTTTATCAGCGACGCAGGCATGCCGGGCGTTTCCGATCCTGGGTATCGTCTGGTGCAGGCGTGCCTTGAGGCGGATGTGCCGTTCGAAGTTTTACCCGGCCCTTCCGCGGTGCTGATGGCGCTGATCGGCTCCGGCTTGCCCTGCCACGCGTTTCGCTTCGGCGGTTTCCTCTCCGTGAAATCCGGTAAGCGCCGCAGCGCCATGTCAGATGCCCTCGAAAGCGGCGAGACTGGCATTTTTTTTGAAAGCCCGCACCGCATCGTTTCCACTTTGGAAATCCTCACGGAGATCGCTCCGGAGGCACAGGTCTGCGTGGCCCGAGAACTCACGAAAAAATTCGAGACATATCACCGAGGGAAACCGGGCGAACTACTCGATTGGTTCAAATCTCACGGCACAAAAGGCGAGATGGTCATTCTGATGAATGCTTCGCGATGAAGCCCACGTAACGGAGTAAAGTGCAGAGATCCATCGAGACAGACCACCAGGAGCCGACGCGCCTCGAAGCGCTGGTTTTTTTCCTGAAATCACGTGTGTTCATCGCGCGGCGGCTTATGCACGATCTTAAGGCTCCGGTGCGCAAACATGCATCGGGATCGATTCCTGTGAATGCGTCCGTTATTACGGAGGAAAGGTCGCCGCTTTGGACGCAGGCTAGCCCCTCCGAGTTTCCGTTGACTGCCGGAAAAATTCAGAACCTACGCGCGGCGTGCTCCGCCCTCGATGGCATTTCAGTTCCTGGCGGGGAAGTCTTCGGCTTCTGGAGGCAGATGGGGCGTGTGACAAGACGGAAGGGATACGTCACCGGACGTGAACTCCGCTCCGGCTGCATGGTGCCGAGCCTGGGCGGCGGGCTCTGCCAGATTTCCGGGCTTCTTCATGCCGCTGCGCTCAAGGCGGGGTTCGAGATTTTGGAAAGTCACACCCACTCCATGTCGCTGCCCGGTGTGCCTCTTTTACCAGAGCGCGACGCTACCGTTTTCTGGAATTACGTGGATCTGCGTTTCCGTGCGCCGTTTCCGTGGCAACTGCATGTCAGGATGACAGAGCACGATCTCGTCGTCACGATCTGTGCGGATCAGGCTTACGAGAAATACCCAGCCGCAGATATGGTGCCGTTCAGCGGATCACCGACGCGGGCGAAGGCGGAGGGCGATTGTTTGACGTGCGGTGTCACTTCCTGTTTCCGGCATCCTTCCGCCACCGCCGATCACGCTCCCTCCGCCGGGCACACCGCGTGGTTGCTCGATGGGCGCTGGCCAGAGTTCGATGCTTGGTGCGCGCTTCATGCCCATGACGGCGACCGTTGGTTCACTCCGCTCGATGGCATGCGTTTTGGGAAAGCAAACTACGCGTGGTCTCTGCCGCAAGGGGCGTGGAAGCGGCACGCCACCTTTGAGACGCTGCTTCGATCTTTCCGGCAACGCCGTATCCCCGTGCAAGGAGCCGTCAGGCAGCGTTTCATGCTCGCAGCGCAAAAACGGCTCGCGGAGCGCTTCGCGGCGGAAGTCGATCCCTTGGCGCGGCATCTCGTGGTTTCCCAAGCGCTGCTGCCCCATTTATGGAAAGCCGGCTGCCTCGGAGGGCGGACTTTCGATGTGTTGGTAAACCGCTGGCCGCTGGCCGAATTGCAGAAACGGCTCGATCAGGCGGCGCTGTTGCATCCCGCTTCGGAGACGATCCGTGATTTCCGAGCAGAAGCGGCCATACTCCATGCGGAAAGGGATGCATTCGCGGCGGCGGCGAGGATCATCACTCCGCACCGTGGCATCGCCCAGTATTTCGGAGCGAAGGCGCTGCTGCTCGATTGGTCAATGCCGCCGCCGATTTCTGTGAGTGCGCCGCATGCTGGGGAGATCAAATGGTTTTTCCCCGCCTCTGCACTTGCCCGCAAAGGAATCTACGAATTGGCCGCCGCCCTGAGTGGCAGTGGCGATGAGTTGTTGATTCTGGGCGGCGCGAAGGAAAGCGGCTCCGATCCTCTCGCAGGCATCCATTCTCGGCGCGCGAACCCTTCTGAAATCGGCAGCTGCAACGCCTTGGTCATGCCCGCGTGGATCGAGCACGAACCCCGCCTCGCGCTCCTCGCCCTCGCATCGGGCATCCCGGTGATCGCAACGAATGCCTGTGGCCTCCCCAATCATCCGCTCCTCACTCTCGTGCCGGAAGGTGATGCCGCTGCCCTAAAAATTGCGATGACCCGCCATCGACAAAGCACCTTCCATCTCCCACAAACCACTTTATGAAAAAAACCTTCCCGCTCGAAATGCCGAATCACAAGCCGCCGCGCGTCATCGAGGGCATCAAGGCGGAGATCCGCAAATACCTGAAACGTGAGCGCCGCAAGCCCTTGCCCGAGGGCGTCGATTTCTGGGATTTTGACTGCCGCACCGGCAAGGAAACGGAATCCGCAGAACCCGTCCATGTTTCCGAAATTACGAAAAGCATTGATACCGCTTCACAGGAAAACTGGCCAGCCATCCACATCGAGATCCTCGCAAAACAAGGTCACCGGGCAAAGGTTGCGGAGCCGGAAGAAAGCTGATTTTCTCTGAGGGTAATCCTTTCCCTTGCGTCTCATGAAGTTGCGCGGCATGGAGGGGCGGACAGGAATGATGACCGGAAGAACAATCACGATTGGCACGCGCGGCAGCGAACTCGCCTTGGTGCAGGCAACTGCTACCGAGGGCTTGCTTGGCGCGAAATTTCCGGAAGCGGAAATCCGGCGAAATGTCATCACCACCACGGGCGACCGCCGCACGGATGTCTCATTGGCAGATGTCGCGAAGTCAGAGGGAACTTTCGACAAGGGCGTTTTCATCAAGGAACTGGAGGAGGCGCTGGACGATGGATCGGTCGATATCGCGGTGCACAGCCTCAAGGATATGCCGACGGTGCTCGATCCGCGCTTCCGGCTCGCCGCGACTTTGGAAAGAGCTCCTGTCTGCGATGTCCTGCTTACGAAACAACCCGGTGGCCTAGACGCTTTGGAAAAGGGCGCACGGGTCGGCACCAGCAGCGTGCGGCGCGCGAAGCAGATTTCCTTTCTTCGCCCCGATCTCACTGTCCTCGATTTGCGCGGCAACGTGCCGACACGCATCCGTAAACTCGCAGAAGGGGATCAATACGACGCGATCTTACTCGCCGAGGCCGGCTTGTTGAGGCTCGGCTTCCTGTCGGAAAATGATGCTGTCAGCGGCTTTCCCGGCGTGTTCGCCCATAGGCTTCCCGAAAATGAATTTTTTCCGGCGGCAGGGCAGGGGGCGATCGGGCTGGAGGTTCGCGCGGATGATGCCGATTCACAGGCATTTGCAGAATCGATCTGTCATGCTGATACCTGGACGAAGGTGACGGCCGAGCGCGAGTTCCTGCGCCTGCTAGACGGCGGTTGCCATACTCCCGTTGGCGTTTATTCTTTTCTCGAAGAGGGCGTGATCAGCCTCTTCGCCCGCGTTTTCCCGGAAGAAGGTGGCACGCCTAAAACCGGCGAGGCCAAGGGCACGGATCCCATCACAGTCGCACACGAACTTTTTAAATCGCTCAAATGACATCCACAGGAATCTGCTATCTCGTCGGCGCCGGCCCCGGCGATCTCGGTCTCGTCACCCTCCGCGCGAAGGAGTGCATCGAAACCTGCGACGTGCTCGTTTACGATGCGCTGAGCAGCCCCGAGTTGCTGCGCTGGACGAAGCCTGGCTGCGAGAAAATTTACGTCGGAAAGCGCGCTAGGGATCACTCGGTTCCGCAGGATCAGATCAACCAGATCATCGTGGATCATGCGAAAAACGGTAAGATCGTGACCCGACTCAAGGGCGGCGATCCAATGATTTTCGCCCGCGGCGGCGAGGAGGCTGCGGAACTCGCAGAGGCGGGTGTCGCGTTTGAAATCGTTCCTGGCATCAGCTCCGCCATCGGCGGGCCGGCCTACGCGGGCATCCCTGTCACACACCGCGACCACAACACCCAGCTCACCATTTTCACCGGCCATGAGGATCCCACGAAAGGCTTCTCCTCCATCGATTACGCCCAGCTCGCGAAGGCCCCGGGCACTAAGGTTTTCCTGATGGGTGTCGCGCGTCTTCGTGAAATTACCTCCTCTTTCATCGAGCACGGCGCGGCAGCAGATACTCCCATCGCCCTCGTCCGCTGGGCGACGACTGGCTCGCAGTGGACAATTGTGGGGACTCTGGAAACCATCGCCGACATTGCGGAAAAGGAAGGCTTTTCCTCTCCCGCCGTCGCTGTCATCGGAAACGTGGTGAACGAGCGTGCGAAGATCAATTGGTTCGAGAAGCGCCCGCTGTTTGGAAAGAAAATCGTCGTCACCCGCACCCGCGAGCAGGCGGGTGATCTCAGCAAGCGCCTCCAGAATCTCGGCGCGGATGTAATCGAACTTCCCACCATCCGTATCGAGCTGCCGGAGGATCGCGAGTGCTTTGCCGAGGGTGTCATCAACGCCCACGAATACGATTGGCTCGTCTTCACCAGCCCGAATGGGGTCGAGAAATTCTTCGACGCGTTTTTCGCCACCTACGAGGATGCTCGTAGTTTGGGAAATCCCAAGATCGCCGCCATCGGCCCCGGCACCGCTGCGAAGATCCGCGAATACCGCATCGGCGTGGATCTGCTGCCGAAGCAGTTTGTTGCCGAAGGGTTGATCGAGGCTTTTAAGGAACTCAATGTCGAGAATCAGACGATGCTCTGGATCAAAGCCGCTGAGTCGCGAGACGTGATTTACGATGGTTTGATGAAACTTGGAGCCATCGTCGATGAATGCATCGCCTACCGCACCGTGCCGGAAACAGACGACTACACCGGCGCGCAAGCAAAGTTTATCGAAGACGGCGCGGACATGGTCACTTTCACCTCCAGCTCCACCGCCGAGCATTTCTTCGCCCTCGGCCTGCCTTGGCCGGAGCGCTGCATCGCCGCTAGCATCGGCCCGGTCACTTCCACAACCCTGAAATCGCTCGACCACAAGCCTGCCGTCGAAGCCGCCCAGCACGATATCCCCGGTTTGGTGAAAGCGATTACGGACTATTTTCGGAAATAACGCCCTTTTCCCCGCGCTTAGTCCGCATGGGATGAAATAGCCGGTCTCTTTGAGTTTTAAAGTTTAAGGTTTCACCCAGGTAGGGCTGATCCGGCCCGGTCCGCCCACTTCAAAAATCTAACGCACCGCCCACTCTGACGGGAGTGAAATCCCGAGGCAAACAGCCCGCCTCACATCGGTTCCCCTACCATTGCGTGATAACAGCTCCTCCGTTTTCGATCAGGGCAGACCGAGCCGGATCAGCCCTACCATGCTGGGATTTCCCTTCTGATGCGGAGGAATCGCAAACCCCGTCTTCCTTGGGGTTTAAAGTTAAAGGTTCCGGCAGGCGGTCGTGGCGGTAGATCCAGTTTTTTCGAGGGATTCGATGGCTTTAGGCGCAAAAACGGTTATGGCATAATGAGATAGGATTTCGTTTTGTGGGAAAGGAAATCTCTGATGTGTCCGGTTCTAGCGAGCAGGATCTTGGCGGTTTCCTTCACGCAGCAGTTTCCGATGTGGAGATGGATCACTTTCGGCGGATGGCCGGTGGCTACACTGCGTTGGTAAAAGTCTTTGTCCTTGCTGACAATCGCGTAGCCGTTGGAGGCTGCAAAGTCCCAGATGTCGGTATCTTCTTTCTTCTCCATCCCGAGATTAAGGACATGTTCTATATTTGGAAACTCGTTGGCGAGCATTCCGATCAGCTTGCGAGATAAATTCTGATCGAGCAGCAGTTTCATGAGGCGACGGCTAACTCAAGATGGCTTTCACGATGAGCGGCGAAGGCGAAGCAAGCGATAAAGTCCTCAGGTTCCAATTCTGGGAAGTCTTCGAGAATTTGTTCCTGCGTCATTCCCCCGGCGAGGTACTCGAGGATATCTTTCACCGTGATGCGCATGCCCCGGATGCAAGGCTGTCCACTGCGCTTGTCCGGAGATATCGTTATGCGCTGATTAAAGTTCATGGAGTGAACGTAGTCGGATATGGGGGCTTCGGCGAGGACTCTTTTTGTGATGGCAGTAGAGTAGGCGCGCCTCAGGTAGGGCTGATCCGGCCCGGTCAGCCCACTATAGAAATCTGGCGCACCGCTCACTCTCGCGGGAGTGAAATCCCGAGGCAAAACGCCCGCCTCACATCGGTTTCACTACCATTGCGTGATAACAGCTCTTCCGTTTTCGATCAGGGCTGACCGAGCCGGATCAGCCCTACCTCAGCCCACTTTAAAAATCTGATGGCAGAATCCTGTGCCTTCTCCTCAGAAATTCTGCAACATTTCTAGAACCTCATTCAGCTTCTCTCCAGGTTTCGTCTTCGCCAGCCTTGGGTATCTGGAGCCATCCAATAAAATCGGGCTCCCGTTCCTTTGGAGCATCAGTCGCTGCCCTGAGATTTCTACGGAGGTGATTTGGTTCGAGGCGGCTTCGGCTTTGATGCGGGCGATGGTGAGGAGGTGGGTGACGGGTTCCGGCAGTCGGCCGTGGCGATCCTGCCAGTTTTTATTGAGGGCGGTGATGGATGTTGGGGTATTGGCTTCGGCGAGTTCGCGGTAGGCGTTTATTCGCAATTTGGCATCGGAGAGGTAGGATGTGGGGATGAAGGCGGGAAGAGGTTGAACCGCAAAGTCGCCAAGATCGCCAAGGGAAGAGATTGATGATTTATGATTATTGAGTTTAGATTTTTGATTTTTTGCTATGGAAGCGTCTTCCTTTGAGGTTTGAAGTTTAGTTTTTAAAGTTTGTGTCACCCACTGCGTTTCCGTGGAAACGATGAAGTCGGCTTTGAAGGTGGTTTCGTGTAGGGAGGGATCTTTTTTGCCTTTTAGTCGGTCGATGGATTGGCGGAGAAGTTGGCAGTAGAGGTCGAAGCCGATTTGGGCGATGTGGCCGGATTGTTTGGTTCCTAGGAGGTTTCCGGCGCCGCGGATTTCGAGGTCGCGCATGGCGATTTTAAAACCGGAGCCTAGGGCGGTGTATTGTTTGATGGCGTGGATGCGTTTTCTGGCATCGCCCTGGGTGATCATTTCCCGGGGGAGGAGGAGGATGGCGTAGGCTTTTTCCCCGGCTCTCCCGACGCGGCCGCGGAGCTGATAGAGATCGGCGAGGCCGAAGCGGTCGGCGCGGTCGATTAGGATGGTGTTGGCGTTGGGGATATCGATTCCGGTTTCGATGATGGTGGTGGCGAGCAGGACATCTGCCTCGTGGTTGACGAAGGCGTGCATGACGTTTTCGAGATCGTGTTTTTCCATCTGGCCGTGGCCGACGAGGACGCGGGCTTCGGGGACGAGTTCCTTGAGTTTCTTGTGAACCATCTCGATGGTCTTGACTCGGTTGTGGAGGAAGAAGACCTGGCCGCCGCGCTTCATTTCGCGGCGGATCGCATCGCGGATGATGCGTTCGTCGTAGGCGGTGACGGTGGTGGAAACCGGGAGCCGGTTAGGTGGCGGGGTGTCGATGGTGGACATGTCGCGCGCACCCATTAGAGCCATGTAAAGCGTGCGCGGGATGGGAGTGGCGGAGAGTGTTAGAACATCGATCTGGCGGAAGAGGTCTTTGAATTTCTCCTTATGGGCAACGCCGAAGCGCTGTTCTTCATCGACGATGGCGAGTCCGAGATCTTTGTAAGCGACATCGCCGGAGATGAGTCGGTGGGTGCCGATTACCATATCGACCGAGCCATCGGCGAGGCCTTGGATGGTGGCTTTTACTTCGCTGGCGGAGCGGAAGCGGTTGAGGAGATCGACGCGGATTGGGTAGTCGGAAAAGCGTTCGCGGAAGGTGCGCCAGTGTTGCTCCGCGAGGACGGTGGTGGGGCAGAGCAGGGCGGCTTGTTTACCGCCGGTAATCGCTTTGAACGCGGCGCGGATGGCGACTTCGGTTTTCCCGAAACCGACATCGCCGCAGATGAGTCGATCCATCGGGCGGGGGGCTTCGAGATCGTGTTTGGTATCGAGGATCGCTTGTTTCTGATCGGGGGTTTCGGTGTAATGGAAACTTTGCTCGAACTCGAACATCCAGCGGGTATCGGGGGGGTGGGCGTGGCCTTGGTCGTGTTCTCGCTCGGCTTGGATGCGGAGCAGGCGGGCGGCGTAGTCGAGGATGGATTTCTCGGCGGACTTGCGGTTTTTCTGCCAGGTGGCGTTGCCGAGTTTGTTGAGGTCAGGGGTTTTGCCGCCGACTCCGATGTATTTTCCTAACAGGTGGGCTTGTTCCAGCGGAACGGAAAGGATCGAGCCGTCCTTGTATTCGATCTGGAGTTCCTCGCCTTCTTCTTCGGCGACGATGCCTTTGAATTTCCCGATCCCGTATTCGTAATGGACGACGAGATCGCCGGGTTCGATATCATCGAGGGTGGCGCGGGCGCGGATGGCACGGGCTTTTTCGACAGTGGATCGGCGGGCGGCACCGGGGGTGCGGTAGCGGCCGAAGAGTTCCGAGGAGGAGAGGGCGGCGAGCTTGGTGACCGGCAGTGTGAACGAGGAAATCAGCTCGCCGATGACGGGTGTCAGGCCGAGGTCGCGTTCGAGATTTTTTCCAGAGAGTTCGGTGAAACGTTCGAGTTCGCCTTTGGTGGAGAAGACGATGCCGATGTCCCATGCCTCGCGTTGCCACTCGTTGAGTTGTTTAAAAAAGGTTTCGCGGCGGAGCTCGTCGAGGACGAAGTCGCCGGCGTCGAAGGTGCCGAGGGGGGAGGCGTAGGTGGCTAGGGTGAAGTCTTCTTCGATTTCGTTTTCGGCGGTGTTCTCGGTGATTAAGAAATCGGCGGGACGCCGATTAGGCGGCCTGGTGGGAGACGCGGCAGCCACTTCGATGACTACGTCATCCGGCTTAAGGTAATCGGCGATGGTGGCTGAGGCGGGCGGTTCTGTGAGTTGGAGGTGGATTTCCGGGATCTTGCGGGTGGAGGCTTGGGTGTTGAGGTCGAACTCGCGGATCGATTCGAGTTCGGTATCGAAGAATTCGAGGCGAAGTGGGCGGGCGGATTGGAAGGGGAAGAGATCGAGGATGCCGCCGCGGATGGCGAAGTGGCCGCGGGCGGTGACCGTGGGGAAGCGCTCGTAGCCGTGGGCGGTGAGGGTCTCGGCGAAGGAGGTGGGATCTAGAATCTGGCCGGGCTTGAGGTGAGTGCGATTTGAGAGGAGGGATTTGGCGGAGGGGGCGTAGTGGGAAAAGTTTTCTGAGCCGCAGATCACGGCGAAGGCGTCGGAGGTGGCCAGGGTTTCGAGGATCGCGAACCACTCGGCGGCGGTTTCTGGATCGTGAACTTCTAGGGGTGCGTCGGGTTCGCTTTCGAGCGGGGGGCGACCGAAGACCGCCCCTACGTCCGGCAGCACCAGGGCGGTGATGCCCCAGAGTTCGAGCTCGGCGGCGAGACGTTCGCGTTGGCGCGGTGATTCGTGGAGAATCCAGTGGCGCTTTTTCCCGTGGTCGGCGGCGGCGGTACAGGCGAGAGCTGTTAGAAATGAATGGGAGGCCTCGGCGGCGTGATCGAGCGTGATGGTGCCACCGCCTTTGGCAAAAGGTGCTAGGCGCTGGGCAAATTCAGGGGATGTAATAGCGCGGCGGAGCCACGTTGTTTCCGATCTCAAAATGATAGAAGGAGAGCTATCCCTTGGCGGCGTTATCGAGTGCTTGGATCAGGGATTTTTTCATTGTCTCCCAGCGCATCGGAACGGAGCGGAGGAAGAAGGAATGGGAAAGCGTGAGACGGATCACACCGTATTTTTCCGAAGAGAAATTTTCCATAAGCCACTGGACAAAAGGGGATTTCTCAATGAGCGGATGAGCTGAGGCATCCACCTCGCCGGGCAGGTGGGCCGAGGCGGCTTTCGCGATTTCGCCTGCGCGTGGTGATCCGATGTATTCGAAGAGGATCTTCCCGTCAGTCAGTGGGGCGGTGTGGATGAGAAGATGGATGATGGCATCGTGGCGTTTGAAATCCTCGGCGAGGCGGGTCTCGATCGCATGGCGGAATTTTTTCTCCAGACGCATGACGAGCTTTTCGCGGGTGGCTTCGGGAAGTTTCGCGGAAATTTTGCTCCAGCGGTGTTCACCATCCTGCTCGAGGTCGATGAGAAGCCGCGTGACATCGCCGTGGATCAGCGGGGTGCTGAATTTCATGGCAAGGCCTTGGGCTAGGTTCAGTGCGCCGGGTTCCCAGCCGTCGGTGGAGGTTACGAGATCCTCAGATCCCTTGAAAAGTTCACGATGCGCCTCCGGAACCGCGCAGGTTGCGTTTGAGCAAGTGATGAGGATGGAGGTCATTTTGTGCCGCCATCATAGGTGGGAAGTATCTTAGCGCAATGCGGGAGATTTAGCATTGGTCGGAGGCGAGTAGCAGATGGTGAAAGGCGCGGCTTCGGCGGCGAGCTTTTCGAGGTGGGGGGGCTGGAAGTTGGCGTGGCCGTAGCTGGAGATGTTGAGTTTTTTCAAAAATTCAATCGCCCATGCAGATGCCGACTGCTTTGGCAGCGAGGATGAGTTCACTATCTGGCTCGACGAGGCGGAGCTGGTTGACTGCGTCCTCGATGGGGACGGAATCGACGTGGTATGCCTGATAGGAAACCATGCGGCCAAATTGTTTTTCCTCACAGAGTTTCACGGCCATTACGCCGAATCTCATGCCGAGGATGCGGTCGAAGGCGGTGGGCGCACCACCGCGCTGGAGGTGGCCGAGAGTGGTGGCTCGCGTTTCCTTGCCGGTGAGTTCTTGTAGGCGCTTGGCGACACGTTCGCCGATACCGCCGAGACGGACTTCGCCGCCGCAATTTCCGGCCAACGTGACGATGCCCTCGTCCGGCATTTTCGCTCCCTCAGCAACGACGACGAGTGTGGCGTGATGTCCCTCCGCGTCGCGCTGGCGGATGAAGGCCGCGACTTTATTGAAGTCGAAGGAAATTTCCGGGATCAGGATCACGCTGGCGCCTCCCGCGATGCCGCCCCACAGCGCGATCCATCCGGCGTGGCGACCCATGACCTCGAGAACCATAACGCGTTTGTGGGATTCGGCGGTGGTGTTGAGTCGGTCAAGGCCATCCACGACGGTGGTGACGGCGCTGTCGAAACCGAAGGTCATGGCGGTGGCACAGAGATCGTTATCAATCGTTTTCGGAACTCCGACGACAGGCCATCCGGCTTTATAAAGCTGGAGCGCGGTGGTGAGTGAACCATCGCCGCCGACAACCACGAGCGCGCCGATATCCAGCCGATCCATCGTGTCCTTCGCGCGATTTATGATTTCCTTGGGCACCTCCGCGACATCGCCCGCGCCGACCTTGGCGGCGAAGTGGCCCTTGTTGGTGCAGCCGAGGATCGTGCCGCCGAGTTTGAGAATCCCGATCGTATCGGCAGGTGTGAGGATGCGGAAATCACCGGGCGGTAGCAGCCCTTCGAAGCCGTCGCGGAAACCGATGACTTCCCAGCCGAGTTGATGTGCCGCGCCGACGACTCCGTGGATCACCGCGTTGAGTCCGGGGCAATCGCCACCGCTGTTGAGAATGCCGATGCGCATGAAACTTTAAGTTTTAAACCCTAAGGAAAAATCATTTTACCGGGGGCGGTGTGGAGAGGATTTCGCGTATGGCATCTTTCACGGGAGCGCCGGCGGCGAGCCATGGATCGTAGAACGCCCAGCCGGCCTTGATGAGCTGGCGGGTGCGGTTGAAGCGGTCGGGGCTGTTGAGCACGATGACGATGAGGCGGCGTGGGGTGACTCCTTTCGTGCCATCCGGTTTCGTGCGGACGACAGGATCACGATCCATGCAAGTGGCGAGGCAGGGGCCGGCGGCGTTAGTGGTGCCGGTTTTCACGCCGAGGATGCCTTCCTCGCCGATGAGTTCGTTCGAGTTGGTGAGTGTGTAGGCACGTTTTCCCTCAGGGCCGGTCACGGAAACCTGGCGGGATTTCTGGCGGGTGATGAAAGTGATCGCGTTGCGGCGCATCGCGTGGATCGCGAAGCGCGCCATGTCGGCGGCGGTTGAGTAACCGCGCTTCGGCCCATTCTCGAGGCCGTGGGTATTCACGAAAAGGGTATTTTTCGCGTAGATTGCTTTCGAGAGCTTGTTCATTTCCGCGATGAAGGCGACCACGGGATCGCCGCCTTTGCCTCGGCGCGTGAGGATTTGTCCCCCGATATGGTGAGCGATGGTGAGAGCCGCGACATTGTCCGAGGAAAGCAGGGCAGCGTAGAGCGCGTCGCGGAGAGTGAGTGTATCGCCGGGCGCGAGTTTGAGGGAGCTGGAGGTGGGAAGCTGGAGCACAATTTCCGGCACTCTGATCATGTGTGTGGCGATATCTGTCTCGGTAGCGGTGGCCCAATCGATCGCGACGATGGCGGTGGCCATTTTTGTGAGGGATGCGACTGGGCGCTTCGCTGAGGAGTTTTCGGCAGAGAGGACTTTCCCGGAATACGCCTCGACGACGATGTGTGCTTCTTGGGCGTAAAGGCTGGTAGCAAAGGCGAGGACGAGGAATAGGAGCTTGCGCATGGGGCGGAGAGTAGGGGGCGGAGCGTGGGATTCAAGCACGAGCATGGCGATTCGGAATTTCAGTGGGCGGTTGGCGGAAATCGGCTGATTTTTCTTCTTTCCGCTTATCCGCTTTTCAGTGTTTACTCGCAAGCCGTCTCCCGGGCGGTCGCAATGGGGCGCAAGCTCTCGTTGAGGAAAGTCCGGACACCGTAGGGCAATTCGCCTTGTGAAAGCAGGGGACGGGGACCGAGAGGAACCCGGACGGAAAGTGCAGCAGAAAATACACCGCCGATGGCCTGCAAGGGCACAGGTAAGGTTGAAATGGTGGGGTAAGAGCCCACCGCGCCGAGGGCAACCGGAGCGGCAGTGAAAACCCCGGATGGTGCAAGACATAACAGGGAAAGGGCGGCCCGCCCGTCAACTTCCGGGTATTAGTCGCACTCCGCGCAAGCGGGGCGCCCAGCGCAAGCTGGGTTGAGAGAAATGACCGTCCAGCTCCGGGTAAAACCGGGGTGGACAGAATCCGGCTTACAGGGAGGCGGCACCCCCTTTTTTTCGAAAATTTAAAATTTAAAATTTAAACCCTAAGGAAGACGGGGTTTGCGATTCCTCTGCATTGGTAGGGAAATCCCATTGAGGTAGGGCTGATCCGGCTCGGTCAGCCCTAATTGAAAACGGAAGAGCTGTTATCACGCAATGGTGGTGAAACCGCGGTGAGGCGGGCTATTTGCCTCGGGATTTCACTCCCGCGAGAGTGAGCGGTGCGCCAGATTCTTGAAGTGGGCTGGTAGGGCTGATCCGGCTCGGTCTGCCCTGATTGAAAACGGAGGAGCTGTTATCACGGAACGGTGGTGAAACTGCGGTGAGGCGGGCGTTTTGCCTCGGGATTTCACTCCCGCGAGAGTGAGCGGTGCGTTAGATTTTTGAAGTGGGCTGACCGGGACGGATCAGCCCTACCTGGGTGAAACCTTAAACTTTAAAATTTAAACACTAAGGAAGACGGGGTTTGCGATTCCTCTGCATTGGTAGGGAAATCCCAGCATGGTAGGGCTGATCCGGCTCGGTCTGCCCTGATTGAAAACGGAAGAGCTGTTATCACGGAACGGTAGGGGGATCGATGTGAGGCGGGCTGTTTGCTTCGGGATTTCACTCCTGTTAGAGTGAGCGGTGCGTTAGATTTTTGAAGTGGGCTGACCGGGCCGGATCAGCCCTACCGGCCTGATCGAAGACGTTGAGCGGTTTTACTAAAAATGATAACTCACCATTCTGGCAGGAAGGTGCCGGATGGGGATTGGAGGCGGAAGCGGTCAGGGAAATTTTCTGCGCGGAGGACTAGGGTGTGGATGCCGGGGGGGAGTTTTATGGTTCCGTTTTCGGTGGGTTTGCCGTTGATCCAGAATCCGGTGTGCTTGAAGTTTTCGGGTAAGGTGATGGTGAGGGTGCTTGGCTCGGTGAGCTGGATTTTGGTGGCGATGATGGGGTTCTTAGTGCTTGCGAGATCTTGGGGAAGGAGGCTGCCGTTCACGGTTGCGTTGACGGCGACCCACGGGAGTTTCGGATCGCCTTTGGTCGCTGCGTCCGTGTTTTCGGGGGTTGCGGAGAGGATCGCGTAAACTTTGGGTGCTTTGCTGTCGCTGGCGGAGAATTCGCCAGGTTTGCCGAGGCTGGAGAGGAACTTGAAAAGGTCGTCCGTTTCCTGCGGGTTGAGGGAGCCAATGAGGTTGCCGGGCATGAGGCTGCCCGCGTCGGTTTTGGAGGCGATCATGGTGTCGGCGATGTTGATCTCCTTACCAGCACCGTCGCGGATCACGGACGAGCCGCCGGAACTGCGGATGAGCTGGCCGGTGATGGATTTGCCGTCCTTGGTCTGGATGATGACAGAGTGGTAGCCTTCCTTGATTTTCGCGCCGGGATTGACGACGGATTCGATGAGGTAATCGAGCGGCGCACTGGCACCGATCGAGGTCATGTCGGGGCCGACCTTTCCGCCCGCGCCGCCGATTGCGTGGCAAGCGGTGCAGGCGAGGGCGGGGCGGCGGTAGATGAGTTCGCCGCGGCGGGCATCGCCTTTTTCGGCGGCGCTCTTGGCCATCGCGGGGATGTCGTGGGTTTGCGTCGCGGAGGCTCCGGCTTGGGCGCGTAGCAGGGCGAGGAGGGCTTCGTGCTCGGCGATTTCTGGGATGTGCTGGAGGGTGAGGGCGGCGATTTCAGGGGGCAGGGGTTTGGCTTTCAAGGTCTCGGCGAGCTGCTTGGAAATGCCCGAGGCGGTGAGTGCTTTCTGCCAGAAATCGCGGGATGCCTGCGGATCGGATAGGGTGGCTGCGATGGATGTGATGAGTGGCAGGGCTGCCTCGCGGTGGTGGCGGGTGAGAGCGAGGGCGGCGAGACTACGGGTGGATGGCTCGGCATCTGCGGCGAGCTTTGTCAGGATGTCTCGGGCGAGGGGTGAGGGAAAATTTCCGATGGCGGCGATGATCTTTACGCCGGTTGCTTCGGGTAGGTTGCTGTCGGTGGAGATGAGGGAAATTAGTGCGGGGAGCAGGCGTTCGTCGGCGAGCGCCCCAGCCAGTTCGATGGCGGTAGGGTCGGCGCGGGTGATGAAGGCCGCTAGCTTGGAAACATCCGATGTGGGTTTCACCTGGCGCTCGGAAATGGCGTTGGTGAGACCTGCGAAAACGGCGATGGTGGTTTTCTCGTCGAAGCCGTTCGTAGCTGCTTGGTCGAAGATTTTTGTGATGATTCCCGCATCTTTGCTCTGGAGACCGAGCTGAAGCCATGGACCGCTGCCATCTTTCGGAAGGGTCTCAGGGAAAACGCGGTCGAGCGCATTTTTGCTTTTCTCCGGCGGCAAATTCGCAAGGACGAATTGATTTTTTTCACCGTCCACCGTGCCGCTTTGGGTGTGAGCATAAACCAACCACTCCTCGCCATGCGATTGGACGCTGAGCCAGAGTGCGTAATCTATAAAGCGGTCGCGGGGGTGTTTCAGAGCATCGAGGGCAACATCGAGAGAGTTCGGAACAAGGGAACCGGCGAGGGCGCGGATCGTTTCGAGGCGAACGCGCGGGGATGCATCGGCGATGGATTTTCGGAAAGCGGCATCGAGGGCTTCGGGCTTGATGAGATGGTTCGGATCGATGAGTAAGCGGACGGCGGCGGCGCGGATTTCTGGGGTTTCGCTGTTGAGGGCGGCGGTGATTCCGGCGGGGGTGTCATCGCTAGATTTTCCGAAACGGCTGGCGAGGATGCGGGAGGCGTTGAGGGCGGTGATGCCGTTGCTTTTGGATGCGTTTTCGAGTGTGGCTTGCAGGGTGGGGGATTCACGCTCGTAGAGGACGGCGGTGGCTTTGTCCCGATCGTAGCGGTTGGTGCTGCCGAGGGTGGAGGCGAGTTCGGTTTCGGTGAGTTTCGTGAAATCGCGTTTTTCGAGAAGCGGGCTGCCTTTTTTCGCGACTCTCCAGATGCGGCCATGCTCGCGGTCGCGGCGGGGATCGCGGAAGTCCACTTCGCCGTGGTTGATGATGGGGTTCGCCCAGTCGGCGATGTAGAGCGCGCCGTCGGGGCCGAGTTTCACATCGATGGGGCGGAAGTTGACGCTGTCGGTGCGGAGTAGATCGCCGAGTTGCTGGGTTACGTAGCCTGCGCCTTCATCGGTGATGGAGAAGCGCACGACGCGGTGGGCGCGGAAGTCGCAGGTGATCATATTTCCCTGCCAGTCTGCGGGGAAATGGGCGGATTCGATGATCTCGAGGCCGCAGAATTTCGGGTGGCCGCCTGGGCTGATGCCGGAGAGTACTTTGGCAGCGCCCGCGTAGTTGATATACATGGCACTTGGAATGCCCCAGTTGATGCCCTCGGTGCCTGCACCATCGGTGAGGAAAGACTGGCCGTATTTATCGAACTGGTGTCCCCATGAGTTAGTAAATCCATAAAACCCGTTTTGCAGGCTGATATCGCGCGGGTCGAAACGGAAGATCCCGCCGCTTTTGAGGCGGAAGATCCCGTG
This sequence comes from Prosthecobacter debontii, assembly GCA_945870855.1. GTDB lineage: Bacteria > Verrucomicrobiota > Verrucomicrobiia > Verrucomicrobiales > Akkermansiaceae > Luteolibacter. The sequence goes on from CAMBTP010000019.1 coordinate 28,126, forward strand.
GGGAGTTTCTACATCGGAGCGGGTATAAATACTTTGGCTCATCCAGATCCGCCCGTCGGGGCCGCGGCGCAGGGTGTGGAGATTGTGGTGAGTGTCCTCGGTGCCGAAGCCGCTGAGGACGCGGGTTTTCACATCGGCTTTGCCATCGCCATCGGTGTCTTTGAAATGGAGGAGGTCTGTGGATTGGGCGACATAGACGCCGCCGTCCGCAGGGAGTAATCCGGTGGGCATCAGCATGCCTTCAGCGAAGACGGTGGACTTGTCGGCTTTGCCGTCGCCATCGGTGTCTTCGATGATGATCGCCTTGTCATCGGGAGTTTGGCCGACCTCGATTTGCGGGTATGAAAGGCAACTTGTGACCCACAGCCGACCTTGTGGATCGAAGTTCATTTGGGTGGGTTTGTGGAAAAGAGGATTTTCCGCCCAGAGTGTGACATCGAAGCCCTCGGCGATGGTGAAATTAGGATGTTCCTGCGGTGTTTTCTCCGCGTATTTAGATTCCGTGCGCGTTTCTTTCAGAGGGACGATGGTGCCGGTGGAAAGATCGCGCATCTTCGCGATGGCGGCGTCCTCCTCTGCGATAAGGGCATCGAATTGAGGGATTTCGCCAGCGTTTCTACCCTGCTCCCCTTTGCGAAAACCGAAGATGTAAGCCATGTTTGCGGGGCGGGAGCGATGGAAGAACCATTCGTTTTTCCGGATGATGTGCTGGCGCAGAACTTCCGCCTGCTGGCCTTTGTCCCATGGTTTTTCCTCCCAGCCGAGCGAGCGCTCGATGATGCGGGCAGCGGCCTTGTAGCCATCGGGTGTCAGATGGATGGGGTTTTGGAAAAGGGCTGGATTCTTGGCCAGCTCATCCATGCTGACGAAGGGAATATTCCGCTGCGTGGCTGTTTCCGTGAGAATATTCTCGATGGCTAGCCTATTTTTTTCAGTGCGTGGAGGTGTGCCGAGGATGAGGAAACGAGTTTCCTTGCCGGTCGCCTTCGGTGCCTCGTCGAGCAGGCGGGTGAGGTTTGCACGGAACACATCGGGCGCGCTGCCATCATGCAGCGAGGCGGCTGTGCCATAGCCGATTACGATTACATCTGGCTTGTATTCAGAAAGTTGTTTCAGGAGATGGTTCCAGCCTTCTCCCGCCGGTTCACGCCCGGCCTGAACCAAGCTGAGTCCGTTGCGGGAATCACCTGCGGGTGTATCCGCGCTCCAGCCGAGGTTCCGAAAGGTTACATTGCGGTCGGGAAACTGGGTGGTAGCGGCAAGCTCGATCCAACCGGCATACTGCTCGCTCTCGATAAAGCTATCCCCGAGGAGGACCACCTTGTCTCCTTCCGTGAAATTAAAGCGAGCCGCTGACGCGCTGATCTGGAAAGTAGCAAGGAATAGCGTAAGAAAAGAGAGTGATTTCATGAGCGATGTGGATATTTTGTGTTACGACTTCAAACATTGAAATATTTCGAGGGTGAGCAAATGCAAGACACAAAACTTCAACGAGAAGATATTTCACGCTTGGAGAAATGGCGGGAATGGTGAGGATGTCTCTATGGGAAACGCGGGAGATTGGGAGCTCAGTAAGGCGTTGGCGAAAGCGATTTTGTATGATCGCGGCCAACGGCGAAAGTGGCTGGGGCGGTGGCTATTGCTGACGATGGCGTGGATGGCGGCGGGACTTTGGGTGGTCGATGCTTTCCTTTCTAAAAATGCTTGGATGTTCCTGCTCTGGTGGGCGTTTTGTTTCTTCTTAGTTAGTATGTTAATTATTTTCGCACTCTACGATGTTTTGGCTGTGATGCGCGAAGAAGGAAAAAAAAGTGATGAGAGATTCGCTGAAATTTTAGCGGAACATAAAAAATCCAGCGATGAGTGATTCAAATATGCCCACCAGGCCGGTGATCTACCAGTTGTTGGTGCGGACGTTTGGAAATACGAAATTGAATCGCCAGCCCGGCGGCACTCTGGCGGAAAACGGTTGCGGGAAATTCCATGACATCAGCGATAAGGCGCTCTCGTCGATCCGCAAAATGGGTTTCAATCACATCTGGCTCACCGGTGTTTTGGAGCAGGCTAGTGGAACAGATTATCCCGGCAGGCCGGCTGATCCGCCGGAAATTTTGAAAGGCTTGGCGGGCAGCCCTTACGCGATCCGGGATTACTTCGATGTCTGCCCGGATTACGCGGAGGATCCGAAAAACCGCATCGCAGAATTTCGCGAGTTGCTGGCGCGTTGCTGTCGTCACGGGCTTCGGACGATCATTGATTTCGTGCCAAACCATGTGGCGCGCAGCTACGCCTCGGATGTGAGGCCGGAGCTTTCCTTCGGTGAGGGCGACCGCCACGATGTTTTTTTCGATCGCGACAACCATTTTTTCTACCTCAATGAATCGCACTACGGAGGCGGTCCGCCGCTGAAGCTACCGTTGGGAACGGCTTTGTTCATACCGGAGACGGAGTTCGGGCGGGTGACGGGAAATAACTCGGTGACGTGGTCGCCGACGATCAACGAATGGTATGAAACAGTGAAGCTGAATTACGGCCACGATTTCACTACGGGGCGCAGAACATTACATTTAGCGGGGACGGAAAATGTGCCGCGCACCTGGCGGACGATGGACGCGATCATCGCCTACTGGCAGGAAATGGGGGTGGACGGTTTCCGCGCGGACATGGCGCACATGGTGCCGATGGAGTTCTGGAGCTGGATGTTGAAACGCGCTCGGGCGAGGGATGTGAGCGTGACTTTCATCGCCGAGGCCTACGACGGCGATCCCGCGAAGCTCACCGACGCGGATGTTTTGGACGAGCTTTTGAAATCCGGTTTTGACGGAGCATACGAGCATCCCACCTATAAAATTTTGCAGGGCATCTATGAATCCGGGAAGTGGGCGAACGACATCGACGGTGAGACCTTCGGCGGCGAGCGCTTTCATCAGTGCGTGCGCTACATCGAGAACCACGACGAAATACGCGTGGCAAATCCGCAACATTGGGGCGGTGTGGGCATGGGCGCGGGGAAGCCGGCTGCGGCGGTGATGTTCAGCATCAGCCGTGCAGCGATCATGCTCTACTCCGGTCAAGAAATCGGCGAGCCCGCCATTGGTGCGGAGGGTTTTAGCGGTGATGACGGACGCACCTCGATTTTCGATTACACCGCGATGCCGGAATTTCAGAAATGGTTCAACGGCGGGAAATGCGACGGAGCGAAGCTTTCCGCGGAGCAAAAATCGCTGCGGAAATGGTATGTCGATCTGCTAGCTATTTTGAGTGAGCCGGCTTTTACCGCTGGCGATTTCTACGGCCTAAATCATGCGAACAAGCAGAACCCCGCCTTCGGTCGCCTCGGAGGTGAGACCTGCTCCGGGCATTGGCTTTACGCCTTCCTGCGCCGCGATGCGGATTCCGGACAAGCCTTCCTTTGCCTCGTAAATTTTCACCCGACGGAGACCCTTTTCGATGTGCGGGTGGTGATCCCGGAGCACGCGTTGGATTGGTTGGGAAAAGCGGCGGGAATTTCTTTCAAGGGGAAATGGGGTTGTAGCAAAAAGCTCACCGCCAGCGCCAACGAACTTGCCGTCAGTGGTTTATCAGTGGGAGATTTGGAGTCGTTCTGCGTCCGTTATTACGTATTGAAATGAATCCCGGCGCGGGTTGTAGTGGCGGACATGGATTTCGAAGAGCGAGCGCGGGCGGTAATTGAGTTAGAGGCGGGCAGCCTCCGGCAGATGGCGGCGCGCATCGACACCAGCTTCGGCGAGGCTGTGAAACTGCTCCGCTCATCGCTGGAGGAGAGGGGAAAGGTCGTAATTATCGGTGTAGGAAAGTCTGGAAACGTCGGCCAAAAAATCGCGGCCACACTGAACTCTTCGGGTGCGCCTGCGGTGGTGCTCAACGCCCAAGACGCCCTGCACGGCGACCTTGGACTGCTTTGCGATGGTGATGTGATCCTCGCGCTTTCCTACTCCGGTGAGACAGAGGAACTGCTGGGCCTGATGCCATTTCTGCGCAGCTTCCAAGTGAAAGTGATCGCACTCTGCGGCAAGACTGGCTCCTCGCTGTCCCGCGCTGCGGATGTCACGCTCGATACATCCGTCACCCGCGAGGCTTGCCCGCTGAACCTCGCTCCGACCTCCTCATCCACCGCAATGATGGTCATGGGCGACGCGCTTGCGATGGTGCTGTTAGAGATGCGTGGTTTCACAGAAAGCGACTTCGCCCGTTACCATCCCGGTGGCTCACTGGGTCGGGCACTGCTTCTGAAAGTGGGCGATGTAATGCGCCGCGATCAGGCGATGCCCACCGTACCGGTCTCGGCCTGCGTGAGCGATGCTGTGGTGGAAATGAACCGTAGTCGTGCTGGTGCTTGCTTGATCCTAGATGAAAACGGTATGCTCGCCGGGATTTTCACCCACGGAGATTTCGCCCGCGGCTATGAGAAAAACCCCTCGCTCGGCGCACTACCAGTTGCAGATTTGATGACGCGCAACCCCGTCTCACTGCCCGAGAATTCGCTGGCCGTCGAGGCGGTGAGACAGGTCGGCGAAAAACATATCGATGATATCGTGGTCATCGACGCAGAGGGTAAGCCGGTGGGGCTTATCGATGCGCAGGACCTCGCGCGGCTCAAGCTTGTCTGAATGGAAACGGTTGATATCGCCGTGATTGGGGGTGGACCGGCGGGACTCCATGCGGCTGAAATCGCTGCGGGCATGGGGCGCCGCGTCGTGGTGTTCGATGGTAAACCTTCGGTGGGAAGAAAATTTTTGGTGGCTGGAAAAGGCGGACTGAATCTGACGCACGGCGGGGCGCTGGATGGGTTCATTTTAAACTACCAAGGGGGAGGGGATTGGGAGGGTTTGCTAGGGGATTTTTCCAATCACGATCTGCGTGAGTGGTGCCACGGTCTTGGTCTCGAAACATTTCAGGCGAGCTCGGGGCGAGTATATCCGAAAGCTCTGAAAGGCGCGCCCGTGCTCCGCGCTTGGCTGGTTAGACTGCGGGAAATGAAAGTGGAGATCCGCCCGAAGCATCTCTGGCAGGATCTACGGCCTGGAAATATTTTACACTTCGCAAACGGCGTGGAAATCCGCGCGAAGTCGATCGTGTTCGCCCTTGGCGGCGGCTCTTGGCCAAAAACTGGCTCGGACGGCGGGTGGATTGCGAAATTCCGTGAACTCGGAATACATTGCGAGCCGCTAGTTTCCTCAAACTGCGGCTGGGAGTGTGATTGGTCGCCCGATATACTCGCCGCTGCCGAAGGCCTGCCGATTAAGAACATCCATGTCCGCGCGGGCGCGAAAAGTGTGGCGGGCGAGCTGTTGTTGACGAAATACGGCCTCGAAGGCGGTGCGATTTATGCCCTCGGCGGTGAGCTGAGAAAAATGTCCGAACCGTTCATCGAGATCGATTTTAAACCAACATTCTCTACTGAGCAGCTCGCCGCCAAGCAGATCGGGGAATGGAAACTCAGCAAGCCTGCGGCAGCGATCCTTGCCGCATCGCGATTTCAAGAACCTGCGCAACTTGCCGAAGCTACAAAGAATTTCCGCATCCCACTGCTCCGCCCGCGCCCCTTGGACGAAGCGATTTCCTCAGCCGGCGGAATCCGTTGGAGCGAGCTCGACGAGAACCTAATGCTTCACAAGTTCCCCGGGGTCTTCGTCTGTGGCGAAATGATCGATTGGGACGCCCCCACTGGCGGCTATCTCCTGCAAGCCGCCTTCGCCACCGGAAGTCGCGCGGGCAAGGCTGCCGCAGGATTTTGAGAGCTGTGATTCTTCGTTCACGGCTTTCAACTTAAACAAAGATTTTCACCGCCAAGCCGCATAGGTCGCAGAGGGAACGCGGAGAAGAGTTTGTGTTTTGCGGTAGGGTCATTTTGATAAAATGACCCACGCAGCGTGTGTTAGCACGGGGATGGGAGGAAAGCTCCGCATCAACGCCGCGAAAGGGTCAGACACGGATTTAAGATGAGGTTGTGCGCACAGGGTGGGTCGTTTTATCAAAACGACCCTACCATCTGCTTGGGCGATCAAGCTAGGGTGTGAAAATCCAACTATATGGAGAAGGGTGCTTCCAGCCCCTTTGCACAAGCCAAGCGAACCGAATTTCCAAGTCCTCCGTAAAGGGGCTGCAAGACCCTTCTCCATAGGGAGAATTTCACCGCCATGTTCGCCAAGTGAGAAAAGTGAAGAATGCAAAAAACAATTCCTCCTTGGCGAACTTCTCTTCCTTGGCGGTTCAAAAATCTTCCCCCCAACCCCAGTCCCGTAGTCTTGAGCATCGAAAACCTGGGGTAAAGAATGGTTGAACCGCAAAGACGCGAAGGCGCAAAGCCAATACACCGTATTTTTAACCATTTTCAAAACTTAACCATCACAACCCCAGCTTAGCGTCTTTGCGCCTTGGCGGTTCAAAATTCTTCCCATTCGGACAGGCTGCAACCGGCTTACTTCGTATTTCCATCACGAACCCAAAAAGCTGTGGATGAGAACCGCAGCAGTCAAAAGCCTCCGGCAGTATGGATTTGCGCAAGGACTTATGACAAATGATCTAGATAGCAGCAGATCCTCATTTACTGGCTGGATGAAGTTTCCCGGAAAAATCCTGTATTTCTCGCTTGGAAATCGCATAGTTCCCACATGGACATGGCGGGGAAATCTAAAGGGCTTGTGCATGAGGACGGACAAACTGTTTCTGATAAGCCGAGGGTGGAGATGGCGACTCTGGACGATCTGCCTGCTCTGACGGAGTTGGTCATGGATCTTTTCTCAACCTCCGGAGATTTTATGCCGGATCGTGAACTGCAGGAACGGGGTCTGCGGTTGATCCTCGAGCAGCCGAACCGTGGGCGTATCGTGGTGGTGCGCAACAACGACCGCATATTCGGCATGGTGAACATGCTTTTCACGATCTCCACCGCGCGAGGCGGTTTCGTAATCCTGATGGAGGACGTGGTGATCCATCCCCACCATCGTGGTCAGGGTTATGGCACGATGCTGGTGGATCACGTGGTCGAGTTCGCGACACAGAAACGCTTTCTCCGGATCACTTTGCTGACCGACAAGATCAGCGCAGAGAGCCAGGAGTTCTTCCGCAAGCAGGGTTTCGATTATTCGAACATGATTCCGATGCGGCGGCTGATCGAGTGAGCGTCAGTGTCATTTTCCATAACTAACCCAAAAAGCTGCGGATAAGCCATCGACGGTGGCGGTAAGCAAGCCGCTGAGATTGACCGTGCCGCCGACGTTGATCTGGTCGTATTCTTCACCGGCGAGCACGCCGTTAAGCTCCAAGCTGAGGGTTCCCACCTGATTGTAATCGCCCGTGCTGAGAATGCCCGGGCTGTTGCCGGGAGCGATGATGTTTTGCGGTCAGAGGGATTGCACTTTCACCCGGAAAAAGGTGGCCTTCTTACCATTTACGAATAACGGATAGGGAACGGAAGCGACTTGGATTTCTCCATCATCCGCTAGGACGGAAGGCGTGGAGGTGGAGGCCATCCAGGTGGCAAGATCGCCACTGAACTCGACGGTGTAGGTGAGCCCCGCAGCGGCGAAATCCTTGCGGCGGGCAAACACCGCGTAGTAGTTGAAGCTGGCTGCCGTGCCACTGGCGAATAGCACGGGCTGCCCTGCGGCGAGCAGCGTGGAGCCCGTCCATTGCACCGTCCCAGCCGACGACTGCGAAGGATCTGTGCCGAAGGCGAACTCCTGAAGATTCGTCAAAGTGTCACCATCTGGATTGGCTCCAGCGGCAGCCTGAGCGGAACTCACACCGAAGTAGTGGACCTGCCAGGTATCTGTTAGACCGTCTGATGCGTAAGTTTCGAAGTCGTCGTTGGTGAGGTTACGCACGGAGATTTCCAAGCGCCCGTCCACTCCCTGATAGGTGGCCTTGGCCGTGGCCGACGTATTCTGATAGACGGAGCTGGCCGCGGCGAGGCCGGCGCTGTTGATCTCGGCAAGCGGACCTTCCGCGACGGACCAGGTGAGATCAGCTGCGGGCAGGGCTACGGCGGCTAGGGTATCGTCATCATAGCGGATCCGCGCTTCGAGCTGGAGGGTGGCTCGTTCGTTCATGCTGCCCGCCGCGCCTGCGGCTGCCAGGACCAGAGAAGAGGCGTCGCTTAGGATTCCGGAAAAACCGCTGCGCACCGCAAAGCCAGCGGATGCTCCGGCAGCGCCGGAGCCGATGGAGGGATTGAGCGCATAGGAACTGCTCGAACCGGCCGCCCCACCACCATCGAGCACGGCGGGTTCTAGGGAATAGTCAGTGCTGCTCCCGGCCAGGGCATGAACCGACAGCAGATACGCGATGATGAAAATGCGGGCGATTTGCATTTACTTGTCTTTGAGTCTTTCCTCGATCATGCGGAGGCGTTCTTCTAGGCCCGCTATTTTTTCCCGCAGAAGCAGATTTTCGCGATGCTGCTGCTTGTTTTCGCGATGCAGTTCCTGCACGGCGGCGGCGCTGTAGATAGTGAGCGGATAGGTGTCCACCTGAAGGATTTCCGAGCCGTCGGGCAGGGTCTCGCCGCTGCTTTTTACGTCATCTGGAAAAACCTGGGCGAATTCCTGGGCGATCACGTTCGGATAGCGGCGATCCTCGATTTCAGGGTGGGCTGCCAGATAGTCGTCGGAGTAGCGGAAGTCCACTAGCCGCACTTTGTCGAGCGTTTCCAAAGCGCCGGAGATCGACTCGATGTCAGCTTTGATCCGGCGGTCGGAATTCGAGAGCCAAGCCCCGGCGCTGCTCTTGCTGGCATTGCCATTCACTTCCAGCGCGTTGGTTCCCGGCGTGTTTCCGATGGCGACCTTGCCGGTGAAGACGTTGTCCTGATCGAGCCGGGCGAGTTGGGCAGGGATGAGTTCGGAACGCAGCGCCAGCACGTGAAAGTGACCCGCAGCGATGCCGGTGATTTGCGTGGTGTTCGCGGGAATGGTCCTGATGGGGTTGGTGATTGCCGCAGACGGCCAGGTCACCAAGGTTCCGTCGGTTTTAAGAGCTATGCTGTAGTTAGAGCCGGCCGCGATCTTGGAGACTCCGCTTAAACCAACTGGCGGGGTGCACTCTCCGCCATCCGACTTGCCCCATGCCGCCACCGTACCATCGCTTTTGATGGCCAGGCTGTGAAATTCTCCGGCTGCGATTCCGACGACGATACCGAGTCCCGCAGGTCCGACCACCGCGCCCGACCTCACGGACATTCCAAACGACAAGTTACTGGTGTCACCCGCTACGGTCAATGGGTTCGAGCCATTACTTGTGTAAGAAAGCGCCACCTCACCTTCCGGGCCATCGTAATACAAGGTGCCGCTACCGGCAGGCAGGATTTCAGAAAGTATCAGGGTGGTGCCAGAGCTGCCGCCGCTGACGGTTCCCACCACGCCCCGATTGCCACTGACCTGTTGGTTCCCGTCCAGCCCCCACGCGACGACGCTGCCGTCCGCCTTGAGTGCCAGACTATGTCGCTGGCCGCAGGCGATCGCGATCACATTACTTAAATTCGCAGGGACAGTGGTCGCTCCGTCGCCGGTGTATCCGAAGGCTTGGACAGTTCCGTTCGCCTTGAGAACGAGGCTGTGATAACGCCCCACTGCCACCGCAGTCGCGTTGGTAACAGACTCAGGGCCAGAAACCTTGTTGTAGTCATTATTTCCCCACCCCTCGACCGTCCCATCACTTTTCAGCGCCAACACATGCCCACTACCTGCGGCGATTTGCGTGACATTGCTCAAACCTTCCGGCAGCGCCGGGCCGGAGCCCCAGGCGGTGACATGACCGTCGCGATGCACGGCGAAACTCTGACTATTGCTGGCAGCCAGCGAGACCACGTCGGAAAGTGAGGGGACCACGGTGTCTCCCGACGTATTCGTCCCCCAGGCGATAACCGGATTCACCGGCGGGGCGACGACGGTGCTGAGCAACACCTGATCGACCTTTCCCGCGACCATCGCATAAGGAGTGGCAGCCAGTCGCTGATCCGGAGAAATCAATTGGAATTCGTGGGTGCCATCATTAAACCAGACGCGCAAGCGGACGTCGGCGTGGTCCAGCGCGGTGGTGGGGATGGCTGTCATGTTGGCCAGCGCGGTATCGCCCAGCAGGACTGAATAGAGGCCCTTGGTGACGTTCAGCGTGACCGGAGAGGTTGGCTCCGCACCCACCGTGCTAGTGCCGTCGTTACTCCAATAGGTGATCAAGCCGGTCGCATCGACCAATGCGAACTTGAACTGGCCGTTGCCATTGAAGTTCACCCCCGCCACGGCAATGCGTCCCTGGTGATTGAGCAACTGAGGCACTGCGGCACCGGACTGCAAGACTCCCAGCGCCGAGTAGAAGGCGAGCAGGCTGACAAGGAAAAGATGGCGTGTTTTAAAAGTCATGGTTTCGGTCTTGGAGGCGGTGAGCTTGGGATGCGGCCGGGAGCTTGGGCACCTTGGGTGGCGGGAGGAGGTTCTGGCGCACCTTTGGTGAAGCCGCGCCCGGAATCGGTGGCGTAGAGTGTGTTATCGGATTTACTGAACATCAGACGCATGCCTGCGTGTCGGGCCTGCAACACGGTGAAGTCCTCCGGATTGAAGCGGAACCAAGCGGGAGCCTCGGAGATCACCGGCACTGCGGAGGTAGGCACCAGGCCGAAGGCATTGTCATCGCGCAAATACTTAATCAACTCGGGCGAGGCACTGACCACCAGGAACCATTGCCAGCGCACGAGGCCATCGGCGTCCCGCCACTCATGGCGCTCGGCGTGCTGGATTTGATCGGCGGGTGACGGACGCCGCCAGAAGGCTTTTTTGAAAATCTCCTCCGCGTCATTCAGAGTGAGTGTCGGAGGCGCGCCCTTCCAGACGATCGGCGCGGAATCCACCGCCGCCGGCCGGCCCGCATCCACCGCACGCCACGCCAGCCAGCCGATAACGGCTAATAACGGAACGAGGATGAGCCAGAGCTTTTTCATGGATGATCGTTACTTTTCGAATGCCAAATTTTAAGGCGGCAAGAGAAATTTGACGAATCCGCCAATTTCATTAATTCCCTGAATTCGAGTAGGTGCGGAGGAAGAGCTTGATGTCCTTCACGCTGGCGACGAAGCGGTTGAGGCCCTCTTGTTCGTTGCTGAGCAGGGTGTAGGCGGGGATGACGATCTTCCAGCGGGTGTTCCAGACACTGCGACCGATCAGGCGGGTGTTGGTGTATTCCGCTGGGATGTTGCTGTAGAAGAAGGCGGGATCGCTGACCGGGCGGAAGGCTTGGTGCTTGCGCAGGATCCACGGCTGCTCGCTGAGCGTACCGTTGGCGTTGAAGAAGTTGGTGGTGTTGAACGCGGAGGCACCGAGGTTGTAGGGCAAGGGCAGCGCCTGGTCATGCACCGTCCAAGTGCGCAGGGTATTGGTATCTCCCAGCGGAGGCGCCAGCATGCGGTCGCTGCCGCAGGGAATCAGGTAAACATACGGCGTGGCGCGCAGGGCATTGGCCGCCGAGGACGCCGGACCACCCGCACCGGGGGTGCCGATGGCGTAGGGATCCATGCCGACGTAGCCATCCAGCACGATGCCAGCACTGCTGATCTTGGTGGCATAGCTGCTGGGAGAATAGCCGTGATCACCTGCCGCTCCGGGGAGCCCGAAGAAGTTGTCACTGTGGTCGATGGTGCTGCCGAAAGAGATCACGATACCGGGCACGCGGGAGCCGCCGGGCTTCTTGATATTGTTGCAGTAGCGGGCGACATCCGGGTCCGCCATCAAGTCGGTGACGATGTGCTGCTGGAGGGTTTGCTTCCATGCATCGTCGTCGCTGGTGGTGGTTTCATCCGTACGAATACGGTAGAGCTCGCCGCGCAGGCTGAAGAGGGTGCCGTAGGGGTCCGGGTTGTTGATGCCGAGGCGGCCTTCCGCCACCGAGAAGTCGGCATTGAGCTGGGCCAGGGTGCCAGCCAGACCGGCATCACCGAGCGTGCTGACGGTGGCTTGCGGCTGGTCGCCGCTGAGATCGCCGAGCGCGCGGGAGGCCACGATGTTGGAGATCACCTGCTGACCGGCGGTGGTGCCGAGCAGACCGGTTTCGTAATCGTAGCTCTTCGCCGCGAGGTAGGTGTAGCGGCCGGCGAGGTCATACAAGGTGCGGTATTGTTCCAGTGCCTCGTTGCGGAAGGTGCGGAAGGTCAGGTCATTGGTCCGGTAGCCTGTAACCTTGGCCGCCGCCCGCATGCGAAAAGTCTCGCGCAGGGACAGGATGTCGCCCGCGTCGGCCAGCACATTGCGCACCTGCTCGTTGGCGCGCTGGTAGTCGGTGGCGAGTTGCGCCACTTCGAAGTGCGCCGCCATCAGCTCACGATAGAGCAGCTCGTATTCGTAATATTGCTGTTTCTGCTCGTAGTTGAAACCGATGGCTTCGAGCGCCGCGTCGAACTCCACAAACTTTTGCTGAATTTGTTTGTCGTAGTTGTTGGCTGCCGCCTCAAATCCAACAGCAGTGACGCCTAGAATATTATACGCAATAAGAGCAACTGTCTTGATCGTTCCTCTAACGGGTGCTGTGACATCATTTGCTAACCCGAGCACACGTGGAAGAAATTCTCTTGACGCCTCAGAGGTATTGTAGATTTGGTCCGCTAGGGCGTTCATCGATAACGCCGTGTTTTCCAAGTCATCCTGAATGCCGACGAGCCTCGCGTACTCTGTAGAAAAATCAGCGCGATTGCTGTCAATTCGATTGTGCGTGGCCACGAGGTCATTGAAAAGCTGCTGCTCGCGCGTCATACGTTTCTGCAGCACCTGCACCTGCTGCACACTCTCCAACAAGGCAACTTGGGCCTGATGCGAGTCCAGCAGGGCCTGTTGCAGCGAACCGGTCACCGCCCGCTGGCCAAAGTTGCTACCGCCAAACTCATGCGCCCACTGGGCGATCTGCCCCGGCCGCACGGTGACGGTTTTTTGAGTGCTGCCGGTGGCAGTGCCTGCCGGACCGGCGAGGAAGTGCGCGGCAAGGGTTTCCGAAGTGTAACCATCGTGGCTCCGGGTCGAAAAATCCTCGATGCCGGTCGGCACAGCGATGGTCAGCCTAACCTCTTCGGAGGTATCCACCAAATCAGTGGGACGATCGACGAGGAACCAATTTTCATAGTCCGGCCCCTCGTAGCCTTGGGCGTAGGTTTTGCCCGGACCGACATCGCCGGGGTAGGGTGAGCCGAAGATGTCCTGCAGCTCGTTATCGAAGGCGATTTCCTGATCGACGATGGCGGTGTTGGCATCGGCGATCTGGTTTTCCTGATTGCGGAGCAGTCGGGTCATTCGCGCCGCCTGGTTGAAGGCGCCCTTGGCATTGAGGGTGGCGCGCAGCGCGCGCTGGTAGATCTGCTCGAAGTGGGATTCCCCGGCCTGGAGCTTGGAAGGCGAGATGTCGAAGGCGATAGCGCCGGGGCTCAGGCCGAGCGGGTTGAGGCGGGCGTTGGCGTTGTCGATGGTCGTCTGGAAAGAGCTTGCGGCGGCCACCAACTGGCCGAGTTCCGGCACGGTGGTGCGGTCGATGATCTGGACGCCGCTGTGGTTGGGATCCGTGTCGCGGGCAGGCAGCAGGGCATTGCCGGCCACCCAGTTCAGGAAGCTGCCCTGGGCGCTGCGGGCGACCCACTCGTCGAGCCCTTGGTTGCGGGTGACGCCAGTGCGTGGATTTACCTCACCGTCGCGCAAATGGCTCCAGCCTGCGGCGGGATCATCCAGATAGCTCTGGCGGTGCACCAGTGCCACGGTTTGGGTGGCGGTGCTGGCGGCATTGGCGGCAGCAGCGGCGAACTTGCGCTCGTCCTTGTAGTCGATCTGCACCGACTGGCCGAGCACGGTCACGTCCTCCGCCGAGGTGGTCCACGTGAAATATGGGTGCGTCAGCAGCTTGTAGTAGCCCTTGAGCGCGGTGAGGTAGTGGCCGTAGGCGTCGCCATGGCCCTGCGGGAACATGCGCTGGGCGTCGGCGGCATCCACCACACCATTCTCGGTGCTGCTACCGGCCTTTTCCTTGATGTTGTAGTTGGTGGCGTAGAGCACCTCGCCGCTGTTGATGCCGCGGGTGTAGTTCCACCACAGGCGGTTGTAGGCGGGGGCGGTGCCGGTGCCGGGATTGACGAAATCGTCGCGACCCTTGAGCAGGGCGAGTTCCTCGTCGAGCGAGCTGCGCACCTGGCCCTCGAAGGAGAAGCGGCTGGTGTTGACCTCGGTGGCCGAGGTGGAGTCGTCGATGGAGATCGTCGGATTAGCGGCGTCCGCATAGGCCTCGTTGCCGAGGATGGTGTAGAGGTCGTTCAGATACCCGGCCGCGAGGATCAGCGCCGAGTTCGCCGAGTTGAAGTCGATGCTGGAGCCGATGGTGAAGCTCTTGCCGCGGTTGAGCACGGTCTCGTAGATCTCGATGAGGCCGACCTCGTTGATGTTTTCCAGATTGAGCGCGATGTCGCCCTCCCAGCGCTTACCGGCCTGGGTGAGCAAGGAGACATCGGTGTTGACCGCGTTGCTGGAGAGATCACTCATGCGCTGGTTGAAGGGGTTGATCTTAGCGAGCACGCGTTTGATCCAGCCCTCCACCAGGACTGGCGGGGTCCAGCCGGACCAAGTGCCGCCGATTTTGCGGTAGTTGAGTGTGAAATAGGTATCTCCCATCAGCACGGCGGGGTCGCTGATCGTGGCGGTGGGTGAGCCACCGACGAGGATCGAGCTGCCCAGCACGCCAGCGGGCTTGAGCCAGGTGCTGGTGCTGGAGACGGTGTTGATGTTGTCGCCGGTGATGGCCGGGTTGGTGCCGCCGGTCGGGTAGCCGTAACGCCACTGGAACTCATAAAGCTCCGGCTTGCCCGCGTAGTCGCCGCTGTGGCGCAGGGTCACCTGCTCGTCGAGGGGGTTGCTGGCCAGCAGCACCTTGAGGTCGCCGGTGTAGAGGCTGGGATCCACCTTGAGAACCTGCATTGTAGGCGGGTTGCCCGAGTCGGTGAAGGCCTCGCCGTTTTCCAGCATGAGCACCACATAGCCGCTGCCATTGCCGGTGGCGGTGAGCGCGTAGCTGTCCACCGCCGTGTCCGGATCCCGGATGTCGACGAGGGTCGACTTGTCGATGACTCGGGAGTCCTTGGCGCCATCCACCTCATAGGATCCGGGCGCGGCGGGGTCTTCGCTGGAGGTTTCCAACTGCGTGGCAAGTTGGTTGATCGCGGTGTCCCACAGGCTCTTGTAGCTGTTGTCACTGCTTGGGCAGAGAGCTTGCAGGAGCGCCAGATCGGCGGTGCCGAGCACGTTGAGGTGAAGGTAGTCCTCGCCGGCAATTTCATCGACAAACTCACCCTTGAGGACAAGGCCACCCTTGGTTCCAAGAGTTGGATCGTAATAAAAGCGCTGCTGCAAATGGGGCGGCAGGGACTGGAAGTAAGTCTTGCCTGCGTAAACCGTGGTCAGCACGGAAGGTGGCAGTTTATCAAGCATTCCGGTGGTCATCAGGAACTGCTTTTGTCGGGTCGGGTCGTGCAGTATTGCGCTCTCGGTGGTGGTGCCGGTATTGGCGATGGACTGCTGGTAGATCACCTGGGCGCTGGAGGAGCCACGGACTTGCGGCAACTGGCCCGCGACGGCACTCGCCTTGGGCAAGGTGAGCGTCTGCGCGGTTTGCAGGACCGGCACGATTTTTTGTTGGGCGATTGGCAGTGTGGGATCATCCGGCCACTTCGGTTGATAGGTGAGTGCCACAGGCACATCGTTGCCGGTGTCGGCAATAAATGGCATCACAGTGCCCACCGGGCGTTGGTCGGTCAGGCTGAGACTGGGCTCGAAGAAGCCGGGCAGCGAGTTGTAGAAAAACCGCATGCCGAACGAGACCGGCGGCGCGATTTTCACCTCGGGCGCGGCGGTGTAGCCACTGCCGGCGCTGGTGACCGTGATCGAAGTCACGCAGAAACCGTTGGTATTGCCGAGGGCCGTGGGTGCAGTGCCGGCGGCCAGCTGGGTGCCGCCCGAAAAAGTCAGGGTCGGTGTCGTGGTGTAGCCCGTGCCGTTGCTTACCATCTGAATACCGGTCACGAGGCCGTTGCTGAGAACCGCCGTGGCGTTGCCGCCCGTGCCGCCGCCGCCACTGATGGTGACGGTGGGTGCCACCGAGTAGGTCTTGGTGCCCGGGGTGATGGTAAAGCTGGCGGCGGTGAGCCCGCCAAGGGTGGCAGTGGCGGTGGCCGTCGTGCCGCTGGCGGGAGGTGCTACGGTCACACTCGGGGCGGTCGTATAGCCGGCCCCTTTCACGGAGAGGGCAATGGCGGAGACCCCGCTGCCGCTGCGGGTGGCGGTGGCGGCGGCACTGGTTTTGGCGTGAGCACCACGGAAGAGCCAATGATAGCCCTGACGGTCTTCAAAAGTGAAGGCATCATAGGCATCCGGAGCGGAGCCATGGGCGGCGGGGTCAGGGATGGGATTGACTTCGACATTCATCACCTCACCGTTTGCATCCAGCGGCAGGGGCAGCGCGATCAAGGGTCCGGGTGGCTGGACTTTGGTGCCGGCGATGGCGTCGTAGCGCAGCGGATAGGCAAAGGTGTCCCTCAGCACCTTGTAAGCATCCATGCTCGGGCGTTGGTCGACGGCTGAGGTGTAGGCCAGCAGGACGAAGGGCTGCGAGGTGGAGCTGGAGGCGTTCAAATCATCACGCAGGGCGTAGGCACGGCTGCCGAGCAGGAAGGCGTGCTCTTCGTTGGGGTTGAAGCCGGCCTGGGTGGCATCATTTTGCACATAAACACTGCCCGCCTGCTGGGACGGGCCGAGATCGCCCGTGCCGATCCCGGAGGCGATCACGAGTTGCGGCGCATCGGTGGGATACTCGACCGTGTAGCGGCCGACCACCGAGGGCAGGTGGAACGAGGCGAACTTGTCGCTCGGTGCGGCCACTTCCTTGAACCACCAGATGGTCAGTTGATTTTTACCAGGCAGGGCGTTGACCGGGATGATCGCACCATTTTCCGCTGCCTTCACGCCGACCGTGAAGGGATTGAGATAACCCGCGGGGTAATAATTGTCACCGCTAGCGATGTAACCAGCCACCGAGTATCCTGCGGGCGGCTCGATGCGCGCCCCCACTTTCACCGTGGCGGTGAGGTCGAGCACGCCGTCCGCGTTGGTGTCGTTGATGGTGGCGACCGCCGGGGTGGCGGTGAGCGGGCCACTGCCATCTGGATCCGGCAGGGCCGGGCTGCCGAGCAGGCTTTGCGACTGGATGTAAACCGGCACATACCAGGGCACACTGCTTGAGGTGAACTTGAGCAAACTGCGGTTGGTCTTATCTGCGGAAGCGCTGAAGTCCGCCAACAGTCGCTGAGTGGCCACATCCAGCGAAACCTCGGCCTCGGCCGGATCGTCCTGGAAAACCACCGAAGGCGCTTTTGCCGCGTCGAAGATCGGCCCGATCGCAATCCCGCTGCCGAGATCGGTCACCGTGATGGGCTCGTAGTCTTCCAGGCTGGTAGGCCAGACCTGGATGTATTTGGCGGAAATCTTCGGCCAGCGGATGCTCATGCCCGGGGTGGCAGGCGCGGCGAGAAAGTGGATGGCCAGATCCTGCGACTCCAGCCAGAAGATGTTGATGTTGTCCGGGTTGGAATTGGCGCGCTCCGCATGATAGACCAGCATGCCGTTGGGCAGGGCAGAGGTGCCGTAGAGTGGCTTGCCGGTGTTGCTGGTGTTGGTCACGACGGAGGGCCTTAGCAGATCATCGCCGGCCTGCGCTGCGCCCTCACGCGGCAGAAGTTGCTGGCCGAGCGGGGTCTCGATTTCGACCGACTCCATCTTTTTCCTCACGCTCACCACATCGGCACCCAGGAAGGCGCGTGCACCGGTGCTGGCATTTTCCGCGCCCAGGTATTCCACGAACACCATGCCCTCCTCGTTGTAGGCGCGGAGAGTCGCGCTGCCGAAGCTGTTGTCATACCACAAGGTCCGCAGCTCGGCCGGAGCGGATGCCCCATCGGCGGCGGGGCTGGAGCCCGTCGGAACATACTCGGCAGCCACGTGGCTGGCCATGTAGCTGTTGTAAACCACATTGGCCGCCTCGATCCGGCCCGTCGGAATCTCAACCTTGGGACCGGTGAAGGAGTTCTCGGTCCAGTAGATCGTGCGCTGCGGCACGGTAGGCGCTGAGGCTACCGAAAACACCTCGGTCTTGAACTTGTAGGTCGGCGTGGACTCGCCTGCTGCACTGGTATCTGGAACATTGGAAACCCAGGTGATGGTGACCCGGCCCGGCTGGGTGGCGAAGACCTTGTCCGCATGCGGGCTGTAGTAGTAGAGCTCGGGGGCCGCAAACGGATGATTCGTAGCGCTCGTGATCGTTACATTCGGCTTGCTGCGCAGGGTGATGTTGAGGCCATCCACGATGTCCACCCGCTGCCCGAGCAGGGTGGCGCCGCTCACCAGACCATCCGGCACGGCGGCCACCGTGACCACCCGGCTTTCCGGCGAGGCGCTGGTTACGGAGACGGTGCCCTGTGGGAGCAGCGGTTGGCTGGCACCGTTCAGATTGGCCGTGTAGGCGCTGGAAAAGGTTTCGCCGGGCTGGACCGGCTTCGAGCGCCAGTAGTTCGCCGAGGTGACCGTGCCACTCCACGAGACCTGGGGACGCTCGATCACATCGCCGAAAGAGAAGCGCGGCACGCCGGAGGCCAGGCTGTAGCCACTGGACGAGCGGGCGAGCAGGACGGTGACCTTGGGCACGGCGGGAATGGTTCTGTCCTCCGCCTTCGGATAGCGGGTTGCTGCGGTGCTGCCAAGGGTGCCGGCGGTGTTGGCGTTGGTGGAGGTGATCAAACCACGGCTATCGATCCCCGCACTGCTCAGCGAGGTGCCGCCGACTCCGGCGTATTGCGGGGTGGTGGTGCCAAGGCCCGTGGGAATGCTCGGTCCGGCGATGGTGACCTCGGGCGGGGCGGTGTAGCCGCTGCCGCCACTGTTGATCGTGATCGAGCTGACGCGCCCAGCCGTCAGCACCGCCGTGGCCGTGGCGGTGTTACCCGAGCCGCCCGGCGCGCCGATGATAACGACCGGGGCCGAGGTGTAACCCAGCCCGCCGCTGCGCAAGGTGATGCTGGTGACCGTGCCGCCCGAAACCGTGGCAAAGCCGCCTGCCCGCCGCGCATCGAGCAAGTTGGTGGCGCCTCCTTGGATTTCATATTGGGCATGCGCCAGCGGAGCCAGCAGCAGCGGGCCCAAGGTGGCAATCAGGAGCAGAAATCGGGTGTTCATAACGGTTAAAAAAGGGAGGCAGGCGCGGCAACGGCGATGAATGGCAGGCGGCGCATCGGGTCAGATGGGACAAAGTTTTCCGCTACGGCTCAGCGCGGGCCGATGGCGATGAAAGTGAATCCCCGTCTAAATGCCCCGATTCCGCTTAAAGAACCGCCAGAGAAAAAAGAGGAGCTGGTAATGCCAGTGACACCTTGAACCCAGCCGTCAGTTGTGAGCGGTGAAACGACCACCGAAGGTGCTGAGCTAAAAGGCGTGTTGAAACTAACTAACAAGCCGTTAGGCACAGTCAACGACACGGAAAAACCGGAACCAGCTGTAATAGTGCCATCTGTACTAATCGTCCCCCGCACGATGCGGAGGTTTTCGACGGTGGTCGCTGTATTGGTGCCGAGGTCGGCCCCCGTAACGCTGCCATCGGCGATTTCCGAAGCGCCCACCGCGCCGGCGGCGATGTTTCCAGCTACGACGGTGTCGGTTGCTATTTTAGCTCCGGTGACCGCGCCGGCGGCCATGTCCGCCGTGGCGATTGAGCCATCGAGAATGCCAGTGGACGTGACGGCCCCTGCGGCGAGATTACCCGCAGCAATCGTGGCCGAAGCGATTTTGATGCCGGTGACACTCGCATCCGCGAGCTTGGCGGTGGTCACATTCAAATCGGCGATTTTGGCGGTCGTGACATTGGCATCAGCGATTTTGGCGGTGGTGACACTGGCATCCGCGATTTTGTCGGTGGTGACATTCAAATCGGCGATCTTGGCGGTGGTGATGTTGAGGTTGCCGATATTGGTGGTGAGCACGGCATCCGTCCCGAGTTTCGCGTTGGTGACGGAGGCGGCAGCGAGCTGGGTGGAGCCGACCGCGCCGGTCGCGAGCATGGCGGAGGAGATGGCATTCGCATCCACGGACTCGGCCACCTTGGCCCGGAAGGCGTAGGAGGAGGTGACGAACTGCTGGCGCGGGGAGATTTCGTTGTCCACCGCTGCGGTGCCGTCATCGATGGTCACGCCGAGGTAGCGCGTCGCGGCACCGAAGACGCTGGGGGTGCTGATTTTCACCGTGGGGACGCCCTTGGTGCTCTCGCTGTAACCCAGGGGAGTGCCGGTGGTGGCGGCTCCCGCGCCGATGAGCGCGCTGAACTCGCCGTTGGCGATGGTGACCACCTGCTGCTCGGAATAGAGCAGGTTGGCCGTGAGTCCGTTGGAGGGATGATCCCAGACGCGGAAGGTGATGGTGCGGTTGACCGGCGTGCCGGCCCCGATGGCGGTGCCGTCGGCATTGAGAGCGCGGCCCTGATAACTCAGGAAATCCGGCACGGCGGTGGTCTGGGCGTGGGCGCTCTGCAACAAACAGAGGCTGGCGAGGAGTGAGACGATTCGTTTCATGGTAGTTTTAGAGTTACAGGTCAGAAGTGAGAAGTCAGAAGTGAGAAGTCAGAGGGCGGAGGTTAGAGGGCGGTATTTCAGTTTTTACTGGGTCAGCGTGCCGATCTCAGACACGCGGCGGAGGGTGAAGGTGCCGGTGACCTGGAGGCTTTCCTTGTGCAGGCCGCTGATCACCTCCGCGTAGGTGCCGGCGATGACGCTGCCGCCGTAACCAATGGGCGAGACCCATTCCGGCGGCGTGGCCGCAAGGGTGAAGGTGACGGCCCGGCTGATGTCGTAGCTTTCCTGACCGGAGACGAGGGCGGTGCTGCCGCTCTTGTTGTCGTGATCCGGGTGATACTGGTGGACGAAGGGGCTGGCGGGATCGTTGAACGGCGTGGCGATGGTGCAGGACAGGCTGCTGCCGGCGGTGAAGCTGCCAGACGTGGCAAGCACCCGGTCCAGCGGCATATGCGCGGCGACGATGCGGCTGGCGCTGGCCTTGTCGGCGGAGCTGAGATTGATCTCCAGCGGCGTGATGCCGTCCTGCGGGGTCTGCCCGGTGAGCTTTCCGATAAACACCTGGGACAAAACGCGGGCAGCGCCGGCATCATCGACGTGGACGATGTAGCGCAGCGGGTAGCCCTGCGGGGTGGACGTGTCCGTAAAGCCCGGCACTTTGCTTTGCACCCCGCCGACGCTAGCCTCGCCGATCCACAATCCTGCCAGCGAGGCCTTGCGCGCAGTGACCGGCAGCAGGATGTCGTAAAGGTTGGCGCTGTCGGTGAAACGCAGCAACGAGGCGAAAAACGCATTGGCGCCCGCACCCGTCATGCTGGCGGCGCCGCGGTCGATCCCGAAGGTCAGCTCGACGGCGGCATTCGGCCCGACCACTTCGGCAAAGGCGGTGCTGATCGGCGTCTCGGTCCAGGAAGCCGTGCTGGCGTTGAAGACGCGGCGGGTGACAGGAACGGCCGCGATGACTTGCTCCTGCCCCGTGGGCGCATTGGAGGAGGACACCGGGGCGATGGTCACCGTGCTGACCGCGGAACTGCGGTTGAGCAGGCGCATCGTCACCGTCGAGCCGGTGCGGCCGAAGTCGATCCCCGAGCCATTGCTCAGGCTGATCTCGATGGGAGCGTAAAAATCCCCGACGACCTTGGTATCGAACCAGTAGGCCTGGTTGCGGTCGAGCCTTTCAGTGGAGGTGGAAAACACCTGCTGCGGATTGCTAGGGCCCAGATCGCCGCCGACGTATTTGTAAATTTTCACATTCGAGGCGATCGCGGCCGGGAAGGTGGCGAAGTAGGAGCCCGTCGTCGGAAAGAGGCCGCCGTTTTTCAAACTCGGGAAGCCCATCAGGTTCGCGCCATTGCGGACCCAGTTGGCGCTGGGCGGCAGGACGCGCTGCGGGATGGTCACGCTGTAGGTGGTGGAGGCGGTGCCACTGCATTTCACCAGATAGGCGGTCTGCCCCACCAACTGGCCGAGGGAATTTGATGATCCACCGCGCACCCAAGTGCTCCACTCCGCCGTGCCCGCAGTTGGGATGAGCTGGGAAGTGGTGAACTGGACTTGGTCCGGGTTCGGGTTCCAACGCCAGACTTCCTGCACCTCGGGAAAGGATGCAAAAATCGTTTCCGGCGTGGC
>CAMBTP010000020.1 GCA_945870855.1 Prosthecobacter debontii
AATGTGAGTCCGGAACGCCCGCCCCAGATGTCGTTTTCATCGGTGGCGCGGAAGCGGTTGTGCCAGTGCCAATCCTTATCCATCACAGCCTTACGCAGCGGCTCCATGGCGGGTGTGGCGGAAACGGGTTTTCCGACAATGGCAGTGGCGATCACTGCGCCGATCTGGCGGTTACCCTCGGGAAGCGGGTGGACGCCGTTGAGAGTGAGCGGGGTTTTCGCCTTCGCGTAGAGCACTTGGGTGGTGCTAAAAAGATCAATATATGCCACGCCTTTTTCCGCGGCGACCTGTTTCATCGCCTCGGCGTAGAGGGCGAGGTTTGCGTTGTTTTCCGTGCCGTCCGGGAGGCTTGGATCGCGGAGACTTTCGTGAGCGATGGGCGAGAAAAAGACGAGGCGCGGAGCTGATTCGCCGTTGAACTTCGCGGCGCGGTATTTGTCGATCATCGCGGCGAGGTCGGACTTGAAGGAAGGGAGTTTCGCCTGGCCTCCGAAGGATTCGTTGTAGCCGAAAAAGGCGAAAATCACGTCCGCCTTTGTGTGGGCGAGGATATTTTCCACCGTGGGCACGCCGCCGCTGCGTGGAAAGGAGGTTACGGTATCGCCGGAGACAGCGAGGTTGCGGAAAGTGATATTTTTTCCGGCGAGCTGGCTCTGGAGAACAGTTTCCACCCAGCCATCGTGCTGCATGCGGTCGGCAAGGGCATTTCCGATGAGGCAGACGGTGTCATCCTGCTGGAGCGGGAGCTGCGCGGAGGCTGGCAGAATGGTTGCGAGCAGGAGAAATGGGCGGAATAGTTTCATATAGGAGTTTTCAATAACTGTATCTTGCGAAGTGCTACTAGAACGCCCAGAAGCTGCAATATCTTTCGTTTAAATCATCAACGCCATCCTCGGCAAGCCAGTCGATCCGAAGGCAAACCCACTGGAATACAAAGACGGAGCCAAGACCCTGAAAGTTTTCCTCAATGAAAAAGGCAAGCTCATCCGCGTCACGGAAACCCTTCCCAGCGGCGCGGAGACGTTTATCGTGCAGTGATGCAACACTCTCTCAACCATCCGGATCGTCGAGCAGATCCTGAAGACGCTGGCGCAGGGCGGGCGGCACGCGGGGCAGCCATGAGGCATCGAGCTGGCCGATCTCCATCATGTCCAGTAAATGCACCTGATCCTTGCGGCGATAGGCGGTGAGTTTCATCGTCACCAATGCGAGAAGATCGATGAGGCGGAAGTCGGGGTGGGTGGGGTCAATATCCGCAACGCCGGGTGACGGCTCAATGGCCTCCTCGTTCACTTTCTCATCGGCGAAAATCAGGTGAACGCCCTCTCTAACTTTCGCGCCCGGGCCGTCCAGGAACATCTCGATGCGGCCTTTCCCGCCGAGGATGGAAACCGAGCGATGGATGAATCCGGCATCCCGCATCGCGGGAATGATGCGCGGCATATCTGCGCGGCGGACGAGTAGATCTACATCGCGGGTGTTGCGGACGACGGAATCATCCACCCGCGAAACCCATGCCGCTACGGCGTTCCCGCCGATCACTGCATACTCAATACCCGCCGCGTCCAGCGTGGCGGTTGCCCGCTTGAGGCGCGCTTTGACCTTTTCGATTCCTTCGCTCATACGCTCCCATGAGACCGGGCCGATTATCGTTCCTGTCGCGCTCATGTCTCTCCGATAGCCGGAAAATAGCATTAGCGCGAGACAAAAACCCCGATAGAAGTAAACTCCAGCTCTTAGGCGGGTGTCATTTTAATCGGTGGGCGAAGACATGTGCGCAGCACCCTGGACTGCTACAGCCTGCTGTAGCTCTGGCCAATGCAGCCCTGCTGCGAGGCCGGACGGCATTGGCACGGCGAGGCTTGTTCACTCCCAGTCCTCCGCCGTTGACAGCAGGCTGTCTCACGGAAAGCTACAGCGGGCTGTAGCAGTCCAAGGACTTCGTCGGAAAAGGTAACGGGATGGCTTCGGGCAACGCGACGCGGCGAGGAGTTTCATTACTACGGCTCTTGGGCGGGTGTCATTTTAATCGGTGGGCGAAGACATGTGCGCAGCACCCTGGACTGCTACAGCCTGCTGTAGCTCTGGCCAATGCAGCCCTGCTGCGAGGCCGGCGGCATTGGCACGGCGATGCTTGTTCACTCCCAGTCCTCCGCCGTTGACAGCAGGCTGTCTCACGGAAAGCTACAGCAGGCTGTAGCAGTCCAAGGACTTCGTCGGAAAAGGTAACGGGATGGCTTCGGGCAACGCGACGCGGCGAGGAGTTTCATTACTACAACTCACTTCACCTTCACGCCGATGGCCTTGCCCATTTCTGTGGCGACGAAAGTGTTGCCGGCTGGGTTTAGGTGGACACCGTCGCCAGTGAGGATGCCTTTGGGGAGGTTATCGGGATTGTTGGCTTTCAGGTGGCCGGTGAAAGCCTTGCGGAGATCGACCAGCTGGCTGCCGGTTTCGGTGGCGACCTTGCGGCTGACCACGCTGTATTCCTCAAGCATCGTGTCGCGCTCGTTGCTGCCATCATTTTTCTCACCGATGACGGAGGGCGTGCAAAGGATCACACGTGCTCCAGCGGCGTTGATTTTCGCAATGATATCTTTCAATCCTGCCTCGAAGATTTCCTTAGTGGTTCCGCCGTCGAGAAGCTTGCCGTCCTTGTCCATCTTCCAATGCCAGACGTCGTTGATGCCGATGTAGATGAAAACGAGGGTCGGTTTTTTGGCGATCACGTCCTTTTCCAAACGCTCTTGAAGGTTCGGGACTTTATTGCCGCTGATGCCCGCGCCGACGGTCTCGATCCCGAGATCCGGGTGCGCGGCCTTGATGGCAGCGGTAAGCACCGTGACATAGCCATCTGGATTCACGCCAGCCTGGGTGATCGAGTCTCCGAAGAACACGATGCGATCGCCCTTTTTCAGCGGCTGGGGAACTTCCGCAGCTTGCAGCATACAGGAAAACGTTAGTAAAGAGGCGGCGGTGGTGATTGCTCTGATGTTCATGGTAAAAAGATTTGTATCACCGCCGGACGCTGAGCGCCAATGGGATTTTGCGGGAGCTGCACGATCATCGCCCACACACACACCGGAGCCTCATAGGATACAGGCGTCGACTGGATTTCGCCGCTCTGGATTTTCGCGGTCATTCCCGCCGCGTAGATCATATTGCCGATGATCGGCAATGTCTTCTCGCTGCGATACGATTTACCCTCGCCTCTGGTGGACGTGTGGAGCTCCGTTTCGATGGCAATCTTCGCAATCGACATCCACTGGGCGATCTTGAAGGATGCATCTGTGACGGTCATGCAATCTATTGCCGTGTTTTCCGCTTATCTCGCGTTTTTCGGAGCCCATGCGAGTGATGCGGCCACTACAGAACGTCACCAAGGTGGCATGCTCGTCACCGTTTGGGAAACCGACGATGCGCTGCCAAGCAACGACATCCAGGCACTCGTTTACGATCACCTAGGTTTCCTCTGGGTAGGCACTGCCGGCGGATTGGTGCGATTCGATGGCAGGACGTTCCGCTACCCGGCCGGTACCGATTCCGGCTTTTTTCAGGCGGCGACCACCTATGCCGCCGCCGAGACAGAGCCGGGCGTCATCGTCTTCGGTCACGACCTCGACGCGGAGAACCGGTTGATGATGGTGCACCCGGATGGTGTCTCACCCCACCCTGCCGATGCAATGCTCGGTCCGGATGAACGTGCCATAGCCATTTTCGATGGTGGCGGCGGTTCACTCTGGATGCTTATGGACGACCGCACCTGGCTGCTCTGGCGGGATGGCGCGCTGGAGCGTTTCCCGCCGCCCCCGCAAATGGCCTCCTATCAACCGCCCTCCCTCCTCCCGCTGCCTTCCGGCCGCACATTGATGTCACGCGGCGACGGGCTCGAAGTTTATGAAAACGGCAAAATCACCCGCATGTCCGGGATTTGGGGCGGTCCGGTGGCGCTCGCTCCCGCCCGCGTCGGCGGCACCTGGGTCGCCGACGGCAGTGGCCTCCACCACTTGCGCAACGATGGCACGCACACACGCTCCACTCTGCCAGCGCCGGAGCACGCCATCTGGCCTCCCCAGTTGATGCACGAAACCCGCGATGGCGCCCTCTGGCTCTATTTCCGCTTCGACGGACTCTGGCGCATCGACCCAGCCGGCCCGCGCCGCGTTGAGACCAGCCACCCTATCATCCGCTGCCTTGCCGAAGATCGTGACGGCAACCTCTGGGCAGGAACTGCGGGCGGCGGCCTCAACCGAATCCGCAAACCCGCCTTCGAAGAGTGGGCAACCGACCTCGTCGATACCATCGGGTCGATCTGCGAAGACGCACACGGTAATATCTGGCTCGGCAACACCCGGGGCGTCTGGAGTCTTACCGATGGCCACGCCATCCCTCCCGACAAACCGGATGATTGGCCCACCTCCGCACACTCGCTCTGCCCCACGCCGGAAGGAGCACTCTGGATCGGTGGTGTAAAAAACATCTTCCGCTTCCACCCCGGCATCGATGCCCACCCGCTTGCCGTCGGACCACCGGAAATCGACAATGCATTTGCATTATTCCATGCGAGCGACGGTTCGGTTTGGGCCGGCTGCCAGACTGGCGCGCTGCTGCGCTTCGATGGCGATACCAACGTCCGCGCCTACGGGCCAGGTGAAGGCTACACCGGCGATTTCGCACAAGTCTTCGGCGAGGATTCCATGGGCACAATATGGGTTGGCACCCGCCGCGGCGCCTTGTTCAAACTGATGGGCGATGCCTTCGTCCGCGTCCCTACGCCGCTCGATGTCACTGGCACCGGCATTCTCACCATCACCCCTGGCCATGGCAACTCACTTTGGCTGGGAACCCGCGGCCGTGGATTTCTCCGCATCAAGTACGGGGAATTCAGCGCCGTTGGCCTCCAGCATGGCCTGCACGATGGCATCATCGCCCAAACACTCTCCGTCGATGACTACCTTTGGGTCGGCTCCAGCAACAGCATATTCAACATCCCCCTCACGGAACTCGAAGCCGCTGCCGACGGACTCACCGATAAGATCCACCCGCTCCGCTTCGGGCGCGGCGATGGGGTCAATTCCTTTTTCGCAACCGGCCAGCGCCAGCCTTGCGCATGGCAATCCGGCGACGGAAGGCTATGGTTTGTCGGCCGCAAGGGCGTCCTTGTCACCCACCCGGAAATCTGGGAAATTTCAGCACCGCCTCCGGCCGCATTGATCGATGATGTGCTGGCCGATGGAGCATCTCTCTCCGCGCCGCTTCAGATACCGTCGGCAAATCGCCGCCTTGAGTTCCGCTTCACTTCCCCGGCACTCAGCGCACCCTCCGACCTTCGTTTCCGCTACCGGCTCGCCGGCTTCGACGCCGAGTGGTCGGCAGCCACCACACTTGACCAAGCAGTTTATCCTCGCCTCCAGCCCGGCCGATACACCTTCGAAGTCATCTCCAGCATCCGGCCCAATGACTGGTCGCGCGTTCCCGCCACCGCGACCGTCATCGTGATCCCCGCATGGTGGCAGCTCACCTGGCTGCGGGCCCTCGCCGCCGTGATCTTACTGGTCGCCGCAATCGCGATCATTCGCGCTTGGGCAAATCACAAGCTGCGCCGCAAAACCGCCATACTCGAACAGGAACGCAAACTCGAAGGCGAACGCTCCAGAATTGCCCGCGACCTCCACGATGGCATCGGCTCCGGACTCACCCAGCTCGGCTGGCTCACCGCAGATCTCCGGGAATCCACACCCGCAGAAACCAACATCCAGGTGGATCTCATATCAGGAAAAATCCACAACCTCGCGCGCGACCTCGACGCCGCCGTCTGGGCCGTCAGCCCGCGCCACGATACACTCGGCTCGCTTTGCGCCTACCTATGTGAATTCGCCATCGAACACTTCCGCCATACCCCGGTGCGTTGTCGTGTCTCCGCCCCCGCCGCGCTGCCCGCAGGACCGCTCGCTCCACAAATCCGCAACCACATTTTCATGGCAACCCGCGAAATCCTCAACAACGTCCTCAAACACGCAGATGCCCGCGAAGTCCACCTCGCCATCGAATCCTCCGCCGGATGGATCACCATCGAAATCCGCGACGACGGGTGCGGATTCGACGTCGAGCCTGCTAGCAGCAGCTCGCGCAACGGCTTGCGCAACCTCCACGACCGACTCGGCGAAATCCGCGGCGACGTGCACGTCTCCAGCCAGCCGGGCAATGGTACACGGGTGCAGCTGCGCGCCCCCACCGCATCCTGACCGCCCCACCCCAACATCTCAGCCGAGATATTTCAGGATCGCCTCGGTCTTTGACCGCACGTGTAACTTCTCGTAAATTTTCCGAATGTGGAAACGCACCGTGAAAAAGCTGATTGAAAGCTGATCGGCGATTTCCTTGGCCAGGAAACCCTTCGCTAACAACCCGAGGATTTGCTCCTCGCGCGGAGACAGGCATTCGCACGCCGCATTTCCCGCACCCTTGGCCGGATTGCGGAAAGATTCGACCACCAATCGCGCAATTCCACTGCTCATCGGCGCGCCACCATCCCTCACTAACTCAATGGCCTCGACAATCTCCGCTCGCGACGTCCGCTTCAGTAAATAGCCGCTCGCACCGGCCTTGAGCGCCTCGAAAACATGCTGGCTGTCGCCAAACACCGTAAACACCAGCACCTGCGTCTCAGGCCTCGCCTCGCGGATGGCACGCGTGCACTCAATACCGCTCATCCCAGGAAGCTGGATGTCCATCACCACGACATCCGGCATGGCCTTTTCCACCGCAGCCACCGCGTCCTCCCCGGTGTGGAACTCCCCGGCCAACCGCAAACCCGGCGACCGATCAATCACGCGCGAAAGCATCCCGCATATTTCCGCGTCGTCCTCCACGACCATTACCTCAATCACCTCTGGCGTTTTCTCGCTCACACAACAATCCAACTCCAACCACCTAGTCGGGTCAATCGCAAGTGGTCACCCGATCGCAAAACAGTTCATTTGTTCGGGTAGTCAAATCCCTCAATCTAATCATATTAAAAATAGTAATCATCATAATCCAGCGCTTACTTGCAAAACCCATGAACTCAAAAACCCTTATCCATATCATTGCCAGCCTCGTGGCATGTGCAACAGCCGCCTCAGCCCAGACGCTGAGTCCCAATGCCGTCATCTGGGAAAATAACTTCGAAGCCAACTCGGTCGGCGCTTCAACCGGGGCCAATCCCGGTGTCATCAACGGCTTCCGCTTCAATTTTCCCGGCGGGGTGGTTCGCGACAGCTCTTCAGTCGCCCCTTTCGGTGAGAACAACCGTTATCTCGAACTCTCGCCTAATAACAATCCGAGCGTGGACAGCGGCTACCGTGCGATCATCAACGGTGTGCTCAAGGCCGCCTATATAGCCACCCCGGTCGGGTTCTCCTTCGATTTCAACGAGTCCATCGCGGCAGGATACGATACCATCATTGGATTTGCGACCGCCTCCACCGACAGCGCAGTGGATCTTAACGCCACTGGAGCTGTCGTCGCCTTGAAATTCCGCAACGGTGCCGTCACCGTCGGCGACCGCACGAGCATCGTTTCGGGCAGCCTCCCTTCATTCACCCAAGGCGTGAAATACCGGATCAATTACATCACCAACTTCACCGGCGTCAGGCATAAAGTATTAGGACCGGACAACCTGGATATTACCCTTGAGCCAATGCAGATGGCTTGCTGGATCCATAATCCAACCGCCGTGACCTATGCGTCACCCATTATCGTAGCAAATAACAACTCACGAGCTCTGGACGCCCACCTTTCCCTTATTTTCCGCCATTCCTCCACCACGGTCGCAACCCAGCGCCAAACCATCTACGTGGACAACCTGCTTGCCACGAACTTCGCCGTGCCGACTCCCACATGGGTTGGAAATGGCAGCGACGCGCTCTGGAGCACTGCCGCCAACTGGTCGCAAAGCACGGTTCCAGCGGCCAATGACAACATCGTCTTCACCGGAAGCCAGAACCTTTTACCCGATAATAATCTCGCACTCGGCACCGCATTCACCAACATCTCGTTTGAAACCACCAGCTCGTCCTTCACACTCACCGGAAACGGCATCGAGCTTTTGGGAATCCTGTCGAATTCATCCAGCGTGAACCAGACCGTGGAATTGCCACTCCTCCTCAGCAGCACCCGGACGATCACCAATAACACCACCGGCACGCATCTCCATCTGAATGGCCTCATCTCGGGTGGCGGCAGAATTTCAAAAACCGGTGCCGGCACAGTCGCTCTCGGTGGTGCCAACACCTACTCGGGCGGCACCACGATCACCGGAACGGGAGTCGTTGACTCACACGCCCTCGAAGTGCTCCAACTCGCCAATGGCGGACTAC
Organism: Prosthecobacter debontii; assembly: GCA_945870855.1. Lineage (GTDB taxonomy): Bacteria > Verrucomicrobiota > Verrucomicrobiia > Verrucomicrobiales > Akkermansiaceae > Luteolibacter. The sequence continues at coordinate 8,361 of CAMBTP010000020.1, forward strand.
CATCATCTCTCGGCAACTCATCCAGCGGCGCGGAGAATCTCATCATCAACGCGGCGGAACTCCGCTATACCGGCACCGGCGACACCACCGACCGCCTGTTCACCCTTGCGGCCACCGCTTTCATAACCAACAACGGCAGCGGCCCGCTGACATTCAGCAACACGTCCGCGATCCAACACTCTAATACTGGAACCACCCGCACCCTCAATCTCGGCGGCACCTTCACCGCAAGCCCAAATGTTTTCACGCCTCAAATCACGGATACCGGCAGCACCGGCCTCACCGGCCTCACCGCGCGCGGTGGCACTTGGGCGGTAAGTGGGAATAATACCTTCACCGGCAACGTTACGATCAACTTCGGAGCGAAGCTCAGTGTCCAATCCGACGCCAATCTGGGTGCGGCCACCGGCGCCGGCAAGTTCACCCTCGCCGGGACTCTGATCTGCACCGAAGACATCACCCTCAACAGCGGCCGCGGCATCTATGCCGGAAGCTCCACCGCAGCCGGCAACGCGATCATCGAAGTAGCGGAAAATAAAACAGCGACCCACAACGGCGTGATCTCCAATCACCTCGGCGGCAGCGCTGTCGGCGCGGATGGCCTGATAAAGTCCGGGCTCGGAACCCTCGTCCTCGGAGCCGCCAACACCTACACCGGAACGTCCACCGTGTTCGCCGGCACCCTCAGCCTCGGCGCAAGCGGCACGATTAACTCGTCGCCAACCATCAGCGTCCGTGGGGGCGCCACCCTCGATCTGTCCGCCAAAGCAGCGGCGTTTTCCATTCTCGCAACGCAAACGCTCACCGGTGCCGGAACAGTCCAAGGCCAAAGCCTCAACGTCGCAGGCAGCATCGCTCCCGGTAGCTCGGGAATCGGTGCCCTCGGCACCGACTCTGTCGCAATGGCTGCTAATTCCATCCTAACCATCCAGATCAACTCCACCGCCGCCACCAGCGACACCCTGGCAGTGAATGGAGATATCACACTCGATGCCGAGACCACTCTCTCACTGGCCGACATCGCCACCGCACCGGAACTCATTCCTAACGGATCAAAGCTAACCCTCATCACCTACAACGGCTCCCGGATCGGCACTTTCAAAAACCTCCCAGAAGGTTCGACCGTGGTCGTTGGCGATAATAAATTCAGCCTTTCCTACACGGATGCGAGTGCCATCACCCTTACCAGCACCAATGCAATTTCCGCAACTCCCTTCGTGGTGTGGATCGATTCGTTCCTCGCCATCACCGATCCTGCCGAAAAAGAAAAGAACGCTGATCCCGATGGCGATGGACGCAGCAACTTTGAGGAATTCGCCTTCGATGGGGATCCCAGCAACCCCAGCAGTGATCGGAAATCCCAGAGCGATCTGGTTCTTGTGGATGGACTCAATTATCTCACCCTCACCATCCCAGTTAGGGATTCAGCCGTGTTTACGGGTTCACCTGCGTTGATCTCCGCTGCTGTGGACGGCCTCATCTACGGCATCCGTGGTAGTTATGATTTAAGTGGCTTTGCTGCGGGCGTGGTCGAGGTATCACCCGCCATAACCACCGGCCCGCCACTCAACCCCGGGTGGTCTTATCGCAGCTTCCGCCTCAGCGCCAATTCCAGCGAGCAGCCCAGAGGCTTCCTCCGCTCCGAAGTGACAGCCGAAGTTAACTGATCTTCTAAAACCATAAACCTATGAAATCGAAAAAAATCCGCCCCGGCGCAATGTCATGCGCCACTTTTTTCATCACCTTCGGCATGGCCTCGCAGGCGGCGGAGATTATCAAAACCAATGACGCCAATGCACTCAACGTCGGCGGAAGCTGGGTCGGCGGCGTTGCTCCCGGCACTGCCGATGTGGCGGTTTTTAACAATACGATGACCAGCGCCTTGAACCCGGCGATTGGTGGAAATATCTCCTGGCAGGGGATCAAAGTCACCAATCCCTCCGCGGCAATTGGAGTTTACAATACGGGCACGGGAACAGGTGGCAATATACTCACCTTGGGATCTGCAGGTGTCGATATGAGCGCGGCCACGCAGAATCTAACCATCCGCGCCCGCATCGGGCTCGGCTCGGACCAGGTTTGGAATGTGGCATCGGGTCGGTCGCTTGGCGTGGATGGCTGGGGCACCTCCAATGCCAACGGTCTGCTTTATGATTTGGACTTGGGTGGCAACAAACTCACCAAATCAGGTACTGGCACGTTGAATATCCTCAACGGTTATGGCATTGCCAACGGTAGCCTCCAGATCTCGGAGGGAACCGTTCAACTTGCGGCGAACAGCACCCGCGTAACCGGGCTTGCGTCCAATGCCAGCATTCAAGTGGACAGTTCCGCAATCCTATCAGTCCAAAACAACATCACTACCACTTTCAGCGCCGGTGGCGTGACCAAGAACTCGGTGGACGCGGTGATTTGGAATGGCGAGGTCAACCTCAATGGCGGACGTTTCAATATTTCTCATGGTACCACTAATGGCGATCTGAACATCGGTGGATCCATCATTGCCAAGTCCGGCACCATTAGTGAAATCATATACGCGACAACTTCAGCCTCGACTTCCACCACTCAGTTCCAGCGCGATATCTCCGCCGCCATCACCGGCGCGGGAACCATCGATTTCAAAGCGAACAACACCACCCGTCTCACCGACCGGATCACTCTCACCGGCGACAATAGCGGATTCCAAGGCACCTCGCGCCTCAACGGTAGCACCGCCAGCAGCAGTCGCACCATCCGCATCGGCTCAGCCTCTGCCGGCAGCGCAGCCGCAGCTTGGGAAATCGCGGCGAACAATACCCTCGAAGTTCACGGCGTGAACACCCAGCTCGGCTCTCTCGCAGGAGCCGGCACGCTCAAAAACTCATCCTCCACGGCAGCCACTGTCACCGTCGGCGGCAGCGGTTCCAGTAGTTCTTTTTCCGGTGTGATCGACGCCGGATCCGGCGTTCTCAGCCTCGTCAAAACCGGTGCAGGCACACTGACCCTTGCTAACACCAACACCTTTGCCGGCAAAACCACCATCAGCGGCGGCACCCTCAGCATCAACGCCGACAACCGCCTCGGTGCCGCTCCCGGATCCAATGTAACGGACCAGTTGATCCTCAACGGTGGCACCCTCGCTAGCACTGCCAGTTTCACCATCGGCGCGACCCGCGGCACCCAACTCGGAGCCAACGGAGGAACCATCGAAACCGCCGCTGCCACCACCCTCACCATGTGGTCGCCGATTTCTGGATCAGGAAGCCTGACCAAGACCGGTGCCGGCACCATGCTGCTCAATGCCTTCAGCTCCTTCAACGGTGGCTTACTCATCAATGAAGGAGCCGTGACGACCGCCGCCACTGCGAACCGCTTCAGCCCAGGCAACGCAATCACCATCGCCTCAGGCGCTTCGCTCACCATTAACGCAAGCCAGGCCATCGGGTCTCTGGCAGGAGCCGGCAGCGTGAATCTCGCCACCGGTACCCTCACGGTCAGTGGCGCATCCAGCAAAATCTTTTCTGGCATCGTCACAGGCAACGGAGGCCTGACGAAATCCGGCGCAGGCACTCTCACTTTGAGCGGTGTCAACAGCTATAGCGGCTCGACCAGTGTCACCGCAGGAACACTCATCGTCGGCGATGGAATCAGCGGCAGTGCCGCAGACAGCGCTTTCACCGTGAGCGGAAGCGGCACCTTGTCTGGCTCAGGCACCATTGGCGCACTCGTCGTCAGCACCGGCGGCACCGTGGCTCCTGGCAACAGCCCGGGTGTCCTTGTCACCGATAATTTCAACCTTGATGGCGGTAATTTCCTCGCCGAACTCAACGGCACAACCGCCGGCACACAATATGATCAGATCCACGTCAACGGCACCGTTTCTCTCGCCGGCTTGATGAGCCTCTCGCTGGGTTTTAACCCGGAGGTAAATGATATCTTCTTCCTTATTCTCAACGACGGGTCGGATGCGGTCACCGGAACCTTCACCGGACTCGCGGACAATTCGACTTTCTCCCAAGACGGATCATTTTTCCAGATCAGCTATCTGGCGGACTTCGCAACCAACAGCTTCACCGGCGGCAATGATGTGGCCATCATCGTGGTGCCCGAGCCCTCGGGAGCCCTGCTCGGCTGCCTTGGAATTCTCGCGCTGTTCCGCAGGCGGCGCTCGTAACCGGCACATCCCGCCATCACCCTCCCGCTCCGCTTTTCGATCTGCATCCATTCTTCAATCCCAACATCCCATCACCATGAAATTACCGACTCACAAGAAACGTGCCTTTCGGAGATCCGGCTTCACACTTGTCGAGCAACTCGTCGTCATTACCATAATTGTCTCGCTTGCCGCTATCATCATCAACGTCACATATAGGCTGCGCGCTCGCGCCGAGAGTGTAAATGCATTCAATCACATCCGCCAAAGCGGCATGATTCTGCTAGGCAACGCCCAGGAGAATAACAGCCGCCTTGAGTTATTTGCCGGCGGTGCAACCGGCGGTTTTGAAATTCGCGCATACAACATCGTTCGCGCGAACTTAGGCTTTGATTTCACCCGATGGAACAACCAACAGGTTAACCGAGCTAATATCATGCATTGGAATCCCAAGAAAGTGAAGCCAACCAACTTTCACTGGAATTGCTTTGCAGTTAATTTCACCGATATGCCCGACTTCGGCGTGCGCTGGCGTGTCGATAATGGACGCCCGGATGGCAGCAATGTCCGCATGCTTGCCATTCCCACGGTTGATCGCCCATCAGCCTTCCCATTACTCATGGATTCATCTGCGGCGGATGGCAGCGAGATTTTCCGCATTGGCATTGCGCAAACCGAACTGCCCGCGCTTCGCAACGCTGGGAAATGTCATGCCTTTTTCCTAGACGGCTCAGCGCGCCAATTGGACAAAGTCGGCCTCAAAACAGCCGGATTCCGCACGGCATACGACACTAGCAAGTCCCCACCCAAGCTGACCAATCTCTGAAGGGGCACTCATCGAATCGGCCAGAAAAAGCCACTTGATGTCACCCTCCAGTCGTAACTCCCGAACCTGTCAATCTGCTAGTGAACGCCCAAGTCCACTAGCCCGTTTGGCAGTCATCGGAAAGCTTGCTAACTCGCGGATAAAATGACTGACCATTCGTTCGCCTCAATCTTTCCGCGTCAGCTCCACGAAGACATCCTCTAGAGTTGCCTCGTGTTGGAAAAGGGAGCGCAGCGGCCAGTGGTTTTGGGCGGCGACGGCGGCGAATTCCTCGCGGGTGTCGGTGCCGGAATCGACCCATACCATGAAACGGCTCCAGCCTTCCGCGAGTTCCTCACAGGAAACCTTTTTCACATGCGGTAAATCGGCGAGGAGGCGAGTGACCGTTTCGGCGGGTGCCTGCATCTCGATCTGCACGCGCCCGGCGGCACGCATTTCGGAAATCAGGTTCTGCGGCGTGTCCGCGGCCTTGATTTTCCCGCCGTCGATAATGATTACGCGGCTGGCGATCATTTCCACCTCGGAAAGAATATGCGTGGAGATCAGGACGGTGTGATTTAGGGCGAGGTGCTTGATCAGCTCCCGGATCTGGCGGATCTGGATGGGGTCGAGGCCGTTTGTCGGCTCGTCGAGGATGAGCAAGTCTGGCTGGTGGACGAGGGCGTCCGCGAGACCGACGCGCTGGCGGAAGCCTTTGGAAAGCGTTTTGATCATTTTCCGCCGGACAGTCTCAAGGCCGCAAGTGTCGATGACGTGGGAGACGCGGCGGCGGGCGTCACTGTTGGAAAGTCCTTTGATTCGGGCGCGGAAGGACAGGTATTCGCGGACGCGCAGGTCATCATAGAGCGGGACGTTCTCCGGCATGTAGCCAATGCGTTTCCGCGCCTCGATGGACTGCCGGAAAATATCGAACCCCGCGACGGTGGCCGAGCCAGACGAGGGCGGCAGGTAGCCGGTGAGCATCCGCAGAGTAGTGGTTTTGCCCGCGCCGTTCGGCCCGAGGAAACCAATTATTTCCCCCTTCGTTACGGAAAAGGAGACATCGCGGACGGCCAGATGGCGTCCGTAGCGTTTGGAGAGGTTGTTGACTTCGATCATCGGTGCCGGGGCGGCGGTATATTTTCAGGCGGCGAAGGTTGACGCAAGCCCTCTTGCCCTTTAACTAACTCCCCGCGCGTTGCCGAAAAGATCATTTTTTCCCTTTCCAAGCAACACGCCACACAAGCATTCCCATGAACTCCTCGGTTTCGGCGCGCCTCAATTCAGATCTATTGGAAGAAAAATACGCACAATGGTGTGAAGATCCACGCTCGGTGGAAGGCACATGGTCGGCGTTTTTCGAAGGCTTTGAGCTCGGTGTCGCGCAGGCGAAATCTAAAGAAGGACAAGCTGCGGAAGCAAGCGCGGCGGCCGTTCCTGGCGCGGATCTTGAGTTCAATGGCAAGGTGGTCGGCCTCGTTTACAACTACCGCACGCTCGGCCACACCCAGGCACAGATCAACCCGCTCGATGAAAATCCGGAGTTGAACCCGCGCCTCTCGATGAGCGAATTCAATTTCACCGAAGCAGAAATGGAGCGCGAGGCCTCGAACCCGTTTTTCCAGCACGGCACGAAAATGAAGCTGCGGAATATGGTCGCGGCGCTCAAAGCCACTTATTCAGGAAAAATCGGCTTCGAGTTCATGCATATCCACAACACCACCGTGCGCCACTGGGTGCGCGAGCGGATCGAACTGCACGGCTCAAGCGGTGTGGAGAAATCGATGGAGATGCAAATCAACTCCCTGCGCTGGTTGCTTGAAGCAGAGACTTTCGAAAATTTCCTGGCGAAAAAGTTCCTCGGCGAGAAGCGCTTCTCGCTGGAGGGCGGCGAGGGCGCGATGGTCGTTCTCAACGCCATCATGGAAAACTGCCCGAAGCAGGGCGTGCTTGAAATCGAGATGGGCATGGCGCACCGCGGCCGCCTCAACGTGCTGGCGAATTTCGTACGGAAATCCCTCACCACCCTGCTTTACGAATTCACACCTGAATACGAACACGGCCTTGTCGCGGGCGATGGTGATGTAAAATACCACCTCGGCTACGAGAGTATCCGCGAATTTCCGGAAGGCAAAGTCCGCGTCAGCCTCGCCGCAAATCCCAGCCACCTTGAAGCGGTGAACTCGATTGTCGAAGGTAAAGCCCGCGCTCGCCAGCGTGTGATCGGCGATGACGGCGTCACCACCGACCGCAAGCGCGTCCTCCCCATCCTGATCCACGGTGATGCGGCCTTCGCCGGCCAGGGCTCTGTCGCGGAGCTGCTAAACCTTTCCCAACTCCCCGGTTACCGCACTGGCGGCACGATCCACCTCATCATTAACAACCAGATCGGCTTCACCACAATGCCGGCCGACGCCCGCTCCTCTGCCTATGCCACGGACGTCGCGAAAATGATCGAGGCGCCCATCCTCCACGTCAACGGCGAGGAACCCATGGAGCTTTACTGGGCGGCGAAATTCGCGCTCGAGTTCCGTCAGAAGTTTGGCCGCGACATCGTGATCGACATGTATTGTTACCGCCGCCAAGGCCACAACGAGGCGGATCAAGCTGCATTCACGCAACCGCTCGTCTCTAAGCAGATCGCCGCTCGCGAGACCTTCGGCCAAGTTTACAAACGCAATCTCGTCACCGATGGCGTGCTATCTCAAGAAGATGCGGATGCGCTCGAACAGGCCATTTGGGATCGCCTTGAGGAAGGCCATAAGCAGATGCTGGAAATGAGCGAAGCCGGCGACCGCACGGTGTTCAGCGGATCGACTGCTATCATCCAGCCGGCCTATTCCCATGCGTCGGTTTCAACCGGGATCACCCGCGAAAAACTCCAGCACATCGGCAAGACTCTGACGTCGGTGCCGGAAGGTTTTCACCTCAACCCCACGCTGGAGAAACGCTTCCTGCCCCGTCGCGTCGAGGCGCTCACCAACGCCGGCCCGATCGATTGGGCTTTCGCGGAGTCGCTGGCCTTCGGATCGCTGCTGATGGAGGGCTCGCCCGTCCGCCTTTCCGGTCAGGACTGCCGCCGCGGCACTTTCTCCCAACGCCACGCTGTTTTCTACGATTACGAAACCCGCGAGCGCCACATTCCACTGCAGCACCTTTCCCCAGAACAGGCGAAATTCTGCGTTTATAACTCGCTACTCTCGGAGTTCGCGGTGCTTGGTTTCGATTACGGATACTCACTCTCCTACCCGAGCATGCTGCTTTTGTGGGAAGCCCAGTTCGGAGATTTCTCCAACGGCGCACAGGTCATCATCGACCAGTTCATCTCCTCCGCGGAATCGAAGTGGCAGACGCCCTCCGATCTCGTGATGCTGCTCCCCCACGGCTACGAAGGCATGGGGCCCGAGCACTCCAGCGCACGCCTAGAGCGCTTTCTCCAGCTCTGTGCGGAGTGCAATATGATCGTCGGAAACTTCACCACGCCGGCCCAGTATTTCCACGCCCTGCGCCGCCAGAAACGCCGCGATTTCCGCAAGCCGCTCATCCTGATGACCCCGAAAAGCCTGCTGGGCAGACCCGAGGCGGTTTCCCCGGAAGCTGATTTCCTCGAAGGCACCTGCTTCCAGGAAGTGCTGCCGGATCTTATGGTTTTCGAAAATACAGCAGATGTGAAACGCGTCGTCTTCTGTTCCGGCAAAGTCTATTACGACCTCACGGCACACCGCGCCGCCGCCGGCATCACCGATACCGCGCTGATCCGCATCGAACAGCTTTACCCCTTCCATGATGAAATGGTCGCCGCTCTTACCGCGCAATTCCCGCAGGCATCCAGATTCGTCTGGTGCCAAGAGGAGCCGCAAAACATGGGCGCGTGGACTTACATCTCACCGCGCATCGAGGAAGCCCTCGGCACCCGCCCACTCTACGCAGGCCGCAAGGCCGGTTCCAGCCCCGCCGCAGGCTCCAAGGCCATTCACTACCGCGAGCAAAAAGCCCTGCTCACCAAAGCCTTCGAAATTTAATTCTTCAACACCTTTCCTCCATCATGGCCATCGAAATCAAAGTGCCCGCCGCCGGCGAATCCATCACCTCCGCAAACATCGCGAAATGGTATAAAAGCAATGGCGACTCCGTCAAAAAAGGCGAGCCGCTCGTCAGTCTTGAGACCGACAAAGTTTCCAACGAACTCGAAGCGGAGGCCGATGGTATTCTTACCATCACTGTCGGCGAGGGCGAGGAAGTCGCTATTGGCACGGTGATCGGGAAACTCGAAACCGGCGCCGCGCAACCTGCCGCCACGCCTGCTCCAATACCCGCCGCCCAGGCACCCGCGCCAACCCCAGCGCCCACCGCTTCCGGCGCACCCGTCGAGATCAAAGTTCCCGCCGCAGGTGAATCCATCACCTCCGCCAACATCGCCGCATGGCGCAAAAAAGACGGCGACCACGTTGAGAAAGGCGAGATCCTCGTTTCCCTCGAAACCGATAAGGTCTCCAACGACCTCGAAGCCCCCGTTTCCGGCACTCTCCACATCCTCACTCCCGAAGGCGAAGAAGTCGCTATCGGTAAGGTGATCGCAAATATTACCCCCGGCGGCAGCGCACCCGTTGCCGCAGCCCCACAGGCTCCGGCAGTCGTCGCCTCCCCTACCCCGCGCCCCGCGCCCGATCTCGCCGTTGTCTCCGCTCCTATCGCCGTGGAGAAACCCTCCGCACCCGTAACCGAAGGCCGCACCACACGCAAAAAAATGTCGATGCTGCGCCGCAAGATCGCGACCCATCTCGTCAATGCCCAGCAGACCGCCGCGATCCTCACCACCTTCAACGAGGTCGATATGACCGCGGTGATGGAGCTACGGAAAAGCGTGCAGGAGGATTTCCTGAAAAAACACGGCGTGAAGCTCGGCTTCATGTCCTTTTTCGTGAAAGCCGTCACCCAAGCGCTCAAGGACGTGCCCTCCATCAATGGCCGCATCGACGGCACGGATGTCATCGAAAACCACTTCTACGACATCGGCGTCGCCATCGGCACCGAAAAAGGCCTGATCGTCCCCGTGCTCCGCGATTGCGACCAGAAATCCTTTGCCCGCATCGAGCAGGACATCCTCGACTACGCAAAGAAGGGCAAGGATGGCAAAATCACCATCGAGGATCTGTCCGGCGGCGTGTTCACTATTTCCAACGGCGGCACCTACGGCTCGCTCCTCAGCACGCCTATCCTCAACCCACCCCAAAGCGGCATCCTCGGCATGCACACCATCCAGCAACGCCCCGTCGCCCTCAACGGCCAGGTCGTCATCCGCCCGATGATGTATCTCGCCCTCAGCTACGATCACCGCCTCGTCGATGGCAAAGAAGCCGTCACTTTCCTCATCCGCATCAAGGACGCCCTCGAAGCCCCTCATCGCCTGATGCTGGAGCTTTGAGGAAATCCCGGCTTGACCGGCGGATGAAACCGGACCCGCCGGAGACGAAACCCATGAGCGGCACCAATCCTACCTTCTTCCGCCACATCAAATGGCATGCCGAGTGGCTGGCGCAGTCTGGCGCGGAGTGGATCATTGCGCGGCTGCCCGGGCCGCTTGTTTTTCGGCTCGGCTCGGCATTCGGCGGGATGCTGTGGCACATCATGGGACATCGGCGGCGCATCGTCCTCAAGAATCTCCGCATCGCCTTCGCCGGTGAGAAAAATCTCCCGGAGCTGCGTGAACTCGCCCGGCAGTCTTTCCGCCGCAGCGTGGCGAACCTCGTATCCGCCGTGCATACCGCGAACATGGATTACGAGGATCTCCGGGCCTGCGTGGAACTGGAAAACCCGGAACTCGCGGAGGCCACCGTTCAGCGCGGCAACGGTATGCTCCTACTGCCGCCGCACATGGGAAATTGGGAAATCCTCAGCCGCTTCAACCATCTTTTCCCCGCCGGGCATGAGGTCGGTGCGTTTTACCGCCCCCTCAATAATCCTTACCTCGACGCGCGCCTCGCGAAAAAGCGCCAGTCCGAGGGCACGCGCCTGTTTTCCAAGCGCGATAGTCTGCACAATGTCGGCGCGTTTTTGAAAAGCGGTGGAATGATCGGTATTCTAGCCGATCAGCGGGTGGGCCGCCAAGGCGAAGTGACTTCATTCATGGGTCGCCTGACTCGCGCCAGCCCATTGCCGCGACTGCTCATCCGCCGCTGCGGATGCACTGCCATCGCCATTTCTGTCCGCACACTGAGTCCAGGCCGTTGGAGTGTGCGCTATCATCCCGTGGAAGTGCCTAATGACACCGCCGCATGCATGGCGGCCATCGAGCGGGCGATGCGTGAGAGTCCCGTCGATGTATTTTGGTTTCAAGATCGCTGGAAAACATACCTTTCGTCGGACTTAAGCATACGAGATTGGCTCGATGGAGCAGAGGCGAGGAGCGACAGGCATCCTCACCGCGCATTGGTGTGGCTGGCGGGCGGGCCGCCGGACTGGCAGTTGCCCGAGGCATGGTGGCACGGGGATGTGGGCTACGAATTTGCCATCGCTGAGGGAAAGCAAGCTCCTTCATGGATTCCTAAGGGAGCGACCATCCATCATGTGCCGTCCGCCGCCTCAATTCGTGATTTTCAGCAAAACATCGCACGCATCGACTTTTCTGCGAGCCTACCCTTGGATTTCATCTTGACCGCAAACACTGATGGAAAGCTCCGCCGCGCCAGCCGACGCGAGGCGATCCATCTCATCCCTTACTGACATGAAAGTCCTCCAAATTCTTCCCGAACTGAATTCCGGCGGCGTGGAGCGCGGGACGCTGGAACTTGCCGCTTACCTTGTCGCGCAAGGACATGATGCACTCGTCGTCTCAAACGGTGGCAGACAGGTGGAGGCTCTGGAAAAATCCGGCGCTCGCCACATTACCATGCCGGTGCACCGCAAGAGCCTCAACTCGCTTTTCCAGGTCAGTCCGTTCCGAAAGCTTTTAGAAAAAGAGAAGCCAGACATCCTACACATCCGCTCGCGGGTTCCGGGCTGGATCGCCTACCTCGCATGGCGGAAAATGGACAAAACCACGCGCCCGCGCCTCGTCAGCACCGTCCACGGCTTCTACTCCGTGAGTTATTACTCTGCCATTATGACAAAAGGTGAGCGCGTCATCGGAGTCTCACGCAGCATCAAAAAATACATCCTCAAAAACTACCCCGATACCCGCACTGATAAAATCCGAGTCATTCATCGTGGCGTCTCTCCTGATGAATTTCCGCGCAACTATCAACCACCCACCCGATGGCTGGACGCGTGGCATGCCGAACACCCGAATTTGACTGGGAAAAAAGTGCTGCTTCTCCCGGGTCGCATCACCCGTTGGAAAGGCCAGCAAGATTTTATCCAGCTCATCGCTTCCCTCAAATCCGCAGGGCATCCCATCCACGGCCTGATCCTTGGTGATACCCACCCCAAAAAACGCGCATTTAAAGTAGAATTACAAACCCTCGCCGCAGACCTCGGCGTGGCCGATGAGATTTCATTTCTCGGCCATCGCTCCGATGTCCGCGAGGTGATGTCAATTTGCGATATCGCATTCTCGCTTTCTCGTGATCCTGAGGCATTTGGCCGCGTCTCGTTAGAAGCTGCCTCCCTCGGCCGCCCTGTCATCGGTTATGACCATGGCGGTGTCGCAGAACAACTTTCGGTTTTTTTCCCGCAGGGACTCGTTCCGTTAGGCGATGCTGATGCCTTACGGAAGACCACTATTCGATTGCTTGATGAACCACAAACCCCTGATATGGTGATGCCTCCGTTTACTCAAGCCGCGATGACTCAGGCGACGCTTGAGGTTTATTCCGAACTCACACAACCCACTGCCTAAGCTTTGAAATCAGAAGCTCCCATCCACGTGATTTGTATCCACTGGGGCACCGCCTACCGCGCGGAGGATATCAATACCCTCTATTCGATGGTCCGTCGCAACACTTCGATGCCAGTTCATTTTCATTTGTTCAGCGATACACCGCCGGCGGGATTGCTGGCTGATATCGATGTCCACCCAGAGCCTGGCCTAAAAGTCCCCAAAGAACTCAACCGCTTCAATTACCGCAAAGAAGCTGGCCTTTGTGATGATTTTCTCGCCGGCCTCGCTGGTCAACGCGTGTTCTTTTTTGATCTCGATGTCGTCATCACCGATCAACTGGATGACTTGTTCACCTATCCTAAAGGAGACGTCTTTTATATCATCAATGATTGGAACACCGACGGCGATCATGTCGGCCAAGCGTCTTGTTATTCCTTCGTTGTTGGCACTCTCGGCTTTATTAAAGAAGCCTACGAAGCGAATCCGGAACCCATTCTTAAAAAGTTTGGTACCGCATCTCAAGAATACCTCTCCGCCAAGGTGATCGAGCGCTATGGCCCACTCCACTTTTGGCCTGCCCAGTGGTTTCAATCCTTCCGTTACCACTGTTTGCCACATCCCTTACTGCGCTGGATTCAAACACCTCAGCCACCCAAGCCTGGCACCAAAGTGCTCGCCTTTCATGGCCATCCAGACATCCAAGATGCCATCGAAGGAAAATGGGGGCGTCCGGGTGATCGTAAACGCGCCAAGGGATGGAAGAAAATTTACAAACACTGCAAACCTACGCTATGGATTCTAGATTTTTGGAAATAATATCATGCTTCTAAGATGAGGTGGATTTCATGACAACGGCAGCAAAAATTCGCATCAAGGTCATTACCCGTGGTCAGCCGAGTCTTTGTTGGTCGGCACAACTCCCCGCCAGCGGTAGCTTTACCGGTGAATGTTCGTTTCACTTCTCGCTCGATGAAACTCACTACGATTGGCTGGTCGTGATCGACGATGTGTCACGAAAACTGTCATCGCCACCGGAGATTTTGAGCTGTGCGGATGAGAACACCTTGTTGGTCACGACTGAGCCACCTACGATTACCCACTACGGCACGGCCTTTTGCGGCCAGTTTGCACACGTTCTCACATCTCAACCTCCAGCAGCTCTCAGGCATCCAAGCCGCATTTACTCGCATACGGGAAACCTTTGGTTCAACGGTCATACATACGCCGAACTGAATACTAAGAATATTCCAGAAAAATCCCTCAATCTATCAACCGTCTGTTCTTCCAAGCAACAAAAGCATACGATTCACAATGATCGCTATCAGTTTTGCCACTGGCTCGCCGAACAAATTCCCAGCCTTAACATATTCGGCCACGGATCCAATTTTATCCAAAACAAATACGATGCGCTCGACCCTTACCGCTTTCATCTCGCAGTTGAAAACTACAGCGGGCTCCATCATTGGACTGAAAAGCTGGCCGATTCCTTCCTCAGCGGATCGTTCCCGATTTACTTTGGCTGCACCAATCTTGCCGATTACTTCCCGAAGGAAAGCTTCGTTGAAATTGATATTTTCAATCGTCAAGAATCATTGGAGAAAATTCGTAATACCATTGAGGATGATACATTTTACGCATCCCGAAAGGATGCCTTGCATGAAGGAAAACGACTCATCATGGAGGACTACAACCTCATGCGGATGGTTGAAATGCTGGCACTAGAAAAACATCAACCTAGCTACAAGCCATCTAACAGACAGATCCACGGCAGAAAGCAAATGCGCTGGCGTAAACCGACTGATGCTATCGAGCGCATCACATGGCGGATAAAAAGAGATTTTAACAATTAAAAGACCTAACCCGTCACAAGATGCCATGAGAATTGTCTACGCATGCAATCAAATGATTCGCCGATACGGCGACTTGAAATTTTTCACCGACCTCAAATTGCTCAATGGGATGATTCGCAACAACTGGAACGTGTGCACATTCAGTGATCGGGATATTGCCAAATTTACAGCACCACTAGGCATCAAGCCCCTCGGCACAGCCTCTGCCAATCGTCATTTTTTTGAGACCTGTGTGAATTTTCAGCCCGATGCGATCATCATCGGCCATTGTGATATTCTTACCAATGCGACCATCAAACGCATCAAACATCAGCTGCCCAATACTCCTGTGATCTACTACAACGTCGATGCTCTTTGGATCCAAAGCAACGTCGACAAAATTCATCATCGCAAAGAAGTGGTCGACTCGATTTTTGTCACTACGGGCGGCGGCTCTCTTGATCCATTTCGCACCCAATCGAATGTTGTGAGTTATATCCCCAACGCTACAGACCCAGCCATCGATCAATTCAACAATTCAATTAAAACCGAATTTGATCGCGATCTCATGTATTGTGGCAAAGGTGACACATCCGATGAGCGTTACCCATTGATCATTCGCCTTCACGAAAAGTTGAATGATCACCTTCGATTCGACACTTACGGCATTTACGGCAAAGCGGACGTCTGGGGCACAGCATACGAAAAAGTCATGACATCGAGTAAAATGGCTCTCAACTTGAATCGAGTTGAGGGATGGCCACTCTATTCGTCAGATCGAATCGCTCAACTGTTAGGAAACGGTTTGCTCACGTTCGTTTGGGATAAAGGCAACATGCGTCATCTACTAAGCGATGACCATGTCGTCTTCTTCAAGGATGAAGACGAACTCGTTCGCAAGGCGATTGATTTCCAGCATGACGACGGCAAGCGGCAAGCAGTCGCAGCGGCGGGACGAGCATTTTATCACGAGCATTTCTCGGCCCAGCGTGTCACCCAGTTCATGATAGAAATGACATTCAGACGCCTCAGCACTCACGATTATCTGTGGAGCGTGTAGTCCAACCTCAAGAGCAATCCCATGAACTCAAGGCCAACGAAACGCATAGCGATTGTCGACGCGGGAAAAAAACCCGAGTTCGTCGAGGCGGTGCTCGCGTTCATCACCGAACGTTACTCGATTCAATACACCAAAGATCATGATGCAGACTATGTGTTTCACTCCTGCTTCGGCTATGATGTTCTGAAATATTCAGGTGTCCGAATTTTTGCAACGGGTGAGAACATTTCTCCAGATTTTAACATCAGCGATTACGCGCTCGCTTTTGATCCCATGCAATTTGGTGACCGCTATCTTCGCTTGCCCTTATTCAAGCTATTTCCTGAAGCCTATGCAGCGTTATGCGCCCATCGGGCTTGCGCGGATGATGTCATCAAAAGCAAATCCGGATTTTGTGCTTACGTTATGTCGAACACAAAAAATAGCGCCCCAGAAAGAATCCAAATCTTCGATGCGCTCTCTGCTTATAAGCCCATCGCTTCCGGAGGGAAATGGCGTAACAATGTCGGTGGTCCCGTAGCCAATAAGATTGCTTTTCAATCGACTTACAAATTTGTGCTCGCGATTGAGAACAGCTCGACTCCGGGATACTTGACAGAAAAATTCGCTCAAGCCGCTGAATCCAACGCTGTGCCGATCTATTGGGGCGACCCAAGCATTAGCCAGCAACTGAACCCCAAAGCCTTTATCAACTGCCATGATTTTGAAAGCATGGACGCGCTAATCGAACGCGTCCGTCAGTTGGATCAAGATGACGAGGCCTATGCAGAAATGTTACGTCAGCCATGGTTTATGGACGGTGCTGAACCTGAGGAATGGAAAGACGAGACTTATGTGGATTTCCTCTGTCATATTCTCGATCAGCCACATGCAAAAGCCTATCGGAGAAATCGAAGCCGCTGGGGATTGAAGTATGAGAAACGTTATTACGAAATGGCATTCCGTCCACTCGTGCAATCCATCAACTTGCTTAAAAAAAGTTTCAGGCGTCAATAAGATCACAAAAGTGATTTGGCGATCTTGTGATAATGGCTTCTTAAATAAGCTTCCAACATTTTTTGAACAAATCGGAACGCTAGCCAACGAGCCCATTTGCCTCGCGTGGTTAAAGCGGATGCAGCCTGCGCTTCTGCAAGAAATTGTTTGAAAGAGATATCCTTGCGCACACGACGTTTGTAGCCGGAGCGCATATGACGGAAATTCATGATGCAAAAGCTAAGCCCTGATAGGGAAAACGGGTCGTCTCCCATGAATCGATAAAAATTCGCCTCGCGATTTATCCATGCCTGATAAGCGGGTCGTGTGGATGGATCATTCGTATCTTGTCCAGCATGTAACCCCATCCAGCCGCACGCATCTGTTAGAACCACCGCTTTACCCGATTGAATGGTTTCCAACATGAATGGGACATCACCCCATTTGCCATATCGATCAAAGTTTTCCTGTATCTTTACCGCTTTGAATGCGCTGCTTTTATAAATGGCTAGCGAGTAGGAAGGGTGGCCTGCGTTGTAGACATAAGTCGCATACTCGCGCCCGGAAAACAGATGACCTGTCGCACTCAATGGCGGCAAATCCATAGGAAGTCGATCTATATCCCAAGGTACTGTATTGGCAGTCAAAAGATTCACCTCGGGGTGCATAAGCAGCACACTCAGGGCGGTTCCCAGATATTCAGGATGAATGAGATCATCATCATGCAGCAATAGCACATAGTCCTGTTGCAAATACTTCTGAGCAGCTATCAGATTTCCCCAACTGCCGAATTCCCGGGTATCACGATATTGAATATCATGCCTCTCGAATTCCATCAGCATCTCCCGAGTCTCAGGAAATCCCCCATTATCCAATACGCATATATGCTGAACCGAGGGTGTCTGCGCCAACACGGATTGGATCGTTTTGCGCAACAGTTTGGGTCTGCGATAGGTCAGGAGAAAGACCTGCAACTCAGAGCTGTTTATTCTTCCCATAGAGGTTAATTTCTTTGCCGGACTATTGCAGTGAGAAGTCGGTCTACAAAGCAATCGATTGAAAATTCATAAGAACGCCCGCTCGATATAAAGCCATCGATCGCCTCTCTATATTCCGTGTAGTGCTCATCCGACATTTCGGACAGATACGAAAACAAGGACGCATGATCGGGAAACCCAGCACGATTCACGAAACACGACTCAGGTATATGGCTGCCCGCATTATTCGGGCCCAAGTAAACAGGAACCGTCCCAGCCATCATTACATCAAAAATTTTCTCAGTGATGTAGCCAGGAATCTCAGTGGTGTTTTCATAACAAAATCCAAACCGATACTTGCCCAACACATCTCGCTTGCGAGCGACTTTGCCTCGCCAGGACGGGTATTTCTTTACTGGGAAAAAGCGCAGTATGCCGAAGCGTCTCAAGGTTCTTTGCAATTCAGGTTTTGTCTGAAAAGGCAAAGTTCCCCTTTCCCAACCCAACCCGTAGAGATCAAAGGACTCGGGTTGATGGTCTTGAAACCAATTGATGGTCTCCCGGCGTTCGGCGTAAACCAAGTGCTTGATATCACGCTTGTGGTTGCTACAGATCATCACTGCGAGCTTATCTTTTTGCTCGTTGATGCCAGAAATCGATTTGGGGAGATCAAAAGCATAATTCAGTTTCAATACTTTCTCTCCATCAACCATGTCATCATTGTAAGTGAAGACCCGTTCAAAATCTTGGTAACGTTCAATATCTCCGTTGGGTTTGCACAAAAAATGGTTTTCGCAGATGATCAGATAGCATGGTTTCCCACTCATTTTTGCTGCTTGAAAAATCGAATCCGCAGCATGAGGCATCTCACAAAAAACATAGGCGTCAAAAGCATCGAATGGAAGGGTATCCACAGTGACACACTCGATGCCTTGACGACTTGCGACTTCTTTCAGCCGAACAAATGGCAGTAATAAATCATCGCCGGCTCCCGATGCTGTGTTCGAGTCCCGGAACATGTGATTTCCCATCAAAAAATGTGATTCATTGTAAAAGCCGATTTTCATGCACTCATCTATTAAAATTCTACTACATACTGATTTGCTTTTGAATTGCTTCAGCTGCGGCATAAATACTTTTAAATTCTCCCAAACAACCCGCTGGCATCGGCTCGTAATTATCGTATTTAATAATTTGAATCTCTTGATTTATCTTTGGCCTATTCTTAAATCGCATTGGCAAGTATTTCATCACTGAACAAAACCAGCTAACAGACACTACTGCTGCATCGCGCAAAGTCCTACGGGTAATCGGTCGATCTGATAAAACCTTACTTAATTGTTTGGAATGTGCTTGGGGCCTAAGATACGCTGGGAATTCATTTTGCAACCCATTGCGAAAGAGCACCTTTAAATGTCCATCAATACCAATATTATCAAAACACGCTACCTTTTTATTAGGGACATGCTCAATGTGAACTAATTCATGCTCGTGTTTAAATCGGTTACTAATTCCATCAGTTTCTCTAACATGCCCTGAACCGATAATTCCGAGTGGGAGATCAAGGTGAAGAAACTCATCTGTGTTTGCCAAAGCTCCGACATAACCGATATCGCCGAAAGACTTAATAAATAATTCTTTCTGCTTAAATCGAGTTTTTTCAATCAAACTATGTTTTATGAAAATAAGTGAAGAATGACTCTGTGGAGGCAAAAGGTATTTTCGTTTCACTCCGATACCCCAAGAATTAAGGCATCCGTAACACACCGTTCTTGCCGGATATGACATAAGTAAACCACTGAAATTTCTTGGAATCGTTAGCTTAGATTCGATGTAATTAAATATTCCGAATCCAGCCGTAAAATATTCAATACCTTCATTTTTTTTGGCTAAATTATTTATCAAAAGTAGTGTATGAGGGAGAATTACATCGTCGTCTGCTAAAAATAAAAATAGATCGCTCTTAACTTGATCGATTACTTTTTCAGCATCATCATTAATATTATTAATTTGGCTTGAACTAAAATATGTAAATCGATTGTTATTAAAACTGTTAACTATATTTTCAACAGGAGGATCTGATCCGCGATCTACAATATACACTTCATAATCTTCATGATTTTGAGAATCCAGACTACGAAGTGTTTGAAGTAATGAACTATGACGATTGTAAGTAGGGAGAAAAATTAAAAATTTCATGGCATTTTTATACGCAGAAGTTATCAGGAATAAATGAAAGATTTACTTGTTAGTGATTGATTTTCTATCCATTATTAAATATATAGAAAAACTGAAAACTAGTACTAAGAAAAAGCATAACTAGGCGGATTTCTTGAGATGATTTGAATGGCGGATTTACGCAAGGGCGACATATTTTAAGGATTATAGGTCAGCCGATTTTGGATGGAGACCGCCAATCATTTCGCTCTCTAGTACATCACGCGGAAGGAGCGGTGAAAGGTCTTCAAGAGGAGGCGAAACAAGCGTGCCGTCCTTTTGTGTAGCGAGAGACAGCTTCGGATAAAACCATTGCTCAGGGTGCATGAATACCTCAATAACGCAGGGTCCATCGAAAGCTAGGGTTTCTGGGATAACACGATCAAAATCTTCCCAAGTGCGGATCGTCCATGCCGAGATTCCAAATGCGGAAGCAAGTTTTGAAAAGTCCGGACAGCTCACACCGGAGGCGAGATCCGTCCCGGCGTAGCGTCCTTGAAGCATGGCTTTTTGGGTATGCTTGATCATTAGGTAGCCATCGTTGTTGAAGACGAAAAGTTTGATGGGAAGCTTGTGATGCACCATGGTTTGGAGCTCCTGGAGGTTCATCATCATGCCGCCATCACAGTTCAGGCAGATGACTTCTCCGCGATCCCGGCCGAAGGATGCGCCAATGGCCGCGGGCAGTCCGAATCCCATTTCACCGAGGCCTTGAGAGGTGATTAATCTCTGGGGAGGAGTAATGGAGAGTGCCTGATGGCCACAGAGAAGAGCGGTTCCCATATCGGTTACCAGTATTTGATCGGTCTTCAAGTGGGGCTGCATTTTTTCCATGAAACGGTAGATATTGATGAATCCATCGCGATCCGCATGTTCCTCACCTATCCACGGGAAGCGAGCCCGGGTCTCTCCGCTACGCTTTGCCCATGCGAGATGGTCTGGGGTGGGGGGGAGAGCCAGGTTAAGGGCGGCTCGAATGAAGTCCCCGGCATCTGCATGGAGGGGGTGATTGAAGCGTTCCGGGTATTTCGCCAGCTCTGTGGCATCGATGTCCACGACGGTTATACGTTTTGCTGAGCGTGCGAGCTCAGAAACCTCGTAACCTACCTGCGGGATGGCCATGCGAGTGCCAATGGCAAGCAGGTAGTCACAGTTCTGGAGGATCAAGTTCGCCGCACGCTGGCCGTATGTTCCTGCTCGCCCGATAATCAAGGGATGACAGGAATCGAGCATGTCTATCGCTGACCAAGTAACAAGTGCTGGTATTCCGAGGCGTTCGACGAGTGTTTTGATTTCCTCTACCGCATCAGCCATGCGGATACCCACTCCGAGCCAAAGGAGCGGCCGTTCCGCCTCGTGAAGGGAATCAATGGCGCTCTTCACTTCAGCGAGCAAAGCTTCTCCAGTCAGTGGCGCGGAGGTTTCACACTCCGGCTCGGGGATGAAATGTGAAAGCGAATCCTCATCGACCATCGTTCCTTGGATGCTCATGGGAAAGTCGATCCAACACGGGCCTGGTCTGCCAGTGGTGGCGAGGTGCCAGGCTTTTTCCAGTTCATAAAGTGTGAGCAGTGGATCCATTACACGGGTGGCATACTTGGTCATTTTACTGACGGCGTAAGGGCTATCGTAGCCTTGAATTCCGTAGAGTCTGCGGTCGTGATCCGGTGTGATATACCGGGCGTTTTCCTGTCCGGAAATAATTAGGCAGGGGATGGAATCCGCCCATGCGGAGAGAACCCCGGTGATTGCATTGCTGGAACCGGCTCCCGCAGTTACTAGTGCGAAGGTAGGCTGCCCGGTGACTTTCCAGTAGGACTGGACGGCCATGGTGCAGGCCTGTTCATGGTGGTTGCAGATGAGCTCGATCTCAGAGCCGTAGCAGATCGAATCGAAAATGTGCGCGTTTGCAGAGCCGATGATACCGAAGCAATGTTGGACTCCCTTTTCCTCGAAAAAACGGACGATGATATCGCTGACTTTTGTTTTTGTTTTCATTATATTTGGGAAAGTCGATGCCACTCAACAGAGCGGCGGATGGCTTCACCGATGGGTACAGTGACTTTCACTCCGAGATCCTTCATGGCGAGTGAAACGTCTGGAACAAGTTTGTTGCGGTCATGCCCAATCTGGCCGATTCCAGTATGGATCGACGGAGCTGGATTAAAATGGCCGGTGATGGATTCGGCAAGGGAGATGAGGCTGATGGGCTCGGGGCTGCCGATGTTATAGGTTTCCCGCGGCTTCCCGGCGGCCGTGGCGGCGAGAACCCAGTGCGCGAAATCGGATGCATACATGATGCTGCGAACCGTAGTACCATCCCCCATGATACGGATAGGTCCTCCTGCGAGGGAGTCGCGAATGAAATCAGTTACCGCCCAAGGCAGCTGGAGTGATTGGTAGGGGCCGACAAAAGCAAACGGACGCAAGGTCACGACGGGAAGCTTCGTCTCACTAACTGCGCATTGGGCAATGGTTTCCGCAAAGCGTTTGGACTCTGCGTAAACGGAGTTCACATCGTTTGATCGAACCGGTCCGGCGAATTTCTCATCGATTTGAGCCGTTTCCCATGGTTGGGCACCATAGACGAGACCGGAGCTAAGAAGGACGAACTTCCGGATATCTTCCAATAGATTTGCCGCGCGGAGGAGTCGGAGAGTTCCGAACGCATTCACATCCGCCACGTTTCCAGGTTGGGAGGCGAACAGGCGGCGGTCGGTCAGAGCTGCCGCGTGAATAATGTGACTGACATCATGCGGTAGCTCTGAAAGATGGCGGATATCTCCCTCAATAAGTTTAAGCCATGGCATAGCTCCTAGGCGGGGATACAGTGTGATAAAGGAGCGGGGATTTCGGCTGAGAACTGTGACGCGGATGCCGTAGTCATTGTCCTCATTCAGTAAATTGATGAGTTCCAATAGCCATTTTCCGAGAATGCCAGTTCCGCCAGTGATGAAGATGTGCCGCGACTTTAGATCGCTCAGATCCTTTGATCCGCTCGCCAAAACTTGCACCGCATCATTGCGAATCAATTGTTCTATCGGTTTCATTATTTGATACCTCCCTTTTTTGCGAGTTCGGCGGCAACGGCGAGTATCAAGTCTTCCTGGCCTCCCACGACTTTGCGTTTACCGAGCTCGAAAAACACATCGCGAGGATCGACGCCAAGCTGCTCGGCAGCGCGGCGGACGGGTTTCGCAAAACCCGAAAAGACCCCTGCTAACCCACTCACAATGGTGATACTATTGGACTCGGGCATAGAACCCGCGAAGAGTTCTGCTGCTATTTCACCGGCATCAAGCGCCTTATAAAGATCGATGCGGGTGGAAAATTTCCGCTTCCCAAGGACCGCAGCGAGAATCTCTAGCGGAGCGTTTCCCGCACCGGCACCGAACCCTTTGGCCGTTCCGTCGATAATACGCGCGCCCGCATCGAGTGCGGCGAGAGAGTTGGCGATGCTTAATCCGAGATTGTCATGGGCGTGGAAGCCAACCGGAATCTCAAGTCTATCCTCAAGAAGGCCAATTTTCGCAGTAACGTCCACGGGGAAATAGGCACCTGCAGAATCCATTAGAACTACTCCCTGAGCACCGTAGGACTGCATTTTTTTCGCTTCCTCGAGTAGTACTTCGGGCTCTGCCATATGACTCATCATCAATACTCCCCACGCCTCCAGTCCGGCGGCCCGGACGTGACTGATGTGACGCTGGGTAATATCTGCCTCGGTGCAGTGGCATCCGATCCTGAAGAGCTCCACTCCGCAGGCGATTGCGCCATCTATCTCACGGTGGATCGTGGCGAAGCCGGGGATGACATGGACGCTAAGGCGAGTGTTTGAAAGGCATTCCTTAGCGGTGCGGAGCATTTCATCATCAGGAACGAGGCTCTCGCCGACTTGCAGGGAGGATGCGCCCAAGCCGTTGCCGTGGCCGACTTCCAGATAATCGAAACCTGCGGCCTCGGAAGCGGCTGCGTATGCCCGCACCTGATCTAGGGTGATGCGGTGGCTGTAAGCATGGGAGCCATCCCTGAGGGTGGCATCGCAAACTGTGATTTGTTGAGTGGTGTCCGGCATGGTCTTATTCGAGTCTATTGGCGTAGGCTTCGGCGTAGGCGATGGCTGCGCAGTTGATGATATCGAGATTTCCGGCGAACTTTGGAAGATGATCGCCCAGGCCATCTACGCCGACCATAGTAACAAGTCGTCCGCTTTCCGCAATTGGCTCGATGATTAGTCGGTATCCGGGGACGTAGTGCCGGATCCGTTCCACCATTTCCAAGACCCGCTCGCGCGTGGCGCTGATGTCCGGGTCTTCAACCTTTGCCATCACCGTGGTCTGCATATGAACGCAAGGTTGTGCGGGATTGAGATTCAGGATGGCTTTTGTCCGTTCACAATGGGAGAAGACGCTTAGTCCATTTTCGGTGGTCAGGAGGTATTCGTCGAGGTTGATGCGGGTGGCAGGCCCGGCGCTGCGGGATGCGATTGTGGAAATCGTTTCGATATATTGCACCTGGGGGTTGGCTGCGGCGATTGCACAAGCCAAGGGAATTGATGCTTGGCCTCCGCACGTGATCATATTAACGTTGGGCAGGTCGAGACACTCGTCGAGATTGACCGCGGGAACACACATGCGGCCTACCTTGGCGGGTGTAAGGTCGATCGCGCGAATCCCCAGTTTTTCGAAGACCGCGGCGTGCTCCATATGGTCTGCAGCGCTGGTGGCATCGAATACGAGCGAGATTTCATGCGCCATGTCGATGATGCCCCTGAGGCCTTTAGCTGAGACCGGCACACCGAGAAGGCTGGCCTTAGTCATGCCGGGAGAGGAGAGGTTGCGACCCGCGAACAAGACGCACTCCAAGGTTTCGGAGCGCATCACTTTGATGAGCAGATCTGTCCCGATGTTTCCCGTTCCGAGAATTGCCACCGGTAATTTACGGATTTTCATCAATTCTCTGAGAGGGGGCGTTTTGTTCTGGCGTTGTTTGGGTTGAATCAGATTCGCCGAGGCCGCATTTGGAATGGCGATGCCAAAAAGCGGTGCGTTTGATTGCATTTTCCAAGGAAATCATAGGGGCGAGTCCTAATTCATTCCTTGCACGTAATGTGGAGGGTGCATAGCGTAAAACCGAGGTGGTTGTATTAGCTGGACGGGCAATCTCGATGGGAGAGTCGGTGCTAAGGGATTGGTTCACGATGGCGGCGAACTGAGAGATCGAGTGATTCTCTTCCGAACCTACATTGTAGGGTCGGAGGGATTCTCCTTTGAAAAGGATCGTCCAAAGCCAGATGGCGAGGTCTGCTGCGTAGAGGTATGAGCGATGGGGGGTTCCATCCCCTTTTATGCTGATGTCGTCACCGGCCATGGCATCACGCAGGAAATTGCCTATAGCAAATTCCCCGTCCAGAGGTAGGTGTGGGCCAACGAAGGCAAAACAGCGGGCGATCTTCACCTCGGTTCCATGGAGCCCAGAATGGATGGTAGCCATGAGCTCGGCAACCCGTTTTCCCTCGCCATAGGCAGAGGAAGGGCTCAGACAATCGGGCGAGCCATGGTGATCCTCAGGAACGTGGGTTAGATCTGACGGTTGTTGGCCATAAACCGCTCCGGAGCTGGTGAAGAGGAACTTGTTCACCTTGGCGGATTTGGAAAAATCGAGCACACGTCTCATTCCCGCGATGATGGAGTCGAGCATTTCATACGGTGCCTCGCGATTGAGCTTTGCGCTGGCTTCGGTAGCGGCATGCAGGAGGTAGTCGTATTTCTCCTTGGGAAATTGAAAGTCGCGGATGTCCCCTTTGATAAATGTGAGATCGCTCCGGCGGGCGAGGTGTGGGGCTTTCTCCGAGAAAGCGGAAGGATCCCGCGAAAGGACGGTGGCCGTGGCACCGAGGTTCAGGGAGTCGTTGCAATGGATGAAGCTTTCCAAAAGCCACATTCCGAAGAAGCCGGTGCCACCGGTTATGAAGAAGGATTTGCCACGCGCTTCTTCCCACAGGGTAATGGTGTGGCGAAGGATATGCTCGAGGTCTTCGATCGGGAGTGGTGGAACCGATTTCAAATTGATTTTGATTCTGTGAATTCCCGAATGACAGAGACCATGTAATTGATCATTCCGGCAGTGAGTCCAGGATAAGTCCCCAAGAAAAATGTTTGGTTCATGATGCGGTCTGCTGCGGGGAGCTGACCGGAAACACGCATGGCGCTGGGATCGTCGGCGCGGAGGCGCACGAAAGCCGGTTGGCGCACGAGGTTGCCGCCGAAGAGCATGCGGTTGCCGATCTTGTGTTTGTCGAGGTGCTTGACGAGTTCTGTCCGGCTGAATGGGGCGCTTTCCTTGACCGTGATTTTAAAGCCGAACCAGGAACAATCGGTGCGGCAACCGGAATCGTCCCAAGTGAATGTTTCGGCGAAGTTGTTTCGATCCTGCGGCGGAACCCATGAGGTCGCATGGGTTGGCAGGGCAAATTCGAGGTATTGCTCCAAACCGTGAAGTCCGCTTCGCAGAGCTTCCCAGTTGTCTTTGCGCGCTTGGATGAATTCTGGGAGGCGGCGGATTTGGACGCGCCCGATGGCCGCCTGGATGTCGAGCGGCTTTACGTTGTAACCGAGATGGCTGTAGATGTATTTGTGGTCGTAGCCTTCTGGAAGCTCTCCAAGCTGCCATTGAAATCGCTTGCCGCAGGTATCATCCACTCCGGATGCGCACCAACAATCTCGGCCCCAGTCGCGGAAGGATTCGGCGTAGGTTTTCAAGGGCGCGCGGCGGATGATGTTCACGGAGCCGCCTTCACCCATGGTGAGGTGATGTGGAGGGTAAAACGATTGGGTGGAGATATCACCAAAGGATCCAGTCGGCGCGGTGAGTGTGCCATCTTGGATCCGAACGATCGGATGATCGCCTTTTTCAGCGATTTTAATCAAGTGGTCGAGACCCAGGGATTTTGCCAATTCCACTGGCAAGCTGTAGGTGCAGCCCAAAGCATCGCAGTTGTCCTCCACGAGCCACAGGTCGTTGCGTTGGCAAAATTCAAGAACGGTGGCGAGCTCGAAGGGATTTCCCAAGGCGTGTGCCATCATGACAGCTTTGGTTTTTCCGGGTGAATATGCGGCTTCAAGCAGCGAGCAATCGGCATTGCCAGTCTGGACTTTCGCATCGATGAACACGGGCACCGCGCCACACTGGATAATCGGAGCGACCGTGGTCGGGAATCCAGCGGCGACGGTGATGACCTCATCGCCTTTGCGAATGCGTTTGTGATCGGGGAGCTTGTGGCTCGTCAGCGCGGAGAATGCTACGAGGTTGGCGGAAGACCCTGAATTCACGAGCAGGCAGTGTTTGACGCCCATGAAATCGGCAAGTTCCTTCTCCATGGCAGCGCCTTCAGGGCCGAGGGTGAGCCAGAAATCCAAGGTAGAAGACACCGCTGCCTCGACCTCGTCTTCGGTAAATACCCGCCCTGCATAGGGGATGGTTTCACCTTCGGTGTAGGGTTTGCGGTAGGGATCGTTTCCAGGGCGGTTTGTAGTATGCGTGAGTCTAGAATATTCGCGCGTCAGGCGAAGGATTTCTGCTTTGAGTTTGTCGGGTTCTGACATGGAAATGAGAATGGAAAGAAGGATCAATGATCTGCGGAGAGAGCCCACGGAAGGGACTTTTGAGCAGCCGCCTTTTGGTAAGCAATGATTTGAGAACGAGTGAGGCCCGCGGCGCTCTGTCCTGAGTTTTCACCCAGGTACCAAGCTGCGGTATATTCGAGGGTTTGCGCGAAATCCCATACCGGCTGCCAATTCAGGAGATGAAAGGTTTTGTCGATGGCAAGGTTGAGCTTGGAAGCCTCATGAAGGGCCATGGGATCGGAGGCATCAATCCACTCGCCGCCCGTGTGGGAGATGAGCTGTGCAACGAGCTGCGCGACGGTGCGATTGCTGCTCAGCTCCGGGCCGAAGTTGAAGGCGTTTTGAAAATGCGCTTCTGCGGAGGATACGAGCTGAGCCCCAAGCCAGAGGTATCCTGACAGAGGCTCCAGAACGTGCTGCCACGGGCGAGTGGCGATCTTATTGCGAACAGGAATGGGCGTGCCGCCCCGGATGGCGCGGATGCAGTCGGGGACGATGCGGTCTTTCGCCCAGTCCCCGCCGCCGATGACGTTTCCCGCCCGGGCGGAGGCAATACGAATCGCACCACCGGGAGGTAAGAATGAGTTTCGATACGAGGAAATGACCAGCTCTGCAGCTCCTTTGCTGGCAGAATAGGGGTCGTGGCCTCCCATCGGATCTTCTTCACGGTAGGCGTGCAGCCATTCGCGGTTTTCGTAGCACTTATCGGTGGTGACGCAGACGACGGCACAGGGTTTCCCAGCCAGGCGCACCGCATCGAGGAGGTGCGCGGTGCCAAGGATGTTTGTGGTAAATGTTTCAACCGGAATCTCGTAGGAAATCCGGACGAGAGGCTGCGCGGCGAGATGTAAAATGATTTCCGGGGTAAAATCGGCGACGACTTGATTGAGCGCTGTGCGGTCGGAAAGATCCGCTCTGCGATCCATAGCAAGGTGGCCAGAGAGATCGAGCTGATCGAAGAGCGTCTCGTGCGGCTGGGGATCAAGGGCATAGCCTGCCACTTCTGCCCCCATATCAAGCAGCCATTGAGTCAGCCACGCACCTTTAAAACCGGTGTGGCCTGTCACAAGAACGCGTCTGCCTTGATATGCTGATTGCAGTGAGGACATATCAATTTACCAGATTTTCCACGGGGCGTTTTGTGAATCCCAGAGGTTTTCGAGCTCCACCTTGTCGCGTAGGGTGTCCATGGGGCGCCAAAAACCCTTGTGGCGAAAGATGCCTAGTTCACCTTGCTTCGCGAGGCTCTCCAGAGGTTGCTTTTCCCAAACAGTCGAGTCACCGGGGATAAGATCGAAAACGGCGGGATCCAGAACGAAGAAGCCGCCATTGATCCATGAGCCATCGCCTTGGGGTTTTTCCTGAAATGAAAGCACTTTATCTTCATCAAGATCGATCGCGCCGAAGCGTCCAGGAGGCTGGACGCCGGTTAGTGTGGCAAGTCGTCCAGAACGCTGATGAAAATCAATCAGTGCTGTGACGTCGATGTCGCCTACTCCATCGCCGTAGGTGCAACAAAATGGCCCATCGATGTAGCGAGCGACGCGCTTGATGCGGCCACCCGTCATGGTTTGATCGCCCGTATCGACAACCGTGATTTTCCATGGTTCCGCATTCTTCTGATGCACTTCCATGGAATTATTGCTAATGTCAAAGGTCACATCTGACATGTGCAGGAAGTAGTTCGCGAAGTATTCTTTGATCAGATAGCCCCTGTATCCGCAGCAGATGATGAAGTCGTTGACGCCATGGGAGGAGTAGATTTTCATGATATGCCATAGGATCGGCATGCCGCCGATCTCGATCATGGGCTTGGGTTTTAGGTGCGTTTCCTCGGAAATTCTGGTTCCGAGGCCACCGGCTAGTATTACGGCTTTCATGGGCAACAATTCAAGGGTGTCAGATGACAGTAGAATAGTCCGAGCACGATATGCGGGGAAAAATGGGGGAGCGACCCCTTACGCAGCGGGCAGCAGTGTAATTCGGTTGAGCAAGAGTCAGTTTTCATGGCGGCGGATCCATTGCGAATGATGATTCATCCCTGAAATCCTTAAAACACAGCGTGGGCAACACCCTGTATTTCAGACTTTTACCCCATTTTAGACATAGGATTTTCACTGATTTGGTAATGGTCGGGATTGAGGATTCTGACGGGGAAGCGAGCTTTCCCTCCAAACAGAAGTAACACTATCCGGCCTCACATGGGTAGGATTTTTTTCCCCGCAGCCACTCCTCTCCCGTTTTCGCCGCGTCCGAGGATTTCAGGAACTTGTAGATTTCTGAATCGGTGGAGAGGATGAGGGTGGATTGTTTGCCGATGTGTCTCCATGGTCTTGATGGATTCGTAGAGTTCGGCTGTTTTGGGGTTTTGGCCGTAGGCGCGGGCGTAGATTATTTGAACGGCTTTGCATTCGCCTTCGGAGTGGGATTACAGGGACAAGGCGATCTGCTGTCATGGTTATTTCCGCCCCTTCGGCGCATGGCTTCATGCCGAAAGGAGGTAACGTGATCTTGCTCCGGATGGGTAGAAAATTCTTTCGCCATCCGCCGATCACAGCGATGGGATTTCGCGGGCGGGGAGGGCGGTGATGTGGTCATCTAGGGCGAAGCGGAGTTCGCCCGGATGGAGCACGTAGAGATGGTCGAGGTGGAGGTCCTGTATGGCGATGCGCATGGACTTGGTGGTGCGCGGGGATTCGGAAAGTTTCATTTCGAAACCGATTCGTTTGCCGTCGGTGATGGCGAGTAGATCGAGTTCCGCGCCCGATTGGGTCTGCCAGAAAAATGCCTGATCTGGCCTTAGGTGGGCGAGAATCTGCTCCAGCACAAAACCCTCCCATGACGCGCCGACCGATGGATGCAGACTCAGCGCGGCATCGTCCGGTATGCCGAGCAGGGCATGGAGCACTCCGCTGTCACGGAGGTAGAGTTTGGGCGATTTCCGCTGTCTTTTTCCGATGTTTTCAAACCACGGCTGCAGGCGACGGATGACGAAGGAGTCTTCGAGTATGTCTAGATGGTTGGCGATGGCGGTACGGCTGCGGTTGAGCGATTGCCCGAGTTCGGAGAGATTCAGGAGTTTGCCATGGAGGTGAGCGCACATCATACAGAGCCGCCTTAGCTCAGTGGCGGGTATCCTCACTCCGTATTGCGGGAGGTCGCGCAGAAGGAAGGTTTCGACAAAATCCTTCCGCCAGGAGAGGGATTGCGGATCGTCGGGCGCGAGGAAGGAATCCGGGAAGCCGCCGCGGCTCCAGAGGCGTGTGAGGGTTTCTGGGCCGGTCTCATCGAGGCGGAATCCCTGCATCGGGATCAGATGAATGCGACCGGCTAAGGACTCGGAGATGCCCGTGACAAGCTCGGGAGCCGCGCTGCCGAGGAGCAGGAAGCGGCGGTTATTGCCGGTACGTCGGTCATCGTCTACCAGCACGCGCAGGACGGGATACAGGGCGGGGACGAGTTGCGCCTCGTCGAGGATGATCAGGCCTTCCAAGGGCGCGAGCACGAGTTTCGGATTCCGGAAGGCGGCTGCGACCTCCGGGTCCTGCATATCGAAAAATGTAGCCTTGGACTCATCGCCGATCTGCCGTGCGAGTGTGGTTTTGCCGCATTGGCGTGGCCCCAGCAGGGCAGTGACTGGGTTGTGGATTAGGGATCGGCGAATCTCCTCTTTCAATGAATTCCGCGAAATCATTCCTGTAAAATGACTTTATGGAATGCGATTTACAAGGTTAATTTTTATGCGCTATTCAAGGGTTTCTGTATTGCTGAAGCACAGCCACAAAACTTTGTCAGAAAAGAGTTGCGCGGCTTTGTCTTACGGGACGACAGGTTGCTACAGGGTTACTTCGTTTTTACATCACGAACCCAAAAAGCGGCGGATAAGAACCGCCGCAGTCAAAAGCCTCCGGCGGCATGGATCTGCGCAAGGACTTTGGCAAACGGTCTAAGACGCAAAGCAGATACGATGGGAATGTCTGTTTTTTGGTGAATGCAATCTGAGAAAACTTTGCGTCTTAGCGCCTTCGCGGTTCCCTATCTTTTGATTCGATGGGAGGTCGGTGCGGTTCTCTCCCTAGTGTAGGGGGGCCTGCGCGCTATTCTCCAGAGAGGGGCGCCGCGTCCGAGGATTTTAGGAATTTGTAGATTTCTGAATTGGTGGAGAGGAATAGGGTGGATTGTTTGCCGATGGTTTTGCGGTACATCTCCATGGTCTTGATGAATTCGTAAAGGTCGGAGCCGTCGGAAAAGACGTGAGTGGATGGTTCGCTGTTGGTGCCAATTTTCCGAACGGATGTCACATGACACTGCCTGCCAAGGCTATGAATTAGCTTTACCCACCGACACCGCGTCGAGGGCGTTCATGAGTCTGAATAAATTCGAATCCGTAGACCTGGCGATCCGGCGTTTGGGAATCGACCAACAGCGGCGTACTTCCGGACAGCCCCAGCATACCCCCTGATTCCCTGCTTGCCCGATGGGTGATGGCGGAAAAGGATGCCCTCCGGCTTTTGAAGAAATTCCTTCCA
Organism: Prosthecobacter debontii; assembly: GCA_945870855.1. Lineage (GTDB taxonomy): Bacteria > Verrucomicrobiota > Verrucomicrobiia > Verrucomicrobiales > Akkermansiaceae > Luteolibacter. Next base: position 40,329 of record CAMBTP010000020.1, read on the forward strand.
TACTACCGTCACCTGTTTGCGGTGAAGTGGCACTTCCTGATCGGGGTGTTCGCGGGGCTGGTGTATGCTGCGGCTTCGGGGGCGGGGCTGCCGTTGATGACGAAGGTGGTTTTCCCGGTGCTTTTCAACGAGGATCCCGAGCAATCGAAATGGTATGTCGATTGGCTGGTCTCGAAAATCGGCGATGTCTCGCGCAACGATCTGCTCATCTATACCTGCTTGTGGATTCCGGCGGTGTTCCTGCTGCGCGCGGCGGCGGGATACGCGAACGCCTATTTCATCCAGTATGCAGGTATGAAAGTGGTGGAGGCGATCCGCACCGACCTTTTCGTGAAGCTACAAACGCTGCCCCTAGCTTTTTTCAAGCGCAACCAGTCCGGCGACCTCCTCGCACGCCTGATGAACGACACCCAGATGCTCCAGGCGGTGATTGCTCAGGCTTCCAGCGATCTCATCAAACAGCCCGCCACCCTGCTGTTCGCGCTCGGCACGGTGGGCTGGCTATCGTTGAAGGATCGCAGCTTTTTCATCGCGCTCATCGCCCTGCTTTCGGTGCCGCTGTGTATTTTTGTGATCCGTGCTGCTGGAAAAAAGCTGATGCGCCGCGCGAGGGTCTTGCAGCAGCGCGGCGGGGATCTTTCCGCCTCGCTTTCGGAAAGCCTTCAGTCCGCGCTGGAAATCCGCGCCTACAATCTTCAGGAGTCTCAGACCTCGCGTTTCAAGAAACGGGTTACGGAAATTTTTCTTCTCAGCATGAAGGTGGTGAAATACCGCCAGATCATTTCCCCGTCGATCGAGGTTGTAGCCGCCACAGGCTTCGCCGCTGCGCTGTTTTTCGGAGTCCGCGCGGGCATGACCTTGGAAGGTTTCCTCGCGCTGGGCATGGCGCTCTACATGTCTTACGAGCCGATGAAAAAGCTCGGCGTCATCCACTCGCTTTTCCAGCAGGGCAAGGCCTCGGTGGATCGCATCGAATACATTCTCCACGCCGACGACACCATCGCAAACCCTCCGAACCCCAAGCCCTGCCCGGTTCCTACCAAGGGTATTTCCTTCCGGAACGTCACCTTCGCGTATGGCGAGACGCCGGTGCTGCATGAGGTGAACCTCGATATTCCCGCCGGTCAGGTCGTCGCGCTAGTCGGCCCAAGTGGAGCGGGAAAAACGACCTTCGCCCATCTCGTGCCGCGTTTTTACGATCCCCAGCACGGCGAGGTCTGCCTGGATGGAATTTCGATCCGCGATTTCCTGAAAAACGACCTACGCGAGCACATCGCGGTGGTGCCGCAGATGCCGTCGCTTTTCCTCGGGACATTGGAGGAAAATATCCGTGTCGGAAAACAGGACGCCACCCGCGCGGAGATTGAGGTGGCTGCGAAAAAAGCCTTTGCGCACGATTTCATCACGGCCATGCCGCAGGGATACGAGACCTCCGTTGGCGAGCGCGGCGATCTCCTTTCCGGTGGCCAGCGCCAGCGTATCGCGATCGCCCGTGCCTTCCTGAAGGACGCGCCTATCCTTATCCTCGACGAGGCGACCAGCGCGCTCGACACCGAAAGCGAGGCCGCTGTCCAGCAAGCGCTCGCCGAGCTGGTGAAAGGCCGCACCACCCTGATCATCGCGCATCGCTTCAGCACGATCCGCATCGCCGACCGCATCCTCGTTTTCCGCGAAGGCCGCATTGTCAGCGATGGCAGCCACGAGGAGCTGCGAGATCGCGATCCCACCTACCAGGCGATGGTCGGGACGGAGTTGCGGTGAGGTGTTTCGGAAACGGTTGCACCTGCATGCAACAGGCGGTAGGAAGCGCCATGACGAACTCCAAATGGCTCATCGGATATGGCGTGTTCCTTTTTCTCTGCGGAATGGCCGGATATCTATCGAATCCCGCAGCCGCGAAAACCGCGCTGATTTCCGGAACGGCATTTGGCGGTCTTTCGGTCTTCTGGGGAGTGCTTCTAGGAAAGGGTTTCAACTGGGCGAAATGGGCGGCGCTCGCTACCACGCTGATGCTCTGCGCGGTGTTCTCGATCCGGTCTTTCATCAGCTGGCAGAAAGTGATGGCCGATGAGCCGAAAACCTTCGCCGCCAGCCTCATCACCCTGATGCTGCTCGGATCGCTCGCCACTGTCGCGAGGCTGATTGTGAGGAAATAGCAACCGAGCTCACTTTTCCGCGATACCCGGCGGCAATCCGCAGCCGACCATGCCCGCCACTTCATAACTGGCATGAAGAGGAGAGTTATGGTAACGATTTTAAACCCTGTTTGGTGTATTCTTAAATCCGTGAAAATCCGTGCCATCCGTGGTCAAAATTCCAATGAAGCCTCGGAGTTCGGGTTGATCCGCCAAGAACGCCAAGCCTATATGGAGAAGGGTCTTGCAGCCCCTTTGCACAAGCCAAGCCAAGCGAACCGAAATTCCCGAGTCCTCCGTAAAGGGGCTGCAAGACCCTTCTCCATAGGGAGAATTGAACCGCGAAGTTCGCGGAGGGAACGCGGAGAAGAGTTTGTGTTTTGCGGTAGGGTCATTTTGATAAAATGACCCACGCCGCGTGTGTTAGCACAGTGATGGGGAGGAGAGCTCCGCATCAACGCCGCGAAAGGGTGAGACACGGATTTCAGATGAGGTTGGACGCACAGGGTGGGTCGTTTTGTCAAAACGACCCTACCATCTGCTAGGGCGATCAAGCTAGGGAGTGAAAATCCAACTATATGGAGAAGGGTGCTTCCAGCCCCTTTGCACAAGCCAAGCGAACCGATTTCCAAGTCCTCCGCAAAGGGGCTGCAAGACCCTTCTCCATAGGGAGAATTTCACCGCAAAGACGCGAAGGCGCAAAGCCAATGCACCGTATTTTTAACCATTTTCAAAACTTAACCATCACAACCCCAGCTTAGCGTCTTTGCGCCTTGGCGGTTCAAATTCTTCCCATTCGGCAAGGCTGCAACCAGCTTACTTCGTATTTCCATCACGAACCCAAAAAGCTGCGGATGAGAACCGCAGCAGTCAAAAGCCTCCGGCGGTATGGATTTGCGCATGGACTTTTGGCAAACGGTATAAAGGTAGCGGATAGGGCGACAGGACAAACCCCAGAATTCGTTTTGCCAAGCTCCGCTGGATTGCCCACGGTGATTCCACATGGCAGACATCACAAGGATCCTCGTCATCAGTGACGGCAAAGCTGGCCACGAGAACCAATCGCTCGGCCTCGCGGAGGCGATGGCTCGCCTGCGTCCGGCAGAGATCCACACGCTGCGGCTCGATATGAAAAAGTGGTTCTATTACCGTCTCAAAGCGGCGGTGGCGGAATCCGCAAATTATCCCCGCCCGGATTTCGTCCTCGCCGCTGGCCATGCCACGCATCCGGCCGCGCTTCGAATCGCGAGGAAATACGGTGCACGTAGTATTTCCCTGATGAAGCCGAGCCTACCGGCTTCGTGGTTCGATCTCTGCATCTGCCCGGAGCACGATTTCATCGGCAAGCCCATCCCACCGAACGTGATCACCAGCAAGGGCGCGCTCAACCGCGTGGTGCCGAATACCGGCAAAAAATCCGGCAAGTTTTTCCTGATCGGCGGCCCTTCGAAAACCCACGGCTACGATGAGGTGGCACTGATCGCGCAAATCAAAGACATCGCGGGGGACGACGAATGGCAGGTCGCGGATTCGCGGCGGACACCAGAAAGCTTTTTGCACGCTTTGAAAAAGGAGCTGCCCGGCCTGACCATTTTTCCCCACCAACAAACGCAACCCGGCTGGCTCGCCGAGAAGCTCTCCAGTGTCAAAACTGTCTGGGTCAGCGAGGATTCCGTCTCGATGATCTACGAGGCTCTTAGTAGCGGCGCGAAGGTCGGCGTTCTTGAAATGCCTCGCTTGCGCCCGGACGCCCGCGTGATCCGGGGGCTGGAGGTGCTGCGTGCAGAGGGCTTTTTCGATACGAAAAATCCGCCCCGGACGCTGGCCGAGGCGGATCGCTGCGCGGAGATCCTGCTGAGGGAACAAAGCTGACTCTCAAAGACGCGGGCGTAAGACTTGCCAGCGCACGGATTCCGGCTATGCACGGCGCGTGGCAGCGAGCGTCGAGTCAAAGGGAGTGTTCACGCGGCTTTGGGTGCTTTCGTTTTTCCATGGGATGGCGCCGGGCTTTTGGGTGCCCTCGCTCACCAATGTCCTCAAGGCCGAGGGGCTGGAGGGCTGGGTGGCCGCCGTGTTCGCCGTCGCACCGATCTGCTCGCTGTTTTCCCCGCTGATCGGCGGCGCGCTGGCGGACGAGCGCATCGCCGCGCAGAAACTCATGGGCTGGAGCTCCTTGCTCGGCGCGGTCGCCATTTTCCTCGCGTTCGGTGCGCTCGATATCGGGTTGCATCCGTGGTGGTTCATCGCCGGGATCGCGCTTTACGCAACCGTCTCCGGCCCAACGTGGGGGCTGCTCGCCACGATCAGCCTCGCGAACCTCGATGACGGCGAGAAACGCTACCCGCTGGTGAGGCTGGGCGCGACCTTGGGCTGGATGGCCGCCGGTTTCCTGACGAGCTACGTGCTGGATGCGGACAGCAGTATCGTCGTCGGTTACGCCGCTGCCGGGGCGCGGATTTTTGCGGGGATCATTTCCTTCGGCGTGCCGAACACGCCGCCCTTGGGTCAGGGAAAATCATGGCGAAGCGCGCTAGGCTTCGGCGCGTTCTCGCTTTTTCGCCACCGCGACCACGCCGTGCTCTTTGCCGTCACCGGGCTTTTCTCCGTGCCGCTCGTCGCGTTCTACATGTATTCGGCGGAAATGTTCGGGATGCTCGGTGATAAGACCCCGACCGCCACCATGACCATCGGCCAATGGAGCGAGATCGCGGCGATGCCACTGCTCGGCCTACTGATGGTGCGCTTCCGCCTCAAGACCCTGCTGATGTGGGGGCTGGGGCTTTCCGTCTTGCGTTACGGCCTCAGCGGATACGCGGGGTTGACTGGCATCGTCGCGTGGCACATCGCGGGCGTCGCGCTGCACGGCGTCTGTTACACGATCTATTTCGTGACCGCCCAGGTGTATCTCGACCGCCGCGTCGATCCCTCCATGCGCGGGCAGGCGCAAGGTTTGTTCGGCCTCATGACATCCGGTATCGGCCCCTTGGTCGGGGCGCTTTTCTGCGCGTGGCTGCGCTCCGTCTGCGTAGATGAAACCGGCGCGGGCTGGCAGAACTTCTGGTGGATTCTGGCGGGCATCATCGCCGTCTGCTGGCTCGCCTTCAGCCTTTTCTACCAGGGGAAGAAGGCAGGAAACTGAAAGATCCAACCGCGAATGAACGCCAATGGGCGCGAATTTTTCAGAAATGAAATTCAGGGAGCGTTGTAATTTTTCACCCAACCTCCTTGGCGACCTTGGCGGTTCATTTCCCTTCTTCATTGGCGCGAATTCGCGTCCATTCGCGGTTAACAACGCATTTGAGCCGCATTCCCGCCTTGCCATCCTGGGAAAAACCCTCCATAGCCCCGCCCCCAGAGCCGTTTAGTAAAGAAATTTTATGTCACTCAAGATCCGTAACCTCGCCATCATTGCCCACGTTGACCACGGCAAAACCACCCTCGTTGACCAGCTTCTCAAGGCCGGCGGCACTTACCGTGAGAACCAAGCCACGCAGGAACGCGCCATGGACTCCATGGATCTCGAGCGCGAAAAAGGCATTACCATCAAGGCGAAGAACACCGCCATCCTTTACGACGGCTACACAATCAACATCGTCGATACCCCGGGCCACGCCGACTTCGGAGCCGAAGTGGAGCGCGTCATGAAAATGGTGGACGGCGTTCTCCTCGTTGTCGATGCGGCGGGCGGCCCGCAGGCGCAAACGCGTTTCGTGCTCCGCAAAGCCCTTGCGGAAGGCCTCAAGCCCATCGTCGTCGTCAACAAAATCGACCGACCGCTTTCTAATCCTCTCAAGGTTCACGACCAAGTTCTGGAACTTTTCCTCGACCTCGACGCCACCGAGGAGCAATTCAACGCGCCTTTCTCCTACGGCTCCGCCCGCGACGGCTATTTCATGGATCATCCCGATGACGAGCGCGTGGACTGCGTGCCGCTCATCAAGAAAATCATCGAGTTCATCCCCGAGCCCGCCGCCGATCCGGCAGCACCTTTCCACATGCTCGTCTCAAACATTGAGTGGGACAGCTTTGTTGGCCGCGTGGCGGTTGGGAAAGTCCTCGGCGGCGCCGTGAAAAAGGGCGATACCATTTGGCTTCATCGCAAGGACGGCACGAAACAGCAGTCCAAGGTCATGAAAACCTTTACCTATTCCGGCCTCGCCACCGAGGACTCGGAAGGTTGCGGCGCGGGCGGCATCGTCGGCATCGCGGCAGGTATTGAAAATATCGATATCGGCGAAACCCTCGCCGCCACCGCCACTCAGGAGGCGCTTCCATTCGTAGAAATCGACCCGCCGACTGTTTCCATGGAGTTCTCCATCAACGACGGCCCGCTCGGCGGCAAGGAAGGCAAGCACGTTACCTCCCGCGCCATCCGCGAGCGCTTGATGCACGAGATCAAAACCAACGTCTCCCTCCAAGTCGAGGACACCGACCAAGCCGGCGTATTCAACGTCTCCGCCCGCGGCGCGATGCAGATCGCCGTCCTCGTCGAGCAGATGCGCCGCGAAGGCTTCGAAGTCTGCGTTTCCCGTCCTACCGTGATTTATCGCCGCGATGAAGGCGGAAAACTCCTCGAACCCTTCGAAACCCTCTACATCGAGTCCCCTGGCGATTACACCCAAGGCATCCTAAAACTCCTCATCAACCGCAAAGGCATGATGGAAAACATGGAGACTGAGCCCTCCGGCGAAACGCTCATCACCGCCCTGATCCCCACCCGCGGCCTGATCGGTTTCGAAACGGAAATCGTCAACCTCACCTCCGGCCACGGCATCATGTCCCACCTTTTCCGCGAATACGGCCCACACGCCGGCGAGATCGTCACCAGAACTACGGGAACTCTAGTATCCATGGAGGCGGGCGTCGCCACCACCTACTCGCTCCAAGCGCTTGAAGATCGCGGAGTCCTCTTTGTTGGTGCCAACGATGCCATTTACGGCGGCATGTTGGTCGGGGAAAACCCGCGCGTTGGCGATATGCCAGTGAACCCCGTGAAGGAGAAGCACCTCGACAACATGCGCTCCTCCGGCAAGGACAAGACCTCCAAGCTCACCCCGCCCATCCGCTTCTCCCTCGAGCGCGCCATCGAATACATCGATGCCGACGAGCTCGTCGAAGCCACCCCGCAAAACATCCGCCTCCGCAAGCGCATCCTCGACGAGGGAGCCCGCAAGCGCGCCGCCAAGGGAGTCAAAGGCGATGACCGCAGCAACCGGGGCAAATGAAACCTTAAATTTTAAACTTTAAACCTCAAAGGAAGAGGAAGAACTGATTCATTCGCCTCTGTGTCCTCCGTGTCTCTGTGGTAAAAATTCCACATCCATGGCTCCGCGTTCCTTTGCGGCCTTTGCGCCTTTGCGGTGAAACTCTTCTTGTCCCATGGCCTCCCACTTGATACGCGTCTCAGAGGTTTTCTCCGGCCTTGTTCCGGAAATCCTCGCGCTCCTCGGTGCGGAGAAGGTTAGGAAACTCGGCTCCGAGTTCTTCGTTTTCCAAACGGAAACCCCGGAGCGCATCACGGATTCCCCCGCCGCCCGTTTCATCCGCTGGCACATCCCCATCGAGCATTCTTGGCCTTGCAACCCGGAGAAGATGGAGGGCTTCATCGAAAAGGCCGCGCAATCGCTCTACTACAAGTTCGAGAGCCGCCACCCGCAGACCGTCCTCGTCGGCCGCCTCGATCCCGGCTCGCAGAAGCCTTATTACAAATCCCTCGCCTCCAACCTCCGCGGCCGCACCCTCCAGGTTTTCGAACTCCCCGAGCGCGCCCCGAAAACCGCCGACGACCAGAATTCCTCGAAGCAAACCCTCTTCTGCCTGATCGGAAAGGAAGGCCTCTTCGCCGGCATGGCCAGCCCCAAGGCCGCGAACGGACTGCACCCCGGTGGCTCGAAATTCATCGCCCAGAACGCCGAGGACACCGTAAGCCGCGCGGGCGCGAAGATCGCCGAGGGGCTGCACTACCTCGCCATGTTCCGCCCCGCCCTCCCCGCTGGTTCGCATTGGCTGGAGCTGGGGGCCAGCCCCGGCGGCATGACCTCCGAGCTGCTCAAACGCGGATACGAGGTCACCGCCATCGACCGCGCCCCGCTCGATCCCCGCCTCGCCAACCACCACAACCTCACCTTCCTGAAAGAGGACACCGCCGCCTTCATCCCCCCACGCGGCGCCCGCTACGACGCCATTCTCTGCGACCTCAACGGCCCGCCCCTCCAGGCCATCGCCCACCTCACCCGCCTCACCGATTTCCTCAACCCCCGCGCCCTCGCCGTTTTCACCCTCAAGACCACCGGCGCGGAAACACTCATGGAAATCGACGCCCTCGAGAAACAAGTCCTCGCACACGCGGAAACAGCAGGTCTGTCCCTCATCGCCCGCACCCACCTCCCCTACAACCGGCAGGAGTTCACGGTGTTTTTTGAGAAGACCATGGATTGAGATTCGTTGGAAAGTCTTCCGATCAAAAATCAGCAATCATCAATCGGAAATCGTCAATCGTCAATTTGATCGGTGCGCGTCTCCTACGTTGGGATTGAT
>CAMBTP010000021.1 GCA_945870855.1 Prosthecobacter debontii
AAGGCGGGCCCAGCCCGGAGGATGAGGATTTTGAATTCATGCTGCGCGTGATGAAAATGATCCAGCAGCAACAAGATCTCCGTGGCCGGACGCGCGTGCTGGAACAACTCAAGCGGGACACAGGAATCCTAACGCCAACAAACGAATGAAAAAGATTCTTTCAATATCCCTTTTGCTGATCACCGCTGCTCTGCCTGCTTTATCCAAGGAGGAGAAGAAGGACACCGCCGAGATGTTGGAGCGCCATGCCGAGGGCTCTGAAAAACTTGCGGACGAGCAGGATGAACTTTCTGCCGATGTGCAGCAGCTCGTGATCGAACAAACGGTCCAACAAGTGATCGACTTGCTGACCGATGTGGAGGGGATCATGGACGAGACGACAGATTATCTCGCCGAGACAGAGACCGGTGGTGAGACGATCGCCGCGCAAACGGAGATCATCGAAAAAATTCATCAGGCTGCGAAAGCAAAGCAGCAGCAGAGCGGTGGCGAGGCCGGTGGAGCGATGATGGACATGATGGAGCGGATGATGGGCAAGAAGGAGGGCGAAGGGAAGGGCAAGGAAGGTAAAGGCAAGAAGCCTGGCGATCAGGCGGGACAAGGCCAGACCGGCGATTCCGATTCCGCGAACGAAGCAAATGGCGGGAATGCCGGAGGTAAATCCGAGGAGCGCACCGTGCCCAAAGCAGCCGGCACCGCAGGTAAGAGCCTGCCACGTGAATTCCAACAAGCTCTCGACGCCTACAACCGTGGACTAGAAGACAAAACGGAGTAATATGAAAAAGATCACATGCATTTTCTTCTTCGCCGCTTCGCTTTCTGCGTCGCACGGTCAGGGTTTGCCCAGCCGGGGCGATGACCGTGTTCCCGCGCAGGTTGATCTGATCTATGAGCGCGGTCTGCGTTACCTTGCAGAGAAACAGAACTCAGAAGGTTACTGGGACGATGGCGCGGGCAGCGAGCCGGGTGTGGTCGGTCTCTGCGTCGCGGCGTTTCTCGCTCATGGCGAGGATCCGAACAACGGACCTTACGCTAAGGTCATACGAAAAGGCATCGACTACATCATTTCAAAACAAAGCACGGTCAACGGCTACATCGGATCAAGTATGTATAACCACGCCTTTGCTACCAAGGCTCTGGCGGAGTGCTACGGTGTCATTGAGCATCCAAAGGTGGAAAAAGCGCTGGCGCAGGCGGTGGAGCTGATCCTGAGTTCGCAGAAGCGGAACCGCTTCGGCGCATGGCGCTATACGCCGGATAGCCGCGATGCGGATACCACTGTCACAGGCTGCCAGGTGGTGAGCCTTTTCGCCGCGCGCAACGCCGGAATGCCGGTGCCGAACGAGGCGATCAAGAAAGCCCTCGCCTACCTCGCAAGCTGTCGTGGCGGCGATGGTTCTTACGGCTATACTTCCGCAGCGGGCGGCAAGCCAACCCTTACCGCCATCGGTTCGCTTTGCCTTTCGTTGGCCAAGGAAAAAGAATCCAAGGGCTACGCCGCAAGCCTCGCCTATCTTAAAAAGAATTTGGATTACCGGGATCGATATTACCCTTACTATTACGAATACTACATGTCACAGGCACTTTTCCACGCCGACACGGCGACATGGGACGAATGGAACAGCCGCAACATCCGCTACCTCGCAACCATTCAGTCCGCGGACGGATCTTTCCTTGGAAGCCAAGGTCAGGCATTTAGTACCTCAGGAGCGCTTTTGTCGCTCGCTCTTAACTACCGTTACCTGCCAATTTACGAGAAATGAGAATCCTGATCCTCACCCTAGTTTCCGCGGCGGCACCGCTCCTTTATGGAGAGGAGCCGCGCCAGGATCTGTTGAGCTTTGCCAACGGCGACCAACTCCACGGGCGGCTTTCCGGAATCGCCGCCGGGCCATCAATCCAGTGGAAGAGGGACGATGTGGGGGAAGCGGTGAAATTCAAGTCCTCCGAACTGCGGCGAATCGTCCTGCGCGGAGGGAGGTCTGCGAAATCAATTGATAGCTTTTCCCATATCGGAACATCCAACGGCGACCGCATCCCAGGCGTTGTGAGAGAGATGGATGACAAGCGGGTTGTTCTTGATACGAGCTTCGGAGGAATGATCGAAATTCCCCGCGATCAGGTAGGCTTGATCGCGCCCAATCCGCTCGGCGGCAGGGTGCTTTACCTTGGGCCATACGACCCCGAGGAGTGGGTGATAATCGATAATAATCATCCGGATGGTATTTCCGCATTGAAGGTGGATGAGAAAGATAAGATGCCGACTTGGAAGCACTCCGGAAGTTCCTGGTATTGGCAGAACAAGGAAACCGGCACCGCGCTCGCGAAAAAGGCGGGCATGCCGGATCGTGCGATTCTGCGGTTCGATATCGCATGGAAAAGAACGCTTTCATGTGCGATCGCATTTCACTCGAATTTCAAACAAGCCAAGCAGGTAGTGGCGGATGAGGGTGAAGACGATGTCCAGGCTGGGGCACGGAAGATGATGGCTGGTAAGGTTATGAACTCCACTTCCCTGCCGGATATATTCGGGGATAGCTACGTCCTCCAGATCTATTCGAACTTCGTGATGCTGCACCGCACTTCATTCGATAAAGATGGTAAGCCTAGGCTCGACAGGATGGAGACGACGAACAGCACGATGCGGCTCGGTGATACGGGCAAAGCGACCGTGGAGATCCGCTGTAACCGACCTACCGGTGAAATCGCGCTCTTTATCAACGGCCAGTTTGCCGCGCAATGGAGTGAGGTGGCTGGCGAGGATGGGGCAGGGGGCTATGCCGGAAAGGGCGATGGCTTTGGCTTTCTTGTGCAGTCGGAGGATTCTCCGGTGCGTATATCTGAGGTGGTTGTCGCGGAGTGGAACGGCATGCCGGATGCCGCGCGAAGTCTGCAGGTGGAGGACTCGGATATTGTGCTTCTCTCGAACGGCACCGACCGTTTTTCCGGAAAGGTCACTGGCCTAAGTCAAGGCAAGCTCAAATTGGAGGGACGTTACGGAGACTTCGAGTTTCCGATCAACGAGATCGCCGAAGTCCGCTTTGCGAAATCGCGCATTGCCAAGGCTCCGGACGTGCCCTCGGACGAGATGAAAACACGCCTCTATCCGCTGGGTAGAATCAGCGGACGACCGCTAGTTGGTGATTCATCTAATTTGCGCATCATGAACGGTGCATTGGGTGAAATCGATATCAATCTGGACTACGCGGTGATGCTTGAGTTCCAGGAAACGGAAAGCTTTTTGGATGACTGGGATGAGGAGTTTTAACTTACAAAGCCTCTCGGCACTGATTCTCGGCATGGCGGTTTCCTCTGCCGTCGCCGCCGATGTTACGCTCAAAGGCGACGCAAAACTTTCCGGCGAAATAACGGGAATTGCCAGCGATGGCACGATCACGCTGCTTTCACCTAATTCGGAAAAAGCCCTCATACTGAGCGCGGATCAGTTACAGCGGGTCGTTTTTGGAAATACCGAGAAGAATTTCGATTTACCCGAACAGAGAATCGAGCTTTCCAACGGCGACCTCCTACCCGTGCGAGTCACCTCGATGGAGGCGGACTTGATCAATGTGGAATCCCCGGTTCTTGGAACTCTCTCCATCCCGCGCGATACGGTGAGTTCTCTGCAGTTGGGTATTGTGCAGGAAAAAGTTGTCTATTCGGGGTCAAAGGGAATGGATGGCTGGTCCCAGGATAAAAGTGGTGCACATGCGTGGGAATATGAGAGCGGACGTTTTGTTACGTCGGGGCAGGGCACACTGACACGTGATGTGGGACTCCCAGCAAAGTTTATCCTGAAGTTCAGTTTCGGCTGGCAGAACCATCCGAATTTCCAGTTCTGCTTCGCCCATCCACCAACGGCGCGTGATGCCAAACAGGATAAATACATCGCCGAGTTCAGCGGTTCAGGATTCGGCGTTTTTCGTGAAGCGACAAACCGGATGAGAACACCGATTATTTTGCTTTCAAGGAGCCCGGATCAGATCACGAAACGGAGCATGAATGTGGAGATTCGGGTGGATCGGATGCGTGGCCTGATTGAGCTCATTGTTGATGGGGAAATGGTGGGGCGGTATAGTGATCCAATAGAGCCGATTCCGAAAGGAACCTGTATTTCCATCGTCAGTAACGCTTCCAACGAGAGCGGGCAAAATCTGCGGGACATCATGATCCTTGATTGGGATGACCGCGGCGACAGGCACCAGAGCGAGGAGAGGGGGGACGGCAAACTTGATTCACTTATCGGGCGCTATGGCGAGAGGTTTGGCGGTAATCTGGAGAGCATACGCGCAGTAGGTGCATCGACAGTCTATGTTTTCAAAAGTGATTTCCAAAAGGAACCGCTGGAACTCCCCGAAGAGGAGGTTTCCACACTATTCCTGGGCGGGCAGGGAAAACCTTCCAAATCCACAACCACCGGCGGCCTGATCCTTGGCTTGCGTGGGCAGGGATCGATGCGAGTTTCTTCCTGCGTCCTTGTAGGTGCTTCTGTAAAAGTAGAGCATCCTTTGCTCGGCTCTCTGGAATTCGGGCGGGAAGGAATCTCCTCTCTTGAACGTATCTTGATACCCAAGGAGAAGTCCGCGAAAAACCGATGAAAACTGCTGCCCTACTTCTTTTGATGGCTTTCCCCTGCCTTGCCCAGCAGGATGAATCTGTGATCCGATTTTCCAACGGCGACCGGCTGACTGGCGATCTCTTGGGGCTTAACGGTGAAACACTTTCCTGGAAATCCCAGCTACTCAAGGAGCCCGCTGATTTCGATCTAAAATACGTTCTGGATCTGGAACTTCCTGTCGGTGCTCCTCCCTCCGACCAATCAGTAGCCACGCACGAGGCAATCGTAGCAATGACAAATGGAGATACAATCCGCGGTCAACTAGCGGGCATCACGGATACGGAAATCCGCTTGGCCACATCGTATGCCGAGGAACTCATCCTCAAGCGTGGGAACGTCAAATCGGCCAAAATTTCCAGCATCGCCGACATCTATTATCGCGGACCAAACAGCATCGAGGAATGGCCGCAGCGCGATGGCGGGGATAGCTGGATTTTTCGGGGTGGCGTGCTGCACTCCGAGTCACCCGGCGGCATCGCCCGCGAGATCAATTTTCCGGATGAATGTGTGATCTCGTTCGAGGCGTCCTGGCGTGGTGCTTTTCGACCGAAGATCGTATTTTTCTCCAAAGATATCACATCTCCCTCCAAGCCGGACTCTGGTTACGAGATGGTTTTCCAAGGTAACTCTGTCCATGTAAAGAAGGCGGGAACGAACAATTGGCTCGGGCATTCAACGAATGCGGGAATGCTCAGAGAAAACGAAAAAGCACGCATCGAGATCAAAGTGAGCCTGAAGACAGGTAAGATGGCACTCTTTGTGGATGATCAAATTATCGATACATGGCAGGACGACGCCGTGGATCGGGATACTCTTGGTAAAGGCTTTCACTTTGTTTCTCAGGATAGTTCGCCGCTACGTATCTCCAATATCGAAGTTTCAGGATGGGATGGATACCTTGAGAATGCGCCGAATCGCGCGGGTCAATTCCAAGGCGGTTTCGGCGGTGGATTAGAATTCGGCGGAGGTTTAGAGGCTAAAAAACCCGTCGAGGAAGTGATCCCCGAGGGGCGGATGCTGCTCCGCAACGGTGATACGATTGAGGGCGAGGTAATGGGAATCGAAGGGGAGGAAATTACCCTAAAAACATCATTCGCCGAAGTGAAATTTCCTGTCGCAAGGCTTAAAAATCTTGCTCTATCTAACGAGTCCATGGAGGAGGCGAAGCTTGAAAACGGCGATATTCGCGCGACCCTCGCGGATGGTTCACGTCTCGTTTTCCGTCTAGATGGGGTCGAGGAAAATAGCATCATAGGGTTTAGTCAAAACTTCGGCACCGCAAGGTTTCGTAAAGACGCTTTCAAGCGCATCGAGTTCAATCTCTACCCGAAAAACGGCGAAGCGATCCGCCCAAGTGAGGATTGGTAAATAGTCCCGCACCGCAGCCGGCTTCCGCTTCTATAGGACTGGAAATTCTTAGAAGTTCAACTTTGCCAGATCCTTGGGCAGGAATATGCCGTCCTTACGGATGAGTTTGCCGTCGAAGCGGATCTCGCCGCCGCCGTAGTCCTTGCGCTGGATGCTGACCATGTCCCAGTGCACCTGCGAGCGGTTGCCGTTGTCGGCGATCTCGTAGGCTTGTCCGGGAGTGAAATGGAAGGAGCCTGCGATCTTCTCGTCGAAGAGGATGTCGCGCATTGGTTGCATGATGTGCGGATGGAAACCCAGGGCGAACTCGCCGACGTAGCGTGCGCCCGGATCGGAATCGAGGATTCGGTTGATCTCTTTAGTCTTCGAGCCGGCCTCAGCCTTGGTGATTTTTCCATCATTGAACTCCAGCCGTATCGCATCGAAGGCGATGCCTTGGTAGATCGTTGGCGCGTTGTAGGTGATGAAACCATTGACCGAATCCTTGACTGGCGATGTGAAGACCTCGCCATCAGGAATATTGTAGTTACCACCGGAGGCGACGGCGGGGATGTCCTTGATGGAGAATTTGAGATCAGTGCCCGGACCGGTGATGTGGACCTGATCGGTTTTGTTCATTAGCCGAACGAGGGCGTTCATGGCGGGAGTAAGTGCCTTGTAATCAAGAAGGCAGACCTTGAAAAAGAAGTCCTCGAAGGCTTCAGTGCTCATGTTCGCCTGCTGTGCCATGGCTGGGGTGGGCCAGCGTAGGACGCACCATTTCGTTTTTTTAACCCGGTGATCCATCACGCCGCGCAGCTTTTTCATGGCGAGTTGCATGGAGTTCGCCGTGACATCGGATGTTTCGGAGATGTTGTGACTGCCTCGCACAGCGATGTAGGCGTCCATGTCCTTCATCTCGTTCAAGAGGTGCTTGGCGATGATTTGGTATTGCTCGTCCTCCGCACCACTGAGCATCTCGCGGGTGATGCGTGCCTGGTGGATGCGGATAAATGGAAATGCTTTCCGTTTTCTCACCTCGCGGATCAACGCAATGCCGATGGAGTCCGGAACGTCGTAGAGGTCGATGAGGACTTTCTCGCCTTTTTTAAGAGCCGTGGAGTATCCCACCAATTGGGAAGCGAGAGCGTTAATTCGCGGATCATGCATACGCGCAGACTAACGAGAATTCACCGCCATGAAACGGAAAATTTCCGAGAAACTATGATTTCTCTGAGAGGTGCCGCGCTTGGGATTCTAAGAGTAGGAGGATTCCACCCGCTCCGCCACATCACGGTAGCCGTAATCAACCTCGTAGATCTGCTTGAATGCGTCCAATGCAGCAACTTTGTCTCCCATGTCGTGGTGTATCAGCCCCTTTTCATAAAGGACTTCCTTCTTGGTGCTGTCCATCACGTTGAGATCAGCGAGTGCATCGGTGAGTTGCTTGATGGCGAGGTCAAACATATTTTTGGATCGGAAAGTACGCCCAAGAAGAAGAAGCACCTTGGTGCGGATGTGCGGGTTTCGGGTTGCCTGTTGCAGATGAGGAATTGCAGCTGTGAATTCGCCACTACGATAGAGGGCGTAGCCGAGCTCGAAGCGCAGTTGGGGATCAGTTGGATTCTGGTCAACCCTGCCTTTTGCCTCGGCCACCTGTTCCGCAAGACGTAGGGATCGATTTTGTGCAAGCTGCTCAGCAAGTTGCACGTCTTCTGGGTTGGCGGCCACGGCGACTTCCAGAGCCTTCAGTTCAGTTTCCAAGGCGCGATCACGCATTTGTGCGGATTTTGTGGAAAGGGCGATGTCGCCGTTGCTCAGAGTATGTGCCCAGTGGAAAAAGGTGTATGCGTTAGCCCAGTCTTCGAGTTGCTCGTAGAGCGCCCCGAGTTCTTTGGCTGTAGCGAGGTTGTTGGGATCGGCGTTGTATTTATCGATCACTTTGTCGCGCCTAGCCTCAAGCTGCTCGAGGGTGAGGCCGGAGCGGGAGGACTTCTCAAGTTCCTCATTTTCGGAGGCGTCCCGCATCAGATCCCGCATGCTGGTGTTTTCATCCCAGCGCTGTTTCTTCATGGATGCCCGAGCAGAGGCATCTTTAGCTCCCTTGATGGCTACGGAATCGTTGGGAGTCTGCTTGATAATATCGTTGTAAACCTCGGTCGCCTTTGCAGGCATTTCGCGTGAAAGGTAGTGCTCGGCGAGCCTGTGGAGCAATTTGACGTTCTCGGGTTTGTGTTTGCGTATGGTTTCCAGAGCAAAAGCAGCCGTCTCATAAAGCTCCAGCCTGATAGCTGTCTCGAAAAGAAGTTCGTTGGCCGCGTCACTGAGGGGATCTTTCTCCAACTCTTTTTCGATGAGAGGAAGAGTTCCTGTGGGATCCTTTTTTGCTGGGCTGGCCAGTTTCATGATTCCCATGGAATTGCCAGATGATCCAAAGAGCCCCTTCTTTTTCTCGGTTTTCGAATAGATTTGTATCTCGCATTTACGCAGGATCATGCGCCCTTCGAGGAAAGCTGGGCCATCCTTTAGCACAGCCTGAAGCAGACTTACTGCGTATTCCAAATTATTCATTTGGACGGCACTCAAGGCTTTGAGCCACAGGGGCCTAAGGGCTGGAGAGAGTTCGGTTTCTGTGATTTCTGCCATGGCTGATTGGTTTTTTTCGAAAATATAAGTCGTTTGCGAATCGCGCACTGAAAAGTTGACCGACGAAGTTCTCATTGGCAAGCATCGCCTTCTTGTAGTTAGCCAATCACATAAAAATCACATAAATCTTGCCAATCGACCGATTCAGGGTATCTCGCACCTCGCTTGTCGCGTTCGCGCTGACGAGCGACGCTTTTTCCGGTCTTCGTTCGATGAGGGATTGCAAGAGGTTCAACCCCAAAATCATCGACACCGCCAGACGCCGATTCCCGGCCGGTTTGGCGAATTTGACTAGATATGACTGCAACATTTGATGCGATGGCTCTCGCCGCGCCCTTGAAACTGGTTCTGAAAGAACTTGAATACACCACTCCCTCGCCCGTCCAGGCGCAGGCTATTCCGCTCCTTCTAGAAGGCCGCGATCTCTTAGGCTGTGCTCAGACGGGAACAGGAAAAACCGCTAGTTTCGCGCTGCCGATCCTCAACGCGATTCACAATGATCCGCGCACCCTTTGCCCGAAACAATGCCGCTGCCTTGTTCTCGCGCCGACACGGGAACTAGCGATCCAGGTAGGGAAAAGTTTTTCCACCTACGGACAGAAAATTCGTTTTCGCCAGACTTTGATTTACGGTGGCGTCGGCCAGAATCCGCAGGTTTCTGCTATGCGTTCCGGTGTTGATGTTCTAGTTGCTACGCCGGGGCGGTTGCTCGATCTGATCGACCAAAGGCACGTCGATCTCTCGACGGTTGAGTTTTTCGTTCTCGATGAGGTGGATCGTATGCTCGATATGGGATTTCTGCGCGATGTGAAACGCATCGTCGCGATGCTGCCACAGAAAAAGCAGTCTCTGTTCTTTTCCGCCACGCTCGCCCCGAACATTGTGGAGCTGGCGAAGACGATCTTGCGCGATCCGGCGCGGGTATCCATCACTCCGGAAGTGACGACCGCCGAGCGCATCGAGCAGCGGCTCTGCTTTGTGGATCGCGGCAACAAGATGTATCTCCTGGAACAGCTCCTCGAAAAGCAAGCGAAGGCCGAGTCTTCGAAGCTGACCATCGTTTTCAACCGCACCAAGCATGGCGCGAATAAAATTGCCAAGGCTTTGACTGCCGCTGGCTATGCTTCGGAAGCAATCCACGGCAACAAGTCCCAAGCTCAGCGCGAGAAAGCTCTCGCCCGATTTAAGCAAGGACTCGTGCCTGTCCTCGTTGCCACGGACGTCGCCGCGCGCGGTGTGGATGTGAAAGATGTGGGATTGGTCGTGAACTACGACCTGCCCAACGAGCCGGAAGCCTACGTCCACCGCATCGGTCGTACCGGACGTGCGGGTGCGGATGGAATGGCCGTTTCCTTTTGCGCCGAAGACGAAATCGATTTCCTTCGCGATATCGAAAAAACGATCAAGAACGCGATCCCGCGACTAACAGATCACCCATGGCATAGCGAGTCTCTCAACGAGAAACACATCCGTGGATTCAAACCTCCCGCCGTGAAACAAGGTGGCAGGGGTGGCCAAAGCGGTGGCGGTGGCGGAGGTGGGGCAAATCGTCGGGGCGGCGGCGGCTTTGGTAATAGCCGGGGTAAAAGTTTTCGCTCCGCTTAATCCAGCTCAATCCGGCTTAAGAAAATCCAAAAGGCAAGCCGCGAACTTATCGGAGAAACCCGGGATCGCCGCGATGTCGGCACGCTCTGCCTTCCGCAACCGTTCGATCGATCCGAAGGTTTTCAGCAGCAGGGCTTTCTTTCGCGGTGACATGCCCGGGCAATCGTCCAGCGCGCTTTCCTTCATTCGGCGGCGGTAGAGTAGTTCGTTGTAGCCGTTCGCGAAGCGGTGTGCCTCATCGCGGATGCGTTGCAGGAGCTTGAGCGCCCCGCGGTCGTGGGGGATCAGTAGGGGATCTGACACGCTGGGGAAAAATACCTCCTCGCGCTGTTTGGCTAGGCCGATGATCGGCAGTTCCTGTAAGCCGAGCTGGCGGAGTTGCTTGAAAGCACTGGAAAGCTGACCCTTGCCACCATCGACGATCACTAGATCCGGCAGAATGATCTTCGCCTTGCCTTCCTTCGCGAGCCGCCGCTGTGACTCAATCAGGGGCTCTTGCGAGTGCTCTGTATCCTCACATATATTTTCCTTTAGGATGCGTGAGTAACGGCGGAATACGACCTCGGCCATCGATGCGAAATCGTCCTGCCCCTCCACGGTGCGGATGCGGTATTTCCGGTAATTGCGGTTGTCCGGCACACCATCGGTGAAGCGCACCATCGAGGCGACGATGTGGTTCGATGAAACATTCGAAATATCGAAGCATTCCATCACACGCGGCGGGCCGTCTAGTCCCAGCGCCTCGCCGAGATCCGCGAGATCCTCGGTGGGCTTCACCGTGGTCGGTACGCCGCGACCTCTAGAAAACTGGCGGGTGGGGGAGAGTGTCTTGCGCAGGTTTTCTAGGATGTCCCGCATTGTCGCTGCTTTCTCAAAATCCAGTGCCTCCGCTGCCGCTCGCATTTCCTGATCCAATTCCTCGAAGATAGCTTTCTTACCTTTTCCCTCTAAAATCAAGCAAGCCTCCTCCACCTTTGCGAGATAGTCTTCATGGGATATCCGACCGATGCATGGAGCGGAGCAGTTGCGGATGATATCGGCGTTGCAATGTCGATAATCGGTTTCTCCGGGAGATGTCGGACGGCAAACGCGGAGTCCGAGGCGGCGGTTGAGCCAGTTCAGCGTGTCGTGCAGTGCGGACGAGTGGGGGAACGGGCCGAAGTATTTCGCGCCGTCTTCCTTTTTCGTCCGCACCGCAATGAATTTAGGGAACTCATCAGCCATCCGCACGCGGACATGTAGGAAGCGCTTATCGTCGCGGAAGGCGATGTTGTAGCGGGGGCGGTAGTCCTTGATCAGCTTGCCCTCCAGCAACAGCGATTCCTGCTCGTTGCGCACCTCGTGGATCTCGAAATCATGGATCGAATCCATCAGCGCGCGGTTCTTCAGGTTCGCCCTGGTTTTCCGGGACGGGGTGAAATAGGAGGACAGCCGCCGTTTCAGATCCAGCGCCTTGCCCACGTAGATGATCGACCCTAGGCGGTCTTTCATCAGATACACGCCGGGCTTGTGGGGCACGTCGCGGAGCTTGATTTTAAGTTCTTGGGAAACCATTGTTTGTGGGTCGGGGTGAAAATCTATTTAGATTTGCGCAGATTAGAAAGTTTGCAATAGTCTGGATTTTGCTCCAGTTGTCTGCCCGAACAAGACCTACTTAGATGTTCTTAAAACCATATATCCTACTATTCGCCGGTGCTATCGCCCTTTTGCTTACTAGCTGCGCCACCAAACCAGGACCTACTCTTTCCAAGACGGACGAGAAGTATGTGAACCTCTTCGAGCCCGGCGGCTACGACCATTTCAAGGCGGAAAAGGACTACCCCAAGACCTACAACGTGTGGAAAAATATCCAGCTACTCCCGGAGACGAACTCCTCCAATGCATGGGTGAAGATCGATCTCAAGCAGCAACGCGGCATGCTGATGAACGGTGACGCGGTGGTTATGGATTATCCGATCTGCTCAGGTATCAAGAGCCGCCCCACGCCGCCAGGCGATTACAAGGTACTGGAAAAAATCGTGGATAAGAGCTCGAACATGTACGGCAAAATCTACGATGCGGATGGTAAAATGATCAATGGCGATGCAGATGCATCCAAGGATACAATCCCCGAGGGTGGCAAGTTTGTCGGCGCTCCGATGCGATATTGGATGCGCCTTACATGGGATGGCGTCGGCCACCACATCGGCCCGATCCGCCGTTATCCCGCTTCCCACGCTTGCATCCGCGGCCCCAGCGGCACGATGCCCACGGTCTATTCGAAGATGGTCGTGGGATCGCGTGTTCTCGTGGAATAAACACCGCACCCGGCTACATAGCCTGCAAGTCAGCGGCGTCTGATCATCCAGGACTTCCCAGAATCAAAGTCTTCGCCGCGACCTTCGGCTACTACTCCCAAGCCGCCTGCGCGCATAAAACCGCCTGCACCAGCACGCCATAATGACGCCGCTGCTTAGGACGCTTACAATCAATATATCAATTCAAAAGGATTCGTATGTTGATTCCAGCATCCCTTGAAAGCGTGCTACAATAGCTTCACTATCTTGCTTGTGACGGGAGAAATGATCTCGAATTATTCCCTAAAACATTAAGCCCCTCCTAGGTTTTCGTAAATTCGCGATCATTGGAGAATCCTTTTCCTCAAAAATTTTACCAAAATTCTCTTGATCGGTTCCGACGGGGAGGTAAGAACTCCGCACGCGCACAACGTCGCGGGCGTAGCTCAGTGGTAGAGCGCCACCTTGCCAAGGTGGATGTCGTGAGTTCGAATCTCATCGCCCGCTCCATTTTCCCACCACCGGTTTCCGGTGGTTTTTTTGTGGAATCAATAGGGCTTGCGGTAGGGGGCTCGATTCGGTGATGTTCTTGGGCCTATGCATTTATGGTCGAAACTTTCTGGGGCGAAATGGGCGGACGCGTGGGAGGAGCGCTTTGCAGGGAATCCGAATTTCGTGATCGAGTATGTGAAGGGTGGGAAGTCGGTGCGGCTTCAGGTTTACTGTGCCAACAAAGCCGAGGCAGACGCGATTTTCGGACTATTCGGTGGATCGGTGCGAAAAGTGAACAATGTGGAGTGGAATAAAACGCCTGAGCCGCCGAAGCCGCTGAAAGTGCGCGATGCCTTTCTTGTCACGTCGGAGACGGATGCGAAAAAGCTCTCCGCTCTACGCAAAGAACACGGTAAGCGCGAAATTATCGTCATCCCGCCGGAGATGGCTTTCGGCACTGGCGATCACGCGACCACCTCAACCTGTATGAGGTTTATTGTGGACATATCTCGCGAGAGGAAAGGGAAGCCATGGACGGTCGCCGATCTCGGAACGGGAACAGGACTCCTCGCCATCGCGGCGGCGAAGCTCGGCGCAAGTGAGGTCTGGGGCTGCGACTTCGATCCTTTCGCCGTCGCCGTGGCGAAGCGTAATACGGAGCGTAACGGAACGCCGGATGTGGTTATGATCGAACAGGACGTGCTGAAGTGGAAGCCGCGCAAGAAAGGCTATGACGTAGTGCTCGCGAACCTTTTCTCCACCGTCCTGATCGAGGCCTGGCCGGTCATTGCGAAGTCGATGGGTAAAGGCTGCGATCTGGTCGTATCTGGAATCCTAGCTACCCAGGCATGGGAAGTATTCGAGTCCGCCGCGAAACAAGGCATCGGTTTCACGAAGATAGTGAGAAAAGGTAAATGGGTCACTGCGCGGGGTGGGTGGTTCGATGATCTTGGTGCCTTGGCAGAATCCACCAAGTAGATACTTAGTCGGTTGTGCCACCGCTGTATTCGATCAGAAAATCCCGAAGTCGATGTCTCCTCTGCCAGGGCCTTCGAAGTTCCGTGCTACGAAATCACGCCAGACCTCGCGACTGTGGGGAGAAAGTGTGGCAGTGATCTTGGCGACGCAATCCGAGCACATCAGTAGCGGTAGCGCGCCTTCGATCAAGGTGCCGTCTTGCTGGAACTGAGCGGAGATCGCATAGCCATCCTGCAGAACACGCGGGATCTGGCAGGCCACGCATCGATCGAGACGCTCCACAGTATTCTGTAAAGCCATCCATTCAAGCATGCGTTGTTCCCAGTCGATTTTATTTTCCAAAAACGCGCGGATTGCTGTCTTCGATTCCTCGCTGAAAGAACTGGAAATCTCATCGCGGCATTCCTCACAGACGGCGTATTCCATCATGCACTCGTTGCGGTGGTAGTGCTTGTTTACGACCCATGACTCGGAAAAAGCCAGAGGATGGGCGCACACCTTGCAGGAGTCAAAAGGCGCATCGGTCTCCACGGACTCGAACCATTTCATAAGTTCTGACATGCTGTGAGGGTAGGGGATATGCCGCCGGATGGCAACCGGTCTATGGTTTTGTTGAATCCACTGGTGTGAGGGGGGAGGGTAGAGTGAACAACCCGTTTCGAAGCGCCTTGACGTGAGGTAAGGAATAGGAGATTTTTCCTTGCATGATTCATTCCACCCTTACGAGTAAGAACCAGACCACCGTGCCCAAAGCGGTGGTGGCGGCTTTGAAACTCAAGCCTTCGGGTCAGCTTGTTTACGAAATCGGAGCAGACGGTAGGGTTGTTCTGACTGCGAAGACCGAGACTTTCTCGAGTGTGGCTGACGGCCTTCCCAAAAGGCCGAAGCGGAAAGTCGTCCCGAGCATCGGGGACATGGACAGGGCGATCAAGGAGATGGCCGTGAAACGTTACTCCCGATCCCACTCGTGATCTCTCTCGATACCAACATCCTCGTCCGGTTTTTCGCAAAGGATGACGAATTGCAGTTGCGGAAAGTCCACGGCTTGCTTGGGCGAAAAGACACCACTTTCTTCGTCTGTGATCTTGTTCTCGTGGAAACCCAATGGGTACTACGGAGTATCTATGAATGGACATGCGCGGAGATAGCCGACGCGTTTTCGAGGCTGACTTCGATCCACAATCTTGAGTTTGAAAACGAAGCCCGTCTCCGGGTTGCGCTCAATGCCCTTCAGGAAGGCGCGGATCTCGCTGACGAGCTGATTATCAAAACGAGCCGTGAGCGCGGTGCTGAATCCTTTGCTACTTTCGACAAGGGAATCATCCGTCGTCACAAGGGTTTCGCGGTCTTACCCTGACCGATCAATCCAAATTTGCTTCGCGTTCGAATTGCTCTAACAGCTCTGGAAGGGCGAGGCGGCCGCGGGAGTATTTTGCGGCGTCGGATTCTGGGAAGTCCCAGCGGCAACGGTTGTAGCGGCGGAAAGCGGCGGGGATATCTTTGCCGGTGCGGTAGCTTTCGCCGGCCCAGAAGAGGGCTTGCGCGGTGAGTTCGTTCTCCGGGTAGGTTTTCACGAAGGCATCGAAGGCGAGTCCTGCTTTGCTGTAGCTTTCCAGCTTGTAATGGCACTGGCCGACGCGGAAGGCCATTTTAGGTGCCCATTCGTGGTTGGGGAAACGCTCGGTGAATTTCGCACCGACCGAGGCGGCGACGGAGAACTCCTCCTTGGCATAGAAATGCTCGTTGATGCGGAGCATGACGTTAGCGATGAGGGGGCTTTTCGGGTAGGTGGCTGCGAGGGTCACGTAAGCCTCGAGCGCTTCGTCGAGTTCACCGGCTTCTTCATGGCATTGGCCGAGCTTGTATTGCGCGTCGGGCGCAAGGTTATGGCCGGGGTGATTAGCGACGATAGAGCGGTAGGCGGCGATGGCCTCATCCCATGCCTTCATTTCCTGGGCGAACTGGCCAAGCAGGTAAGCGACGCGCGGCGCGTATTTCGGATCTGGATAGTCCTCGCGGAGTTGGCGTAAGACCCGCCGTCCGGCTTTCAAGTTTTCCTCTGCTTCCACTTCGTTTTTAAGAGTGCGGTGGCCTTTGAAAAGCTCGAAGTGGCTCTCTGCAATATGGAACTGAGTCTGGATGGCAAGTTCTTCGTTTTTGAACGATTTACTGAAAGCGGCCATCTCGCCATCGGTTCCTAGCGCGACAGGAATTTTCTTTTCGATAATCGTAAGTCCATCGGGTGTCTGTGCGACGTTGTCGAGGTAGCCGACGGTGATTTCGTCGCCGAAATTGCACTCGATCTCGCCCTTTGAGTTGCTGGGTGTCGGCTTGGTATTTGCAACCAGTGGGAATGAGGTGCTGAAAACTCCGCTGTGGCTCAGGGTTTCCTCGATCTCCAGGGTCTCGTCCTCACCGGAAGCGGTCATGACACGGACGAGCGCTTTGTCGCGGTCTGCGGAAACATCGAGATCCGGGTCTTCGAGAAGCAGGTAGATCTTGGTGCCAACGTGGGCGATTTCCGCATCCTCGAGATATTCCGTGTCGGTGATGCGCAGGGTGGCGGCGGAGGACAGAGAGGCCTTCGATGCGAGATCGGCACCGCGCGATTCGTCCCGGTAGCTGGCGGTGAAAATGTCGTTGCCGAGTGAATTCAGGACGATGAGCTTGGGCGCGTCTTTTTCGTCTTCGCTTTCAACCTCGGGATTCTCGGTGGGTTTCATGGCATCACCTAAAAGGAGCGGGATTTGGCCGACGAAGCGGCCTTCGAAGAGCGCGGGGTTGCTTGCCGAGTCGAGCGTTTCATCTGCCGGTGCGTATGCGCGTGAGAGCTTGCACTCAATCATCTTGGTCGCTCCTTGAGTGGTTGTCACTGCGACGGTTACGGTGCTGCTGGAGTCCTTCGCTTGATCCGAATCGATCACTTCCACTGTCAGCGGCATGCGGTATTCAATTTTTCCGACATGATCGGCAGGAGGTGTTTCACCGGCGGGAATGATGCGAGGTGCGCCTCCTGCCGGAGTTTCGCTTTCCAAAATTCTAACAATTCCATCAGTGGGATTGTTTAGGAAAACCACCGACTCGCGATCCGATGCGTGGCCGGGAAATGTGTTCTGCGTATCGCGGTAACGGAGATAGACCTTGTCACCCGCTTTCACCACGAGCTTGTCGCCGTCCTTTTCAGCGGCGCTGTCTATCTCTGCGAGAAAGACTCCGGTCGATGCACCGGATTCGGTGGCGAGAACGTTGAAAGGTGCTTCGCCATTGAGTTGAACTGTGACCTCCACAGTGTCGCGATTGACGCTGGTATCGAGATCGAAATCCACTACCTCTGCAACGATACGTTCGCCGGGCTCGATGCGCAGGAGTTCCTTGCGCGAGCCCTGCACCGTGCCGCCGCCGGCTCTTGCGAAATCGTAGGAGATCGGCGTGATTACGCCGTTGTGGTAGGTGGCGGTTAGCGATTTTTCGAGGAGGCGGTTGGGTTGTAATCCGCCGGCGGTGAGTTCGTCGAGATAGGCGACTTTCACCGTATCGCCAGGCGCGAGTTCGAGGATGTCGTTGTCGGCAAGTTCGAGGACATTCTCGGCGGGAGGGATGTGTTTCGCGCCGCCGCCGGAGATATCAACATTGCTGACGGCGATGGCCTCGCCGCGATATTCGAGAAATTCGAAATCCAGATGTCGGATTTCGCGAGCCGGCGTTTTCAGGATCCAGCGGTTTTCTTCCTTGGTGATCTCACCGATTTCGGGTTTCTCGAATTTCGGTATTCCGGGAAGGGTTTTGAAATCAGTCTCGGCGAAGGGCAGCATCTTGAGTTCGGCGGCGTTTGGATTTGCACGCGCGCGGAAAACTTCCACGGCACGCGCCTGCGGCGTAGCGATGCTGAATACTGTGAGCTTGTGGATACCGCGGCTTGCGAAAATATCGGCGCTGCGCCCGCCCTCTCCGGGAGCGAGCACGAGCCTGCCATCGAGCATGATTGCGGTGGTGCGCCCGGAAACTTCGATCCGCATTGCGCCGTCGCGTTCCTGCACTAATGGACCGGACCAAATAAGAAAATAGGCGTCTTCACCTTCCTCCGGCGCTTGCCATGAAAGCGTTTTGACCTCTGTTTTTGCAGTCGGCTCGATTTTCTTCGCGGCCTCGACGATCTCCTCCCACTTGTAGGTTTCGCTGAGATCTTTCACTGGGATTTTGTATGTCCGCAGTTCCATTCCCGCATCGGGGAAGACGATGGGCGGCACATCCGCGGGTTTTGGAAATTCCGCGAGATCGAACCACAACCTGCCATCCTGGCTGCCGCGTAAGCGCATCCGGACTGGTGCTTCGTTTTCCGCTTCGGGCGAGGTCAACGTGACGCTCTCCACTTTTCGGATTTCTTTCATATCCACGGCAAGCGACTTGGGAGCCGTGCCGTCTGGCTCACTGCGCCATGCCGTGGCGGCGTCGTGGTCGATCGCCATCAGCGGGCTGTGATCGAGTGCGGAATCGGAAGAGCTCGCGCCCGCAGGGAGCTCGCCGGTCTGGATCGTGCCTTGGAAAACGCCACCGTGACTGGAAATTTCCGCGAGCTCCATCCTGACCTCGTCGCCGCTGGATGCGGTGAGGCGGATGCCGATCTTGTCCGGCATGGCGGTGAGATCACGGTCGCCGTCCTTGACCTGAGCGTAGATAAGGTTGCCGGGTTTTATCTGATCGCCGGGGCGTGCTGCTGCGCGGGGTAAGGGCTTCTCGTCCTCCTCTTCTTCTGCAACCTCCTGTTTCAAGGTATCGGTAAATGAATCATCTTGTTTATTTATAATTTCGCCACTCGCGACCTCAAGCGACCCGTCAGAGGCGATGCGTAGGCGGGTGTTTCCGAGGAATTCGAACTTGAACTGCTTCTTGAAATCCTCCGGGTAGTCCACGGTGATGATGTCGCCGCCGGTGACTTGCAGGACGCCGTCGCCGGGTTTCGCCACGCCGAGTGCAGTGGGGATTTCTGAAAGGAAAATACCTTTGCCCGCGCCGCCGCTGGAGAGGAAGGAGTTCTCGATGTCGTTGCCCGGCTCAGTGCGGACGACGACAGGAATGCGCGTATCGCCGCGGCTGATGCCGAGATCGGGATCCTGCACCACGATGGGCAGGGCATTGCCGGGAGTCTGCCATTGCTTCGATTCCTGACCGAGGCGGCCGACCGCGCGCAGCGTTTCCAATTGTGTTAGAAATCGCTGCTCGATGCCATAGACCTCGGCGAGGTTGTAGAGAGTCTCATTGGCGAGTTCTGCATCCGGCGAGTTTTCTAACACAGAGAGGAAAATGCGGCGCGCGCCTTCGTTGTCGTCCTGGCGGAGGGCGAGGACGCCGAGGAGGAAATTTGCGCGGATTGCGATGGATGGCACGGGGCTTTCGGCTAGATCCGTGAAAAGCTCCGTGGCTTGATCGTAAACTTTCTGCGCCATGTAGGTCTCGCCGATACCGAACCTCGCTTCCAGTGCCTCCGGCTGATCCTTGTGGATATTCAGCACTGTGGTGAACTCAGCGCGGGCGATATCGTATTGGCTGGCGCGTTGGTAATTCTTCGCGAGCAAGAGTTGGATGCGCGCCTTGTCGCGGGCATCGACATTTTCCGCTTCGCCGAATTTCACGAGCCAACCGCGAAGGATTTCCTCCGCCCGTTCGTGATCCTCTGGCGTGCCTTGGGCGATGTGTGTTTCAGCTCCGAAAAGCAGTAACTCGACAGGTAGCTCGGCGCGATGTGTATCGAATAATCCCTTGTTCGTATAGTATGCCTGCTCGGCGAGTTCCGTTTCCCCGAGTCGAAGGTGCAGGACGATCTGAAGGAGCGGCGCGATGGGACTATCCTCAGGGATATCCGCGCTGAGGCTGCCCATTTTTCCGTAAGCTTTGCGGAGCAGAGTCCGGGCGTCTGCCATTTCATTTTCGCCGACGGCGCGGATCGAATTAAGGAGGCCGTTGAGGATCGTGGCGGCGAGCGTGTAATCCTCGCGTGCCATCGCTGCTTGGGCGAAAGGGTAGAGGCGAGTCCATGACTCGTGGTGGGCGTCCGCTAATAGGATCAGCTTCTGGGTTTCTAACAGGCGGGCGAGATCTCGCTTTTCCGGGGAAATGAGCAGCATCCCGGCCTCCGCGCTGAGTCGGCCCATTTTTAGATCGCGGAGCATACCGAACAAGCGGGTTTTTGATTCATCCGGCATCTCCTTGGAATTGCGTGCGGCCTCCAGCCATCCGCGCGCCGGCCACTCGCCCATACTGGATGGTTGGAAGGGTTCGCTGAGTGCGTGCTTGCGTGATGCGGAGAGAATTTTCTCCATCGCCGCAAAGTTACCGCCCTGGAAATCGAGGTTCGCGATCTCCGCTGCGTAGGCTCCTTTGAAATCTGTGTTTACTTCGTAACGCTGCATCAGGAAAACTCTCCCTTCGGCGGGCTTCATAGTGCCTGCGACCTTGAGCGCACACGCGAAGGATTCCAATTTTGAGGGATCGAGATCCATGCGTGAACGCCACCAAGTAGCGGCTTCCGCTTTCATGCCTAGCTCTGAGAGGATATCGCCGATGCGAGGTGAATTATAGAGAGGTGAATCACTGATCTTTGATGCTTCGGCAATCCATGGCAGGGCCTTGCGGATGATCGCTTCGTTCTTCGTTTCGCAGAGACGGAGCCATGTATCGGGATGCGAGGTGGACGCAGGAAACGATAATAAATGCTGCGCGGCGGCGAGCTGTGTTTCCTTTGCTGTTAGAAAAGAGGATTCGAGCCAGCGCTCCGCCGATTCGAAATCTTTGGGGAATTCCTTGCATAGTGTTGCGTAATGCTGGGCGGAAACCTCGCTGGATTTCCCGCCGAGGTGATGACGGTAAACATAAGCGAGCCGCGCGAGTAGATGGCGGCGAATGTCCGGCGGCCATTGTTTACCTAACAACTCCTTGCAAGCCTGACCCGATTTTCCGCCGTCCTCACGAGTCTGCCGCCAGAGTTTTGCCACGGAATCGTTCTGGTAATCCCGTTTCGCAATCGTCCACTCGCGGTTGCGCTGCTTGTCTGCGGGTGCAGGATTCCAAACCCGATCTTGAAAGCCCGCGAGATGTGGGAAAGCCCGAGCACTAGCGATCACTGCTTTTAAATCCTCACGGAACGCCGCTTCGTTCGGGGCGGAGTCGTAGAGATGTTTCACGAGTTCCTCTGTCGAGGCATCCTCGGCGGGGGATACTGCGAGGAAACGGCGCGCCGTCTCCCTTGATTTCGCGGTGTCCTTGATGCGATCGCGATACACATCAAGGGCCAAGATTGCTCGCAGCTTCGCAGCTCCGGCGGGATTCTTTTCGATGGCATCGGCCAAGCCCTTGGCGGCGAGTTGATGATTCTCTCCGCACCAACCAACATAGGCGCGAGCGAGATCGCGGACAACCACATCGTACTGCATCACCTTGCTGGCGATGGCCAATGCGCGGGTATTGTCACCGGCTTCGGCGGCGGCTTGAGCGGAGCGGGCGAGGGGATCATATCGGTCCCCCATGCGTGGATAGGCCGCGAGGTAACGAAGCGCCTCCGCCTCGATCTCGGCTGGATTCGATTTCGCGGAGACCATCGCCTCGATGAGAGTTCGGTGGGATTCAGAATCGCCTGCGCTGAGGGATTTCCGGAAAGACACGACTGCATTCGAGTGCTGCCCGAGCTGGCTCTCGAAGCGGCCTTGCAAGAAAGCGATGCGTCGCTTGGAACGAGCATCAATCTGCCCGCCACGGCTCGTGATCTTCTTCGCGATCTGCAAGCCCTCTGCCCATTTCTCACAACGCGTGGCGGACTGCATACCTTGGATGGAAATGCCCGTTAGTATGGAACCGGGCGGCAGCTTCGCAACCATCTCGGAGGCGAGAGTGGTCGCTTCGGCGTGGGATTCCGGCTTGTCCGTCGCGATCCAGATTTTCAGGGCACGGATGCCTTGTTCCTGAGAACCGCCGTTGCGCCAGATCGCGGCGCGTTGAGTGGCGGCAAGAGTCGCGCGACCGCTACGCTCGTAAGCGGTGGCGATCCTATCCCTCGCTTCGTTGGAAAGGGCGTCGGTGGGGAGGATTTCCAAAAACTGCCGTGCCGATGTGATGACATCATCGTGCCGCGCGGTGGCGGCATATCCATCGATCAGTTTCAACGCCACCTCCGCGCGGCGCGGATGATCCTGCTGCGCCCGTGCGAACTTCGATGCTGTGCGGATCAGCCCGAAGACCTGGCCTTCCTTTTCGTAAATCCCTATGAGCTCCAGCATCAGCCCCGCACCGGCCTGGGAAGTCTCGGCAGTTTCCTTGAGGCGGGCTTCGAGGGTGGCGGTGTCCTCCGCCGCTGCGCCAGCAATTAGCAGAGGTATGCAAACAAATAGCGGGATTTTTTTTAGGAATTTCATACTACACATTATAAATCGCTCACCTAGCCCATCGACCTTCCTTTCGTAATAGACGGCTGCTTCGACGAATTCCGCTTCCGCATTCTCGTCCCAGTTGATCGTCATACCACTCACTTGTGGAGGTTGCTGATGCGATCCCGGGCGTTTTCCATGACTTGATCGTGGGGGACAAGAATCGCCGTGCCATCGTCAATGCTTCGCGAGCGGTGCTGGATTTCCAACAGCCATTCTTCGCTCATATCTTCGGCATCATCCAAGCTTTCGAGCAGGCGATTAGCTAGCCGGGAACGTTCTGGCAAGGGAAGGTGGAGGACTTCCTTCTCGAGATCTGCGTAGTTTTGGACTAGTGTATCCATAGGTGAAAGCATGGCGTTAATTTTCTGATGTTCCAGTAGTTTCGCGGAGCGATAAGGGCGGCTAGTGGTCGGGCTAAAGTTTTCAAAATCCTGCTTTGGTTAGGGCTTCGACGATCTTGTTCGCTTCCGGGGAGATTTCGCTTTCGGGGTAGTCGTCGATGAGTTGTTGGAACTTTTTCCGTGCCTCGGGTTTGCGGTCGAGCTTGTAGAGGCAGCGGCCGTAGTTGAAGAGGATCACGTCGAGGAAATTTGCGTCGGGATAATCGGCGAGGACGTTTTCGAAGACATCGACGGCGCGGGCGTAGTCTTCTTTTTGGTAATAAAACGCGGCCATTTTTGCCACCGCATCGCCGACCCTACCGGAGTCCGGGAACTGCTCATAGACTTGCTGGTAGGCGACGAAGGCGTTTTCGAAAAGTTTCGGTGCCTCGCCGCCGGTAGCCTTGAGCGCCATGGCTTCGTAGCACTCGCCGATCTGGAACTGCGCTTCGCCGCGCAGGGGGCTGTTGGGAATTTTGGCGACGCTTGCGTAGAGATTAATCGCGCGGGTAAAATTGTCCCGCTTCCGCTCGACGTTCGCTTGCTGGAGCATCGCCTCATCGACGAAGGCGCTGGAGGGAAATTCCGCGAGCAGCTTGCGACTCATGCCGAGTGCGAGATCGAGCTGATCCATTGCGAAGTAGATGCGCCAGAGTTGGACGTAGGTTTCCTCTAGCAGCTCACCGCCAATTTTTTGCGACTCTGCGAGCAGATCCTCGCAGACATCGAGCGCTTCCGCATATTTCAGATCCGCTTTCGCATTGAGGCCGAATTCTTTGTAATGGTTGCCGACTTCGGTAAGCGCGGAGGCCGTGCGGAGCTGGGTTTTCAGGCGTAGGTCGGCATCGGTGATCTCCGTTTGCGTGACCCGCATCTCGCCGAGGTTGCCCTCGATGATGCGCGCCTCGGCAGTCCGGACTAGGGTTCCTTCGGAAAGGTTGAGATCGTCGCGGTAAACCAGGCGTATCACTTGGCCGGGCTCGCCGGTGAGTGAGTTTTTGGTGCTACCAGTTAGTAGTGGGATCGCGTTGCGGAAAACGCCCGCCTGCTTGGTTTCGCGGAGCGTTACCGGCAAGCTTCGGAGCAGGAGCATGGGGTCGATCCGGGATTTCATGTCCTCGCCCTCGGGGCCTTCGGTGAGTTCGCCGCTGGCCACGCCGCTTGCGACTTCGTCATCGATTTCATCAGCGGTCTTCTGCCGGAAAACCTGCACGGTGGCCTCTAAAGAATCCTCTTTGGCGCTGGTGTCGCGGTCGGCGTCGGTCACCTGGACGTGGACTGATTTTCCGATCACTGCGGCCTGCAAGTCCTGTTGATAGGAGCCGTCTGTGATGCGGGCGAAACCATTTCCGATGACCTGCACTTCCTTCGTGAGTTTTCGATTGAAGGCTTTGGAGGCGGTGTGCGCGTCCGTGTAGGTGATCGTGACAACATCGCCGCCGCGGACCTCGAGGAGGCTGTTGTCCGGCACGGCGGTTCCCGATTGGGTGGGAATGCTGCCCAAGGCAAGTCGTGGGTGGCGGCCGACGGGGTCGCAGAGGACGGTTTCGCTGTCGCCACTTTTCGTAACGCAGGTGACTTTGATCTGTGTGCCTGGCTCGAAGATCGCGAAATCCCGGTCGTCGAGTTTCACGTAGAGCCGCTTGCCTGCTTCAACCTTTTCCGATTTCGAGTCCTCGGAGGAAATGGCGGTGCCGACTTTTTCCAAGGCCTCGATCGCGCGGCTGTAGTGGCCGAGTTTGAAATGGCCGAGACCGATGAAGTGGTAGGCTTCGTTGACCTCCGGTGCGGTGGGGAATCGCTCTATTACATCACGCATAATCGTGAAACATTTCCCATAATTCCCCGCCTCGTAAAAGCAGCGTCCGGAGCTAAGGACGGCATGGGCGCGGAGGGTATCGTCCTCGTTGTCCTCGCTCGCGGCGGCCTCGTAGTGCAGGCGTGCTTTGTCGAAATCTTTTGTCTCTTCTAACAGATGATCGGCGAGACGAAGGTGAGCCTCGAAACGAATCGCACTGCGGGGATAGCGCTCGACCACGGACTCCCAGATCTCCATCGCCTTCTCATTCTCGCCAACCTCAAGCCGTGCATCGCCCGCCTGCATTAGCTTGCGAGCGGCGCGATCCTCGATGATGGAACCTCGCTCGGCTTTTTCCTCCTGGGCTTGGGTAACGGTGAAGAGAAGAAGGAAGAGGAACCACGGATGGACACGGATAAACACGGATGAAGAAAAGAGGAGATTTGGAAGGGATTTTTTTCTGAGAATGATTCGGGGGAATTCGCGTTCATTCGCGGTTAAAATCTTCATACGAAAAGCTCGGTGATTGGTTGTGCCTCCTTGAGCACGAGGCGCATGGGGCGGCCTTGGGGGGTGATGACTTCTTTGCTGAGGTCGATCCCGAGGGCGTGGCAGAGGGTGGCGTGGAGGTCGTGGACTTTTACTGGGCGTTCGGCGGGTTCCATGCCGTCTTCGTCGGACGCGCCGATGAGAGTGCCGCCCTTCGTGCCGCCGCCGGCGACGAGGCAACTGAAGCAGCGCGCCCAGTGGTCGCGCCCGGCACCTTCGTTGATGCGCGGAGTGCGGCCGAATTCGCTGAGAACGATGACCAAGGTTTTTTCCAAAAGCCCGTTCGCTTTGAGATCGGAGATGAGCGATGCGATGCCCGAGTCCATCGCCGCGGCGTGGGCGCGCATGGCGGGAAAAATGTTGCCGTGGTTGTCAAAGCCACCGCGGTTCACCTGCACGAAACGCACGCCCTTTTCCACGAGGCGGCGGGCGAGCAGCGCGCCGCGCCCAAACTCAGTGTTGCCGTAACGCTCGATCGTTTCCGGCTTTTCCTCATCGATCTCGAAGGCTTTCAGCGCCGGACTTTCCATCAGCGCGACTGCGTCTTTCAGCGCCTGCTCGGAGGCCTTGAGTTCCGTCGCGCCGAGGTTACCGGAAAGCTCCGCGTTCATCCGCTCCAACACCTGCAAGCGCCGCATCCCGCGTTCATGGCTGATGCCTTCCGGAAACGCGAGATAGGGATCTTTCTCGCCCGGCAGTCCGACAAAATACGCCTCGCAGCGCTGGCCGAGGTAACCGGCGCGGGCGGGCTGGCCGCTGATGCTCACGAAGGCGGGAAGGTCACCGAGCGGTTCGCGCTCATGCACTACCAACGATCCCATGCCGGGATGCAGGATGTTCGGCGATTGGGGGAAACCTGTCTGCAGTTCATATTGCGCGCGGCCATGGTCGCCGTTCGTCCCTGCGATCGAGCGGATTAGCGCGGCGTGGTGCATCTGCTTGGCGACCTGCGGGAAAATTTCCGAGATCTCGATGCCGGGCACGGTCGTCTTGATCGGGTTGAATTCGCCCTGCACTTTGCGGCCTGGTTTAGGATCCCAGGTATCGAGGTGGCTCATGCCGCCGCTGTTCCAAAAAAGGATCACGTGCTCCGCGTGGCCTTTCCCCGGCACGGCCTGCGCCATCAACCGGCTGATCGGCATACCAAGCATCGATGCGCTGAACATTTTCAGCATCTTGCGGCGGGTGAACTGGTAGTCGTTGCAGGGGTTCATTTTTTTCAGGGGTCGGGGGATGAGTGCCGAGTGATCAGTGAGCGGTGATCAGTGGTGGACTTGGGTTGTGGTTACGGGATGAAGCGGAATTCGTTGCAGTTTAGGAGAGCCCAGCGGAGGTCGGCCATGCCGGCGTGGGGGTCTTTGGAAAGG
Organism: Prosthecobacter debontii; assembly: GCA_945870855.1. Classification (GTDB taxonomy): domain Bacteria; phylum Verrucomicrobiota; class Verrucomicrobiia; order Verrucomicrobiales; family Akkermansiaceae; genus Luteolibacter. The sequence goes on from CAMBTP010000021.1 coordinate 26,474, forward strand.
AGGGTGAGCGCATGTTTTTTTTCTGCGGGCGTGGGCGGGCGGGTTAGGATTTCACGGTAAGCGTGGTCGATGGCGGCGGCGGGATCTTTCTCCAGGATCTTGTGGATGGGTTCAAGCGGGCCGACGCGGGATGCCTCATGAGTCATGCGGCCGTTGAGCATCATCAGTTGCTGGCGCAGGGAGGAGGAGGGATCGCGGAACTCGCCGAGGCCGATGCGTTCCGGCTGGCCGAAGACGCGGAGAAAATGGGCGGGCGGGGCAGGGGTCGCCATCCGCATGGCGCTATCAAAGCGTGGGTTGTCATCGATTGTTTCGGTGACGATTTTGGTCGTGTATTTCATCACCTGCTTCTCCGTTTCGGCGCGCATCGCCGCCATCTCGCGCGCCTTGATCTCCTCGTCGGATTCCTTGCGCATGCTTTCAAGTTCGATCGCCTCGTTGGGAGTAAGGATGGAGTTGAAATCCAGTTTCAGCGAGGACTCCAGATCGTAGCCGTCGCCGCGCATCTTTGGTTTCTCAGCTTCCATCTGCACGGTCGGCTTTCCGCCCTCCACCATCACATATTCACCGGTCGGCACCTGCACTTGGCGGCGGATTTCTTTGCTGTTCGATCCGGCGGGCCATTTGAAATCTTTAAGGTGCCCGGCGGCAACGATGCTGTCGTAAAGCACCTCGCCGAGCATGCGGCGTTGTGGGGTGGCGGCAAAATTCCGTTCGCTGTTCTCGCGCACCGAGATCGGCACATCCACAGTGAGCGGCGCGCGGCGATAGGCATCGGAAAGCGCGATGATGCGGATCAGGCTGCGTAGGTCGAACCCGCTCGCCACGAACTCATGCGAGAGGAAATCTAAGGTCGATGTGTGATGCAGATCCGCGTAGGGCGAGAAATTGTCCAGCGGCTCGACGAAGCCACGGCCGATCATTTCTGCCCAGACGCGGTTCACGAAAGCACGGGCGAAGAAGTCGTTGCGCGGGTTGGTGATGAGTTCCGCGAGCTTCCCACGTAGCTCGCTAGCGCGGTAAATATCGCCGTGCACATTCAATAGACGACTATCCTTTTTCGCCTCGGCGAGGACTGAATTTTCCTTTTTTCCGACTCCCGGTTCAGCGGCATCCAACAAGGCATCCAGAGATGCGTCACCGCTGCCTTCGGTGGCCTTGCGCGCCTGATCCTCGCGGAGTTCCTCAAAACGGACTAGGTATCCGGGCGTCGATTTCGCCTTCACAGCTTTAAAAGGGAAACGTGGATCGATGGGCTTGCGATCCTCCGGCTTCGCCTTGTCTTCCGGCGGCCATAGGACGGTCATCTTGTCGCCCTCGGTGGTATAAACGGTGCCCCGGCGCTGATCGCCGACCTTCTTAGTTTTTCCGAAAAACGCGGCGAGGTCGTAGAAATCCCGCTGCTCCCAGTCGTCGAAAGGATGGTCGTGGCACATCGCGCAACCCATGCGTACGCCGAGGAAAACCTGGGCGGTGGCGGCGGCGAGTTCCATCGGGTTTGCGTCGTCGCCGAGGATGAAACCGACCGCCGGGTTCGAGTTCGCGCGGCCGGATGCGGCGATGAGTTCGCGCGCCATTTCGTCGTAGGGTTTCCCGGCGGTGAGGGAGCCATGGATGTAGGCGAGAAGCTGGTTGCCACCCTCCACGTCGGAACGGATGCGCAGCATGTCCGCCATGAAAATCGACCAGCGATCTGCGAAGCGCGGATGGGCTAGCAGTTTCTCCAGCAGTTTCGCGCGGCGGTCGTCGCCCCATTTCTCAAATTCATCGATCTCCGCCACCGTCGGGATGCGGCCGATCACGTCGATGGTTGCACGGCGGAGGAAAACTCCGTCCTCGACGGTTTGCGTAGTTATAGCTTCTGAGCCTTCGTTCTCGCGGCGGAGGATGTCGTCGAGGATGGAGGCGGCGTCGGCGGCGGATTCTGGGGCGCGTTCCGGGATGGAGACGCGCAGGATCGGCTTCGGTTTTTGCTCGATGAGTTTGATTCCCTTCGGCCATGGCGCACCTGCCTTGACCCATGCGTCCAGCATAGCGACTTCGCCCGGTTCGAGCGCGCGGCCTTCGTCGGGCATCACGCCCTTGTCGATGGGGCGGAGGTGGAGGCGCACCATGATCTCGCTGGCGGCGGGATTTCCCGGGACGAGGGCATCCGTCGTATCGCCGCCCTCCATGATCGCCTCATAAGTATCCATCCGCAGTCCGCCCTTCGCGTCGTCCTCGTTGTGGCAACGCAGGCAGTTCTGTTCCAAGATCGGCTGGATGTTCGCAATGAAGTCCGGACTCGCGGCCACTTGCGAGGCTATCGCCGCAAATGCTAGGGCGGGGAAAACAACGGAAGGTTTGGCGGTCACTTGGGTTGGGATTTTACGCTTTCCGGCAAGCCTACGAAAGGACGGTCGGAAAGGAAGGGGATTTTTCCTAAAAAAGCCGCCGGATAATAGCCTACGCGCGGCATCGGTGGCGTGTTGCAAGGAAATGAATTTTTTTCAACCAGGCACAACAAGTGGTAGGGTCTCTGGATTAGGATGCGATTTGAAGCTTGGCACAGGGTAGCCTGAGATCCACCGCTTTTCATCGACCCTTCCAAGGCTTGGAAGCCTCCTGGATATCTATAAGTCATGACTAGGGTTATTGCGGCAAGTTCAAGGGCTGGGAACGCGAGTCTGTGACTCGCAAGCGTTTGAAGGGAGAAAGAAACTGCCTTCGTGGCTGATCCTTTCGCTTGTTCATAGGCATGCGGGTTTCAAACCCGCGGTCCCAGTCAAGCAGTTCGTTTTATCGGACGGGTGTGGAAAAAGAGCACGATGCCGAGGAGCGAGATCGCGAAGGCGGCGGCGGACAGGAGGGAAAGCGTCCAGTCGCGGACATATCAGCACATGGATGATCCCGCTGCCGGAGGACATCAGGATGCTGAGGGAGAAAATGAGGCCTTGGTAGCGGTGAAGCTTGCGGATGATTTTTTCATGGGGATATGGAGAAGGGGTTTGCAACCCCTTTGTGGTAAGCTGTGAAGTGGCTTGGGTTGAGGGGAAGGGGATGTAAACCCCTTCTCCATATCAGAATGTCCACTCGAGTCCCGCGAAGATGGATCTGCCTTCGCCGGGGAGGAACTGGCGCTGGTCGGCACCGCCCGCGTTGTCGATTACGCCGTGGGTGGCGGCGTGGGTCTCGTCGGTGAGGTTTTTTGCCTCCACGAACCAGGAGATCCCTTCGGAAACGCGGCGGCCGAATTTGAACCCGAGCAGCGCGTAGGGATCGGCGGCGAAGGTGTTGCGGTGATCGATGAAGGATTTCACTGGCACCCACTCGAAGGTCGGGCCGGCGTAGTAGCCTTCGGCGTTTTCCCACAGCAACTCGCCGCGAACGAGGTGCGGCGGGAGGCCGGCGATATCGTTGTCGCCGTAGGTGGGATCGCCGTCGAATTCGAAGCTGCCGTAGGTGTAGGCGGTGCGGAAAATGAGGCGGTGAGTGGCATTTTCATCGATCCAGGAAGTGCCTAACAGATCCAGCTCCGTGCCGAGCTCGATGCCGTAGTGGATCGTGTCGTTGGCGTTTTTCGTGGTGGAAACGAGGGTGCCCGGATCGGTGAGGGTGAGCAGCTCGTCCTTCACCTGCGAGTAATAGACCGTGGCATCCCATTTCGCGAAGGAGCGAGTGCCGCGCGTGCCGGCCTCGATCGTATTCGCGGTCTGCGCGTCGCGGGCGATATTCGCAGTGACGGTTTCCGAAAACGACGGCGGCTCGAAGCTGCGGGAAATCCCGGCGAACCAATGGATGCCATCCTTTTCATGGAGCAGGCCGAGGCTCGGGGCGATGTTCGCGAAGGAATCGTCATACGTGGTCAGCGTTCCCGGCGCGGGAGGAATGTTCGAAAACTCTCGGTCGTTTTCCCGGGTGGAAAACGCGGCAGCGAGGGCGGCGGTGAAGGAGATTTCATCGCTCAGGTGATGCCTGTTCTCGATGAAACCCTCTAGGTTCGTGGCCGTCTGGTCGTCGCGGTTGCGGAGCGCGCCGCGTGCGCCGAGGTTGTTCAGGAAGACTGAGTTCGTCATGTTGCCGTAGGTGAACGAAAGGCCGCTGCGGAAACGGTTATCGCGTCCGCCGAGTTCATCCGTGTTGGTGAAAACGGTGCCGAAGGCGAGGTCGTTTGATAGCTGGTCAATCACGCCGACGAAGGGTGTGATCGGGTGATCGAGATCCTTGTAGGTGTAGCCCGCCGTGAAGTCCCAGGTGTTGTTGCCGTTGCGCAGGGTGGTTTTATTTGCGAAGCGGAACAGCTCGTAATCGCGGCGGTTGTCATACCTTTTAGCTCCGAAAAATGATCCATCGGCCTGCTGCGGATTCGCTTCCATTTCCGCTTTCGTAAGTGAGCCGGGGAGATCGGAATCGGTGTGGATCGCAGTCAGGAAAAAACGGGTTTCGAGGTCATCGCGGAGGCGGATACCATAGTTCGTGAAGAAGCGCTGCGCGGATTGCTCCGCATGATCGCGGAAGCCGTTCTGCGAGGCGTGCGAGAGCGAGAAATACAGATCCGAGGAACCCTCCGTGATGCCGCCTGCGAAGCGCGCGCGAAGGTATTCGTAGGAACCCGCCTCGATCCGCGACGAGTAACCCGGAGCTGAGTATCCGGTGTGCGAGAGGTAGTCGATTGCGCCGCCGAGCGTGGTCGAGCCGTTGGATAGAGCGTTTCCTCCGCGCCAGATATTGATGTGGGACGCGGCGAGGGGATCGACCGCTTGCATGTCGAAACCGCCGTCCGCGAGGTTCAGCGGGATGCCGTCCTGCATGAGCCGGATGCCGCGCCCGTGGAAGGTGCGCTGCAGGCCGGAGCCGCGGATCGAGATCCGCGCCTCGTCGGAGCCGAAACGCGGTTGCGCGACGACGCCCGGCGAGAGGAAAAAGGTTTCTGCAAAGGTCGAGGCGCGGCCTGTCAGGTAGCGTTCCGCATCGACCGTTTCGATGCCTCCGGGGATTTTCGCCAGCTCCAGCCTGTCTTGTTCGAGGGTTGGTTGGGTGAGTGTGGGTTCGGGGTCGGATTTGACGATAGTTTGGTCAAGTGTTCGGGGTGCCGCGATGGCGGCGGTGGTGGTGATGATGAATAGTAGTTGGTGAAATTTCATGATGATATTTTGGAATGGAGACGCGATGCGTCTGGGTGATTTGGAAATATGGCCATAGCCCCGAGACGGGGCTGGCACGGCCTGCGGCGAGACGCCGCAGCTACGGTTTGACAAGCCGACTCAACACCTTGGCGGCGGAACGGGCGGGCCGGATGGCGGTAGTGAAAGTAGCTCCGCTCCTGTCAGGAAAGCGTGCTGCGGGAAAGGGATGGAAAACGGATCTGCCAGAGTGGCGATTGTCGGTGGGAAAAGATCGTTGAAAAGTTTCGAAGCAGATGGCGGGAGAGGGGCTTTCTGGTTTCCCTCAACTGGTTCCTTGGATTTCACCTCGGCGATCTTATCGCAGAGGTGGCAGGGTTTCTCTCCGGAGAAGGTGTCGCTGACGGCTTGCGTGAGGGTGCTTTCCTGCGAGTAGCTGACCAGCATGTTCGTCCATGCGTAAACCTGTAGGATCGCGTAGGGGCCGCCGACCAGATGGAGGCAGCCAAAGATTAGGAACAGGTGACGGAGGAGGTTCTTCAACGCGCTGGACTAATCGTTGCGCGGCGAGCTGCGACATGTCAACTTTCTACCGTGCGATGGCTTGAATACGTCACCTGCGGCGCGGGGTCATCAAGCTAGGGAAATGATTGACGTCTCGAACACCGGAGGTGTGTCCACATCGTAGCCCCGTATGCAGCGCAGCGGAATGCGGGGTACTCTGGTCGTTTGAGAAATGCGGCGAGCGGTAAAGTCCGCTCCTCACGCGCACCGACGAAGCCGGAAACCTACCTTGCCCGTAAATGCATGCGCGATATGTCCGGGGGTTCCCGTTTCACTCCACCCCCGGCTACTCTCGGGCCGTCCCTGCCGTGACTCAAAAGATTCGCACGTTCGACTTTCTTCATAGCTGGATGGCACTGCTGAATGCACCTTAATATTCAAATCGACAATTTCCCGTTTGTGGGCTAGCCACGAGCCATGACGCAAATGGGAATTCTGAGTAAAATCGAGCAATCGGCGAATTATTTACGCGCAGAAATAGCCAACGGTAGATGGCAAAATGAGATTCCAGGCCGGGTGGATCTTGCCATCGAACTCGGCGTGAATGCCAAAACCGTGGAAAGCGCCTTGCGCTTGCTCGAGGACGAGGGACTGCTCATTGCGCAAGGCGCAGGGCGCAGAAGGCGCATCTCATACTTGGCCCGGACTAGGGGTACGTTGAAAATTACCTTCTTGGTCTATGAGCATTCGGATCCCGTGCAAATCAGTTACAACGATTTCATCCATAAACTGACCCGTGCGGGCTATTCCTCCACGATCGCCGAGAAGTCGTTGATGGATCTGGGCATGAATATGCGTCGAGTGGCGAGGTATGTGAAAAGCATCCAGACTGATGCTTGGGTGGTGGCATCTGGCCCGAAGGAGGTGCTTGAGTGGTTTTCCCGACAAGACGTTCCTGTGTGTGCGATATTCGGACGATGCATCGAACTCCCGATTTCTTCGGTCAGGATCGACAGGGCTGCCGCGTTACACAGCGCCGTGGAGACACTAGTGAAACTGGGACACCGCAAGATCGTAATGCTAGCGAGGACGGAACGGCGCAAGCCGTATCCGGGACTCTTCGAGCGGAACTTTCTCTCGGAACTGGAGTCGCATGGCATCCCGACCGGCTCCTACAATCTACCGGATTGGGACAACAACGTGGAAAGCTACCATAAATGTCTTGCTAAGCTGTTCGATAAGAGCCCGCCCACGGCTCTGTTCATTGATGAACCTCCCCTATACTACGCGGCTCAATTATTCCTTTCCCGTCGTGGTCTCTGTGTGCCGCGTGATGTGTCGATCATCTGTCATGACCCGGATCGCTGGTATAACTGGACCCAGCCGACGGCTTCACATATCAACTGGGATGCCCGCCCTGTGTGGTCTCATCTAATCCGATGGACCAAACAGATCGCGGCCGGAAAGCACGTGATCAAGCGCAGCTCTATCAACGCCGAGTTTGTCGAGGGTGGCACGATTGGTCCGGCACCGGACCGGTAAGCGCATCGGGAGAGGGACAAGCCGGCACGATTGGTAAGAATTCATTGGAATTTGAACCACGAAACACACCAAATACACGAAACTGGAACGATGAAAATGAATTCCCCAGCAACCCAAGTCTTCCTTTCGTGTCCTTCGTGCCTTTCGTGGTTCCTTCTTCGGAATCCGGGATGAATCCTCGGAGCTCGGATTGAACCGCCAAGTCGCCAAGCCTATATTGGAGAAGGGTGCTTCCAGCCCCTTTGCACAAGCCAAGCGAACCGATTTGCAAGTCCTCCGCAAAGGGGCTGCAAGACCCTTCTCCATAGGGAGAATTCAAAAAACCAATTCCTCCTTGGCGAACTTCTCTTCCTTGGCGGTTCAAATTCTTCCCCCCAACCCCAGTCCCGTAGTCTTGCGCATCGAAAACCTGGGGTAAAGAATGGTTGAACCGCAAAGACGCGAAGGAGCAAAGCCAATGCACCGTATTTTTCACCATTTTCAAAACTTAACCATCACAACCCCAGCTTAGCGTCTTTGCGCCTTTGCGGTTCAAAAATCTTCCCAATCGCACAGGCTGCAACCAGCTTACTTCGTTTTTCCATCACGAACCCAAAAAGCTGCGGATGAGAACCGCAGCAGTCAAAAGCTTCCGGCGGTATGGATATGCGCAGGGACTTTTGGCAAATGGTATAGCTTCAGGCTGGCAACACTATGGGAATCCACTTCATAGAACGGACTTTTGAATTGCGCGGGACTTCCGGTCTCGGCGCTTCGCCGCGCCCGGAACTCGTGAGACCGGTGCTTTAGGCCAGCCACAGCGCAACTAGGCGCCATCCCCGCTCACATTCTGAAATCCTCGCCGAGGTAGTATTTCCTGGCGATGGGGTCGTTGACGAGCTCGTTGGAGGCGCCTTCGAGGATGACCTTGCCGTCGTGGATGAGATAGGCGCGGTCGGTGATGGTGAGGGTCTCGCGGACGGAGTGATCGGTGATGAGGATGGCGAGGCCGTCCTTTTCGCGGAGCTCGCGGACGATGCGCTGGATGTCCTCGACGGCGATGGGATCGATGCCGGCGAAAGGTTCGTCGAGCATCAGGACCTTGGGATCGGAGCAGAGCGAGCGGGCGATGGCGAGGCGGCGCTTCTCGCCGCCGGAGAGGGTGATGGCGAGGGATTTGGAGAGTTTGGTGATGCCGAAGCGGTCGAGCAAGTCGTGGGCGCGGGCTTTCTGATCGGCGCGGGAGAGGCCGGGGCGGGTCTCGAGGATGGCGAGGAGATTATCGAGGACGGAGAGCTTGCGGAACACGGATTCCTCCTGCGGCAGGTAGCCTAGGCCGAGGCGGGCGCGGCGGTGCATGGGGAGCTTGGAAATATTCTCGCCGTTGAGGTGAATCGTACCGGCCTCCGCAGGGATCAGCCCGGCGATCATGTAAAAAGAAGTGGTTTTTCCCGCGCCGTTGGGGCCGAGTAGGCCGACGATTTCCTTCGGCTGGACGCTGATACTTACGCCATCGACGACGGCGCGCCCGCCGTAGGTTTTGCGCAAGCCCTGGGCGGAGAGGACGGCGGATTCGGTGTTCTTGCAGGTGGAGCTGGGATCGTGCACGTGTTCGGAAACTTTAAATTTTAAACCTTAAGGAAGAGGTCAGTTGCCTTTCAGGTTCATGTTACCGCCCATTTCCCAGTTGCCTTGGGTGGAGAAAGAGCCACTGGTGAGGAGGCGGAGGGTGAGGTTCGGTTCTTTGGCGCGGGCGAAGTAGGTGCCCTGTTTCACCCATGGGTAACCGCCGTGGATGATGATCTCTCCGGTGGGGATGTTGTAGGTGAGAATGCGTCCGCTAGCCTGAATCGGCTCTTCTCGGCCAATAGCTTTCTGATCGATTAGAACCGCGCCCTCGGCGACGATTTTCTGCACATCGCCGAAGTTACCCATACCGGCTGGCTTCTTGACATTCTTTTTGGCACCCTTTTTCTCCGGCTTTTTCTCGAAGAATACCTTGAGCTGATCCACGCCGCTGAGGTCGAAACGCGGGTCGGTGACTTTCACTTTCCCGAGGTAAACGAGGATGCCTTCGTCCGAATCGAAATACATGCCGCCTTCGCAGGTGATCAGTGTGTCATCGGCGTCGGGTTTCACATCGAGCGGTTTCGCTTCGGCAGCGGCGGCGGGTGCCTCCGCTGCGATGTTTTTGATCTCGCTCGTGCTGATGAACGCCAGCGCGGCGTCCGAAGCCTTTTTCCCCTGCTCAACGGATTCGTTGAAACTCGCCTGCGTGCCGGCGGAGCGTTTGTCCACTTCCAGTTTCGCGGGAGCGGAGTCGGCCTTGATCGCGGCGAGTTCATCCTTGGAAACGAACGCGGGCGGCACTGCGACGAGCGGTGCGGGCGCAAGGCAGAGCGCAACGAGTGCGGCGGCGGAAAAGGGGCTGCTATTCATAGAGGTGGCGGCGGGAGGGGCGGAGATCCGGGTGGTCGCGGGGCCTTTTAGGAAACCCTCGCCTTCCTGCAAAGAATACACAAGGCCGCTGCCCCGGGCAACCAGCCTATCAGTGGTGATCTCCACCGGCTCATTCGCGAAAAGCCGGGACTTATTTTGATCGAGCAGCACGTTCTCCATATCCACTTTTCCGCGCAGGGTGCGGTCGCGGTTAAAAAAGCGGATGCGCACGTCCTCGCCCTGCACCCTCCCGGAGTCGATCAGGGTCATGGTCTCCGCTTTCATATCACCTATGAGATTATGATCCTCGTCATAGCGGGGCAGCAGTATGCCCTTGAGCACGCTGCCATCCGGCAAAAGGGAAACCGGGGTTTTCTTCATATCCGGCGAGATTCCCTGGGAGCAAAGCGCAGGGGCGGCGAACAGGAAAATGAAAACGAAACGCGTCAATCTAGGTTCAGGTTAGTTTGTGGATCGGAAATAAATCTAACCGCTGAGCTACTTCATACAATCGTAATATATGCGGCACGGTAAATCTCCGTCAGCGGTGAGAAAGGTTCGAATAAGTGGAGTTGATTCGCGCACGCGGCGCGGTGATGCTCCGCGCATGAAACCAAAGGTTGGCGAGACAGCACCGGATTTCACCGCAGTGGTGGTGGACGGGGAGAAGGAAACAGAACTCACGCTCTCCGCGTTGCGCGGCGAAACAGTGGTGCTCGTTTTTTACCCGAAGGACAGCACGCCGGGCTGCACGATCCAGGCTTGCTCGCTGCGCGACCATTGGGCGGAACTCAAGGGCAAGGCGCGCGTGTTTGGGGTCAGCGCGGACGGCGCGGCGAGCCATAAAAAGTTCATTTCCAAACGGCAACTGCCCTACCCGCTCATCGCGGATTCGGACAAGGTGGTCTGCGAGGCCTTCGGCGTGTGGCTGAAGAAATCCTTTATGGGAAAATCATTCATGGGCGTGGAGCGCAGCACCTTCGTGATCGACCCGGACGGGCGCATCAAGGCGGTCTTGGAAAAGGTCTCGCCGCTGAGCCACACGGAGAAACTTCTAGAAATCCTCGGATGAGCGATAAAGGGCAGGCAATGGATCATCCTCACATCGGGCTGGCGGTTCTTTCCGCCGGCGCGATGGCGCTCGCCTTGTCGGCGGGACTGAGTTTCCTCGGACTCATAGGGAAAGTGGACGGATTTTTGGAAAGCTGGATCGCCCCGGAAAGCATGGTCTCCCCTCCGAATTTCCTCAACCCTATCGAGCTATGGGGAGGCTCCGCCTTGCTCGCATTCCTCCTCCCCGCCGTCATCCTCAACGTCCCCGGCCTGTGGCGCAGGCTGGTGATCTGGATTTTCACCTTCGCGCTGACCCTCGCATGGGGGCCGGTGCTGCTGCTGGCGTCGCACAAGCCGGAGATCGGCGTGGCGCTGGTCGCCGTGCTCTGGTCGGGTGTCTGCGCGATGTTCTATACTACCAACCACGCCCTGCCCGTGGACAAAACCCCAACGAATAACCATGGCGCGAGCTGACTTCCCCATCCCCGTCCGCGCTCTCGTCAACGAGCTCAAACGCCTGCCCGGCATCGGCCCGCGCAGCGCCGAGCGGATGGCTGTCTGGCTCCTGCAAAACAAGAAGGCCGAGCCAAAAGTTCTCGCCGAAGCGCTTGTCAAAGCGGACGAGGAAATCATCGCCTGCCCAGTCTGTGGATTTTTCGCCACCCGCGAAGGCTGCGATATCTGCGACGATCCGAAGCGTGACGACTCCATCCTCTGCGTGGTCGAACAGGCGACCGATGTGATTCCGCTGGAAAGATCCGGCGCATTCAAGGGACGCTACCATTGCCTCGGCGGGAAGCTCTCGCCTCTCGACCGTGTCTCTCCGGAAGACCTAAACATCCCCGCCCTCATGCGGCGTGTCGAGATCGGCGGCGGCATGGAAATCATCCTCGCCCTTGGCGCGGACGTAGAGGGCGAGGCGACCTCGAATTACCTCGCCGACATGATGCGCGGAAAGCCCGTGAAGCTCACCCGCATCGCGCAGGGCCTCCCTGCCGGCGGCGGCCTTGAGCACGCCGATGAACTCACGCTGATCCGCGCGTTGCAAGGACGGCGGGATTTCTGAGCGCGCTCACGATCAAGCAAGATAGATCATTTGCCAAAAATCCTTGCGCAGATCCATACCGCCGGAGGCTTTGGACTGCTGCGGTTCTCATCCGCAGCTTTTTGGGTGCGTGATGGAAATACGAAGTAAACTGGGAGTAACCTGTCCGAATGAGAAGATTTTGAACCGCCAAGGAAGAGAAGTTCGCCAAGGAGGAATTGTTTTTTGCATTCTTCACTTTTCTTACTTGGCGCTCTTGGCGGTGAAAATTCTCCCTATGGAGAAGGGTCTTGCAGCCCCTTTACGGAGGACTCGGAAATCGGTTCGCACGAACTTTTAGCTAACGGTATAGTCAAAACCGGCGCCTACCGTTTCATCTTTGCCGCCTTCAGCATTCCGCAACCCGCGGCGACATCGATGCCGCGGCGTTGGCGGAAGGTGCAGGGGATGCCGGCTTGGCTGAGGGTTTGCTGGAAGGCGCGGCCGGATGAACTACTATGACCATCGTAGCCTTCGGTAGGGTTCAGGGGGATGAGGTTCACGTGGCTGTCGATACCCTCCAGCAAGACGGCGAGGCGGCGGGCGGTGTCTTCGGAATCGTTTTTTCCAGCGATGAGAGTCCACTCAAAAAAGATACGTTTCCCCGTGTCCCGAGAGTAGCTGCGGCAGGCGGCGATGAGGGTTTCGAGATCCCACTTTTTGCTAGCGGGGACGAGGGCGGAGCGCTCCGCCTCGGTGGAGCCGTGAAGGCTGACGGCGAGGCGGTAAGGGCGTTTTTCCTCCGCCATGCGCAGGATATTCGGGACGTAGCCGACGGTGCTGATCGCGATTCGTGCAGGGCCGATCGCGCAGCCGCGGGAGTCGGAAACGATGTCCATCGCTTTCATAACGGCATCATAATTATGCAGCGGCTCGCCCATACCCATGAGGACGAGATTGCGGAGGTGGCGGTGCGGATGGCTGGCGGCGAGGACGCGGCGAACGTGCAGCACCTGCGCGATGATTTCACCGGCGGTGAGGTGTCGCACGAAACCCATCTGACCGGTGGCGCAAAACACGCATCCCATCGCACAGCCAGCCTGCGAGCTGACGCAGGCGGTGAAGCGCCCCGCGTATTCCATCAGCACCGTCTCGATGACCTGTCCGTCGGCGAGGCGGAGCAGGTATTTGCGGGTGAGGCCGTCGGAGCTGTGGATTTCCTCCGCTTGCTCGGGGAGATCGATAAAATGGGTTTTCCCGGCACCGACATTTTCAGAAACCCATTTCGCTAGCGGCGGGGAAAGCGCGACGGCGGCGGGATCCGCGGCGGCTTGGCGGTGGATCGTGCTCCAGAGCTGCTTTGCGTGGTGGGCCAGCACGCCGTCTGCGACGAGAACGCTTTCAAGCTCGGCAAAAGTGAGGCCGAGAAGGGGATTTCCAGAAACACTCACGGCTCAACGGGAACAGCGCGGAGCGCGGGTGGCTCCTCGATAGGTGTGGCTCTGAGGATCTCGGGCTCCTCCGGGACCGGCATAGCCTTGGGCGGCTCCGGAGTGATGTTTGGCTTGATCAAGATCGCCTTCGGAGGGGCGGGCGGAGGGGTTGGCTCGGGCACGGGGCGGGCTTTTGGCGTGGGCTTGATTGGCTCGTCAGTGGGCGGGGTTTTCCGCATCCGGATCTCGACCCGGCGGTTGGGAGATTGTGCGTCGGCATCGCCATCAGCGACCAGCGGCTTGGATTTCCCAAAGCCACGCGTGATGATGCGCTCGGGGTTCATGCGCATTGAGGAAACGAGATAATCTTTTACCGATTCCGCGCGTTTGCGGGAGAGCTCGATGTTGAACTCCTCACCGCCGATCAAATCGCTGTGACCTTCGATCCAGCAATAGAGATTAGGATTTTTGTCGATCAGCAGGGCGAGCTTCATCAGCCCGACCTTGGCGCTCTCGCGGAGCTCGGTTCGGTTGAACTCGAAGAGCAGGTCGCTGGGTAGCAGGGTTTTCTTGGAAAGAAGAATGTTCGCAGGCAGGTCAAGCAACTCGTCGAGCGATTTAACACCATCGAGCTTGCCATTATCGACTTGGCCGTTGTTGCCGCCCTTGATGAGGTCTTCGGTGAATTTCGTCATCTCACCGTCATCCACTTGCACGGCACCGGGATCGACGGTGATCTGCCCGACGGCCGACGGTTTCAGCTCCGACTCCATCCGCCCGAAATCCGGCAAATCCGCTTCAAGATCAAAGTTCGAGGAAACCGTGGTGTCCGGGGCGTCGAGTTCGCCTTCCGCCAGCGGACTGGAAATTTTCAGGGCGTAGGCGGGATCGACCACGTTCGGGGCGATGTCGATCTCGGGATCCTCGGGCAGGAGGTCGAGCAGATCCACCTGTTCCAGCAAAGCAGCAGTTTCGTTGGGCGGGGTGATGATTTCCTCCGGTGGCAAGGCGCGATCCGGCTCGTAGGGCTTCACTTCCACTTGGCGGATGTTAATTTGCCCGGTGGAAATTTCCTCCGGCTGCTGAATGCCGAGCGCGAATTTCACTTGGTCTAGGGCGAAAAACACCAGCGCATGCAGCAAGATGGAGACAACCATCGCCGCCGTCGCCCAGCGACCGAGGTGTTCGGATCCTGGGAGGCGGTAGGTGTCTTCTTCGCGCGTCTCGCTCCAGCGATACCCTTGCTCCATGGAGGGCATGATAAACCATACAAAGATGCTGGCAATGCCTGAAAAAGTTCCTGCAAAGAAGAAGGCCGAGCGCTCGCTCCAAGATTGATACTCTGAAACTTTTTCCCGCCCCGTTATGAAAAATCCGGGTTTTGCTCAATTTACGGTTGTCAATCCGTGGGGAAAATAGATGGTTTAGCTAAGTTGATTAAATGCTCTGACAGCATGACTGCGTATGCAGACTCTGCATGGATCTTTTCCGATCCAGCCCGCCCCTCCCCTGGCGGCGCATTCCTATCCTGCGCCTACTCCCATGATCCCCAAACCAACGAACCCCACCATCGAGGTTATGCAAACCGCCCTGTTCGACGAATCACCCGCCATCGCCCCTCAAAAAAAATCCCGCCGCACGGCCGCCCAAGCCATCGAGGAATTCGGCCTTAAAGCCCCCTCGAAACACGGGAAAAACTACGTCCTCGACACGAATGTCCTGCTCCATGACCCAGCCTGTCTGGAGCGTTTCAAGGAAAACCATCTCTGTATTCTCGTCGATGTTCTAGCTGAGCTCGACAAGTTCAAGAGCGAGCAGACCGAGCGCGGAGCCAACGCCCGCCGGGTTCATCGCCGCCTGACAGATATCTTCGGAAACTCAGAAATGGTGACGCGCGGCGTGCCTACTGAAGGCGGCGGCACGATCCGCCTGGTGATCTACGATCCCGATGCCTGCCCAGACAATTCCGACCAGCTCAAGCAGTTCTACCGTATTTTCCCGGACCGCGAGCGCGTCGATCACCGCATCCTCGCCGCCTGCTTCCTCCTCCGCCAATACAACCCGGACGGCCAGGTCGCGCTTGTCACCAAAGACATCAACTTGCAACTCAAGGCACGCGCGGTCAACATCGAGTGCCAGGACTACCTCAACGACAAAGTCGATGCCCGCGAGGTCTCAAACTACGATGTGCGCCGCGTCGAGGTGGACACCGCGGAGCTTCACCGTTTCGCCAGCAGTGGCGAGCTCGATATCGAAGAGGAGCGACGCCATGGGGTCGCGATCAACGAATACGTTCTGCTCGCTTGCGGGGAAAAACAAACCATCCCCGCGCGCCTTCATTTCAGCGGAAACTTCGTCCGGTTGAACATTCCTGAGGTGCTGAAAATCCCCGACGGCCAATCGCTTAAGCCGCTCAACCTCGGCCAACGCTGCCTGATCGACGCGCTGCTCAATCCGGATATTTCCCTCGTGACATGCTACGGTCACGCGGGAACTGGTAAGACCCTCGTCGCTGTCGCCGCTGGATTGCATGAAATGTTCAACCGGAAATACAACGGCATCACCGTCAGCCGCCCCGTCGTTTCCATGGGTGATCAGCTTGGTTTTCTGCCCGGCTCGCTCGATGAGAAAATGCGCCCCTGGCTCCAGCCCATCCACGATGCGCTCGATCTCCTGATGCGCCCGAACGTCCCGCTCGGGCCGAAGCGCAAGCAATCCAAGCCGGGGGATTCCGTCACCGCCAAGAAGCCTTACGAGATCCTGATGGAACAGGGCATCCTTGAGATCGAGGCGCTCTGCTATATCCGTGGGCGCTCGATTCCAAACCGCTTTTTTATTCTCGATGAGGCGCAGCAACTCACCCCGCAGGAGGCGAAAACAATTGTTACCCGCATGTCGCGGGACTCGAAGCTCGTCCTCGTCGGCGATCCCGCGCAGATCGACAATCCCTACGTGGACAGCCGCAGCAACGGCCTCGTCTACACCCGCAACCGCTTGAAAGGCCAGCCTTTCGTAGCCCACGTCGCCCTCAACCGCGGCGAGCGCTCCGAACTCGCCGAGGCGGGCGCGCAGCTGATGTAATCGCATACGGATCATATCAAGGGTTGTCGAAAACCGCGCGGACGATTAGAAATATTTGCTAATGCAATACCCAACTAGATTTCAGCAAAAGACTTTATGGAGCGCCCTCACCGGCGCCGCTATGTTGGTGCTCGGGTCATTGCTTGTCGGGATGGTGTGGTTAATCGGCCAGATCTTCGGGTTCTTGCAGCCAGTTCTGGTGCCACTGATCGTCGCGGGGATCATCGCGTATCTGCTTGATCCAGTTGTAAGGCTTCTGGAAAAGCGCGGACTAAACCGGCTGTGGGCGGTCGTTAGCGTGTTTCTTGCTACGTTAATTGTCACGACGTTGCTGGTTGCGGCGGTGCTACCGGCGATCCAAGGCGGGCGAAATTTCTTTAAGAAAATTTTCTCGAAACCTGTGGTCGCGGAAAGCGTAGGTGCGGTCGCGCCCACATTGGAAGAAACACCCATAGAGTCCGATCAACAGGCCGTAGCCGAAGAGGATGGCGATACTCCGGAAAATCCCTTGCTCAAGCCGGAGCAGGAACCTGATCTCACACCTGCTCTGGCACTCGCCCTCTACAATTTAAAAAGCGAATACAAGGACGGCCCAGTGGGCTGGTTGCTAACCGAAATCACCGACGGAGGCGAGCCGATCGCCTATGCCAATGATGCACGGAAGCCTGATTCCATGGATTTCTTCTGGCGCACCCGCGCAGGGCGCACGCTCTTCGAATACAAGGGCGAGATCCTCGAAACGGGGAAACGCTGGCTCTCGGTAGGCTCCTCGAAAATCTTAGGTTTCCTCGGCCTTGTGCTCGGCATGATCATGGTGCCGGTTTACCTGTTTTTTTTCCTCAAGGACTCCGCATCGATTCGCGACCACTGGCATGAATACGTGCCGCTGCGCGCGTCGCGCTTCAAGACGGAGCTCGTCTCCACACTCAAGGAAATCAACGGCTACCTGATCTCCTTTTTTCGCGGCCAGGTGCTCGTGGGGGTGATTGACGGCATACTTGTCGGTATCGCGCTGTTTTTATTCGGCCTACCCTACGCGCTGCTGATTGGCGTGTTTATGGCTCTCCTCGGGATCATCCCTTACATCGGCAATATCCTTTGCCTGATCCCCGCTTGCATCATCGCCTATCTACATGCGCAGACCTCCGATGTCCCCTTCGGCCTTGAGCCATGGCCTTACGTGGGCTTTGTAATCCTGATTTTCGCTGGCGTTCAGCAGATCAACTCCCTCGTGACCGCACCGAAAATCGTAGGCGATTCCGTAGGGCTACACCCGCTCACCGTGATTTTCTCGATGCTGTTCTGGTCGCTGGTGCTGGGTGGTTTTGTTGGTGCGCTGCTCGCCGTGCCGCTGTCTGCCGCTTTGAAGGTCATTTTCCGCCGGTATTTCTGGGAGAGAACCCTCCGCGAGGTGGATAGCTCCAGAATTGCGAATTAACGCGATTTTCGGATTATTGGGGAAAGACATGCCGGTCCGGAGGTGTTACTTAGTTTCCGATGTCCGATGAAAAAGTGGAGAAAATCAAAGATGAGGATGCTGTTATTCTCCAAGCCTACGCGAAGACTCGCAAGAGCCTCATCGCCCGGCTCGATAATTGGGAGGATCAGAAAACCTGGGACGAGTTTTACAAAACCTACTGGCGGCTGATTTATTCCGTAGCCATCAAGGCAGGGCTACGCCCCGAGGAAGCCTTCGACTGCGTGCAGGAAACGATCCTCTCCATCGCGAAGCAGAGCAAAAAAAAGCTCTACGATCCCGAGCAGGGCTCCTTCAAGACTTGGCTGATGAACATGACCCGCTGGCGCATCAACGACCAGTTTCGTAAGCGCAAGAAGGACACCGCCATGACCGGTGGCGAATGGGAGGATGAGCGCAAGACCGCCGTGATCGACCGCATCGAGGATCCCAATGGCGATGTCCTCTCGCGCCTCTGGGACGTGGAGTGGAAAACAAACATCGCCGAAGCCGCCCTCGCCCGCGTCAAGGCGCAGGTTTCCCCCAAGCAATTTCAGATCTTTGATTTATACGTGATCCGCCAATGGGACGCGACTAAAGTACAGGAAAAGCTAAACGTGAGCATGGCACAGGTCTATCTCGCCAAGCACCGAGTCGGCGCCGTGTTGAAAAAGGAACTCGCGAAACTGGAAGACGAGATGAAGTAAAACTGTAAACCCTAAACTTTAAATTCCAAAATTCAGACCGGGACTTGCTCCCGCACATCTTCTCTTGATTGAGGTTTAAAATTTAAAGTTTAAAGTTTTTCCCAAAATGCCCGCCGCGAATCGCACACATCCTAATATCCCGGATCACGACGTCCTGCGCAAGATTGGCGGCGGCGCATACGGCGAGGTATGGATGGCGCGCGGTGTTACCGGCGCGATGCGTGCCGTAAAAGTCGTCTGGCGCGAGGACTTCGATGACGAGCGCACCTTCGAGCGGGAATTTGAGGGCATCCTGAAATACGAGCCGATTTCCCGCGACCACCCAGCGCTGGTGAACATTCTCCACGTCGGCCGCAGTCCGGACGGCGTCTCTTTCTACTACTATGTGATGGAACTCGGCGATGACGTCACCACCGGCCAGGAAATCAACCCCATCGAATACGAGGCGCGCACTTTGAGGCCTGACGGAAAATCCGGTGTCCGCCTGGAAACGGGCTTGTGCATTGATGTCGGCTTGCGGCTTGCGGAGGCACTCGATCACCTCCACTCCATCGGTCTCGCCCACCGCGATGTGAAGCCCTCGAACGTGATTTTCGTCAACGGCAAAGCTAAGCTCGCGGACATCGGACTTGTCGCCGCGCGGGATCAGCGGACTTTCGTCGGCACCGAGGGCTTCGTCCCGCCGGAAGGGCCCGGCTCCGCTCAAGCGGATGTCTATTCTCTCGGAAAGGTGCTCTACGAAATCGCTACCGGGAAAGACCGGCTTGATTTCCCAGAGCTGCCCGATGAGTTGCCGACGGGTCTTGAGCGCAAGCGCTGGCTGGATCTGAACCGCATTATCTGCGAGGTCTGCGAGCCGCGCATTAGCAAGCGCAACATCTCCACCGCCGCCGATCTTGCCGCCGCCCTCCGCCATATCCAGCGCGGCAAACGCCGCCGCCGTCACGGCCTTTCGATCTGGGGCACCACGCTGGTTTTGCTCGGCTTTGCTGGGTGGGCTTCGTTCGAGTCACTCAAAGACAGCGCGATTTTCCCTTGGCAGAAAAATCCAATAAAGCCCGTAGCCCCCGCAGAAACCGGCTTGATTCGTATAGTCACAACTCCGGAAGGCGCGGAAGTTTTCAAAGACGATGGCACTCCGGTAGGCGCTACGCCCACCGAAACTCTCCGCCTCAAGGTGGGTAGCAAAGTGAATTACATGATCCGCAAAAAAGGCTACCGCCCCTTGACCGTCACTGCAGTCGTCACGCCGGAGTCGGTAAAAGATCCAATGATCATCTTCGGCGAGCTTCTCAATTTCTCCCCACCCGTCTCAGGAGAGAAATGGGAGGATCATCTGGGCATCACTTACCTGCCGCAAGGCGCCGGCCATATCAGTTCCGGTTTCGTCAACAAGCGGGTTTGGATGGATTTTCTCAAATCATCGAAGCGGTCGCCTGAGGGGGTGGAGTTCATCACCGTTTCCGAAAACGGTAAGCCATCCGAAATCGTACTATCATCGCAGCCGGAAATGATTGCGTTCAGCGACTGGGTGCGCGCCGGAGGAATTCGCGATGGATACCTAACTCAAGATCATGAGGTGGCGGCGGCGGCGGCGCGATCTTTTGAAGACCCGAAACTCAGCGACCGGGCGCGGCGGGAGCAGCTGCTGCCGTTTCGTATTCTCGTCCGCGAATTTTCCTATGGTGGCATCCAGTTGGTCAGCGATCCGCCCGGAGCTGAGGTGTATATGGACGGTGTGGCCGTGGGCGCGACGTTCAGCCCACCTCTGCTCATCCCCAAGGTGAAACCGGGAGCCGTGGAGCTGCTTCTCATTCTAGAGGGCTTCAAACCGCTCACCCTGAGAGCCAATGTTGAGGCTGGTGAAAACCTGCCAATGAGCGCCCAATTGCAGAAAAGCGAAGGGGTGGTTTTCGGGAAACCATGGCTGAACGGAATGAAGATGAAATTCGTACCCATCAGCAAGGATCTCATGGGTGCTGTCTGGGAGACGAGAGTCAGGGACTACGAACTTTTCATAAGCACTACAAAACGCAAGCAAGCTCTGCGCCCCGATTTTCCGCAAAACCCTGAACATCCCATCGTTAACGTCTCGCGCGGAGATGCCATCGCATTCTGCGAGTGGCTCACGAGACGAGAATTCGAAGAGGACCGCATCGCCCAAGCGCATCACTACCGCCTGCCGACGGATGAGGAATGGAGCCTAATGGCCGGCCTTATGGAGGAAAAGGGCGACGACCCCAACCAACGCGACACCAACAAGCGCACCATCTACTCATGGGGTGCGAAATGGCCGCCACCCAACGCCGTGGCAAATTATGCGGACAGCACCGCTGCCGCGCTGCCCGGAATTGACCCTGAGCGTGTCATAACGGATTACGATGACGGCTTCCCCTACACCGCACCGGTGGGTTCCTTCCCGCCGAACGAACTTGGCCTCTTCGACATCAGTGGTAACGTCCAAGAATGGATTTCCGATAACATCTCGGCCACCAGCACACTCGGCGTGGTCCGCGGCGCTGGCTGGAACAATTTCATCAAAGAGAAACTCGTGCTCGGCTGGCGCAACCCGGTGCCCCCCAACTTGCGCAGTTCGTTCTACGGTTTCCGCATCGTCCTTTCCCGCGGCGACCGGGCACCAGAGGCTGTGAAAGATAACGATTCCGCCACACCCAAAGAATAGATCATTAGAATTTTTTATCGATTTAGGAATATTCGTGTTCATTCAAGCGCCAACACGCCTAAAACTCCTCCGCCAACAAACACGATCATGGTCTGTATTCAACTCTCCTACCAAGGCGGCCTGCGCTGCTCCGCCACCCACGAGCCTTCGGGAAACACCATCAACACCGACGCACCGATTGATAACAACGGTCGCGGCGAGGCGTTCTCCCCCACCGACCTCGTCGCCACCGCGCTCGGCGCTTGTATGGCCACCGTGATGGGCATCGTCGCCGAAAGGAAAGGGATTGACCTCCAAGGCCTACGCGTCGAAGTCCGTAAACACATGTCCGAGGACGCGCCGCGCCGCATATCTAAGCTTGAAGTCGATCTCCACATCCCCGTCCCCGCCTCTCACCCCGAGAGCAAGCTCCTCGAAAGCGCCGCCCGCGGCTGCCCTGTCCACCATTCCCTTCATCCAGATATCGAGACCGTGTTTAACTGGAACTGGGCCTGAAACTTATTTTCCAACCAACCTTTCAAGAAACCATGCACAACATCCTCATCATCGGAGCTGGCGGAGTCGGCAGCGTCGTCGTCCACAAATGCGCCATGCTTCCCGAGACCTTCGGCGAGATCACCTTGGCCTCCCGCACCCTTTCCAAATGTGACGACATCGCCGCCTCCGTGAAAGCCCGCACCGGCCGCATCATCGCCACCGCCAAGGTCGATGCCGATGACTCCGACGAAACCGCCGCCCTCATCGCTAAAACCGGCGCGAAGCTACTCATCAACGTCGCCCTCCCTTACCAAGATCTCAATCTCATGGACGCCTGCCTCAAGGCCGGCATTCACTACATGGACACCGCGAACTACGAGCCGCTCGATGTCGCGAAGTTCGAGTATTCTTGGCAGTGGGACTATCAGGAAAAATT
>CAMBTP010000022.1 GCA_945870855.1 Prosthecobacter debontii
ATGGATCTTACCACCATCGTAGAAATCAGGGGCCGCGAGGTCATCGACTCACGCGGAAACCCAACCGTCGAGGTTGACGTTTACCTCGAAGGCGGAGCAATGGGCCGCGCGGCCGTTCCTTCCGGCGCATCCACCGGCGAGCACGAAGCACACGAGCTTCGCGACGGCGACAAAAACCGCTATCTCGGAAAAGGCGTGCTCAAGGCCGTCGAAGCCGTCAATGAAACCATCGCCGCCGAGTTGCTCGGCTTCGATGCCACGGAGCAGGCCGCCATCGATGCGACGATGATCGAGCTCGACGGAACACCGAATAAAAAGAAGCTCGGTGCGAACGCGGTGCTCGGCGTTTCCCTCGCCGTCGCCAAGGCCGCCGCCAGCCAACTCGGCATGCCGCTATATAAATACCTCGGTGGCCCGAACGCGAAGGTGCTCCCCGTCCCGATGATGAACATCATCAACGGCGGCGCGCATTCCGACGCCCCTATCGATTTCCAAGAGTTCATGATCATGCCAATCGGCGCCCCCACTTTCAGTGAGGGACTTCGCTACGGCGCAGAGGTCTTCCACGCTCTCAAGAAGGTTCTCCACGACCGCGGTCTCTCCACCGCTGTTGGCGACGAAGGTGGTTTCGCCCCTGTCCTCAAGGATGCGGACGATGCCCTCGCCACCATCTGCAAGGCGATCGAAAAAGCCGGCTACAAGGTCGGCGTGGACATTGCCATCGCACTCGATGTCGCGGCATCCGAGTTCTATGACAAGAAGAAGAAAAAATACGTCTTCAAGAAATCCGACAAATCCGTCAAGTCCGCCGAGGAACTCGTCGCATACTACGCGAAGCTCCAGAAGAAATATCCGATCATCTCGATCGAGGACGGCTGCGACGAGAACGATTGGGCAGGTTGGAAAATCATCACCGAGAAACTCGGCAAGACTACCCAGCTCGTCGGCGACGACTTGTTTGTCACCAACTCGAAGTTCCTCCAGAAGGGCATCGACCTCGGCGTCGCGAACTCGATCCTCGTGAAAGTGAACCAGATCGGCTCGCTCACAGAGACTTTTGATGCCGTCGAACTCGCCAAGGAAAACTCCTATACCGCCGTTCTCTCGCACCGCTCCGGTGAGACCGAGGACAGCACGATCGCCGACCTCGCCGTTGCTACAAATTGTGGCCAGATCAAGACTGGCTCCATGTCCCGCTCGGATCGTATTGCAAAATACAACCAGCTCCTCCGTATCGAGGAAGAACTGGGCGATGACGCGGTTTACGGCGTCTCCAAGCTCAAGGTGCTGAAGAAGTGACCGTGGCGGCGATCTACGGTCGCCGTTGTATCTTTTCATCATAAGCCCCGGCCCGAAAAGCCGGGGCTTTTTGTTTTCCATCGACCCTTTCCCGCGAAGGCTCGGGACAAGATTAATTTCGAGCCGCTTTTTTGTTTCTTGATCCCCGCGTAATGCATAGGGTCTGGCAGCAATATGCAGGAGGCTACAAGGCAGAATCGTTTTAAAGTGGAGCCGTGGCTCGGCGGTATCGCCTTGCTGTTGCTCCTCATCGGCTGCGTGGTGGTGCTCAAGCCATTCCTCTCCTCCCTCATGTGGGCGGTGATCCTGGCCTATTCGCTCTACCCATTGCAGCGCCGGTTCACCTCGTGGTTCCGCGGATCGCGCACGCTCGCGGCATGTTTTGTTACCCTGACATTGACTCTCATGCTCGCCGGCCCCGTGCTGCTCATCGGCCTGAGGCTCGTAGAGGACGGCAGGGCTTTTGCGACAGCCACCAAGAATTGGTTCCTCTCAGCCCCTCAAAAAACTCCTGAGTGGATCGTTGAATTGCCGGTCATCGGCGAAGAGATCTCTGCATATTGGACGGAGTTCAGTAATGATCGAAATCGCTGGATAGAGGATCTGGAAAAAGCCTCAGCCGCAAGCAGGCAAAGTGTGCCGGATGACAAGTTGGCGAATGATGCCAAGGATGGCATTCCCATTAACGATGTGGATGCGGATGCACTCGCCGATGCAAAAGCGGAGGAGGCAAAGGAAATGTCGGAAAAGCTGGTGGCGTTGCTGGGCAGATCCTTGGGAGTGGCTCAAAAGGCCTTGGTAACCGCCGGTCTGGCGGTGGGACAAGGCGTGACTCAGGTGATCCTCAGCGCCTTTCTCGCGTTTTTCTTCCTGAGGAACGAGACCGCTCTATCGGAACGGCTCAAAGTAGGGGTCGAGCGGTTGGCTGGTGAACGCGGCAAACACCTACTCAAAATCGCGGGTGATACGGTTCGCGGTGTGGTTTACGGGGTTCTCGGGACGGCACTCATCCAGGCGGTCATTGCGGTCATAGGTTTAACTATCGCCGGTGTGCCCGGTGCGGTCTTTCTTGGCGTTGTGACGTTCTTTCTGGCGGTAATCCTCCCCTTCGGCCCACCCATCGTCTGGATCCCATCGGCGCTGTGGCTCTTCGCCCAAAATCAGCCAGGTTGGGGAATTTTCATGGCACTCTGGGGACTTCTGGCGATCAGTAGCGTGGATAACGTGGTTAGGCCCCTGATCATCAGCCAAGAAACCAAAATGCCTTTCGTGCTGATTTTCTGCGGTGTCATCGGTGGCGCGCTCGCCTTCGGGTTGGTGGGACTGTTCCTCGGCCCGACAATGCTTGCCGTGGCATACCGGCTGATCGACGAGTGGTCCACAAATCCGGCTCTGGCAACGTCGCCGGCAATCGGCGAGACGCATAGTTAGCGCTAGACCGTTTTGCCAAAAGTCCGTGCGCCTATCCATACCGCCGGAGGCTCTGGACTGCTGCGGTTCTGATCCGCAGCTTTTTGGGGTAGTGATGAAAAAACGAAGTAAGCCGGTAGCAGCCTGTCCGATTGGGAAGAATTTGAACCGCCAAGAAGAAAAGTGCGCCCAGGAAACTGTGGATGAGTGTTCCAATAATTTTTCACCGCGGAGGACACGGAGGTCTTGGTTCGAAACCTGTAAGTATGGCAGAAAAGCCTCTGCGTCAGGTAAGTAATGATTCGCAAGCAGAACCAATAACCACCTGTCATACTACAAAAAAACCACCGGGGTTCTCCCGGTGGTTTTTTAAATTGGGTTGGATCCGAAAATTAGGCGAGGGTGCCTTCTTTCTTTTCTTCTTCCTTCTCGTGTTTGTCGCCTTTGCCGCACTTGCCGCAATGGGCTAGGGTGGACTCCTCAGCGGCTTCTTCCTTGTCGCACTTCTTCTTGCACTTTTCGGCGATCAGGGTGCCTTCTTTCTTTTCTTCTTCCTTCTCGTGCTTGTCACCTTTGCCGCACTTGCCGCAATGGGCTAGGGTGGACTCCTCAGCGGCTTCTTCCTTGTCGCACTTCTTCTTGCACTTTTCGGCTACAAGGGTGGACTCCTCTGTCTCTTTGTCACATTTCTTCTTATCGCACTTGTCGCCAGCGAAGGCGAGGGGAGCGGTGATCATGGCTGCGCAGAACGCTGTCAGTAGTAGTTTCATAGTCTGTATTTATTTGGTTAGTTTGAGGTGGGTTCGTTTCCCGATGAAATCGTAATCCATTGCTAGATCCGCGCCAGCGATTTTTATTCAAATAATCCCAAAAATTTTTTCGAAAAATTCAGCCGATCCATGCCAGGAACTCCTGATTTCCATCCGTTCCGGTAATGCTGGCGGGGATCACGCTCTTCCATTCCCGCCCGTGATCCTCGGTTACAAAGCGCCGGATTTTCTCCACTGCCCTCTCCCTAAGCTCGTCCTCGCGGACGATTCCGCCTTTCCCCACATCCTCCCGCTCGAGCTCAAACTGGGGCTTGATCAGGCAAACGACCTCTCCGCCCTTCTCTAGCACACCGAACACGGCGGGCAGGACCTTGGTTAGAGAAATGAAGGAAAGATCCATTACCGCAAGCCGCACTTTTTCGCCGAGATCCTTCTCTTCCATTTGCCGTGCGTTGAATTTTTCCCGTGAAATCACGCGCGGATCGCTCCGCAGTTTCCAAACAAGCTGGTTCGTCCCGACATCCACCGCGTGGACTCTCGCCGCCCCGCGCTGAAGCAGGCAGTCGGTGAAACCTCCGGTCGAAGCACCCACATCGAGGCAGACCCAGCCGGTGACATCGATTCCGAAATGCTCCAGCGCGCCCTCCAGCTTCAGTCCGCCGCGCCCGACGAAGCGCGGCTTCTCCTTAATCTCCACCAACGCCTCCTCGGAGAAACGCTCCGCTGGCTTGTCCACCACATGCCCATCGACCTTCACCTCCCCCGCAAGCACAAGGCGCTTCCCCTGCTCCCGCGAGTCGCACATCCCACGGTTAAACAGCAGCGCATCGAGTCGATCTTTCCTCACGGAGGGGATACTAGTCGTTTTCGAGGTGCGTTCCAACCTAGTTCTTCAAACAAGCATGATGAATTCATGGACGCGTTGCCAAGGAATCGCTCTCGGAGCACGGCCGTTGCCGCGACCCTAGAGGCGCGGGTTTATTTCTTATATTCCTGCAGAAACTCTTGTTGAGCTCTTTGCTTCTGCTCCTTGTTGATGTCGCGGAGGGTAAGACTCTTGTCGAACTCGAGGGAGTAAGTGTAGCGCAGCGAGGTTGATTTATCGAGGGAGCCGGGCGGCGCATTGATGTCCCAGCGGAGGATGCCCTTGGGTTTTTCGTAGCGGAGGTAGTCGGCGTTGGTGCTCAGTTCCTGGCTCATCTCCCCGACGGACACCCTGAGGTTGGTGGCATCTTCCATGAAAGGCATGCGTTCGCGGAGGCGGATCTTCACCGCCTCCTGCTTGAAGTTGTCGATGATGATCTCGGAGCTGACCGATACCTGGCGGTTGCCGCCCTGCACATCGTCGCGGCGATCCACCAGCGAGCGACGCGCTTTCACCTGGCCATCCACCCCGAAGCCGAGGGTGAAAGTGCGGCCGCGGGCGACGCTCGATATCTCTGTGCGCCCCTTGAACTCGCCGTCGAGAAATACATTGACCTGCCCGCCGAGGAGGTCGCGACCTGTTGCATTTACGAGTTCGGCTTCGCGAAATACGGAGGTGGTAAGGATGGGCACCGCGACATGGTAAAAATCGGCGGGACTCTGATGCTGCAATACGGGAACCATCTGCGCGTCCCTGCGGCTGATGACGCTGATCGGCGTCGTGAGTTCGTAACGGATGCTGAGATCCTCCTCACCGCCCTGATCCATGAGACGAAGCTCGCTGAGTCGCTCGGAAAGCTCGATCAACTGGACGCTGGCAGCCGAGTCGTTGGCGCGGAAATTCTGGCTGGCGATCTCGTCGGTGGACTTACCGCGAAACTGGGACTTGATGGCCACGTTTTTCTCATCCACCGCCGCCTTGTAGGAGTCGGCGTTCGCTTGGCGCGCACCGCCAGTCGAGACATCCACATAAAGAGGAGCGAGGCGCGGGTTGTAAGCGCTGGTTTTCGGCGAGGCGGTGGAGAGGGCAAGCTTCGCATCTTTCCAATCTTCGCCGCTGACCTGATGAATCAGCGCGTTAAACTCGACGCTGACATCGTTCTTCACAGTGTCACCCTTGACGTTGTAAACGGGGAACCATCCGCAATCGCCGACGAAGTAATTCAGGCTGATGCTGGCGGGCCCGGCTGTCGGCTTTTCGAGATAAACGATGGCATCGTAGGTGACCGGCGGCCCCTTTGCGAGCGTATCCTGCTCTTTCTCAAGAAGTTCGAGCGCCTTGGCATCGGCCTTGATCTCCAAATCGAGTTTCATGATTTCCTGCGAGGCTTTTTCGTATTCGCGGAAATGCATCTGTGTGACGGCTTCGAGTTCCTTCGACTGGATGACTCCATGGGTCATTTCCTGTGCGGCGGCGGGTGCGACAAAGCCCTGCAGATCTTTTAGGTAATTCTGGCGGATGCGACGTAGGGCGATTTCGTTCCGCGCGATCATCATTTTCACCTCAATGGCTTCAATCGCTGCGGTGACCTCACCCGCGCGACCTTGAAGCTTGGCAGCCTCTTCAGGCGGACGGCTGCGGCAGGCCACCGAGCGGACGGTGACACCGTTCGCTTGATCGGCATGCACGGAAGAGGCGTCGGTGGCGGAAGGCAGCGGACCAATCACGATCTCGAAAGACCCCGTCTTGCCAGCCGGTATCTCCACCGCCCTTGAGACGACGGCAGTGCCTTGATAGAGCGTGATTTCATTGATTTTTCCGGATATGGCGTCAACCGA
Source organism: Prosthecobacter debontii (assembly GCA_945870855.1). GTDB lineage: Bacteria > Verrucomicrobiota > Verrucomicrobiia > Verrucomicrobiales > Akkermansiaceae > Luteolibacter. Next base: position 6,183 of record CAMBTP010000022.1, read on the forward strand.
ACGAGCATTGTCAGCTGTCTGGGCTACGAGGAGTGAAACGGGAAGAGTGCACAAAATGGCACCGATAATTGATTTCATAATCTTCAATTAAGCGGTGATCAGATGCAGTCTTTCAAAATTCTCATTAATAAAGCAGGAATCCGTCGCGAGCACTCCCGGTTCCACGCTTGTGAAAAATTTCACAAAGTACGCTTGCGACTGGTAGGTAGGTCGCACATAATTCTCGCGGACTCGCCATACTGCGATCCGCCGATTTACAGCCAGACATGAGCGACTCCCCAATGGCCACCGCCGAAGCGAAACTTCCCAAGGATATTGCCGCCGAAAAAGGTATGGTGAATGTTCAGATTGACGGAGTTTGGCACCAATTTCCCAAAGGCACCCGGATGATCGAAGCCTGCCGCTCGGTGAAAAAGGATGTGCCCTATTATTGTTACCATCCGAAGCTCTCCGTCCCCGGAAACTGCCGGATGTGCATGGTGCAGATGGGCATGCCGCCGCGGCCTGCTCCCGGTCAGGAGACGATCCGCGATGAAAACGGCTACGAGCCCATCGGCTGGATACCGCGCCCCGCCATATCCTGTGCGAACACCATCGCCGAAAACATGGGCATCCGCACCACCGGCGAGCTTGTCGAGAAATGCCGCGAGGGTGTGATGGAATTTCTCCTCATCAACCACCCGCTTGACTGTCCGATCTGCGATCAAGCCGGCGAGTGCCGCCTTCAGGAGCAATCCGTAGGCTTCGGCCGCGGAGTCTCCCGCTTCGTGGACATGAAGGTGAAAAAGCCGAAGAACGTCGATATCGGCCCGCGCATCCGGCTCGATGACGAGCGCTGCATTATGTGCTCCCGCTGCATCCGTTTCATGGACGAGGTCGCGGACGATGCCGTTCTCGGCTTCACCCAACGCGGCACGCACACCACCCTCACCGTTCATCCGGGACGTCTGCTAGATAGTAATTACTCGCTCAATACTGCCGATATCTGTCCTGTCGGCGCGCTCACCTCGAACGATTTCCGTTTCCAGATGCGCGTGTGGTTCCTCAAGGAAACGCCATCCATCGATGTAAACTGCGGCACCGGAACCAACATCCTAATCCACACCCGCGGCAACACGATCCACCGCATCACACCCCGGCAGAACAACGAGGTGAACTCGAACTGGATGCCGGATTCGCACCGTCTGAATTTCCACTACATCGATAGCGAAGCCCGCCTCACCGAGCCGATGATCCGTGAAAACGGCACTCACCGAGCCGCGACATGGCCGGAATCGCTCACGAAAACCACCTCCGCCCTTTCCAAATTCGCGCCGTCCGAGATCGCTATTATCGCCTCCGCGCGTATGACCAACGAGGAGCTGTTCCTCGTCCGCGCCCTCGCCAGAAAAATCGGCACAGCAGCCTTCGCCACCGTCCCGCGCGAGGGTGAAAACGATGGACTACTTATCGCCGCCGACCGCAATCCCAACACCACCGGCGCGAAGCTCGTTTGGGATTCCGAAAACCCATCCGCACCACTCGCCTCGATCCGCGAAGGAGTCCGTGCCGGTTCGGTGAAAGCACTCCTCGTCCTTGGCGAAGACCTCACTGCCGAAGCCGGTTTCACTACCGATGATCTAGCGAAACCCGAATTCATCGCCTCGATCCAGCTCCTCGCCGGTCCGACTGCAAACGCCAGCCACGTCGTCCTTCCCGGCGCGGCCTTCGCCGAGAAACGCGGCTCCATGGTCAACCTAACAGGCCGCCTCCAGCGACTCAACCGCGCCATCGAACCGCCCGCGCAGGCTCGCGACGATTGGGAAATCCTCCGCGATCTTGCAGGCGGATCGCAGAACCTCATCGAGGATGTTTTCAAGGAAATTTCCGCCACCATTCCCGCATTCAATGGCCTCACGCTTTCCAAGATTGGCCACCAAGGAACCGTCATCAACGAAACCGGTTACAAGATCCCACTTCTCGAAAACGAAGGTGTCCGGAAAGCGGCGGGTATCATTAATGGCTGATCGTTATTCGTTATTCGTTAAAAGTTATTTGTTATTAGGAAAAATGGCCACCGACTCGATCAGATCATTTGAAGACCTCGACTGCTGGAAGGCGTGTCGGGTTCTGCGGATATTTGTCGCGAGGTCGCTCTGCAAAGTGCTTCCCAAAGAAGAGCGTTACCGGCTCGGCGATCAATTGCTTCGTGCCGCCCGCTCCACTACCGCTAACATCGCCGAAGGTTACGGGAGGTTCCATTATCTTGATAACGCCAAGTTCTGCTCCAATGCCAGAGGCTCCGCATGGGAAGTTCTCGATCATGTCATCACCGCCGAGGACGAGCAACTCGCTCCCGAGGAAATTACTATCGAAGCCCGCGCCCACGTCCAGAAAGCGGTCGCCCTACTCAACGGCTACATCTCATATCTCCGTCGCGCCGCCTCCACCAAGCCCGCCCTCGAAGGAGGCTCTTCCCCAATAACTTCTAACGAATAACTTCTAACTGAAGCCTTTTCCCCAGCAACCTACCGAGTCTCCCACCCATGCCGGAAATAATCATCAACCTCGCAATCATCGTTACCAAGATCGTGTTCTTCACTTTCCTAGTGGTGCTACCTTTGGTGCCGCTTTCGGTGTATTTTGAGCGCCGCTTCTCCGCGATCATCCAGGATCGCGTGGGGCCGAACCGGGTCGGTATCCCGCTCACTCTCTTAGGCTTCAAAAAGGATTTCCATTTCTTCGGACTCATACAACCCATCGCCGACGGCCTGAAGCTGTTCTTGAAAGAGGACTTCACGCCCGATCATGTCCGCAAGGCTTTCTATTGGCTTGCTCCGGCACTCACTCTTGTCCCCGCTCTCATCACGGTCTGCGTGGTTCCCTTCGGCCCAGATATTACGCTATTCGGTCGCACTGAGAAACTTGTCATCGCGGACATTGATGTCGGTCCATTGTTCGTGTTCGCGATTTCTTCGCTGACGGTTTACGGCATCACCCTTGCTGGCTGGTCTTCAAACTCGAAGTTTCCCTTCATCGGCGGCGTCCGTTCGACCGCGCAGATGATTTCCTACGAAATCTGCCTAGGTCTCTCGATTATTCCGGTGCTGCTTTATTTCGGTGAGCTAAACTTGAACCGTATTGTCCAAGAACAGGCGGATAATGGCTGGCTGCTCCTGCCGTTTTGGACGGATGGGAAACTCTCGCTGCCCGATCTACAGACCGCTTTGTTCTTGATCCCCGCATTCATCGCTTTCCTCATCTTTACCATCTCGATTTTTGCAGAAACGAACCGCATGCCCTTCGACCTTCCCGAATGCGAAACAGAACTCGTCGGAGGATACCACACCGAGTATTCCTCGATGAAATTTGCGATGTTCTTCATGGGAGAATACGCCGCGATGGTGATCGGTTCCGCGCTTATCATCACGCTGTTCCTGGGCGGCTGGTCGGCGGGCTTCGGCCTCGATGCGGCGATTGCGAACTTCTCCATCGGCGATTTTCAGATCGGCGGCTTCATCCACATGGGCATCTTCCTCACCAAGCTGCTAGCCTTCATTCTTTTCTTCATCCTCGTCCGCTGGACCGTCCCGCGCTTCCGCTACGACCAGCTCATGAAACTTGGCTGGGTGATCTTCTTCGAGGCTGCCCTCATCAACGTCTTCCTCGCAGCTCTCATTATCGCCGCCCCGGAACTCAAGGCCACTATCATCGCCACCGGTGTCATCCTCCTGATTGTAGTGACCGCCGCCGTCATCTGGGTCGCGAAAATTTCCGAGCCACCCACCAAAATTCTCCGCGCGTAATCTTCCACCGCTCACTTCTTTCCATGCCTCCCGATTCCGAAATGCCCACCTACGACAAGGAACGCTGGATGCGTGCCCTCGAGGCGATGGCCACCGCCCTCGGAAACGAAGGCCCCCCCGTGAAGCTCTGCCTCATCGGATCTGCGGCGTGCCTACTCGGAAATATGCCGGGCAGGACATCTCGGGATCTCGATGTTTGGAAGCCTTCCAGTTCATACGATAGCCTTGAGCTGAAATCAGCAGCGGAGAAAGCCGGTGTCGTTTTCAATCCCAAGGAGAGCATCGAACCCGATGATCCCTATCTGCAAATCGTGGAACCCGGCATCGTGCAAATTGGGGATTTTGAACCCGTTCTCATGGATCGGATGGGTCGTCTTGAACTCTACCGCCCGCCCATCGAGAATATCATCGCCTCCAAGCTGACCCGAGCCGCAGACAAGGATATCCAGGACATCCTTTATCTTCTGAAAGCCCACCAACCTGACCGTCTCAAAATCCAGGCGGTCATCGAATCATTCCCCAAAGCCGCCCGGAGTGTAGCGGAAGAGAACCTCGTTTATCTGGAAATCACCCATTAACCGAATGACGCGACATCAGGAAATCTCCGCGCATCACCTCCTTACCCAGCCGTATGGGGTTGCGAGGGCGTTGAAGGAGCGGCGCTGGGCGGATGTTGCCCTTGCGGTGGAGTTCGCCACGGAAGAGATTCCCACCGACCTTGCCATCACCGACCCCGCGCTTTATCGCTCGCTGCGCGACGCCGTCACCACCTTCCACCTCCGCGGCGGTGGCGCGCTGAATCTCGAAAAGCTCCGCCAACTCGCCGCCCTAACTCCTGAGACCACAAGCGCCTGATTGAATATTTCCCTAATATTCAATCTCCAATATTTAATATCCAATTCCCATGCCCACTATCAAGCTCACCCGCCCGAAACTCGACATCGGCGAGAAGATCTACTTCGGCGCTCTCATCAAGGGATTTTTCCTGACCATGAAGCACGCAGTGAAATCGCTGCGCGGAAAATCCTATGGCGCAGAAGGTCTCGCGTCCTCTGGTTTGGGAATCACTATGCAGTTCCCCGAGCAACGATGGGACGAACACATGCCGGAATATTACCGCGGCGCACCCACCCTCGTCACCGACGAGCAAGGCCGCGAGCGCTGCGTTTCCTGCCAGCTCTGCGAGTTTATCTGCCCGCCGAAAGCTATCAAGATCACCCCGTCTGAAATCCCTTCCGACGATAAATGGGCGAAGGTCGAGAAGCGCCCCCTTGAGTTCGATATCGATATGATCCGCTGCATCTACTGCGGCATGTGCGAGGAAGTCTGTCCCGAGCAGGCGATCTACCTCCGCAAGGACTACCTCATCACCGGCACCACCCGCCAGGATATGGTCCACGACAAGAAAAAGCTCTACGAAATCGGCGGAGTCCGCATCGGCTTGGTTAATAAATGGAATGAGTTAAAATAAGAGACATAGGAAATTTGAAATTGGGATAATTGGGTATGGAAAACGATACTACACGGACGTTTGAGGAACTCGAGGCTTGGAAGGCAGCCCGCGAACTCCGTATTTTCGTGTTCCGTAAGATTGTTCCCGTGCTGATCAAATTGAGAGAGTTCGACATGTGCGATCAGATCAAGCGCGCATCACGATCAGTCACTCATAACATCGCCGAAGGGCACGGTCGTTTCCACTTTTTAGATAACTCTCGTTTTTGCTCTTTGGCAAGAGGCTCGCTCAATGAGGTTCTCGATCAACTAATCACCTGTCATGACGATTCCTTAATCGAAGAAGGCCAGTATCATCTCGGACGTGAACATTTCAACAAAACCCTTCGCATCCTGAATGGCTATATGTCATGGCTTAAGCGCTCTGCAAAAGCGAAAGATCTTCCACCATCTTCCCCCAATCTCTAATCTCCCTATATCTAATGTCTCTTTTACTCTTCTGGCTCTTCGCCACCATCATGCTCATCGGCGCGGTGGCTGTCATCGCCTTCCGTAATCCAGTTTCCAGCGCCCTCGCGATGGTGACTTCCTTCGTGGGTCTTGCCGCGCTGTTCATCGGGCTTTCTGCGTTCTTCGTGGGAGTGATCCAGATCCTCGTCTATTCCGGAGCCATCATGGTGCTGTTCCTGTTCATCATCATGCTGCTCGACTTGAAAGATGAGAAACGCCGCTCTGACAGCCTCGCGCCGCTCGCCGCAGGACTAGTATTGGTGGCCGTGTTTTTCATCCAGCTCGTCGGCGTGCTTTCCCACAAGTTGCCTTACCAAACCGCGCCACCTTTGGATAAGGCGGTTTTTGCCGCCGCCGCCGATGGCTACAAAGAGGGCAAGGACAAAGTCCCTACGAAAATCTCAAAGTCTCTGGAGTCGGGCCAGCTTCCCGACATCCACCTCATCGGGCGCACCCTTTTTACCGAATATAATCTTCCGCTTCAGATTCTCGGCGTCCTCCTCCTTGTCTCCACCGTCGGCGTCGTCACGCTCTCCCGAAAATCCGCCGCCAACGACTGACCTCTTCGTTAGGGTTTAAAATTTAAAATTTAGAGTTTATGGCTACGCTAAACGATTACCTCCTCATCTCCGGCCTCCTGTTTTCCATTGGATTAGCAGGGGTTGTGTTGCGCCGCAACATCATCATCGTGTTCATGTGCTTGGAGCTAATGCTCTCCGCCGCGAATCTTACGCTGGTGGCCTTTTCCCGCTTCAATGTCGCGGACAACGGCCTGCCCGATCCGAGCGGCCAGATGCTCGTCTTTTTTGTGATAACTGTCGCCGCCGCCGAGGTCGCCGTAGGTCTTGCGATCATCGTCGCTCTCTACCGTGCCCGCCAGACTATCCATACCGATGAGTTAGTCTCCCTGAAAGGCTAAGTAATAAGCCTCACGCGAAGCGCATGGAGGGGTGGATCAAAAATCCGCCCTAGACCATGAGGTGACGATCGGATGCGCGGACGCTCTTATTCATCGTCCCCCCATGGACATCGGCGGATTCTGATCCGCCGCTCCATGCTGTGGGAAATCGCCGTTCGGCGGAGCCGCGTTCTCCAGAACGCGAGTCGTCCACGCGCTTTGGAGAGCGCGGCTCCGGTGACGATGAGATGCGCGGACATGCCCATCATCGGCTTTGCCATGGGCATCGGCGGATTCTGATCCGCCGCTCCATGCTGTGGGAAATCGCCGTTAGGCGGAGCCGCGTTCTCCAGAACGCGAGTCGTCCACGCGCTCTGGAGAGCGCGGCTCCGGTGACGATGGGATGCGCGGACGCGCCCATCTTCGGCGGATTCTGATCCGCCGCTCCTTGCAGACTATGTGCGGAAAACCAAACGAACTGCGTCCAGTCGGACTCGTGCCTGGGCGATGGCTTCGGCTGTTTCGCGGAGGGTGGCTTTGAGTGCTTTGGTCTCTGAGGGGGAGACGTGCGGGTTGCGTTTCGCGAGGTCTTCCAGACGGGCGATTTGTTTGGTGATCGTTTCCTCAGCGAGTTCGCGGGCGGCTTGCATGGGTTTCGCAGATGCGCTGTTTGCCACTTTTTTCGCGGCATCTAGCATCTTGGGGAAAAGGTCTTTGCGGAAGGATTCCTGGGAGACGATGCGGCGTGGATCTCCGGGCTGGAGGGCGGCGGCAGGGGGCGCTTTGGTTTGGGCGGTTCCGTTGTGATCGACGATGACGCGTAGGAGCGTGGGGGGCAGGAATCGGTCGAGGTGGAGGCGCGGTGGGGCGATGACCTCGAGCACGAAGGCGCATTCTAACAGAATCATTTTTCCTTGGCCGGTGTTCCACTGCGCGAAGGAGGCGTTGCCGTGGTTGCCATCGAGGAGCTGGCCGAGGGCATCGCGGAACAGTGGATGATCGAGGGTGAGGAACTGCAAGTCCTCGCGGGAGAGGGCGGTGGCGCGGTCGAGGGTGGCGGAGAGGCCGTCTTCGGGGATGTCGGCGAAGGCTTCCGCTTGGCGATGGCCGCGTTTGAAAACGAAGGCGTTCGCGGAGAGATCGGAAACGTCGAGTCCGAGGTAGTCGAAGAGGCGGATCGCGAATTTTGCGAAGCGGGGATCGGTGTCGGCTTCTTGGATGGATGCGAGGAGTCCGGCGGATTGGGAGGCGGGGGGGGCTCCGAGTTCCAGTAAGCGGTCGTGGCCGGTGGCGAGTTGGTGAGCGACCTCCACTTTGAGTTCGGCGGAGCGTTTCAGGAAGTCCTTAAACTTTTTCGAGGTGGGCGAGGCGTTGGCGAGAGCGTCGAGCTCCGGGAGAAGCTCGGTGGCTAGGGTGGTGGCTCCTTTCAGTGGAGCGGAAAACACATCGAGCGCTTCGTGGAGCCAGCGGGCTTGGAGTTCTGATCTACTATCTTTCCCGTAGGGGACATGGATGTGGATGTCGCCGGTCTGGCCGATGCGGTCGAGGCGTCCGATGCGTTGCTCGAGGACTTCGGGATCGCGGGGCAAGCCGAAGAGGACGAGGTGGCGGGCGAACTGGAAATTCCGCCCTTCCGAGCCGATCTCCGAGCAAATCAGGATGCGTGCGCCATCGGTTTCCGAGAACCATGCGGCGTTGCGGTCGCGCTGGAGGAGGGATAGATCCTCGTGGAAGAGCGCGGCGTCGATATGGATCTCGGCGAGGAGCTTTTCCTGCACGGCGATGGCGGCCTCGGGGGAATTTGTGATGAGCAGGATTTTTTCGGTCTCCGGCAGGCCGCGGATCAGCGCGGCGAGCCAGGAGTAGGGCGATGCACCTTTTTCCAGCGGATGGAGGATGGGCAGACGTTTCGGAAATCCGGTGAGGCGCTCGCGGGTATTACGGAATAGGACGCGGCCGGTGCCAAAGGAATCGATGAGTTCGGAAACGAGCGGCTGGCGGGCGGATTCATCACCGGCGAGGAGAGCTGTTAGATGTTTCTTAGCGCGGGGGGAATCCTTGGTGAAGGCGTTGATGTTGTTCGGGATGTTTCCTGAAGAAAGGGCTTCGACGGTTTCTGCGAGAGGGATGTAGGATTCAGTTTCGGTCAGGAAATTTCCGAGATCGGAGTAGCGGTCGGGATCCAAAAGACGGAGCCGCGCGAAGTGTCCGGCGGGGCCGAGTTGCTGCGGGGTGGCGGTCAGGAGGAGGAGGGAGGGGATCGTTTTAGCGAGCGAATCAACCATCGCGTAGGCTGGGGAGGCTTGTTGCGGAGACCATTCGAGATGATGCGCCTCATCGACAATGAGCAGGTCAAAGCCCGCCTCGCGCGCTTGTTCCGCGCGGTGCGAATCATCGGCGAGGAAGGAGGTGGCGCAGAGGATGAGCTGCGCTTCGGAGAACTGGTTTGTTTCCTCGCCACTGGGGATCAGGCCGTCGGTGATGGTGTTTGATGTCTGGCAGCGGCCTTCGTCGTAGATCGCGAAGAGGAGGTTGAAGCGGCGCAGAAGTTCGACGAACCATTGGTGGATGAGCGGCTCGGGTACGAGGATCAGAATGCGGTCGGCGCGACCTGTTAGATGAAGGCGGTGGAGGATGAGGCAGGCTTCGATGGTTTTCCCCAAGCCCACTTCGTCGGCGAGGAGGACGCGGGGGAAAAGGCGGTTCGAGGATTCCGCTACGATAGAAAGCTGGTGCGGGATGAGATCGATGCGCGCGCCGGTGTAGCCGCGGGCGGGGGAGCGGCGGATGGCGGCGTTCCAGCGCAGGGCTTCGAGGCGTTGGTCGAAATCGCGAGGATGATCGGTGAGGCCGGCGAGCAGGCGTTTTTCTGGGCTGATGAAAGTGAGCGAATCTAACAGGTCACTTTCGTGGATGGATGCGCCGCCGCCGTGGTAGGTGAGCAGGCCGTTTTCTTCGGTGACGGATTCAACGGTCAGTTTTGACTTCGAGTGATCCACGATCTCATCGCCGGGCACGAAACGGACGCGGACGAGCGGCGCGGTTTGAGCCGAGTAGGTGCGGGTTTCCTCGGCGGCGGGGAAACAGATCTCCACATGGCCGTTTTCCTGAGAAATGACGTGACCGAGGCCGAGGGTGGGTTCGGAGGTGGAGATGTAGCGTTGGCCGGGGATCATGAAACTTTAAAATTTAAACTATAAACCTCAAGGAAGAGGCTTTGTGCGGGGACTGTTGAACGGGCTGGGGCAAACGCCAATCATGAAGAGCGGGGATTTCTGAAAATCGGAATTCATCCATCAACAATCATCAATCGGAAATCAATCTTTCTCCATGGCGTGGGATTTGCCGAGAGATTGATGAATGATGATTGTTGATTTTGGATTTTGGATTGGAATCCGGTGGCGATGGGAGAGAGTGCGGCGATGAAAGTTGAAAAAGTAAAATATGTGCGTAGATACAGAGGGGAATGAATGCATGATGACGATGAAGCGGCGGTGAGATCTTGAACAATGAAAATTCCGCCCAATCTGTCCACCTCCTTCAGTTTCCTATTGTCGGCGAGGTTTGGTTTCGAATGATGGAGGTGCTACATGAGCCAACCACTTACAGCAGGTCAGATTTTTGATGGCTACCGACTCATCCGATTTCTCGGGCGCGGTGGCTTCGGTGAGGTATGGCTGTGTCAGTCGGAGGCCGTTGGTGATTTCCGGGCTTTCAAGTGGATCCCGGCAACCGATGGCGATCGCTTGGAGAAGGAATACGAATCCTTGATTCTCTATCGTCAGGCAATTTCCCAGATCCGCTCTCCGCACCTCGTCCCCATCGAGCACATCAACCGCAATCAGGACGGACTCTTCTATATCATGCCCCTGGCGGATGGTGAGCCAGCTGAGGTGCCGCCCACTGACCCGGCCTGGCTGCCCACTAGTCTCTTGAGCTTGATTAAGGCGCGCTGTGAGAAGCCTACATGGTTTTTCTCGCCCGAGATCCATGCACTGATTCTCCCACTGCTGGAAGTCCTTCAGACCCTCTCTGACGCTGGGCTGGTCCACCGGGATGTGAAACCCGAGAACATCCTTTTTTTCGGAGGTCATCCCTGCCTCGGCGACATCAGTCTCCTAGGCGCGGACGCGGCTCACATCACGCGGCGCGGAACGCCGGGCTACTCGTCACCCTCTTGGTATCAGGGAGGTCTGCCCGACATGTATGCTGCGGCAGCCACGCTCTACACGCTGCTCACCGGAAATCTGCCGGATAAGATGGGACGCGCCGCCTTCACCTGGCCACCACAGGGCGAGCGTTCGCTCACGAAAGCTGAACGTACCGAGTGGCGGCGACTCCACGCCGTTATCCGTCGGGCTACGGATGAAAAGGTCGCCGAGCGCTTTGTTGACTTCCGCACCATGGCGGCGGCCATCTCCGGAACAGGTGAATCTGTCACACCGCCGATCACGCCCGTCGGCAAACGCAGAGCGTCGTCTGCTGAGGTGATGGCAATCGTCTTCGGCATCCTCATCGTCGCCGGGAGTGTGATCGTAGCGAACCGCAGCGGCTCGAAACATAGCCCGAGCAAACAGGATCTACCTCCCATCGTCTCCAACCCCGCCCCGCCAGCGCCAACTGGGAGAGCACCCAAAATCGTCGATTCTCAAGGATATTTCAAATCTCTCCGAGAGCGGGTGATCGAAGTGATTCCTGCGGCGATTTCCGCGCCTCCGTCCGGGGATGGGCCACGGTATGACCTGAGCAACTTCAGAAACCAGTCAGGCATTCTCAAAGCCTATCAATCCCGCGACTACAACGCCTGCCTCGACCTGCTCAATGCCAGGATCAAAGACCAGCCCTCACTCCTCAAGAATCCATTGAGCCTCCTGTTCAAAGCGCTGCTCTACAAGCAACTTGGCGCGGAAAATGATATGCAGGCCGCACTCAGGGATTTAGCGAAGTTTTCCCGTGAAGAACCGAGCGCGGCGGCAGCTGGAGATACCGCCTTGGCCATGCGCCTCTTACTGCTGGAAGCGTTGGAGCTACACAGCGAGGCTCAAGAACACGCGACAGAAGCCATCGAAGCAGCTCGTCCCACGCTTATCCGGGCAGGTTCGCAGGCTCGTCGAGGGGATGTCCTCTCCGTGGTCAAACTTTATAACGTTAGGGCGCGGGCGCGCATTCTCCAAGGCGACATGGCAGGAGCGCTGGCGGACGAACGTGCCGCGCTGGAGCTTCCTCCCGGTTTCTACGAGAGTTTAAGCGAGGAAACAGCCGAAGAGTCGCTACAAGTCCACCTCAACACCATCGTAATGGAGTGGGAATTGCTTGAGCAGGAGTTCCCGGCCTACGCGGACTATCTGGAGGCAAATGGCTGGCCAGAACCCAAGCCGGACAAGAGGAATCTGAAAGCCCAAGACTGATTCCGCCAACCTCGGAAAAATAATTTCAATTTCCGGGGGAGATTTTCCAGTAGCCTCCGAATGAGAGATGTGCACGGGTCATTCGCCTTTGCCACCTCTCTCGGATGGGCCACTACAGCGGCCCAATCAGCGAGGCGGCAAGTCGTGATGTAACCGCTCACAACCGGGTGAACCGGAAAGTAACCAAACACTAAACTAACAAAAATATGAAAAAATACATCATCATCGCCGCCGCTGCCATCATTGCCTCCGTAGGCGTCACCTACGCAGCCAACTCCCTCCGCAACCTGGAGGATCACTCGAAGTGCGAATCTGGGTTTAGGTGCAGTTCTTGTGGCGGCTCGGGCTTCAACGGAAATTCTAATTGCTTTATCTGCAAAGGTACTGGTCGGAACAGCTCCTACTAATTTCTGTTACTCGAATCGGCCAGTCTCTCGCACGGCGGGAGCTGGCCGATTTTTCGATTAAAGCGCGTACATGCTGCCCGCAGACTAAAAACGGGACCGTGATCACCGTGATCTCGTCGTCCGATAGTATCTCCGCGCCCATCCAACATCCATCAAAACGAGTCATGTGCCCAACGATCAAACTCCTTTGCGTCCTCGTGGGTAGCATAGCTTGGCAGATGGCCGCAGCTACACCTGTCGCTACGAAGCCTCACGCTTCCATGCCACCACTTGAACTGCTCTTCGCCGAACGCGCCCGCTTTGCCGAGCGCCTTAGCCCGGACGGCCAACAGATTGCTTTTCTGGCACCGGACGCCGATGGCGCAATCCGGCTCTGTAAGATTACAACCGAGGCTCCCGAGGCTCCCCTGACCGTCTCCTCCGTAAACGGCTCACCGGTTTCCGCGTTTTTCTGGATCGGGAGTGACCGCCTGCTGTGGCAGACATTTGATCAAGGGCGCGCTCGACTGTTTCTAACCCACCTAGCTAATCTCACTCACATCGAAATCCTTTCCCGGGAAAAGCGCTCGCTTCGTCTGGAGGGCGTAGTTGATTCCGCTAGTCCTTCTATCCTTGTCGGATTATCCGATGGCCCGTCTGCTTTCCCTGATCTCTATCGGGTCAAACTGGAAGACACAGGAGAGCCGCAACTCGTTTGCAAGAATCAGCACCAAATCATCACATGGGCGTGGGATGAGAATGGCGCACCTGTTGCAGGACTGAGGTGGAATGACGACGGAGCTAAGGAAATTCTCAATCTCAAAGCAGCAGACCACCCTGTCATTTTCAGTGCCAATCCCAGTGACGATGCCCGCCTCCTATCCGCCACAAATGATGGTCTTCATATCCTCGTCCTTTCCAATCAGGGCTCCGATCTCACTGGTCTCTGCAGGGTCGAAATCTCTACAGGCAAGCGGCAGCAAATTACCAGTGATCCTGAGGCCCGAGTTGATCTGGATCAGATCATACTGGACTACAAGGCCGACAAAGTTGTCGCAGTTTCTTTCAACGATGATTCGTCACGCTGGCACTCGTTTTCTCCTGCATTCTCCAAAATGTTGAAAGTTGCCAACCTGACATCCGATCTCCGCAACCTGCACGTTTCTGGCACCGATGCCCAGCAAAGACGATTTCTCCTGAAACGCTCTTCCTCGAAAGAACCGGGCGAGACATACATCTATGACTTGCAGAGTGGTAGTTTGCGCTTGCTCTGGCGCGAGCGCCCTCAGTGGAGCCGAGAAACTTTTTGTGAAACGAAGTCATCGCCCTACGCCGCCCGAGACGGCAGCACTATCCCTGCATTTCTCACGACACCGCGCGAGGGCCATCCTCCTTGGCCGCTGGTGGTCTTCCCTCACGGCGGCCCCCGGGCGCGAACCAGTGGCGACTTCGACCCGCGCGTCCAGTTTCTCGCCAGTCGTGGCTATGCGGTTCTCCAGCCTAATTTCCGGGGCTCTCGTGGATACGGTAAAAAATTCATGAACGCTGGTAACGGGCAGTGGGGCCGGGGAGTGATGCAGACGGATATCACCGATGGCGTGGAGCACCTCATCCGTGCAGGTATCGCGGATAAACAAAGAATTGCGATCATGGGCGGTTCTTACGGCGGGTATGCGGCTCTGGCCGGTCTCACTTTCACTCCCGGTCTCTATGCAGCCGCGATCTCCATCTTCGGCATCTCCGACCTGCCTGCTTATGTCGTCCATTCGCCCATCGAATGGCAGGCATACGCCGGCGACACTGCACACCTTCTGGGAGACTCATCCCGCGAGACAAGTCAGGCCCTGTTGCGAGATCGCTCCCCCGTGTATCATGCGTCCGCTACCATGGCTCCGCTCCTCATTTACCACGGAGCGCTCGATCCACTGATTCCGGTCGATCACGCCAAAAAAATGGCGAGTGCCCTGAAGGGTGCGGACAAAAAAGTGGACTTCCTTCTGGCCCAAGATGAAGCCCACGGGTTCTCTAATCCCGAATCTGAAATGGCCGTCTATCGCGCCATCGAACTATTTCTCCATGAACACCTCGGCGGGAAGGTCGGGCCAGAGCCATCGGAAAGTGTTGCTGCAAGACTTGCACTGTTCCGCCAGTCGGGAAGCCGGAAGGGCTCGCCATGAAGACCGGCGTGGAGATGAAACTACTCAACCTGGAATCCACGTATCCGGCATACGCCGCCTATCTGAAATCCCGGTCCCAAAAATAATTTCAGATTACTAGGGGAGATTTCCCCTCCCGATCCGAATAAAGGTTAGGTGCGTTTGGTATTTCGTCTGTCTCCGCCCTTTCCGCTCATTGCCATCGGGAAGGGCGGGGGAGGAGAGGCCTGCCACCCGACTCACCGCAATCAAGACCACCACACCAACCTCGGAAACAATCATGAAAATCATCACCACCATCCTTTTTCCAACACTCGCGGCCGTCACACTGAGTGCCTGCGGGGAAAGCGACACGGAACGCGACCGCCAGATACTGCTCGAATACCAGCGACAAGAGAACATTCAGCGGCAGAGGGATCGAGACCAGCGCTCCTTCGAAACCGGGGTCGAGGTTCTCGATATCCTCACCCGCTGAGGTTTACTTCCGGAAGGTTCCACGCGTATCGTGTTACAGAGTTCCAGAATTTTGGTATCCCAGCACCTCACACCATGCCCTCACCCTTTCCGCCCACGTCTCTCAACCTGTTATCCAAGCTCAAGGAGGCTGGGGACGATCTTCCATGGCAGGTCTCTTGGAAGCGCTTTCTTGAGCTCTACCATGCACCGATCGAGATGATCGCGCGCGCCTGCTACCGGCACCACACTGGCGGCCAAGAGCCCAGCCCAGGTCTCATCGAAGATGCCGTGGCCAATACCGTTGCCGACTTTTTCAGCCGAAGCCAGTATCGCTACGATAAAAGCAAGGGTCGGCTGCGCAACTACCTCCGCGTGCTCACCAATGCCCGGGTCGTGGATCTCCTCCGCAAGGAGCGACCGATTGATCATGTCGCCCTAGCACCCGAACCTGGACTGCCCTCGACCGATGCCCCGCAGGAATCCCTGCGTGAAACCGACGCCTTCCACAGCGCGCTGCTGGCCACCTTGGTCGAGGATCTCCGTAACCACGTCCCGCTGCGCCAGTTCGAGATCTTCGAGCGTGTGAAGCTCAAGCACCAGACGCCGCAGTTCGTCGCCGAAGACTTGGGCATGACCCGGGCGATGGTGGACCGCAATATCCACAAGGCCATGACCACCCTCCGCGAACTCGCCGCTCACATCGAATACCGAGAAGAATTTTACGACTGACCCACCCTCAAGTTTCAAGCGCTTCACGACAATGAGCGACCCTGCATAGGTAAAAAATATTGTCCAAATCACGATCCTCAACATCCAATCCCCAAGCCACCATGGACGCAATGTCACTACTTTCCAAATTCGGCCTTACCGGGCTATCCACCGAAGAGGAAGCCGAGCTCACCCGTGAGCTCTCCGCTGCATACCACCTCGACGAATCCGCCTCCACCAGCCGGGATGTCCAGCGCATCGCCGAGAAAGTCCGTGCGCGGATCCAGGCACATGCCGCTATCATTACCCCGCTGAAAACCCCGTGATCTATCTCCTGTCCAACACTGCCTCTATCTCCCATCGCCTCGTATCTTGCCCAGAGTGCAGCGCCAAGTTTTCTATGCGGTTGATGACCAATATCTGTAGCCGGGAGCAGCTGCAGGAATCTATCGACGGGCACTACAACTCAGCCATTTGCCCCTGCTGTCGCTTCCACGTGATGTCACCAGAACGAGTCCGTATCGAAATTTCTGATAGCGGAATCCCGGCCATCGAATACATTCCCATCACACTGACGGAAGACCCTCAGGTTCTCGATGAGATCCTCCAGTTTTTCAACTCTGTCCACTACGTCTATTCTCTATGCGAGCTGCTGGGTAGATTTGCTGTCTTCGATCGTCTGGCCGCCCACCTTAACGATCAAAGCGAAGCCAACTTGATCAGAGGTCATATCACCGCCAGGTAAGTGGGCTAGATCGAGTCTCACCGAGATCATCGCTCCGTCCTGGCGCTTGACGCTACACGACTAAGCTACCGGATTCGCCAAGGATTCTACTGGACTACAACATTTAGGATACGCATCATTTCGGCAATCAAGCTTCAGGTAGTCAAATTTCAACGACATTCTCGATTTCACCCCTAAAGCGAAGCATACCAGCGGCCATACAATTAGCATAGTGATCATGAAACCCGCTTTTCAACAACTCATTCTCATTCTTATCTCAGCCACCATTGCTCTCTCCGCGCCGGCCGGAATTTGTCTACACGCATACAGCCCGGAAGCCCCAGCCGACAAGATTGAGTGCTTCGAGTTCACCAGGGTCGAAAAAGTTGCTAATGGTTACCGTTTTTTTCTTGAGCCGAATGGAACAGCGATGGTCACCAAATACCGCTTCCATGGCATCATTTACTACATGCCGGAACTGGTGCCAGGCGATCCGAATTTCCAACAGCTTCTCGAGCAGTATGAGAAAACTGCGAGAGCAATGCCTTCTGCGAGACGTTTTCTTAATCCAAGAATTGTCAACATGAGATTCATGGCGGCCGAGCAATCGGCAAAACAGCAATTTCGAGAAACACTTCCCAAAATTAAGATCGCAGGAGTCACCTACCTTGAGCCGGGTTTTAAAGGTTTTGAAGGTGGCAACCTTATCCTGAAGCACAGAGATGGCACCGCGAAAATCGAGTTGGAAAAAATTACAGACGACCATCTTCAAACTCTCGTGAAAATCGATCCTAGGGCGACAGGGATCAAGGTCACTGAAATCGCTAAACATCGTCTTTGGAATCCTCGCTTCGAAGGAATCACAAAAGAAAAAGTCAACATCGCCCACGAGAAAGGGATTCTTTCGTTAGGATTTGAATCCATCAGTGAGAAGGACAAGAAAACCATTATGGCTTGGTCAGACGGCACATGGAAAATCGCCAAACCAGGACTCTACAACCCAAAATCAAGTGAAGATTCATATGGCGAGTTGGTTCTGGATAACGGACGATTCCATACAAATGTCAAATTGACGGAGCGCAAAGGCGAGGACATCATCGTGAAGACCAGTAAAACGACGTTGAAGTTACCAATTCAGGAAATTATACAAATCAAGGGACTCTCGGCACAGGACTCTACTAAAATTAAAACATGGGTTAATGAGGTTATTGACGAACGTTTGAGTCGTGCAATACCCGTAGCAGACAGCAAGGTCATCTCATTTGACGAGGCTGAAGTCCTTAAAGTAACGAACATCCGTGTGCTAATTCTTCAAGTACTCGACGAGGGTGTCCTAGCCAGCAAATTCGTTGGAGTGCTCCACAAAGGAACGGAAAAAGTGCAAACCACAAAGACCGTCACAGTAAAACATCCGATTACAGGTGTGAAAATAGGTAAGGTAATTGATTCTTCGATTGATAATCGTGCAGTTATTGAAGATGTGACAGACGACCTCTGCTATATCGTGGGAAACACTTCTAATCTCGTCGATGGAGAGGTGGTCAAAGCTGACAGCATGCGACTTCTTGGCCGCTATCAATACACTGATGTGAGAGGAGCTCAACGCAGTGTGAGAAAATACCACGTTGATTAAAACAAATGCAATGGTATTACATGAATGGTGAAAATCGGGTAGGCCCCTTTTCCGTAAATACACTGAAAGAACTCAGGGTTTGCGGCATGCTTGCCGACGACACCCTTGTGGCAAGGGAAGGTACTGAGGATTGGACGACATTTATCGAAGCATTCAGGAATCCTGCGTTCACGCCTCCTGCTTCGTCAGCGGCCAAGGGATCTTCTCTTGCAGGCAACGCATGGTCCCGGGTTTCAGATGGCGTAAGCAGCGCGGCGGGTTTAGAAAAGCTGGAAGGTCATGGAGCGAAGAACTTGTTCGGTTCTCTTTTCCGCAAAAGGACGATTGAGGAAATGGAAAACAGTTTCTCTATCGGCACGGAAAAAACGACCCCTTTGCTAAAAGATGTCAGTGCGGAGTGGCCTGCACCTTGGGTTTTCATGCGACTGCTATCCTTCTCGATTGTGGTCACCATCGGCTTCTACTGGGCGCTCCAACGCTTCGAAAATATCAAGCTCTACCCGGGGTGGCTGTTCATGGGCGCGTTTGCGGTTCCGATTTCCGTGATGTTCTTCTTCATCGAAACCAACATACTTAAGAACATTTCCCTGTATCGAGTTCTGAAGCTATTCTTCTTCGGTGGCTTGATTTCCCTCATCTTTGCTTTGTTCCTTTTTGAAATGACCGCAGCTGCGGAATGGTTCGGAGTGATGGCAGCCGGCCCCGTCGAGGAACTGGCCAAACTACTAGCAGTGGTTTTCGTCGCGAAGCAATGGAAGAGCATGAATTGGACACTTAATGGAATGCTACTCGGTGCCGCCGTGGGAGCGGGCTTCGCTGCTTTCGAGACGGCCGGATACATTTTCGAGTATGCCATCAACGGTGGAAGCGGCATAGAAATCATGCTCATTCGAGCAATGAATGCGCCGTTTACTCACATTATTTGGACTGCTTGCACTGCCGGGGCTTTGTGGCGCTTCAAAGGTGAACGTGATTTTAATTTTAGCATGCTCAAGGAGTGGCCGGTTCTCCGAGTCCTGCTGTTTGTGATGGCGCTTCACGCCACTTGGAACTCCCCCTTAACCGTTCCACTTGTCGGGGATTTATTGGGCTTCCTACTGAAGTCGCTAATACTAGGTGTGATCGGTTGGTTACTCGTTCTTATGCTGATCCAAAGCGGCCTCGGTCAGGTGAAAAATGCAGCAGTTACAGAGGGTCCAGCAGACAACCAAGCATAACCGTTATTGGATTAGTGTTTTTTAAATTCGTGGCCATTCGCGTTTATTCGGGGTTGAATTCTTGGACTTGCGCGTCGGGAAAGCGTGGCGAAGATCTCGCTGATGGAAAACGAACGCATTCTGTATGTGAAGAACGGCTGCCCTTGGTGTGTGGAGGTGGAGGAATACCTCGCCGAAAAGGGGATCGCGGTGCGGAGAGTAGTGGTGAGCGGGAACCGTGACGCCATGGAGGAAATGGTGGCGCTCTCTGGCCAGAGCAAGGCTCCGACTTTGGATTGGGATGGGGAGGTGCTGGCGGATTTCGGCGTCGATGAGCTGGTGCCGTTTCTAAATGGACGGATTTGATTCCTTTTTTTGAAATTTTCTAAGTTTCCTTCGGGCGGGGTGTCTCATAGATTAGAGATATGAAAACCCTATTTGCTTTGATGATGGTGTGCGGTGTGGCCTTCGCAGCGGAGATTCCCGAGATGCGAAAACAAGCGGCGGAACTGGAGACGCAAGGGAATTGGCGGGAGGCTTATGAACTGCGCGTGAAACTGCTCCGCGAGGCGGATGACGAGGAATCGGGAGTCGATCTTGTCATGGCTCTGCAATCGCAGGGACAGATCAACGAGCACAAGAAGTTCGATGAGTTGATGGCGGAGCTGACGGAGAAGAAGAAAGATAACCCACGATTCATGGAAGCGGCGGGAAGTGCCTTTCTAAATGGTCAGATTCACTACGGACAAATTCTTGACGGCAAGTTCCAGCGGGGGAACTCCGATGGGCGCGGGGAGTTTCGCGATGTCACGGAGCAGGATCGAGTCCGCGGCTTGCAGTGTTTCGTGGAAGCGCTGCGCACGGTGAAAAAGGGCGGCGCTGAGGAGATTGGCATATTGCGGAATTTGGGCGCTGGGCTAACGAACGCCCGCACCGGCTCCGGGAATCTCTGGAAACTTCATCTCCTCACCGATCTCGCCGTGACACCGGATTACACAGAGCAGATCGACCGCATCTCCAGCGAGGGAGCGCCGGTCGCTGCGGATGGAAATCCTGTTTGGCTGGATGTGCCGGAATCATGGGAAGCCGCCGCTTCGGATGGCGAGAAGTGGCGTTGGACGATGAGTGAGATTGTGCGTATCGATGAGAAGGAAGGTTCACGAGAATCGCTGGGCTGGCTCCTGTTTTGCCAGAATCATTACGATGTGAACACCCTCGCGTCCTACGGTTGGTGGAGCCAACCGGACGTCAAGGAACGCGACGGCATCCTCCAGGCCTCGACCTTGAAGGAAGAGGAAACCATCGCACGGCTCGCCAACGGGGTGAAGCGTTTCACCCTCCGCGAAGACCACCGTTTCATCCCCGGCCTGCGGGCTTTGATGCGTGCGGGAAAGGACAGCCATCACGCGCAGGCAGGTGATCAGCTTGTCCAAATTTTCCTCAGTCGCAGGCAGTATGTGAAAGCGGTGGATACACTGAAAGAGGTCATTGAACTCCATGGCAAAGGCGATGCCAATCAACGCACCGATCTGCTCAAACAAATTACCGGAAACTGGAGTAGCTTCGGTAATACGCCTACCTATTACGCCGCACAGCCGGTCGAAGTGCCCTACACGTTCCGCAACGCGAAGGTGGTTTCCCTGAAGCTCAACGCCGTGAAGGACGAGCTCGTTATGCAGGACATCATCGCGTATCTCGAAACGAATCCTGCGGAGATCGACTACGAGAAAACACAATTCGCCCAGATCGGCAACAGCTTGATCGATAAGAACAAGGCTCGCTATCTAGGCGATGAAATCCGTTCGTGGAAGCAGGATCTTAAACCCGACGAAGCCCACAGCAACGTCACAACGAATCTCGATCTCGGAAAACTAAATCCCGGTTGCTATTTGTTAGAGTCGAGGCTGGAAGACGGCAATACCTCATGGGTCGTCGTGTGGGTGCGCGATCTCATTCTGCTCAAGCGCTCCGAGTCCGGTAAGGAGATCATTTACCTTGTCGATGCGAAGGATGGTAGTCCCGTGAAGGGCGAGTTGGAGTTCTTCGGATACCGCATGGAATACATTGAAAAGGCGGAGGGGAAACGCCGCTTCAATGTCATTATGGAGCACTTCCGCAAGAGTACGGATGCGGATGGGAAAATCGAACTGGATGACAAGAAAGATAACCAGAACCAATTTCAATGGCACGTCATCGCCCGCTCTGGGGAGCGCCGCGCTTACCTATCAAATAGCAGTTTCCGCTGGTATAATGACGGCGACCAAACCGATTACATCGCACAGAAGACGATCGGTATCACCGATCGTCCGGTATATCGCCCGGGGCAAACGGTGCATCTGAAAATCTGGGCGGGCGAGGCACGCTATGACCTCGGCGAGGTTTCCACCTACGCTGGGAAATCCGCCGACATCGAGATCCGCGATGGGCGCAATGAGATCGTTTTTGAGAAAAAGGGAGTCATCGCCGATGCCTTCGGTGGTGCCACGTTTGACTTCGATCTAAAGGAGGAGGCCGCGCTCGGTAACTACAGCGTCAATGTATCAGGGCAGGTTCCTGCTAGCGGTTTCATGTTTCGCGTGGAGGAATACAAGAAGCCGGAATACGAGGTGAAGGTCGATGCTCCCGCCGAACCCGTCGCGCTCGGGGAGACTTTCGAGGCCACCGTTTCCGCAAACTACTACCATGGCGCGCCGGTCACGGAGGCCAGCGTGAAAATTAAGGTCGAGCGGAACTTTTTCAACGACCGCTGGTTCCCTGAGGCACCATGGGATTGGCTGTATGGCAAGGGTTACTGGTGGTTTTATCCGGAGGCTCCGTGGTATCCCGGTTGGGGCAGTTGGGGTTGTATCCGTCCCTCGCCGCCGTGGTGGCAGCAGAATCGCATGGGCGCGCCCGAGCTGGTGCTGGAGCGCACCTATCCGATCGGCGCGGACGGCAAGGTGAAGGTGGAAATCGATAGCTCGATCGCAAAGCTCGTCCATGGCGATCAGGATCATCGCTACTCGATTACTGCGGAAGTAGTAGATGCCTCCCGCCGCACCATCGTTGGCAGTGGCTCGGTGCTCGCGGCGCGCGAGCCGTTCGGCGTCAATGTCTGGTTGGATCGTGGTTACGCGAACGTTGGCGAAAAAGTCACCGGCACATTTTCCGCCCGCACTCTCGATGGCAAAGCGGTCGAAGGCAAAGCTACCGCGATCCTGTATTCCTCTACGCTTAATGCGGATGGGAAGATCGAGGAGAAAGAAATCGGCAAGTGGAAGCCCGAGGGAGGAAGCTGGACTTTCGTCGCCTCCAAGGCCGGGCAATACCGCGTGGCGGTGGAGTTCACTGACAAAAAAGGCCGCAAGCAGGAAGGCGCGACGGTGTTTTCCGTGCGCGGCGCTGAGGACGATAAGAAAGGTAATTTCCGCTACAACGACCTCGAACTGATCCCCAACAAAAAGGAATACCGCCCCGGCGATACGGTGAAACTTCTGGTCAATGCCAACCAAGCGGATTCGCGGGTATGGCTTTTCATCCGTCCCTCGCAGGGGAAAGAAGCCGAGACAAAAATCATCCGCCTAATCGGTAAATCCCAGCTCGTCGAGATCCCGGTGACACTACGCGACATGCCGAACTTTTTCATCGAGGCAGTCACCGTTGCTAAGGGGCAAGTCCACACCGTCACTCGTGAGATCGTCCTGCCTCCTGAAAAACGCAAATTGAACGTCGAGGTCACGCCCGCGAAGGACAAGCTCAAGCCCCGCGAGAAATCATCACTCACCATCCGCATCACCGATTCCAAAGGCAAACCCTACCAAGGCTCCGCCGCGATCAGCATTTATGACAAATCGCTCGAATACATCTCCGGCGGCTCGAACGTCGGTGAAATCGTGCCGTTTTTCTGGGATTGGAAACGCCAGTATTATGGCCGCGGCATGCAGCATTCGCAGAACTTTTCCGGCTCGCACCTTCAGTTGCCGAATACGACATTCATGCAACAACTCGGGATGTTCGGGGGCGATGGTGTGGGATTCGATGGAGGTGGTGGCCTCTCAAGAAACAGCGAATCCAGAATGATGATGAAGGGTGGAATGGCCTTGCGAGCGGCAGCAGCACCCATGTCGTCGATGGATGCAGTCATGTCGGAAGCAGCTCCCGCAGAGGAAAAGAGTGCAGCCCCTGAAGCCGCGCCCGAACTCCTCGTTCGCTCCGAGTTCGCCGATCTTTTAAAATGGGTCGGCTCCGTGGAGACGGATGAGAAAGGCGAGGCCAGCATTGAGATCGAAATGCCGGATAACCTGACGACTTGGAAAATCAAGACCTGGGCAATGGGCAAAGGCACGCGGGTCGGCGAAGGTTCTGCGGAAATCGTCACCAGCAAAGATCTGATCATCCGCCTACAGGCACCGCGTTTCTTCATTGAGAAGGACGAGGTCACGCTCAGCGCCGTTGTCCACAACTACCATGAGGAGGCGAAGGACGTCACCGTCTCGCTGGAACTCGATGGCAAAAACTTGACTTCCACGGGTGACATGGAGCGCCGCGTTGCGATCCCATCCAAGGGCGAGACTCGCGTCAACTGGACGGCGAAAGCCATCGCCGAGGGCGAGGTCACGATCCGCATGAAGGCCATCGCCGCCGATGACTCCGATGCGATGGAGATGAAATTTCCCGTCTATGTCCACGGCATGATGAAGACCGATTCGTTCAGCCGCGCCATCGCGCCGGACGGCGACTCTACGACCATCGAGTTCACCATTCCAGAGGAGCGCCGTCCCACCGAGAGCCGGATGACGCTGAATTACTCACCCAGCGTCGCTAGTGCGATGATCGACGCGCTGCCCTACCTCGCTAGCTATCCCTACAGCTGCACCGATCAGACGCTGAACCGATTCGTGCCCACTACGGTCGTCCATCACATCCTGAAAGATCTCGGCTACGACCTTGCGGCGATCAAGGACAAGAAGGTAAATCTGAACCCGCAGCAGCTCGGCAATCCGAAGGAGCGCGCCGCGCAATGGAAGCCGGGCCATCCGGATTGGAACCCCGTCTGGGACGAAGCGGAGGTCGCGAAAATGGAGAGTGCAGGCATCGCGAAACTCCGTGAGCAGCAGAATCCGGACGGCGGCTGGGGTTGGTTTTCCGCCTTTGGTCACCAATCGTATGCCCACACCACGGCGGTCGTAATGCACGGCCTTCTCCTCGTCCGCGATAACGGTGCGAAAGTGCCCGCCGACATGATCGAGCGCGGCCTCGCATGGCTTGCGAAACATGAGGAAACGGAAGTAGATCGCATCGCCCATTGGGAAAAGCGCAAAGAGAACACCAAGCAAAAGGCCGATGCCACCGACGCCCTCGTCCGCCGCATCCTCGGCGAAGGCGGCAAGGATCACGCCCAGATGCTAGGCTTCCTTTTCCGAGATAAGAACGACCTCCCAGTTTATGCGAAAGCCCTCGTCGGCCTCGAATTCCACCGCACCAAGGACACCGCGAAACGCGATGATCTGATCCGCAACATCCGGCAGTTTCTCAGGACGGATGAGGAGAATCAGACCGCCTACCTCGACCTCGGCAACAGCGGTTACTGGTGGTATTGGTATGGCAGCGAGTTCGAGGCGCAGGCATGGTTCCTGAAACTCCTCGCCGCTGCCGAACCAGAAAGCCCCGACGCCCGCGGCCTGGTGAAATACCTGATCAACAACCGCCGCAACGGCACCTACTGGAACTCCACCCGCGACACCGCGTATTGTATCGAGGCGATCGGAGATTTCCTAAAAGCCACCAAGGAAGGCGACCCGAACCTCACCGTGGAAATCCTCTTCGATGGCAAGCCGCTCAAGACAGTGAAGATTACTAAGGACAACCTTTTCACATTCGACAGCACGGCGGTCATCGCCGGGGACATCCTGACAAGCGGCAAGCACAGCATCGAGCTCCGCAAAAAAGGCGACGGCCCGCTCTACGCGAACGCATACGTCGGCTATTTCACGCTGGAGGATTTCATCACCAAAGCCGGGCTGGAAGTGAAGGTGGATCGCACTTACCACAAGCTCGTGCCTGAAACGAAGGTAATCGATGCGGTCGATTCCAAAGGCCAGGCCATTGATCAGAACCGCTCGGTTTACAAACGCATCGAATTGAAATCCGGCGACGAAGTGAAGAGCGGCGATCTGATCGAGGTCACGCTCGGGATCGACAGCAAGAACGACTACGAATACCTCGTCTTCGAAGATTGGAAAGCCGCTGGCACGGAGGCGGTGGAAGTGCAGTCCGGCTACAACCCGAACGGTCTCGGTGCTTATATGGAATTGCGCGATGAAAAGGTTTCACTCTTCGTGCAATTCCTCCCGCGTGGTCGCCACAACCTAAGCTATCGTCTGAAAGCAGAAATCCCCGGGAAATTCAGCGCCCTGCCCACCCGAGCCGAGGCGATGTATGCGCCGGAGTTAAAAGCAAATAGCGACGAGATGAAAATCACCATCGGAGAGTAGGCTTCAGCCTACCAAGGATTGCGGGTTTTAACCCGCAGTCATCGTCACTCGGTGGGCTGAAGCCCACGGCCCTTGGTAGCTTGAAAGCTACTCTCCCCAGAGTGTGAAGCCTGCGTTACGTAGGCCTGCTTTCTCCGGATTGTTCGCGATGTATCTCCGACATCTTTCGAAGTGGCGGGCATCGCGTATCATTCGGTCGAAATAATCGCGCTGCCAAAGCGTGCCGCTACGACTCAGGTGCTTGTTGATTAAGTATGCGGTGGAACCCTTCCATTGATGCATCAGATCCGAGAGCTTTCCACCCATCACCGAAACCAGAACATGGAGATGATTTGGCATGATGACGAGCTTGTGGATGAAGTGGGTTTCCGAATGTTTCTCAAGAATTTTAGAGAGAACGATATCTCTCACGGCATCGTCTTTGATTACACATTCGCCTCTGCCTTGATCGAGCCATGTTTCGATTTTTAGAGAAAATATGCGGTGATACTCGTTCTCTGTTTCCTCGCTCCATGGTTGTGGATTCTCATTCATCCACACCGCGCGATCGCCTTTCCATTTCTCAAGCAATTCAGAAGGGAGTGAGTCAGCGAGGCGGAAAGTAATAAAGTAGCATGCGCCCTGCTGCTCCCAATGAGGTAAAGAGCCTCCGCTTCGGATAATCTCTTCGTCTGGATTTAGAAATTTCGGGATAAATTTCATGGGAGCGTAGGCTTCAGCCTACCAAGGGTGATGGGCTTCAGCCCAGCGTAAATATTTAAAACAGTGTGCAAAAGCCCACTGCCCTCGGCATCTTAAAAGCTACGCTCACAAAGCCTGGTGGAACGTATCTGATTCCTTCAGCGAAAGCACGAAGGCTTGTAACAGGCGGATCGTGCTTTCGATGTCATCGAGGTGCGCGGTTTCCACGACGGAATGCATGCAGCGCAGTGGGATGGAGACGAGAGAAGAGGGGATGCCTTCGCGGGAGTGGAAAATTTTGTCTGTGTCGGTGCCGGAGAAGCGGCTCGACGATTCGTGTTGCAGATCGATCTTTTCCTTTTCCGAAAGCGCGATCAGCCGCTGCACGATGAGCGGGTGATTGCAGGTGCCGTGGGTGAGCGATGGGCCGCCGCCGAGTTTTACAAAACCAAATTTCGCTGGATCGATTCCGGGGGTGTCGGTGGCGTGGGTGACATCGAGGCAGATGCAGACATCTGGCTTGAGGCGGTAGGTGGCCATCTTGGCGCCGTGGCCGCCGATCTCTTCTTGGATCGCATTGAGGCAGACCAGGGTGATGGCGGGCTTCTTGCCGGATTCGGCGATGCGTTTCATCACTTGTGCGATGATGTAGGAGCCGAGGCGGTTGTCCAACGCGCGGCCGATCAAACGCTTGTGCGCAAGTTCAGACGGGCCATCGAGATAGACCATAGGATGCCCGACGCGGAGGCCGAGAGCGGCGACTTCTTTCGCGTTCGATGCTCCAACATCGACCCAGAGGTCATGCACAGCGGGGGATTTTTCACCGCCAAGCTCATCGCGACGGAGGTGGATGGCCGTGTTGCCGATGATGCCGGTTACCTCGCCTTTGTCGCCGAGGATGCGCACGCGGCGGCCACGACCGGTGGCGGCATCCGAGCCGCCGACGCGGTCGATGCGGAGGAAACCTTTTTCGTCGATGTGCTTTATGATGTACCCGATTTCATCAGCGTGCGCCTCCAGCATCACAATCTTTTTCGATTTTCCCGGCAAGGTGGCCCAGGTGGAGCCGTAGGCATCGCACTCAACGGATGCGGCGATGGGTTTCAGGTATTCCGCCCAAACACGTTGGCCGGGCATTTCGAAGCCAGTGGGGGAGGGGGTTTCGAGGAGGTTGAAAAGGAATTCTTTATCGGCTTTTTTCATGGTGGGTGTCGGGAGGAGTTTGCGCTCTCTCCGGCGAGATGCCATATCTTTCGTTGTCGATTCGCGATGTCAGGTTTGCAATTCTCGGCGTTCGCCTATTGTTTCAAACACATCCGATGAAAGCCTCCACCGTATTTCTTGTTATTTTTGGTCTAATAGTCGCGGCGATCGGCGGGTTGTTCACTGCGCTGATGTGGGATAGTTACCTGCGAGCTAGCGCGATGCATGCCTGGCCGCAAGTGGAGGCGGTAATTCTTTCCTCGGAGATCGGGGAGCGGCAGCATGATGAATACACGGCCAAGGAATACAGCGTGAAGCTGCTTTACGGCTATGAATGGGAGGGCGAGGCGATGACGGGAGATCTTCTTACGTCGCGCGGAAAACTATGGTCGAAGGATCGATCGCGGATGGCGAAGGAGGTCGAAAAATTTCCTAAGAACAAGAAAACGATGGCGTTCGTAAATCCGGAGAAGCCGGAAATCGCGGTGCTCAAACCGGACTCAAAGGCGGCAGGTTACTCAATCTGGTTTCCGCTGCTGTTCGTAGTCGGCGGGCTTGGGATTTCTGTTCGGGCATGTATTCGCAAAGAAGTCTCAGGCTAATACGCCCTCGACGACTTTCGTGCCGAGCTTGGTGATATTTGTTAGGCGTTGACCGACGCCTTGGAAGGGGAAACTGAGTTTCTTGTGATCAAAGCCCATAAGGTGGAGCATGGTGGCGTGGAGGTCGTGGAGGGAGACTTTGTCCTTCATCGCCTGGTAGCCGATGGGGTCGGTCTCGCCGTAGGAAGTTCCTGCTTTCACGCCGCCGCCTGCCATCCAGATGGTGAAAGCACCGGGATTGTGGTCTCGGCCGATGAAGGACATTTCGTTGCCGCCGCGATTTTCTCGCATGGGCGTTCGTCCGAATTCTCCGCCCCAGACGACGAGTGTGTCCTCCAGCATTCCGCGGCGTTTGAGATCCTTGAGGAGGGCGGTGATGGGTTTATCGATCTTTGTGCAGAGATTAGCGAAACCTGATTTTAGGTCGGTACTAGGGTCGGTGCCGTGTGAGTCCCAGCCCCAATCGAAAAGTTGAATGTAGCGCACGCCGCGCTCGGCGAGGCGGCGTGCGAGGAGGCAGTTATTGGCAAAGGATTCCTTGCCAGGTTCGGTGCCATACATGGCATGGGTTGCCTCATCTTCCTGCTTGAGTTCAAAGGCATCGGTGGCGTGCATCTGCATGCGGTAGGCCATCTCATACTGGGCGATGCGGGTGACGGTTTCCGGATCACCGGTTTCCTGGGCGATGCGCTGATTGAGGCGGTCGAGAGTATCGAGAGAACTGCGGCGCATGTCGCGAGTGACTCCATCGGGATTTTGCAGATAGAGAACCGGTTCGCCTTCGGAGCGGCACTGAACACCTTGGTAAACTGAGGGGAGGTAACCAGAGCCCCAAACGGATTTACCCGCATCGGGGTTCTTGCCGCCGGAGGTGAGGACTATAAAGCCGGGTAGGTTTTGATTTTCAGAACCGAGGCCGTAGGTGGCCCATGAGCCGATGGAGGGCGCGCCGGGATTCTGGGTGCCGGTATGGACGAGGAGTTGCGCCGGGCCGTGATTGAACTGATCCGTGTGCATCGATTTAATGAAGCACAGATCATCTGCCATGGTGGCGAGGTGCGGGAGTCGATCCGAGATCCAAGCTCCGCTCTGGCCGTGCTGCTTGAACTCAAACTGCGGGCCAAGCATTTTCGGAACACCTTGGATAAAGGCGAACTGCTTACCTTCGAGAAACTCTTTGGGGCAATCCTTGCCATCGAGTTTTTTTAGTTCCGGCTTGTAGTCGAAAAGTTCGAGCTGGGATGGCGCGCCGGCCATGTGGAGGTAGATGACGCGCTTGGCCTTGCCGGGGAGCAGCGGCATGGCTGGCGCAAGCGGCTGGGCGGGATCTTTGACCAGCTTGGTAGCACTTCCGAAGGCAGACTGCCCCATTCCAGCGAGCCACATGGCGCCGAGGCCAGTGGTACATTTCGAGAGGAAATGGCGACGGGTGAACTGCGAGAGTTCGGCGATGCGTAGGTCATGTTCTAGGCGTGTCATTTGGATAGGGCGGCGTCGAGGTTGAGGATAGTATTAGCAGTAAGAGTGAGGGCGGGATCGGGGCCGAGCTTGTTGGCACCGGGCTGGTTCTGTTTTTTGAGATCCTCGTAAAGCCCCTGAAGCTCGTCTAGGACTTGCTCGTCCGCAACAAGCTGGGTAGAGGAAAGATAGGCAAAGCCGAGTTGCTCGCGGAGGCTGCCACCGCGCTGGCGCATGCGCTCCGCCATGGCAGCAGCGGCTTCGATGTGGGCCGGATCGTTCATGGTCACGAGCGCTTGGAGCGGTGTGTTCGAAACGATGCGGCGAGCAGTGCAGACATCGCGGCTTGGGGCATCAAAAGTGAGTAAGCCGGGGAAGCCGCTGGTGCGCTTGAGATAGGTGTAAATAGCGCGCCGGAATCTGTCTTCGCCCTTGGATTCATTCCACTTTGCACCACTGTAAACCGATCCCCAGATACCTTCTGGCTGCGGTGGAAAAACGGGTGCTCCAAACATTTTTGGAGAGAGTAAACCTGAGACTGCGAGTGCTTGGTCACGCACCATCTCAGCGGTAAGTCTGTTGCGCGGACCACGGGCGGCGAGTTGGTTCTTCGGATCTCGCTCGATGAGCTGTGCGGATGCTTTTGAGGTCTGGCAGTATGTTGATGAGAGCACGATCTCGCGAAGGGATTTCTTGAGCGACCACTTGTGCTCTGTTTGAAAACGAAGGGCTAGGTGATCAAGCAGTTGAGGATTTGCAGGCAGCGTGCCGGACGTGCCAAAATCTTCCAGCGTTTCGGCAATGCCGGTTCCGAAAACTTCACCCCAGAGCCGGTTGACCATGACGCGAGAGGTGAGGGGATTTTTACCACTGACCAACCAGCGTGCCATAGCGAGACGATTGGTGGTTTCCTCAGTTCCCACGTAACCCTGCTTGAGAAGATCCGGGACATCGGCCTTCACGCTGCGCTCCTTGGCAAGGCGATTGCCACGGGCGAAGACACGGGTATCCCTGCGTCCACCCTGCGAGCGGTCGCGCATCACGGGGACTTCCGGGCCTTGCATTGCGGCCATGAGATTTTTGTTAGCGCTCACTTGTTGCCATTTTCCGGCTCTTTCTTGATCACTGCGCAGTGCCACGTAGCGGTCATCCATTGCTACTTCGATTTGAAATTTCCGTAGGTAGGTGCCTTGGCTCTCGTTTGCATTCGCACCTTGAGTTAGAAAAATCTCGATGCGTTCGCCCTCACCGAGCGCCACTCTCGTCTCCGGTAGTAGGACGAACCAACGTGGTCCGGTAAGGCGTGGATATTCTCCGAATCCGGCACCGCCGCCGCCGACTCCACCTTGTCCGATAAAGCGTTTGAATTTCTCTCCGTTTGCCGAGTCATGCGCGAACGCACTCATTGGATCCGATGGGCCGGCAAGGTAGTCGGAAATGATCTCGCCCATCGGGATCTGTGTCCGCGTGCCATCTACGGCGATTTTCTCCATGCGGAAGGAGGTTACCATCACTCCCATTTGCGGCCAGCTTTTCGGATCCGGGTTTGCGGGATGGATAGTAATTTTCATCGCATCGAAGGCTCCCGTTTTTCCGGCCACTTTGTGGGTGACACCACTCTGCAAAGTGCCCTCGCTGACGATCAAACCAGAGCTGTCGGTTTCCAGAGTTCCGGAAGTGGGAGTGAGTTTGATATCCTCCAATACTTTCCATGCAACTCCGGAAATCTCGCGTCCCTGCGCATCGAGTTGTTCCCGTAGGCTGAGGGTCTCGCGTTCGACTTTCACGAAATTAGGATCGGAAATCTTGAGTTTCGGAAACTCGTAGCCGAGATCTGCATCCTCGCTTTGGTTGAAGAAATCCATGAACTCGTAGAACTCGTCGTGAGAGATGGGATCGTAAGGATGGGAGTGGCATTGCACGCAGCCGAAAGTGGTTGCCTGCCATGTTGTCCAGACAGTTGAAACTCGATCGATTACAGCTGCGACTCGGTATTCCTCATCATCAGTTCCGCCCTCGGTATTGGTCTGTGAGTTGCGGTGAAATGCGGTGGCTAGAATTTGATCAGGCGTGGCATTGGGAAGTAGATCGCCGGCTAATTGCTCGATGGTGAATTGGTCATAGGGCATATCCGCATTGAGTGAGCGGATGACCCAATCCCGCCATGGCCAGATATCGCGATGCGGATCTTTCTCAAAGCCGAAGGTGTCTGCATAGCGAGCAAGATCAAGCCAGACTGTGGCCCATCTTTCGCCGTATGCGGGGGACGCTAATAACTTATCCACCATTTGCTCGCGGGCAACGTTACCGTTTGTTACCCATCCCTTTTCCAGTGAGATCAGATCATCCACGCTAGGCGGCAGGCCGGTGATATCAAAGCTCACCCTGCGCAGCCATTCTGCCGGGCCAGCTAGAGGGGAAGGTTTTAGCCCTGCCAATTCGATATTTTTTAACACATACCGGTCGAGCGGTGCTGAAACCCAGTCCGCTTGCTTCAGTCCTATAACCTCCGTCTCGACAGGTGGGATAAATGCCCAGTGCTCCTCCCATTTGGCGCCTTCTTTGATCCATTGTTCGAGCTTAGCGATTTCTCCAGAGGAAAGCGGTGGGCCGTGTTTTGGCTGAGGCATGATCTCATCGGGATCAGAGCTTTTCACACGGCGGATCATTTCTGATACCTCAGGCTTTCCAGGAACTACGGGGATTTCGCCTGATTCGCCCTCACTGACTAGCCGCTCGCGGAAAATCATGGATATTCCACCCGCCTCTTTCACCCCGCCGTGACAGGCCGTGCAGTGCTTTGCGAAGATCGGGCGGATGTCGCGGTTGTAGCGAATTTCGCCCGCGGCGGCTCCCGTGGCGAGGACTCCGGTGACCAAGGTCGTCCCTAATGTGATTTTCCAAGACATGATTTTGAGCAAATACGTTTATTTTTAAGGTAATATTGCACCGAAGTGAGAAGCGAGCAACGCCGATAACTGCTTATGAATGTGACTTGATGCATTGATTGTTGGCGGCGGGCGCTAGATCGTGCATCTTCTGGGCAGTTCGAAATATGAAAATTCTCAGTTACAGGGACGCGGGCTACGAAGCGTTCACCAAACGTTTGCGGCGCAGAGCCATTCCAAAGGACGCGGTGCGTGATCTGGTGGGGGAAATTATCTCGGCGGTCGTGCTAAAGGGTGATGACGCGCTGGTGGAGTTAACATATCGCTTCGATGGGGCGAAACTTACCAAGAAGGATATCTTCGTAAGCGAGAGAGAATTTGCTGATGCGGAAGCCGCTGTCTCCGCAGCGACACGCGAGGCGATCCGCCGGAGCCTACGCAACATCCATTCCTTTGCCCGCAAAAGTATGCGCAAGGATTGGTCCGGGAAAAATGCGGAGGGTGCGATCGTAGGTGAACGCTTCACGCCTTTTGATCGGGTCGGCGTCTATGTTCCTGGCGGAAAGGCTCCTCTGGTTTCCACTGCTCTGATGACGGCGGGATTCGCGCAGGCTGCCGGTGTTCCGGAAATTTTCGCGGCGACTCCCTGCGGCGCTGACGGAAAAGTGAATCCTGCGCTTCTTTACGCACTCCAGCAGGCGGGTGTCACAGAGGCGGTGAAAGTCGGCGGCGCGCAGGCGATCGCGGCGATGGCTCTCGGGACAAAATCCATTCGCCCGGTTGACCGGATTTTCGGACCGGGGAACCGCTTCGTCGTCGAAGCGAAACGGCAGCTAGTCGGCGCGGTTTCCATTGATCTGCTGCCCGGACCCAGTGAGATATTGATCCTCGCCGACGCGAGCGCGAAAGCCGCATACATCGCAGCAGATCTCCTCGCTCAGGCAGAACACGGCGGCGACAGCATGGTTGGGTTTTTAACACCTTCGAAGCCATTGTTAGATAAGGTGGTGGCAGAGATCGCGAAGCAGATGGCGGAACTCAGCCGCTCGAAGATCATCAAGGAAGTTCTCAAGACAGGCACCTTTTTACTACAGGTAAAATCGCTAGCGGAGGGTATCCGTATCACCAACGATTTCGCGCCTGAGCACCTTTCGCTGGTCGTGGAAAACGAGGAGGAAATCCTCGCGCAGATCCGCACGGCGGGGGCGATCTACCTCGGCGCGGATTCGCCCGTCGCGGTCGGCGATTTCCTAGCGGGACCCAGCCACACGCTGCCAACCGGTGGTGCGGGGCGTTCCTTTTCCGGGCTACGCGCGGATCAGTTTCAGCGCCGCACAAGCATCGTGAAAATGAATAAGGCCGCCGTCGCAAAATCACTCAGCGTGGTTGAGGAATTCGCCCGACTGGAGGGGCTGGATGCGCACGGTAAATCGACATCGATACGACTCAAGAGGTGAGCGAAGAATAAGAATATTTCGCGCGCACCTACTTCATGATTCTTTTTCTACCATGGCGGGAGTTTGGCGGCGCCGCAAGATTCGAACTTTCAGCTCACAGCCCGAGTTCGTTGAGCTTCGAAGAAAGAGCATCCGCCCAGATGTCGTAGGCGGCGGGGGAGAGGTGAAGGAGGTCGGGGAGGAGTTCCTTTCTTAGGGTGCCTTCGTCATTCATGAACTTGGCGTTGATGTCTAACAGATGAATGCGCTTGCCGTTGACGAGGGTTTTGAGTTGTTCGTTGATCTCGTCGTTGAGTTGGCGGAGGGGATCATCAGCCTTTTCGGCGCGGGGGAAGATGGACATGAGGATAATTTTCGTGTCAGGCCATTTCCATGAGAGGTCGTTGAGGGTTTGGCGGATTCCGGCGAGGGTTTCGGCGGCGGGGCGCTGGCTATGGCCGGTGTTGTTGGTGCCGATGAGAATCACGGCGACCTTAGGGTTCAGGCGCTGGATGTTGCCGTTCTGCAAGCGCCAGATGAGGTGCTCGGTGCGGTCACCGGAATAGCCCCAGTTCACAGCGCCGAGGGGCGCGAAGTGTTTATCCCACGCCGACTTACCGGTGTCTTCCCATGCCTGCGTGATCGAGTCGCCTAAGAAGACGATTTTAGCGTCCTTGGAGTTGTGAACTTCCTTATTTTTCACAACCCAGCGATCCTTCCACCAGCTTTCCTTAAGGCGATGCATGGGTAAGTTCGAGTCGTTCGCGGCGTATTGTTTTTTGAGATCCGCGTAGAGGGTTTTCATCTTCTCGGCGACAGCGGAGTAGGTGGGATCGGCGAAGACGTTTTTCATTTCCTGGGGGTCTTTCTCGAGGTCGAATAGCATCCACTCTTTGGTATCGGGAAAATGCATGAGCTTGTGGCGGGAATCGCGGACGCCATCGTGGCGGGCGACGTGGTGGGTGTTCTCGCCGGAGTATTGGTAGAACACGGCGTTGCGCCAGTCATCGGGGGTTTTGCCTTCGCCCTTGAGAATGGGGACGATGCTTTTGCCCTGCATGTCGGCGGGGATGGCGGCGCCGGCCATTTCGAGGAAAGTGGGTGCGTAGTCGATGTTCTGAATCATCGCCTCGGGCTCGACTCCGGGCTTGATGACGCCGGGCCAACGGATCACGCAGGGCATTTTGAGAGATTCCTCGAACATCCAGCGCTTGTCATACCAGCCGTGCTCGCCGAGGTAAAAGCCCTGATCCGAAGAGTAGATGACCACGGTGCTTTTCGCGAGGCCGGACTCCTCCAGATACTCAAGCGTGCGGCCGACGTTCTCGTCCACGGCGCGGATGGTGCGGAGGTAGTTCTTGATGTAGCGCTGGTATTTCCAACGGGTGAGATCGTCATCGGTCATGGTCGGTAGAGCGGCGAGGAGTTTTTCGTTTTCCGGGCCGTAGGCGGCGTCGAACTCAGTCTTCTGCGCGTTGGTCATGCGTGCGTATTCCCCGTTGGCGAGTCCGCCGATGAAGCGGGGATCGGTGGGCTTGCCATGCAGGAACATGTCCAAGCCCCAGGAGAAATGCTTGGCGATGGTCATCTCCTGTTTTTTCAGCGCCTCGATGCGGTGCGAGTGGTCGTCGAAAAGAGTGGGCGGCTCGGGCATGTCGATGCCATCGAAGAGCTTGTAATGGCGCGGCGCGGGCACCCAGCTACGGTGCGGGGCTTTCTGCTGGGTCATCAGGACGAAGGGCTTGGTCTTATCCTTGCGGTTCTTGAGCCATTCGATGGTCTTGTCGGTGATGATGTCGGTGACGTATCCCTCAACGCGTTTTTTCGAACCATCCATCTGGATGAAATCCGGATTCACGTAGCTTCCCTGGCTGGGGAGGATTTCCCAGTGGTCGAAGCCGGTTGGGTTTGAAACGAGGTGCCATTTTCCGATCAATGCGGTTTCGTATCCAGCTTTCTGGAGTAGCTTAGGAAAGGTTTGCTGGCCTCCGTCGAAGAGCCCGGAGTCGTTGTCCATGAAGCCGTTCACGTGGCTGTGCTTGCCGGTGAGGATGGAGGCGCGGGAAGGGCCGCAGATCGAGTTTCCGCAGAAGGAATTGCGAAAAATCATGCCTTCCTTGGCAAGGCGGTCGATGTTTTTGGTAGGCGCGATTTTTTCGAAACGCCCGCCATACGCGGAGATGGCCTGAAGCGCGTGGTCGTCGGTGAAGATAAAAAGGATGTTGGGTTGCTCGGCGGATAGTGCGGGCAGGGCAATTGCGAGAATGGCGGTTGCGAGGCGTTTCATTTGAAAATGAAACTCGTCTGATGAGCTCTCTCGACAAGGAAAAAACAGAGGATAGGATCGCGGGTAGTCGTATGTTCCATCCCGCCTTCCACGATCTGCTTAAACCGCAATGGCTCGCCACGCTCTCCGAGCTCAAGGTCTCTGGAGGGCTGGCGGTCAGCGATCTTTCGAAACGGCTGGACTCCAGTTACATGACGGTGAAGCAGCATTGCGAGGATCTCACCAAGCTTGGCTACCTGAAGCGCTCCCGCGTGCCGCGCAGCGAGATTGGCAGGCCGGAGATTTTCTACAGGCTTTCGGAAAAAGCGGACAGCCTGTTTCCGCAGATACCCTTGGATTTCACCCTGGATTTACTCGATCAAATCCATCGCTCTTTTGGCGAAAACGCTCCCGACCGTTTGATCTTCCAATATTTCCAAGAGCGCGAGGAGGAGTGGAAAGCGAAACTCAGTAAAGCTACTACCACTCTCTACAAGGCGCAGCTCTTCGCAAAGATCCGCTCGCAGGATGGGCTTTTCATTCGCTGCCTGCATGATCCAGAGACGGGTATCATCACCCTCCGTGAGTTCCACCATCCGCTGGCGCAAATTTTCGCGAAGCATCCGCGTGCCATTGAAATGGAGCGCCGTGCCATTGAAGGCGCACTCGCTGTGAAGGTCTCTCGCTCAGCTGGTGAGCGGGTGGGGGATGCTTCGCCGCACATCGATTTTACGCTCTCTCCTGCCTGATTTTTTTTAGAATTTTTTTGAATCAGAATCATCTCTCCGCTGTCCAAGACCCCAGCGATCCGATCCCCAGACCTATGAAAACCCGCATCCTCTCACTCAGCGCCGCCACCGCCACGCTATTTCTCGTTTCCTGCGACAACTCAAGCAAGGAACTCGAAGCGAAGCTCAACCAGTTGGAAAAGAAATCTGCGGAGGTCGAGAAGCAGCGGCAGCAGCTTGAATCAGAACTCGCAGAGCAGAGAATGATGGCCGAGGCAGAGGCGATCGAGCGTGAGCGAGCCCTGATCGAGAGGGAGAGGATCGCGATGGAGCAGACGCGGGAGGCCGATCAAGCGGCGATGACTGTGGAACTGGAGCGGCGGCAGGCGGAGCTAGCAGTGCGCGAGGGTAAACTTTCTGCAGTTCAGGAAAACCTCGATAGCCAGGCGAAGGAGCTGACCGGACTGGAGGGCAAGCTGAGCGAGCGCGAGCTGAGCCTTGCGGGACGTGAGCCTCTAAAAGCATTGCCGGTTACAGAGAAAAGATATGTCAGTAGGCCGACAGGGGATTATAGCAATTTTTACGAGCCGCTGGGAGCATACGGATCATGGTTCAGCACATCGGATTATGGTTATGTTTATCAACCATCGGTGGTTCGGAATACTTCGTGGAGACCCTACACTCGTGGTCGCTGGGCATTCACGGATCATGGTTGGACATGGGTTTCCAGCGAGCCTTTCGGCTGGGCCTGCTACCACTACGGGCGCTGGGCGCTGTTGCGCGGAGCTGGCTGGGTATGGGTGCCCGGTAGCGAGTGGGCACCGGCTTGGGTAACGTGGAGGGAAAGCCCCGGCCACATCGGCTGGGCTCCGCTTCCACCGGAAACTCTCGCATGGCGCGGACGCTCGTGGGATTCCTCGGTGGAGACTTCGTTCCGCATCGGCAGCTCGTGGTTCTCTTTCGTGAGCTATTCGAATTTTGGAAATAACATCCAGCCCTACTGTCTGCCGATCACCCAGAACACGGTCTATTTCAGAAGCACCACGAATGTAACTCATTACCGTATAAATTCGGGTCAAGTTTTTGTCGGTGGTCCCGTTTATAGAAATGTCTGCGATCGCATTGGCAGGCCGTTTCCGATTCATCGTCTGTGCATGGATCAGAACCCGGATTTCGGCCGTGGCGGTCGTCAATTCGGCTCTCATTTCAGGGGTGACGAGTTACAGGTCGTCGCGCCGCGTATGGATGCGGATTGGAATCCCGCCCTGCGCCCGACTCGCGTGAACCATGATCTCGGGATTGTAACCGTCGAGCGCACCGGCGAGCTCCCCGAGGATATCCGTAGCGAGTTTCGCGACCGTCGCACAGAAGAGATCAGCGAGTCCGAGCGAGTTGTCTCTGGCGCGGGCACCCGCGAGGATTTCGAAAGGGAACGGAAGGAACTCCTCGAAAAAACACGCCAACAGGAAGAGAACCTCCGCCGTGATGAGAACCTCAACAAAGAGCCGGATGTCAGCCTGGGCGCGGATGGTGAAAAACCGCAGGATCCACCCCTCGCGGAAATTCCAGACAGACCCACCGTCCGCCCGGATCGTCCGGGTCGTCCCGAAAGACCGGATGGCAGGGATCCAATCCCGACGCTTCCCGAGCCTCCTGCGATTCCCGGATCGGATTCCCAAACCGGCGCAGAGATCCCCACTTTGCCGGAACCTTCTTCTGATCTGGATCGTCCGGAACGACCTACGCCCCCCGGTGAGCCAGAGCGTCCCGCTGAGCCAAATCTACCTCCCGTTATTGTGCCCGCGCCCGATGTGCCCGCAATACCTCCCAGCGTCGAGCCTCCCACTGAGCTACCGACCGATCCTCAAAAACCCGAGCGCCCGGAACGCCCCGAGCTTCCGCCTGTTCCCCTGACGCCGTTACCGGAGCCACAGCCTGAAGTTCCGCAACCCCCTGCGGAGCCCGAAGGTGAGCCGCAGCGTCAGCAGATTGAGGAGGCCCGTCGCCAGGCTGTCGCAGCAGAGCTTGAAAGAGCACGTGAGGAGCAGGAGAAAATGCGCGAGCGTGCTGAGGAACAAGGCAAGGCTGAGGAAATGCAAAAACTCCAGCAACAAGAGGAAGCCCGCCGCATGCAGGAAGATCAAGCTAAGCAAGAGGAAGAAGCCCAGCGCCAGCAGCAGGAGGAATTGCGCGAGCAACAGGAACAGCAAGAAAGGTTGCGCCAGCAACAGGAACAGGAACGCGCCCGCCAACAGCAGGAGGAAATGCAGCGCCAACAGCAAGAGCAACAAGAACGCGCACGGCAACAGCAGGAGCAGGAACGAGCCCGCCAACAACAGGAGGAAATGCAACGCCAACAGCAGGAGCAACAGGATCGCGCCCGCCAACAGCAGCAGCAACAACAACAGGGTCAATAACGGGATTCCGAAGGTCTCACTTATCTTACTTGGCGAGCTTGGCGGTTAAATTTTCACCAGTGACACAGGGATTCGGGGTCATTTCTCCCAAATATATACCGTTTACCGTAAGTGCGTGCGTAAAAATATGACAACAAAGTAGAGTGCCCGCAGGCTCTGGACTGTTTCTTCGGTAGCCTCGAAGCCGGAACAAACAACGCCCTCATCTACACACTACTCGCCAACTGCCGCGCCCAAGGACTCGATCCCGAGGATTACCTGGCCGAAGTCCTCAAGCAGCTGCCGCACAATGCCACCCCCGAGCAAGCCGCCGATCTGACCCCCGCCCGAATCGCCGCCGAGCGCAAAGCAAAGGCCGAAGCCGTAGCCGAGCAAGTCGCCTAACCTCCGGCACCCCAACCGCTCCAGCGGAGCATCACAGGGGGAGGAATTTAGGACGCTTACCCTGGATTAACCCTCTATCCCACAAAACCTGCCCCAACTTCCCCCCATTTTATCCCTGCTAATTCCAGAGGAGATCACCCATTTTACCACTCCAAATCCCTTTATTCATATCGATTCAGCGTGTTCGAGCCAAAGACACGCACCCCCAAATCTTAGCTCAAAACTAATTGTATGCCTTGCAGTTTATTTACCAGCCCAAAAAAGCATCCGCAAGTCAATTGTATGCCTGGCAGTTAATTTGTTTATTTTGTTTCAGCGTATCCATAGCGAAACCCTACCAGCCCAAAAAAGCATCCGCAAGTCAATTGTATGCCTGGCAGTTAATTTATGGTAGTTAATTTATGGTAGTTAATTTATGGTAGTTAATTTACGCAAGTCAATTGTATGCCTGGCAGTTAATTTACTAGTTAATTTATTCCCAATCGCACAGGCTGCAACCAGCTTACTTCGTATTTCCATCACGAACCCAAAAAGCTGCGGATGAGAACCGCAGCAGTCAAAAGCCTCCGGCGGTATGGATCTGCGCAAGGACTTTTGGCAAATGGTATATCCGTGTGCATCTGGGTTCATCCGTGGTTATTTTTTTCATTTAGCCACAATAGGGATGAGAAGAATT
>CAMBTP010000023.1 GCA_945870855.1 Prosthecobacter debontii
CCACCACCGCCGCCTCCGCCACCCTTTTTATCCAACTCGTCTCCGAGTATGGCTGCCCATTCCTCAAGCTTAGCCGCCCACT
Source organism: Prosthecobacter debontii (assembly GCA_945870855.1). Lineage (GTDB taxonomy): Bacteria > Verrucomicrobiota > Verrucomicrobiia > Verrucomicrobiales > Akkermansiaceae > Luteolibacter. The sequence goes on from CAMBTP010000023.1 coordinate 83, forward strand.
TTTTGGCATCTTCCGTAGCCTCGATCGATTTATGTGCGTCGAGTTTGTTACGAAGAGTCTCTAGTCCAATATCGATCTTCGAGTCCCGCATTTGCTCCATGATAGATTTGAAGGCAGCATCGTCAGTGCGAGCATGATAGTGGCCGAGATCTTCCTGAAGCCAGCGCACATCGGCGGCGGTGAGAACCTGCTCCTGGGCTGTTTCAGAAAGTTTCATCTGATCGCTAGGATCGAGTTCATCCGCACGCAAGCCTGTGAGTTTTCGGATTAACGACTCGATCAAGGTTGCAGCGATTCCGTTCTGTTCGGCCGCAGCTTTTTTCAGGCGACTCACGAAAGTGCTGGCCTCGAAGCGCTTGTTTGCATCATTCGCCTGCTCGACCGCCTTCTTCATTTTCTCGACGACTTTCTTCTGCTTCTCGACGGCTTCCTTGATGTCCTCCTCGGATTTCTCATCGGTATTGGATGGCTCCTGAGCTTCCTGCAATTCGTCGCGGACTTCCGGCACATCCTTGTCAGCCAGCTCCTGCATGGACTTGAGAGCTTCCGCCATTTTCTTCATTGTCTCCTTGTCGATCTCGCCGTTGCGAGTCGCTCCTTTCATCATCTCCTCCATCTTCTCCTTCAGCTCTTCCATGCGTTGGGCGCTCTCGCTCTCCGCCTGCTCTTGTTCGTCTAGGCGTTTGCGGTTCTCCTCCTTTTTCATTTCCTCCGCATCAAGGTCATCAAGCCGTTGGTTTTCATCAAGATTGTTCAATTCCTTGCGCGTGAGATCCTCCAGCTCGCTGATCGCGCGATCGAACTGCGATTTCAGCAACTGCTGATGTTCCTCGCGACTCAAAACGTATAGGATAATCGGCTCAGAATAAACTCGCCCGCGCCCCGGATAGAAATCCTCGGAAAATGCGCGGAGCGCGAGACGCTGCGGCCCGATTCCGAACGCCGCAGGCGAAAAGACCACAGGCTTCATGATGCGGCGCTCTTCGGGCGCGCCTTTTGCGAGAATCAGTTCACCTTTCACTTCGGGAATTTCGCCGGGTAATGAAACGAGGCTTTCCCACTCGATGCCCACTTCTTTCAGTCCGAAATCATCTTCGCCGAGGATCTCGAAATCGATGGACTCTTCGGGCAGGATCGCCTTCTCCCGATCCACCCCCTGCGTGTAGGCCACGGGCGGCGCGTCCTTCACCGCATCCACGCGCAGGCGGTAATCCGCTCCGCCGTTGAGACCAAACTCATCGACCCAGGAGAATGGCATTTCAAAGGGCACGTTGCCGACTTGGATCGTGGCAGTCTTTGCCTTCTGTTTAGAAATATTCAGCGCACCTTCGATCGGTTCGAAAGCGGTTTCGGCGGGCATTTCCCCAGCAGCCTTGCTCGGTCCAAAAGCACCCGAGCGCACCTCACGGCTTAAATCCATTTCGAAAACAAGCCTGCTACCCTCCACCAGACTGAGTTCGCCAGTGGTGAGTTCCATTGTCCGCTCTGGCAGATTCATGTAGGAGGGGTATGTCACAAACGCTCTTGTGCTCAGGACGCTGGGACGTTGCAGGGGCTCCACGACCAAGGAATGAATAAGATCGCCGATGCGGAAAACTACCGTGCCTTTATCCTGCTGTCCGGGGAAACGGAAAGCATATCGATCACCCGTAAGCTTGGCACCAATCATCGGCTGCAGGCCGTATTGGCCGAGCGCGGTTGAGGGTTGTTGCTCCGAGGTCTTTGCGAGTTTCAGAACTACATCAAATGCCTCACCGTAGGGAACGGCAAGATACCCAGGCGGCTTCTCAAGCTGCGTAAATGTGTATCTTTCCACATCGGAAAACGGCTTCAACCAGCGCTCAAACGCGTTAAGACCGGCCTTGGGTGTTGCGAGGAATGCTCCCGAGGCCACAACCATCAGGGCGAGTGCGGCCAGTGCCCATTTACGATGCCTCGGAATGGGCAGCGCATCGTCGAGCTTGCGTTTCCCCGCCTCCGCCGCAACCACTTCCATCGCCGCCGCACGCAGCCTGGGGGAAAGTGAATCCCCAGCCTCATCTTGGCCTTGCAATTCGATCACGCCGAGCAAGCGATCACCAAGTCCGGGATAGCGTTTCGCGATGAGCTTCGCGAGTTGCTCCTCGCGGCGATGACCCCAGACCCAGCGGTGCAGCCAGTAGGGAGCAAAGCCGCCGAACAGAGAAACGCCACCAAGCAAGATGATAAGCCGCGCCCAAACGGGTGTTTGCCAGACGCGATCAAGAACGTAGATCAAAAGGAAAGACAAAAGCAGCCCGATCAACCCGGCCGCCACCGCCTCCATCACCTTGCGACGCCAAAGTTGCTGTCGGAAATCCTCAAGCTGTTTACGCAGGCTTTCAGGAATTGCGTTCCGGGCTGTGGGTGAATTTTCGGACATGGTCAATATGGCATTCTTACTACCAATAAAGGGTTGCGTAAATCTGACAGGGATACGCTGCAACTCCAGCAGTTTTCTCACCAGAGGGATCTAAATTATCCATATTTCACCAGTAAAACCTCACTCGTCCTTAAAAGGCTCTGCTCTTCGAGCGTCGATGCAGTTCGTTAGCCAGCGCATAAGCTTGTCTGCGTCTTCGGATTCGTTGCGCATCGAGCCGAGAGCGGCCCAATCAAGGTGAGGACGGGATTGCACCGGAGCGATGCGGTGAATATCTAGCTTCGACATGATCGCCTCTGTCTCCTTCGGATGCGCGTTGAGGATTTGTGCGGGCCTCGGCAAATCGTCGAGCACATCAGGAGTCAGTCCAAACGAAACCACTCCCACTCCGTAGGCCGAGCTGAGTTTCCGTAACCCATCCGCCAGCGCCTCATCCTCGATCGGGCCTGCATATATCAGTTCACCACCCTGCGCCCACATCGAGACAGAGAGTGTCTGGAAAAAATCCTCACGATATGACATCAGCGAGGGAATAAGCCGCAGCCGCGCCGAGTGCAGGCGAAAGGGCGAGATGCCAAGCCGTTGCTTGAGCGCGAGCATCGACTCATCGAGCGACATTTCCTCATCCGGCGAGCCGCCTGTTTCCCAATCGACAAGAACCAGCTCGGGATATTTCCACAAATTTCCGAGTGGCGAGGTGGCGGCGAAGGGGTCACGGAAAGCAAAGGGAAAACGTCCGTTGATTTCGTAGTAGCGGGTGACGACGGCACGGAATTTTCGGATGCGCAGCATGGCATTGTCCACCGTGGTTACATCACCGCTCAGATCATCTAGCCTACCTTGCGTCCATGCCAAAAGCTCCTGCGCGCCGGAAAGCGCCGGCAGAGGCTCGCTGCGGCGATAGTAGCCCTGGCCCTTCTCTACCTTCGCGATCGCCGAGGCGGGGTCGCACGACATGATCGAGAAATGATACCTCAGCGATGCATCCGAGTAGTTGCCTGTGAGATTCCGCCGCGCCAAGCGAATCAGCTCCGTACCCTTGATCGCATCGGCGGGATTATTCGGCAACAGGCTGGGCAAGATATCGTTTAACTGATCGCGGAGGCTCATAAGGGGATGATTCAGGAATCTCTATTCATCCAATCCCGACCCTCTTCCCCCATCAAGCGCTTTCTTCATGACGATTCGTAAACGACTTCTCTTTTTGCCTGTCCACCACTTACCAGACGCATAACCTTCCCTCATGAAAGATAGGATATTCCTCGGATACAATGCCCCTTTCCTGCCCCTGCTCGTCGTGCAATTGCTCAACGATCGCGAATCGCTGGCTCAATCACTAGTCATCGTGCCAACCGGGCAGAGCGGGCGTATTCTCCGCGAGTCCCTCGCCGCCGCGGCGACGGCCATCCTCGCACCTACCGTAACTACACCGGGTGCGTTGTTGCAAATCGATGACGCGTCCGTCGCACCGCCATGGATCGAGAAAATCGCGTGGACACAAGCCCTCACATCGATGCCCGCCGAGGCTTGGGAAAACTATGCGGATCTTTTCCCCATCCCCCCCGATACCGGCGACGGCAATCCCGATTGGGCAATATCTCTAGCAGCGGAGATCACCGCCCTTCGCACGACCTTGCAGGAGCAACGGCATAATCTTTTCTCTGCATCGAAGTTCCTCGCCTCCACACCGGATGCTGCTCGCTGGGAAAACCTCGCACGCCTCGAAACGCTGGCCGAGCGACAGCTTTACGCGTGGGGCTACACCTCTCGCACTACCGCACTGAGGGAGAATTTTTCACTACCTGCCGGATATCGGAACATCATCCTCGCGGGCATCACCGAAATGCCGAAATGCTTGGAGGAGGCACTGATGGGCTTTGAGGGAAAAGTCATTTCCATCATCGCCGCTCCCGAATCAGAACAGGAACTTTTCTCTCCTCTAGGTCTGCCATTAGAAACATGGGCCACTCGCGAACTCCCTCCGCATGTCGTCACACAAATCGCCGCCGATCCTGCGGGTCAGGCCGCCCTCGCTCTCACCGCCGTTTCAGAAACCGGTACCTCATCCTGCGAAGTCGCGCTCGGCTGCTCGGACGAGCGCAGCGGAGCTATTCTTGCCCGCGCTTTTACGGAAAAAGGCTGGCCCACCTTCCATCCCGCCGCCGCGCAGCCAATGCCGGCACTGGTCCGCTGGCTCACCGCATGGAAAGATTGGCTTGCGAATCCATCTTCCCGCCAACTCGCCGCCCTACTCTCCCTGCCTGAATCCGCCCACCTCATTTCCGGAAGCCGCGCCCAGAAACTCACCGCGCTCAACAAACTCCGCGACAACCACGCCGCTATTGAACCGGACGCAATCCTGAACCACCCCGATACCGACGACGCCCTCCGCGCCTCCATCGCCGCCTTGCTTGGCCAACGGCGTTCCTTTCTTTCGGAAAATTTCCCCGCAGCGATCACCGCCCACCTTAAAGCACTCAACCCAAAATCCGAAAGTCTCCTCGCCTCCCGCATCGCCGATTTTCTAACAGAAGCCGCGCCGCTTTTCCCGCAGACAGACCGCAGCCACGGCTTCTGGCTCCAGACCCTGCTCTCATGGCTCCCAACCCCCACCGCCGAGCCTTCCTCAGACCGTGTGATCGATGTCCAAGGCTGGCTGGAACTACTCTTCGAGCCAGGCGCGCACCTCGTCATCTGCGGTATGAACGAAACCTTCGTCCCCGCGCGAGCCAGCAGTGATCCCTGGCTCTCGGAAAACATCCGCCGCGTTCTCAAGCTCACCGCCGAGACCGACCGCCACGCCCGCGATGCCTACCTCCTCCATGCCATGCTCATGATGCGTCGCGAAAACGGCTCCGCCCACCTGATCTGCGGCAAGACCGGCGCGGGCGGTGAAATCCTCCTCCCCTCTCGCCTGCTGCTCCGCGTGCCGCGCGAGGAACTCGTCCCCACCGTCGAAAACCTCTTCCGCGAGATCGAGCCACCAGAAGCGGATCTCATCTGGACACGCGATTGGCCATGGCAGCCGCACGCGGTGGAATTGCCAGATCGCATCAGCGTCACCGCCTTGGCTGTTTACCTCACCTGTCCGTTCCGCTTTTACCTTAAGAACATCTGCAAAATGGGCATACCAGAGCCGGATCGCCGCGAAATGAACGCCCGCGATTTCGGTTCCATCACCCACCTCGTCGTGGAGATATGGGGAAGAGATCAGGTAAAAAACCTCCTCACTGATCCGGAAAAAATCGCCGCCTCGCTCTCCTCCACACTCGATGAAGTGATTTTCCAAGAGTTCGGAAAAAACCCGCCCCTAGCGATCCGTATCCAAACCCAAGCCATGCGCCAACGCCTCGAATGGTTCTCCACCGTGCAGGCGCAGACGGCAGCGGAGGGCTGGGAGATCATCGAGATCGAGAGCAAGTTCGAGATCCCCTCCGGCGAGTTCATAATCTCCGGCAAGATCGACCGCATCGACCGCCACCGCGACAGCGGCGAGATCCGCGTGATCGATTACAAGACCGGCAAAGCGGAGAACGTCGAGACCGCGCATCGTAAGAAAATCATAGCAAATACAAAAACGCCTCCTCATCTCCCCGAAGGCTGCCCTGCCTATCTAACTAGCCCGGACGGCAAGCATAGCATTTGGAAAAATCTCCAACTCCCGCTCTACGCCCTCGCCCGCAGCAACGATTCAGAACACACCCCCCTCCCCGCCTACATCCACCTCGGCCAGACCGAGGAAAACGTAAAACTTTCGATCTGGGATATATTTTCCCATGAAGATCTGGCATCCGCGAAAGCCTGCATGGACTGGATCACCTCGCGCCTATCAGAACGCGCCTTCTGGCCTCCCTCTGAAAAAGTCGAATACGACGACTACGCCCTCCTCGCACAAAACTCAGTGCTCGCGGACGCCTTCGTGAAACCCTCATGATCTAAAATCATAAAAGGACGCGCCGGAAATACAAAAAATCCTCTTACCTTGACCCATCCAACACGCAGATTCAAACCATGGACTGGAAACGCATACTCATCGGAAAGTGGAGCTGGAAACGCCCGTTCATCTCACTCGCTTCCATCTATCTGTTCTATACTCCCATGGCAACGCCGAGGATTTGGCGGATTCACAGCTTCTCTATGACGAATTCCATGCGAGCGGGCTGGGCGTGTTCGCTTACGATTATCCCGGCTACGGAGTTTCCACAGGCACTCCTAGCGAGGAGTCCACTCAACGAGCGATTATGACTTGCTGGAAACATTCCACTATATCCTGAAATACCCGGGACTTTTTCCCGTATTCGAGTTAAAAATGCGCCCATTGTTTTTTACCTCCATGGCCTGTCTGACCAGCGCGTTACCCCTTTGCGGGCAGACGGCAACTGGTCAGGCCATTTATGAAAAACATTGCGCGAAATGCCATGGGGCGAATGGCGAAGGCGTGGAGGAGGAATGCGAGGATCCCTTGGAGGGTGACCGGTCGCTGGCATCGTTGACGCGTTACATCGATAAGCGGATGCCGGAAGACGATCCGCATCTGGTGGTGGGTGAGGATGCGAAGCAGGTGGCGGAATACATCTACGGCGCGTTTTACTCTCCGGCGGCACGGGCGGATCGCGTGGCCGCAGTGAAGCCGGCGTTCGCGCGTCTGACGAACCGCCAGTTTCGCGAGTCGGTGGCGGATTTGTTTGGTAGCTTCAGCGGGATCAGCCAGCCCGGTGAGGGAAAGGGATTGCAGGCACGTTACTTCCAATCCGACGGCATGAACAAGAAAGCCAAGCAGGTGATTGAGCGCCAGGATAGGGCTCTTTCGTTCGATTTCGGCGAAGGCCCGCCGGTGGAGGGTATCTCGCCCGATCAGTTTTCCATCGATTGGCAGGGATCGCTTCTCGCCCCGACAACCGGTTGGTACGAATTCAAACTCATCACGCCCAACGGTGCCCGGCTCTATCTGAACATGGAGGCGCAGGAGGGCGATGGGAACTATCGCGATGACAGCGGCGCCAAGCGCCAGACCGCATTGATCGAATCATGGGTGAGTTCCGGCCCCGACCTGCGCGAATCCCACGCGCGTGTCTTCCTGCTCGGTGGTCGTTCCTATCCATTCAAGCTAGATTATTTCAAATACAAGGAAGCACGTGGCATGGTGCGGCTGGACTGGAAAATGCCGCGCGGCGAATGGGAGGTGCTTTCCGCGCCGAACCTGTCGCCCGCCGCTGCCAACCGGGTTGCGGTGGTTTCCACTAGCTTTCCGCCGGATGATTCCAGCGAAGGCTACGAGCGGGGCACGGAAATCTCGAAAGCCTGGCACGAGGCGACAACTCAAGCCGCCTTGGAAATTTCCGGCGAAGTCCTCGCCCGGCTCACCAAACTAAGTGGGGTTCCCAAAAACGACCCGGATCGTATCAACCGTCTCAAGGGCTTCATCGCCACCCTCGCCGAACGCGCCTTCCGCCGCCCGCTCGGCTGCGAGGAACTCCAGCTCTATGTCGAGCGCCCGTTCTCCGGGGACACCCCGCCAGATCAAGCCGTTAAGCGCGCTGTAATCTTGATCCTCAAATCGCCGCGCTTCCTTTATCCGGAGCTTACCGGAGAAATATCCGACTTCTCCGCTGCCACCCGACTCGCTCTCGGGCTTTGGGACTCCCTGCCGGATCAGGCCTTGATCAATGCCGCAAAGGCGGGCGCACTTCGCACTCCCGAGCAAGTCCGCGCACAGGCATTGCGGCTGATTTCGGATCCTCGCGCCCGGGCCAAGGTCAACGACTTCTTCTTCCGCTGGCTCAAGCTCGATATCGAAGGCGAACTGAGAAAAAGCCCCGAGTCATTTCCCGGCTTCGATGCCGCGATGGTCTCCGACCTCCGCCGCTCTCTTGAGCTTTTCGTTGATCGTGTCGTATGGAGCGAAACCTCCGACTACCGTGAACTCATCCAAGCCGACTACCTCCTCCTAAATGAGCGGCTATCCAACTATTACGGCCTACAGTTTCCGGGTGGGGAGGGCTTCCAGATGGTGCAATGTGATCCCACCCAGCGCTCCGGTGTACTCACTCACCCCTACCTATTGGCACGGCTCGCCCACCATGACACGACATCTCCGATTCACCGTGGCGTATTCCTCACCCGCCACGTTCTCGGCGGCATCCTTAAACCGCCTCCGGAGGCCATCGCTTTCGAAAATCACAAGTTCGAACTCGGCCTGACGACCCGCCAGAAAGTCGCTGAGCTTACTCGCAACACTTCGTGCATGACCTGCCATGAGTCGATCAATCCGCTCGGATTTTCATTGGAAAACTACGACGCCGTCGGTCGATTTCGTACGGCGGAGGAGGACAAACCAGTAAACGCCGAGTCCGACTACCTGACCATTGAGGGCGATGTGATACGTTTGCGGGGGCCGCGTGATGTGGCGGGATATGCGGTGACATCAGAGGCCGCGCGACGCGGTTTCATCCGCCAATTTTTTCAATTCATTGTGAAACAAAACCCCAGCGTGTATGGTGCGAATACGATCGCGAACTTGGATGAGTCCTTCAACCAATCCGGATACCATATCCGCAGACTCATCGTGGAACTCAACACCCTCGCCGCGCTGCGCGGCATTCATCCCCAGCCGATACCGAAATGAACCTCAGCACGCGCCGCCAATTTCTCCGCCAACTCGGACTCTCCGCCGCTGCCCTGCCGTTCCTGCCCTCGTTGCCATCCATGGCATCCGCAGCTCCCGGCGCAAAAAACCAGCGCATCATTTTCCTCTTCACGCCTAACGGCACCATCCCGCCGGAGTTCTGGCCGGATGAGGTCGGCCCCGATTTTAAACTCAAGCGCATCCTCGCGCCGCTCGAACCATATAAAAGCCGCCTGATGACACTGAAAGGCGTCTGCAACAAAATCCGCGGCGACGGCGACGGACATATGCGCGGCATCAGTTGCCTGCTCACTGCCGACGAACTCCTTCCCGGTAACATCCAGGGCGGGAGCGACAAACCCGCCGGCTGGGCCAGGAACATCTCAATCGACCAAGAAATTCGCAATTTCCTCCAAGCCCGTCCCGAAACCGCCACCCGCTTCGGCTCGCTTGAGCTGGGCGTCGCCGTCCCGAACCGAGCCGACCCATGGACGCGCAAAGCCTACGCCGGCTCCAACCAGCCGCTCGCCCCAATCAGCGATCCCTACGCTCTTTTTGAGAAACTCTATGGCTCCGTAAAAGACCGTGAAAACCTCGGCAGCGTGCTCGATGAGGTCCACGATGATCTGCGCCGGATCTCCGCTCATGTCGATCCCGAAGAGCGCGCCTTGTTGGAACAACACGCCAGCTTCGTCCGCGATTTGGAAAAGGATCTGCAAAGTGCCGGCACCCAGAACCTCATCTTCCCGCCACCCGCGCTCCAACCCGGCGTTTCCCTCGACAACGACGGCATACCCAAGATCAGCGAAATGCAGATCGACCTCCTCGTCAGTGCCTTCGCCAACGGCATGGCACGTGTCGCCTCCTTGCAATATACCAATAGCGTCGGCCAGGCACGAATGCGCTGGCTCGATATCCACGAAGACCACCACGGCCTCTCCCATGAGCCTGACAACAATGCCGCCGCGCAGGAGAAGCTTGTGAAAATCAACATCTGGCTCTGCGAGCAGCTCGTCCAGCTGGTCAAAAAGCTCGACGCCATCCCCGAACCCGGCGGCTCCGGCACGCTCCTCGACAACACCACCATAGTATGGACTAACGAACTCGGCAAAGGCAACAGCCACAGCCTGGACGACATCCCCTTCGTCCTCGTCGGTGGCGGACTAGGCTTCAAGACTGGCCAATCCCTGCGCTTCGAAAACGTCGCCCACAACCGCCTCTGGCTCTCCATCGCCCACGCCTTCGGCCACCACATCCCCACATTCGGCCTCCAGGAACTGAGTGCCGGCGGGCCATTGGCGCTGTCTTGAGGTGAAAATTATCATCCAAGATAAATTACCAAACGTCGCTACAAGAACTCACCCAAAAATCGAGGTCACCGGCGTGCCTTTGTCCGCGATTTTGAATGGGCGCTTAGTCGGCGACATCAGCACGAGATCATGAGGAAGTCCTAGTGCGTAGGCGATGGTGGCGTTGAAATCCTGCACGGAGACCGTGTCCTTTTTCACCTTGTTGCCTGCGGCATCGGTCTCGCCGTATTTGATACCGCCCTTCACGCCGCCGCCCGCCAGCACGCAACTGAAAGCGTTGGGATGGTGGTCGCGGCCGTCCTTGTGCTCCTTCTTAATTTCCGGGGTACGTCCAAATTCGGTGGCTACAACTACTAGCGTATCTTGTAACTTGCCGCGTTTCTCTAAGTCGATGAGCAGCGCGGCGTAAGCTTGGTCGAACTCTTTGCAGCGCCCTTCCACGGCAGTGAAATTATCGTAGTGCGTGTCCCAGCCGCCGAGCTGGACTTCCACAAAACGGACACCGTGCTCGACGAGACGCCGCGCGAGTAGGCAGCCCTGTGCAAAGTTTCCGCTGCCGTATAGAGCGCGAGTCTGGGAATCTTCCTCGCCGAGGTGGAAGGCTTTGAGATCCTTTGAGTCCATTAGTGCGATCGCCTCGCGGTAGAGCTCCTCGTAGGCTTTCACATCGGCGTTTGGGTAGCGGTTGTGAAACTGCGTGTTGAGCTTGTCGGCGAGGGTAAGACGTCGTGAGAAATCCTCTTTCGAAACCTGATCAGAGCGTTGCGAATCCTGTAATCCCTGATCCGGGCTTCCGATGGGCGCGGCGGAATATTTGGCACCGAAGAAGCCGCCACTGGTGTGTTCTGGGGAAGTGTTCACCGCCACAAAACCGGGCAGCTCCGGGTGCAGGCGACCGCCGAGTTTCAGCACCCACGAGCCGATCGCCGGGTGCTTGATCGTGCCGCGCTGGCTGTAACTGGTGTGCATAATGTAGCTGCCCTGCTCGTGCGCGCCTTGGGTCGAGTTCAGCGAGTTGATGATGCACATCTTATCCGTTACTTCCGCTGTCTTCGGCAAGTAACTGCCGATCTCGATGCCATCCGCCTTGGTCGGGATCGCTGTGGTCGGTCCCATCACGTCCTTTTTCTTCGGCTTGGGATCGAAGGTGTCGATGTGGCTCATGCCGCCTGACATGAAAAGGTAGATCACGTGCTTCGCCTTCGCGCCCTTTGCCGCACCTTCCGCCGCCGCACTCGCGATGGAGGGGCCGAGCATGGGGAAAAGATGCACGCCGAGGTAGGCGCGCGCGGCGTTGAGCATGAACTGGCGGCGGGTAGGCTCATCGGCTTTGTTGAGGATGCTTTTCATGGTTTTTTGATGTTATTGATTACGCCGATCAAGTCCGTAACTAGGAAGACGCCGATCATGGCGTAATACTACTAGATAAACAGAATCACCATCCACCTCATAAAGCAAATGGTAAGGGAACTTGATAAGGTTTGCTCTGCGGAGGCCGCAAGAGTCGAAATGGTTGCTACGGGGATTCTTTTGGATCGAAATAAGGACGAGATCCAATTCAGCCCAGAACGATTGAATAACCCTTTGTGAGACCTGCGCGTAATATGCGGCGATATCGCGGATATCGGCAGCAAGTTCTGGATGACGGACGATCGGCATGGTCATGGGCGCCCGCAGGCCTTCCAGAATTCCTCTTCGGACAAGCCATCGACCTTCCCGGATTTAAGATCATCAAGACGCCTCATGGCTTCTTCGTCGCTCACATAATGAGGTGTGGGATCGAAATCCTCCAAAAGCGACGAGATCAGCTCGACACGATCCAGCCGATCCAATTTCGAGGCTTCCTTGAGCAATACCGCGACGTTTGACATGATTTTAAAATAATGGAAATCCCGATATTTTCCAGCGCATAATTTTCACACTAGGGTCCGTGAGCGTCATGTGTGTCCGATGAAATTCCGATTTCATTGCAGAAAGAGGAATTCCGAGGACATGACCAACGAGGCGACGATGTTGCGATATCCCTCCTCGCCACGTAATTTGACCTCCTCCTTCATCCAGCCCATCTCTTCTTCGGTGGGTGGGCGATTCAAGATTGCGAGGTAGATGCGCCGGATTTTCTCCCCTTCGGTGCCGGCTCCCTCAAGACTCTTGTAAACGTGGGCAGCGGAGTTTCCGACGAGTTGGCGCTGGACGTATCCGTTCATCATAGAAAGCACTTGGCCGACGTTCGGTTCCTTGCTCGCGCCATCGACCACCTCGCGGTCAGATGCTCCAAAGAGGTAGAGGAAATGCTCGCGAGGTGCGGGCGAAGGTAACTCAGAAGCCCGCACCGGAGAATCCCTGCCGTATGTCTGCACAGGAGCCATCCCCATCGACATGGACTCATCTTTCTTGCCCTTTTTACCACCGCCGGTTTTTACCATGACTAGGAAGTCTTTAAAATACTTACGAACCTCCTCCTCCGAATTGAGCGCCAGCACATCATCGGAGAGTTGTGTCATATCCATCTGCCCGACTAACACCGGATTGCCTCCCACGAAGATTCGGTTGTCGGCGGTGCGGACAGGTTTCTTGTCGGGATCACCGCTGGTGAGAGTGATGAGGGAGTCCCAAATCTGCTCCGAGGAAAGGCGGGCGATCTTGCGCCCGTGGAAATCATCGCCACCTTCGAGAGTGGAGGAATTTGGGTTCGTTGCGAACTGGAATGTCCGCGTCAGCATCAGAACATGCTGGAAGGCGCGCAGGTCGTAATTAAGATCATGCATCAGCTTCGCAATCTGACTCATCAATTCAGGATGAGCGGTCTTCTTGGACTCAATGTAATCATCCACGGGTTCGTAAATCCCCTTGCCCATGATGCGCTGCCACATGCGGTTTGCCATCACAGCGGGAAACTGCTCGCCCGTTCTTGTGACGATCCAGTCCGCGAATTGCACACGCCCGTCTCCCTCCGCTTTTTTGTCCGACATGCGGACTGTTTTTCCGAAGGGTGTTTTCGCTCCCAAATTTTCACCCGGATCGGCATCGCGGTATTGGTAATCCGAGGGAAGCTGGATCATGCCTTTGCCACCGCCACTGAGGGACATGCCGTAAATCCTATCCCAGAAAAGCTGGGCGACGCGGTAATCCTCACCGCGGTTTTCCTGGTCGGACTGATACTCCCTCCAGAGACCGCTCATGTATTGCTCATTCTGCTGATACTGTCCCTCGGTGAAGGCGGCGAGGTGGTAGAAATCCTTGCGCTCGGTTTTTCCAAAAGGATCGTCATGGCACTGCGCACACTCCATGCGGGAGCCAAGGAAAATGCGCATGGTGTTCGAGAGGTTGTCGAGCGGCATCCCGCGGTCGATCGTGTAGTAGCCAACGGACGCGGTTTTCGGATCCCAGCCGTTTCCAGAACTCGCGACAAGGGAAGTTACGAAATCATCCCATGGCATATTGTCATCCATCGCCTTGCGGATCCAGTTGCGGTAAGGCTCGTTCGTCGCCTGGCTGCCCTGACGACCGTCTCGCAGGCGAAGCAGGTCGAACGCCCAGTTGGTCATGTGGCTAGAGTAGCCTTGGGATTTCATCAGGTAAGCCACCAGTTCCTCGCGCTTTGCCGGGTCTTCGATTTCGATAAAAGCCAAGGCCTCCTCCGCCGTCGGGATGCGTCCGATGGCGACCAGAAACGCCCGCCGCATGAAGGTGGCGTCGTTGGTTACTTCAGGGACCGATAGCTTCTTGCTGCGATAAAAGGACGCGATCTGGCGGTCGATCTCCAAAGCAGATTTGCGCAGGAACTCGATATCATCCCCGGGCTTCGGCGCGACCTCTGCCCGAACGGAGACTTGCAGAGATATGGATGCAGCGAGAAAGCACGTAATATACGACTTCATAATCTGTTCCTAAACATACGTTTTAGATTGAGTCGGTCAATAAGACATTTTTTAAGGAATGTTTCAGGAGACGGGGATCACAAAGGAGGAAAACTGCACACTCTTTCCCAGCATGCCGCCAAGTGTCCGCGCCGATATTCTTCCTAAAATCGTAGTCACCCCCGCCCCTTAGCATCTTCTTCGATCCATTTCCACAGCGAGGCGAGACTGTCTGCGACCATCTTCTTCGCGGCAGAGAGATCTCCACCTACAGCGGATTTCCCGAAGAGATAGAATTTGATCTTCGGTTCGGTGCCGGAGGGCCGCACTGCGAACGACCTACCATCAGCAAGATCGAAGAATAGCATCTTTTCCTTTGGCAGGAGATCACCTTCCTGATCGTAGATGTCCAGCGCAGAGAAATCACGGAAACGGGTGACCTCGGAACCATCAATTTCCTGAGGCGGATTCGCGGCATAAGAGTTGGCTAGCGCTTGGATCTTTGCCGCGCCATCTGCGCCCTCCATGGCCAAGGATTTTCCCACCTCAAGGTAGTAACCGAATTCGGAATAGATATCATCAAGCAATTCCGGCAAGGTTTTACGGACTGATTTCGCATACGCCGCGACTTCCGCAAACATCAGGGTCGCGCCGTTAGCGTCTTTATCGCGCACGGCATCGGAGCCGAGATAGCCGTAACTTTCCTCGCCGCCGAAAACGAAAAACCGTGAAAAATCGAGGCGCAATTTCCGTGTTTGTTCCTGCGTGAGCGAGCGATAGTCGCCCTTCTTATCGGCAGGAATCGCGTCCTCGTATTTCTGAAGTTTCGCAGCGATATATTTGAAACCGGTCAACGTATCCACAACAGCGACGCCGAAGGAATTAGCGATCGCGCTTTGTAGTTCGGTGGTGACAAACGTTTTCACAAGCACAGCTCGGCTGCGGTTTGAGTTGGTGAGCCAACCAAGCTCGAAACATGTCTTAAGACGATACCACGCCATCAGCGAGCCGATCTGATTTCCTGTTAGAAGAACCATTTTTCCGGCCGAATCGCGCACGGCGACACCCATGCGATCAGCGTCTGGGTCAGTGCCGACAACGATCTCCGCGCCGCTTTTCTCAGCGAGCGCGATGGCCATCGAGAGCGCAGGGCCATTCTCTGGATTCGGTGATTCCACCGTGGGGAAACGTCCATCCTGGATGTCTTGCTCGGGAACTGTTAGAACCTCAAAGCCGAGTCCACACAGCATCGGCACGTTGATGTGGCCGCCGGTGCCGTGGAGGTTAGTGAAAACGATTTTTGCCGGGGATGTCTCCAACAGCGCGGGCTGTAGAAGTAATGTCTTGAGCAACTCGACATACTCCGCATCGAAGTCCGCGCCCAGAGTTCTGACCTTGCCGTGTTGATCGGCCGGCAGCGGTTCGTAGCGCTCGCTGGTGAGCGCGTTCACCTCTTTGATGATTGCCGTGGCATGCGGTTCCACGATCTGGCCACCGTCGTTGAAATACGCCTTGAAGCCGCAGTCGTGTGCGGGATTGTGGCTCGCCGTGATCACCACCCCGGAATCACAACGGAGCTGGCGCACCGCGAAGGATAGCTGCGGCGTCGAGCGCGGGCCATCGAAAACATACGCGTCGCAGCCGAGGTCGGCACAGACCTTCGCGCAGAAGTCGGCGAAGTCTTTGGAGAAATGGCGGGTGTCGTGAGCGAAGGCCATTACTGGCCGTTTCCCCTCACCTTTGAAGGCTTTCACATAAGCCACCAAGCCACGCACCGCACGCGAGACGTTGTAGTAATTCATCGATGCGGTGCCGACACACGGAAACTCCGGCCTGTCGTTCGGGCCGCCATTTGCCTGCTCCGAAGCGGTCACGGTGCGACCAATCGTGCGACCGCGCAGGCCACCGGTGCCAAAGGCAAGTGTTTTGAAAAAGCGGTCGTTCAGCTCGGAAAAATTTTCGGCGGCGACGAGTTCCTTTACAGATTTCATCGCCAAGTCACTGGCGGCGCCAGCGAGGAGTGATTCGATGTTTTGTTTCGAAGATTCGAGAAGTTGGCCGTTGGTCACGGCGGCGGCTAGTTGTTGCCGGAGGTCTTTCATGATTGATGTTTGCGGAGAAATTTCGGGGAAAGCAGACCGTATTTAGGGCTGAAGAGATAGGCCAAAATAAACAGCAGCCCCAAAAGAATCACAATCGTCGGGCCGGGAGGTAAACCAAGCGGGCCGGAGATCATCACGGCAATAACCGAACCTACTCCGCCAATCAGTCCCCCACCCCAGAATAGCGCGGGAGTTTTATCGGTAAGCAGGGAGACCGTCGCGGCGGGCGTGACAAGCAAGCCGACGGAAAGCACGCAGCCCACCGCTTGGAGCGAGGAAACGAGTGCTAGCACGAGCATTCCGAAAACAAGGTATTGCATCGCTCTGACAGGCACACCCTGAGCGGCGGCGACGTTCGGTTCGAACAGCGTGAGTAACAACGGACGCATCAGCAGGTTCGTGGCGAGCAAGATCACGGAGCCGATGGAAAACGCGATCCACAGATCCGTATTTCCGACTGCAAGAATATCGCCAAACAACCAGTGCTCCAACTCGGATCGAGTGTCGAGCTTGGGCAGGATCGCGACGCCTGCCGCGAAGGCCGCCGTGTAGAGCACAGCCAGCGAAGTCCCCTCCGCCACACGTTTCCCCCGCGCTACCGCTACAGCTCCTAAGCCTACGAGCAACGCCGCGAACATCGCTCCGAAGAATGCGTTCCACTGGCTAAGGACACCGGTGATCAAAATCCCCACCGCGATCCCCGGCAACATTGTGTGAGACAGCGCGGAGACCGAAAGCGCGTTGCGCCGCAGCACCACGAAGCCACTGAAAAAGCCGTTGGTGAAACCGATGAACGCCGCCGCCGCGAGTGCGCGTTGGTAAAAGGGACTGGCTAACAGTTCTTCGATCATAAAACGGGATTAGAAGGTTTCGGAAATTATCTTCGGTGTCAGCACTTCACCTACCGCACCGAACGCCACCTGATTCGTATTTAGGACAAGCACCTCGTCGAAAAGAGTTTGGGCGGAGACGAGATCGTGGTGCGAGGCGATGATCAGCCGTCCATCCTTCGCGAGCTTCGCCAGCAACTCGCCAAGCAACGTGGCCGCAGTGCGGTCAAGGCCAGTGAACGGCTCGTCTAACAGAAGCACATGTGCCTCCTGCGCCAGAGCACGAGCTAGAAAAGCTCGTTGCTGCTGTCCTCCGGAAAGCTCGCGAATCTGCCTATCCTGAAGGTCTATCATGTTCAAGGAATCGAGCGCTGCGTCAACGGCACGCTTGTCGTCTTCGGAAAATTTCCGCCACCAACCTGTCTGTGGATAACGTCCCATCTCCACCAGCCCACGCACTGTGATCGGAAACGACCAATCAACCTCCTCCCGCTGCGGTAGGTAGGCAAACTCGCGAGACCATTTTTTCACCGAAGTCCCCCGCCAACGGATTTCACCGGAGTTTCTTGGCACAAGCCCGGCGATGGCTTTGAGCAAAGTCGATTTCCCCGCGCCGTTCGGGCCGATCAACGCCACTCGGTTGCCGCAGGAAGTCGCCATGGAAACACCTCGAAGCGCAAGGATGTCCCGATAGGAAACCGAGAGCCCCTCGATCACCAACTCGTGGTGATGACCGTGGTGCGCACAGCAATCGTGATGTCCCTTCTCCTCTTTCAAAATGGTAGCTCCACGAAATCATCGATATCCCCGTCCGCGTCGAAGACATGGGTAAATGTCTCTTTGCCATCCGCCTCCACGACGAGTTTGGCGAAGATACGCGCTCCTCCTCTTCTCTTTGGATCGTTCGGCAAGGTTTTTAAAGTCACTATCGGATTAGAAAAATCGATGGTGGCGGTTCCAATAAAATCCCACTGCTCGACGCGAGTTAACCCAACTTTTTTCTCCCCTATCTTAATTTCCAGGAAACCCACAGGGCGCGAGAGACTTAGATAAATCTTAGCTGGAATGAGTTTGCTTTCCGTAGTCGCAGAGACCTCCTCGCCCTGCCCAGCGGTGGCACTCGTCCCTATATGCGTCAATCGCGCGAAGCCGATTCCCGACACGACGAGCGCCGCGAGGATAAGGAATGTGCGTAACAGCGGTGAACCTCTCACGCAACCAATGTGCGTTATGAGGAAAGAACTGACAAGGGCTGTTTCAGCTCCGCACCTTCACTTTTTCCCCCGCAAGCCATGTTCGGAGCACCTCCGGATCGGCTGTGAGGCCACCAATCATGCGCCATTTCGAGTCACGCAGTGCACCGGCTCTATTGCCCGCTTCATTCACCACACCTCGCTTGTTCCAGCCCGATGAATGATAGAAACGCGTGCCGTCTTCACCCTTCACGATGAAGCCTACATGCGAGTCCAGGCCGATTAAATATACACCTGGCTTCATGGCATCAACCCATTTCACGTAGGAGTCGAAATCCTGTTCCACCTTCAGTAAGCAGCTTTCGCTATTGAGAAAAGTCCGCAGAATATTGCCGGAGGGTTGCTGAGCGAGCTTGTAGCGATCCACGCGGAATCCGGCATCCCGGATCACGGTGGAGACGAAATATCCGCAAGCAACCTTGCCGCCACCCGGTTTCTCGGCGGTGCCATTAAAGTCATAAGGCGTGCCCAGCCAGCAGCGCATCATTTCCGGCATCACCAACTCCAGAATCACCCTCGCATCATGTTCCACCGCCGTTTTTTCCTCCGCCGTCCGTGCCTTGGTGTGTGCCTTGTGGAGATCTCCGCGCCAGCGCTCCAATTCGGAGACGAGTATCGCATAGCGCTCTGCATCGGGCTCAGCCTTGCGCTCGATGACGATTTCGAAAATTTCCTCTCCGTAAGATCTCCACGCCCACCAACCGCCCCCACCGAGGGAGATTAGCAGGACAACGGCGATGGCCGCTTTCGGCAGAAATTTCACGGGGATATGTTCTCTGAGTGGCTGCATTTATACAATCCCAGATTATTGCCCTACTTCAGGGTCTGTCTTGAGTTTTGAAAAGGGAAGGTTGATGGTTGAGACTCATGCTAAAAAAAGAACGCGCCGCCCACCTTCTGAAACGCTTGCTGGAGCTTTATCCAGAAACGCCCATCCCGCTCGACCACACCAGCCCATACACCCTGCTCGTCGCCGTGCTACTCTCCGCGCAATGCACCGATATCCGAGTTAATCTAGTCACTCCCGCGCTCTTTGCGCTAGCCGATACACCAGAGAAAATGAGGCACGTCCCGGTTGAGGATATCCGCGCGATCATCCGCCCCTGCGGCCTCTCTCCCACCAAGTCAGCGGCGATTTCCAAACTCAGCGAAATCCTCGTCGAGAGCTACGGCGGCGAGGTGCCTGCGAATTTCGAAGATCTAGAGACACTGCCAGGCGTCGGACACAAGACTGCGTCGGTTGTCATGGCGCAGTCTTTTGGCGTCCCCGCCTTTCCCGTGGACACCCACATCCATCGCCTCGCTAAGCGCTGGAAGCTCACTCCCGGAAAAAACGTCGTCCAGACCGAGCGCGACCTGAAGAAGCTTTTCCCTCGCGACTCATGGAACAAACTCCACCTCCAAATCATCTTCTACGGTCGCGAACACTGCACGGCACGTGGTTGCGATGGTAAATCCTGCCTCTTGTGCCGCGAGCTCTTTGCGGTGGACAGATGAGCTTCGCCATCCCTCCAATTTGGAAATCAACGCGTGACATCGCCGCCCTGTGGGTTAAATATTTCGGTCTTCTGAACCATTTTTACAGCCTATGGATAACTCCCTTCATAACGACGGCGGAAGCATTCTCCGCAATCTCGATCTCGCTAAGCTTTCGCGTCGCGGGTTTATCGCAGCTACTACCGCCGCGCTCGCAAGCTGCAGAGCTGCTGCGCCGCTGAAGCAGGAAAATGCTAATACACAGCCAAATAGGAACTACCGCACGCCCTCCCCACAAGGCCCGGTGCCTCGCAATAACGTCGGTAACCCTTCCAGCAATTTCTCCAAAGACGCAGGCGTCACCTTCTCCCGCGTCCTCGTTTCCGGAAACTACATCGCCATCACCTTCGATGACGGACCGCACCCACAAAACACCCCGCGCCTGCTCGACATTCTCGCCGCGCGTAACGTGAAGGCTACCTTCTACGTTATTGGACGCAGCGTGGATCTTCATCCCGGCGTCCTGCGCCGTACCGTTGCGGAAGGCCACGAAATCGGCAACCACTCCCAAACCCACCGCCTCCTTTCGAAACTCAGCGAGTCGGAAGTCCGTCAGGAAATGCAACGCTGCCAGGACGCGGTCGGTCGCGCTGCCGGCGTCCGCATGAGAACGATGCGCCCTCCTTATGGTGGCCTTCTCCAAAGCCAGCGTGAACTCGTTCACCAAGAATTCGGCTACCCCACCATTCTCTGGTCCGTCGATCCACTCGACTGGAAACGCCCCGGCCCGTCCGTGGTGACTTCTCGCATCCTCTCCGCCACCACTAAGGGCGGCATCGTCCTCGCCCACGATCTTCACTCGCAGACAGTGGACGCCATGCCCGCCACCCTTGACGGACTGCTGCGCAAGGGCTTCAAATTCGTCACCGTTTCCCAGCTCATCGCGATGAAAATGGAAACGCCAGAAGCGCAAGCTTCCCTGTCATCGACAAACTGAACGATTCGCCAACGTGAACCAGGCAAACTTCGGTGAACGTTATTTTGCCAGTCGCGAGCAGATTTCGCAAGTGGTCAATGGCATCACCGAACTTGCACGCGATACGGATACCCCGCTAGAAGATTTACTATCCACAACCGCACTCGAGAAGGATCTCGGAACACCCTTTCTTTTTGTCGTTTGTGGGGAGGTAAACGCCGGAAAATCTTCGCTTATCAACGGACTCTTCGGATGTGAACTTTGCAAGGTTAACATACTGCCGGAAACCGACCGCGTAATCTGGTATCGCCACGGTGCGGTGCCCCGCGACATTGACACCTCTCCCTCGCTAAAGGAGTGCTTCCAACCCATCGATTTCCTCCGCGATTTCAACCTTATCGATACTCCCGGCACGAATTCCGCCATCGAAGGCCATCAAGAGATCACCCAGCGCTTCCTTTCCATAGCTGATCTCATCCTATTCGTATTTCCCGTAACAAACCCATGGGGGGTGGCGACTTGGAATCTCATCTCCGCGCTGCCACAAGAGCGCCACAAGCGTGTCGCCTACATCATACAGCAGTCCGACCAGCGTGAGGCCGCCGACCTCAAGATCATCGCGGAGCACATGTCTGAGCTCTCGATAAAAAAGATCGGGATCGTGCCGCCGATCTTCGCCGTATCCGCTAAAAATGCCCTCGAAGCGAAACGAGCCGGTGCCAGCCGAACTCTCGAAGAAAGTGGCTTTCCCGCTTTGGAGGATTTCATCAACCGCGACGTCTGCGATTCGTCCGAGCGCCGTGCCGCCCTCATTTCCTTGCGCAGCCATGCTTCGACAGACTTGCGTAAAATCGAGGATCGTATCGAAGAAAAAACCCGCACCCTCGGAGAACAAAACCATTTCCTATCCTCGCTTGAGGATGAGATCGACGCGATGCGCGAAAGACTGGTAGCAAGACTTCCCTGCCATCTCGCAGAAGTCGCCGAGGTCTTTGAGAGAGAGGCTGTATGCGTCACCCGCTCCTTGCGGAAATGGCTCAATCCCTTTCTCTCGGTATTCCGCGTTTTCATCGGCGATCGCACCGGCAGCCGTATCGAATCTCTTTTTATCGACCGCCTCCGCATCGCCGTCGAAGCCGTTGCCGAATCGGATGGCGCGGACATCGTGGCCGCTTGCCGCAGCCATTGGGATGCACTCGATGCTCGGGTGAAAGAGGCCATCGGATCGGGTCTCGATGAGCAGGAACCCATCGATAAAAATCTAGCACAAGCCCGCCGTCGCTTTGTGCAGAGCATCGGTCGCGCCGCCCATCTGGCCATCAACAATCTCCATGTTCGCAAAGAACTGGAAGCCGACCTCCGCCGTCGCAACCTCGCCCTGAAATCCTTCACCGCCTCTACACTGATTTTCCTAATCGTCGGTGCTACCTTCGGGATTTTTGGATTCCAATCACTACCCACGATCTTCTGTTACATCGCCGCGCTCTTCGCCGTCGGCGGAGCTTTGATTGCCCTCGTCACCCGCCGCAATATCGCCCGCGATTTCCAATCTTCGTTGTTAGATACATGTGGCGCCTTCGCCGAAACTCTCCGCGCTGATTATGAGGATGCCCTCCACATTTTTTTCCAGGACTACACCAGCTGCCTGAACTCGATCCGCAAGCACCTCGCCAAGCAGAAAATCGCCATCGAGCCCAAACTTACCCGCTGGCAGCAACTTTTCCTCACCCTCAAATCCATCGAACAGGATTCGTGAGAACAGCGGACGTATTTAAATTACATTCTTGGATTTACGGAAACTAAGGGAATCTCCATGCGAATGCGGTGCCTAAGATCGGTTATAAAAATCACCTGCACCAAGAACGAGCCCACTCAATCTGGCAGCCAATCGGATACACGAGCAGCCTCCTGATGCCCTCTCAACCTGTGCACCCAAACGCTCTGTATTAATCCCATCAGGAGCATACAGATCACCACAAACGTACCCGAATAGCTCACCAACGGCAGCGGGATGCCCGTAATCGGCATGAGCAGGACGCACATCCCGATATTCTCGTAGATGTGAGCGAAAAATAACGCCACCACCATACAAACGATAAGACGACCCGCCAAATCCCGGCTGTAGAAGCCGATGAATAAACCCTGAATCAAGAGCAGCGCAAAGGCTCCCAAAAGCAGCAGCATCCCTCGGAATCCTAGTTCCTCGGCGATAACCGCCACAATGAAGTCGTTGTGCGCTGTGAGATGAGGGATGAATTTTTTATCATGCAGAGATCCTCTATCTGCAGAGGCCTTCCAACCCACGCCACTCCAGCCCGCCTTACCAACCGCCATGGAAACATTGTGCGGCGCATATCCATCCCCTCTGATATCCACCTCCTCCCCCTGCGACATTCGCAGCCACAGGTCGATTCGATCAGGGCCGCGCTCGGAAACTAGCGGCAGAATTACGAAATACAGAATAGGCAACACACCTGCAGAAACGAATCCAATAAAACTTAAAAAACGGAACGGAATACCCGCAACAAGCAGAGCCACGATCACAACCGGTATCCACACCAGCGCTGAACCCATATCCCCCATTTTCATCACCAACAAGAAAGGCACGGCAGATACTACGCCGATAATCCCGATCCGAACGAAAGGATTCCCTAAAAGAGGATGAAGTTTCGGCATGTCCTGCATCAGCCAAGCGATCATAACAATCCCGGAAGTCACCCCTAGCTGAGCGGGTTGAAAACTGAGTCCCGCGATCATTAGTCGGTGCACATCATCATCGGCCTGCATCGCCATGACCATCAGACCCAGGCTGACAGCGTATAGCGGCGCACCAAGCCAGCGGATCCATCGATAATCGATCAACGACGCCGCGAAATAGGCCACACTGCCGACCACAATCCAGTTTTTCTGCATCCACGAGTAATATCCGCCGGCAGAGCCATATGCGGTCAGCTTTTCGGGGGACACCGGCAGATGCCTCGCCGCACTCTCGATCATGAATACCCCGAAAATTAGGAGCGCGTACATCACGAACACCAGAACCCAGTTCATCCCCAGAATTTTTCGCAAAAATGGCGTCATTTTTCCTTAGCTGACCGACGATATACACCGCCACCTGCTTGGCAAGCCACCATCCAGAAATACCATTTAGAAAAGCTGAAAAATCACAAAAATCCGCTAAGGTTGTTCGTTGACGACATAGGATTTTACTACCAAGATACTTCCGTAACCACTCACACCCACTACTATATTATGACTCTAATCCGGCGTTTTCTTTGCGTAGCCTTTGCCGCTTCGCTCGTATCCATGTCCTCCGCTCAGGAAAATAAGCTCAAGATTGCCACAGTAGATATGCAGGAGCTATTCAAGCAATACCACGGCACCGAAAAAGCTCAGAAGCAGTTTAACACCGAAAGAGCCCGTGTTCAGAAGGACAACAACGAGCGCCTCGCCCGCATCCGGGAATTGGAAACCACCCTTGGCAACCTCAAGAAGCAGATCGAAGATCCCTCGATTAACGACTCCAAGAAACAGGCGCTGGTCAAGGACTGGCAGCTGCAGCAGCAGGAAGGTATAGCCCTGGACCGTGAGCGCCGCGAGTTCCTTGAACGCCGCTCTCAAGCTCTCAACGAGCAAATGGTTCAGCGTATGAAGAGCATCCTTGCGGAAATCCGCAAACTCGTTGAGGAGCAATCGAAGATCGCTAACTACGATTATGTCCTAGACAAATCCGGCCTCAGCACCTCGCAGGTTCCTATTCTAGTCTACACCAAAGACGCTACCGACATTACCGCCGTTCTCCTCAAGGATCTCAACAAGGACGCACCCGCCGAGGAAGATGCTCCTGACGAAGAGACTCCCGCTCCAGCACCCGCTCCGGTTAAGGAGTAATTCCAGCACCCGCCCACTTTGGCAATCAGCCTGAGTCTATCGGAACTCGCCGACCGCATTGATGGCACGATCATCCGCGGTGAATCGAGTTCTCTATTTTTTGGAATGGCCGCACTGGATGCGGCTTGTTCCGAGGAAATTAGTTTCCTAGGAAATGAAAAATACATGCCGCAGTTCCTCGCTACCAAGGCGGGCGCGGTGATTGTTCCCGCTGGCCATGATTTCGGAAATCATCCCTCCGCCCTCATCGCGGTGGCAAACCCTTCGCTGGCCTTCGCGGTCGTCGTGCGACACTTCGCTAGCGAGTTGGAAAAGTTCATACCGGGCATTGACCCCCATGCTTCGGTATCTACCACGGCCAAAGTTAATCCGAATAAAGTCTGCATCCACTCCGGCGTAGTAATTATGGACGGAGCATCCATCGGCGATGGCACTGTGATTTACCCCAACGTAGTAATCCACGCCGGCGCCATGATCGGAAACGACTGCCGCATCAGCGCCAACGTAACCATCCGCGAACGCTGCATCCTTGGCAATCGCGTCATCATTCAGCCCGGCGCGGTCATCGGCTCCGATGGATATGGCTACGAGTTTTCAAACGGCAAGCATGTCAAAATCGACCAAGTCGGCATCGTGGAAATCGGCGACGACGTAGAAATCGGGGCGAACACCACGGTGGATCGTGCCCGCTTCGGTAAAACCGTCATCGGCGAGGGCACAAAAATCGATAACCTCGTCCAGATCGGTCATAACGTGGTCATCGGTAAGCACTGCCTCATCATCGCCCAGACTGGTATCGCTGGCAGCGCCAGACTTGAGGATTATGTCACCGTCGCCGCCCAGGCGGGAGTGGCAGGGCATGTAACAATCGGTTCCAAGGCCATTCTAGCCGGGCGCACTGGAGCGACTACCAGTCTCGAAGGCGGTATTACCTATGCTGGCATGCCAGCGCTCCCCATGACCGAGGACAACAAACTCAAGGCTCACGTTCGCCGCCTGCCAAAACTCCTCGCTCGATTGAAAGCCCTCGAAGCACTTTCTAACAAAACAACCGATCCCTAATCATCATGTTCGACTTCTCCTGGTTCTCCCAACCCGATGCCTGGGCCGCACTCTTTACACTCACGCTTCTTGAGATTGTCCTCGGCATCGACAACATCGTTTTTATCTCGATCCTGGTGGATCGGCTCCCTCCCGAGCAGAGAAAACGGGGTCGGTTTATCGGCCTTGCCCTAGCCATGGTCATGCGCCTCTGCCTACTGGCCACCATCTCATGGATGATGGGGCTCACCTCTGATATCTTCTCCATACCTATTCATCCCCTGCTTTGGAAAATGATCCCCTACGCAGCAGAACACGCCGGGCAGCTCGGAATCACCGGTAAGGGGCTGATCCTTCTTGCTGGCGGATTTTTCCTCATCTGGAAAGCCACTAAGGAAATTCACCACAAGCTAGAGGGCCAGGAAGAATCCAGCCACAGCGTCAAAGCAGTAACCTTCGGTGCCATCATGGCTCAGATCGCCATAATCGATATGGTGTTTTCACTGGACTCGGTCATCACTGCTGCAGGCATGGCGGATCATCTTACCGTGATGATGTTAGCCGTGGTAATCTCCATCGGTGTGATGATGATTTCGGCCGGCGCGATAGGAGATTTCGTATCGAAGCACCCCTCCGTAAAGATGCTAGCCCTCTCTTTCCTAATCCTCATCGGCACCGCACTCATCGCGGAAGGCTTCCACTTCGAGATCCCCAAAGGTTACATCTACTTTGCCATGGCTTTCTCCCTCGCTGTCGAGATGCTCAACCTCAGGATCCGCAGCAAGGGCGGCGCGATGCCCAAACCGCACTAAGCTGCCGCCAACCAACTGGTTCACAACTTGAACCTCGGGGACTGGCTCAGGAATTTCGCGGGATTGTCGAAAGTGACCTTGCGGATCATCTCCGGCGAGTGCTTACGGCGCTTCATTTCCAACGCGCATTTCGGCACGGCCATCGGATCAGATACACCCCAGTCACATGCGGAGTTCATCCAAATATTCTCACTACCATAGACCTCAAGAATATCGATTGCACGGTTCGGAGTGCATTTACTCTCCGGATAAAGGGTCATGCCGGCCCAATAGCCCGCGTCGAGAACATGGGCGACCGTATGTTCCTCCACATGGTCGATAATCACCTTGGAATGATCGAGTTTCGAAAAATTGGAGAGCGAATCGAGAATCAGTTTCGTGCCCTTCAACTTATCCTCCAAGTGGGGAGTATGAATAAGAACGGGTAGGTCGTAATCGAGCGCGATCTGCACGTGTTCCTCAAAAATCTTCAGCTCGCTACGCGTATTCTTGTTCAACCCAATCTCGCCGATACCAAGGACATTTTCCCGCCCAATGAATTCGGGGATGAGCGCCATCACCTCCCGCGCGAAGCCCGGATCATCCGCCTCTTTTGGGTTGATGCAGAGCCAGCAGAAATGCTTGATACCATAACGTGCCGCGCGCTTCGGCTCATACTCGGTAAGCTGCCGGAAATAGTCGTAAAAGCCCGCAGCGGAGGAACGGTCAAAACCGGCCCAGAATGCGGGTTCGCAAAGCGCTTCGCAGCCCGCTAAGGCGAGCCTTTCGTAGTCATCCGTGGTCCGGCTGACCATGTGAGCATGGGGTTCGATATAACTCATAGCATCAGGAAACAGGTGCTCCAGAAGCTCCCTGGAAAGGAGCGGTTTCGGAAAGTTCGGTGGTGTGATCGGAAAATCTCTCCAACACCGCCTTCGCGCGATCGGGACGATTTTCAAGAAGGATGGGCAGAGCAGCCTTAAAATAACTGAGCCGGATATCATCACCGCCCTCGTGCCTTTCAAGCCGATCCAAGAACGCCGCCAGATCGATCAGGCGCGCGCGGGCGTCGATGAACTGCATGTCCAATAATTCCTTTTTGCTCAGCATGAGTATTTTCGGTGAAGTGTCTGCGGGAGATGTTAAACGATTTTTTCCCTAAGGAGAAAAGAAAAACCCCGCCGCAGAATCGAATTCCGCAGCGGGGAAAAAATGTGAGCCGCCGTCGCCCCGAGTCTCCGGTATCCCTTAGACGCTGAGCGGTGGCCGCCCTGAAAACGTTGCCAACTGTGAATGATACGAAAGAGCGATAAGGTCATCTTTCAATCGCGTTCGAAAAAAATTCCGTCACAAGGTTTCGTTTGAGTTCTCAAGCGATTGCGATTCGGTGAACTGTGCCTTGGAAGCGGAATGGCCGAGACCGGGCACTACTTTCCGCATCAGTTTTGTGAAACCGCTCTCAGCGGAATTCATTTCCGTCTCGGCCTGACGCATCGCCTTCTCCCAAGCTCCCGCAAAACCAGGAGCCTGCTCCCGCATTGCACTGACCGCCATCTCTTGGATGCGGAACTGGCGCTGCTCAGCCCTGTCCGGCTTATTCTGCAAAGCCGCGAGATTCACGCGGAGATTCTCATTTTGCACTTTCAGCTCCTCTATCTGTTTGATGAGCGTGTCGTTGCCAGACGCGGTGATTTTCATCTGGGTGTTGAGGTGCGACTGCATATCGCGCATTTCGCCCTCAATGCGTCGGATCTCGCGCTTGAAATGAATCTTCGAGGCAATCGCGTTTTTTAGAATGAAGCCCGCGATGAGAAGCCCGAGGCCAAATCCCCATACGAACGGGTTCCTGATGATTTCCTGAAAATCCATGATCTTTGTGATTACGCGTTGGAGATGTGCTGGGTTTTCCGGTGCTTCCCCTACGCCATATCCGCCTAGATTTCCTGCACCGGTAGAGCGGCGCATTCCTCACGAAGCTTATCGGCAAGAGGCGTGGATAGATAACGCTCACTGGAGGAGCAGCCAATGGTGACGATGCGCTTGCCCTTGAATTCAGGACGTTTTGCGATCTGCATGGCGGCCCATACATTGGCTCCGGTGGAAATTCCGGCAGGTAAACCTTCTTGCTGGGCGAGCGCCTGCGCAGTGGCGAACGCGTCCTCATTGGAGACAAGGATCGTCTCGTCAATGATGCCCACGTTGAGATTCCCAGGAATGAAGCCCGCGCCGATGCCTTGGATCATGTGAGGTCCCGGCTGTCCGCCGGAAATAACAGGGCTGTTCGCTGGCTCTACCGCAAAGATCTTTATATCGCGGCGGGATTTCAGGACTTCGGAAACGCCTGTGATCGTGCCACCAGTGCCAACACCTGCGACGAAGACGTCAATCTCGCCATCCGTGTCACGCCAGATTTCCTCGGCCGTCGTCTCGCGATGCACCTGCGGGTTAGCGGGGTTATCGAACTGCCCGGGGCCGAACGCGCCAGGCGTTTCCGCGAGAAGCTTTTTCGCCATGGCAATCGCGCCTCCCATACCTCTCGCACGCGGGGTGAGAACGATCTCGGCACCAAGCAGACGAAGTAAAACCCTGCGCTCGATCGACATACTCTCGGGCATGGTGAGAATGCAGCGGTAACCTTTTGAGCGCGCGACGAATGCCAGTGCGATACCTGTATTACCGGATGTCGGCTCGATGATCAGTCCGCCGGGCTTGAGAAGTCCATCACGCTCGCCAGCCTCGATCATCGCCTTTCCGATCCGGTCTTTCACACTGAAAAGTGGATTGAAAAACTCAGCCTTCACACAGATCTCGGCCTCAAGGCCTTTCGTGATGTGGTTAAGACGAATGAGAGGGGTGTTGCCTATGGTGGCGACCATGTTTTCTGCGATGTTCATAAAGGTTGTAGGGTCGGATGTAGAGGCACCTTGGAAAAAATTGCCCGCTCCCGCCAGTCCAAAATAAATGGTAGGAATTTGTGTGAAAATCAAGATGCACTAGAATTCGGGTCAGGAACCTCTTCTCGGCATATCTAAATTCCAGGCTCAGATCTGGAAATCGGAAGTGGCGGAATCGAGGTGGAGTCCGCACTCGTATCTCTCGCCGTTGAAGCGGGTGCCGTTGGCTGTGCCATCCTCGGAGGGACGGGTGCTGTGCCAATCGCCCATGGTCACGTAACCTTGCTCCGCGAGAGGATGGCGAGGGAGCTGATTATGGTGGAAAAATAGATCCACCTGCGCGTCCGCCCAATCGAGTATGGGATATACCTTTGTGGTTTTTTTCTGTTGCTCAGCGAGAGCCCTAACTTGTCGCGTCTCTGAATGAGCCCGGCGCAGGCCGCTGATCCAGACATCGCCGCCGATCTCACGCAGTGCACGATTCATGGGCTCGATCTTGGTAAGTAGCCCGTATCTTTCTGATCCGTCTTTACCGTTTTCCCAAAGATTTCCCCAAAGTGCTTGGATGCGCGCTGCGGAAATAGTGGGTTGATATATGCGGTAGTCGAGCGGGAATTTCTCCATCAACTCGTCTGCATACTGGTAGGTCTCGGGAAATAGAAATCCGGTATCGATGAATACAACGGGGACGTCAGGCGCGTGTTCATGGAGTAGTTTGAGCATCACTGCTGCCTGCAGGCCAAAGCTGGTGCTGGCCACAAGTCTCGAACCAAGTCGCTCACGCAGCAACTCAAGCCGCTGCCCCGCGCGCAGATCCTGCATATCAGCGGAGAGCTGTGCGGGATCGGGATCGGCCATCGGGATGACGTTGAGAGCTTCCATGTGTGTATTTAGGCGTGTGCGTCTGCAAGGATGTTCTTATGGAAATCCTTACCCTGCTCTGTGGCGGCCACGTAGCCCGCACGGATGCAGAAATCCCCGAAGCGCTCGCCCTCAGTGCGCTCTTTTGCGTAGCGACTGATAATGGGGGCGAGCAGTTCCTTGATCTCCGTTCCTGGGAAATTCTCGCGATAGAGTTTTGATAAACGCTGCCCAGCGAAGCCACCACCAAGATAGACGTTATAGCCACCCGGCGAGCGACCCACAAAGCCGATCTCGGAAATGTACGGCCGTGCGCAGCCGTTCGGGCAGCCGGTCATGCGGATCGTTATCGCATCGTGGCGGAGGCCGGCTTTTTCGATTTCTTCTTCAAGCTCGGTGAGTAGATCGGGAAGATACCTTTCCGACTCGGCGAGGGAGAGTGCACAGGTCGGCAGCGCGACGCAGGCAAGCGAATTCAGCCGCAGCGCACTTTTCAGGTGGCTGTCCTTAATACCGTATTGCTCGAGAAACTTTTCGATTTCCGGACGTTTCTCGGCAGAAACATTTGCGATCATTAGGTTCTGGTTCGCAGTGAGGCGGAAGTCGCCGTCGTGGATTTTCGCGATCTCGCGGAGGCCTGTGCGCATCGGGTAGCTAGGCGTATCAAGCACGCGACCGCCTTGAATAAAGAGGGTAAGATTGAATTTTCCGTTCACACCCTCGACCCAACCGTAGCGATCGCCGTTGTCCTCGAATTTAAAATCGCGCACGGGGCCGAGTTCGTAGCCGAGGTATTCGTTGAGCTTCGCCAAAATCCAATCCGGACCGTAGTCATCGACCGTGTATTTCATCCGCGCATGCTTGCGCTCAGTGCGGCAACCGAAATCGCGTTGCACCATCACCACTTTCTCGGAGACATCGCTGACCTGCGCCACCGTGCAGAAACCGATCACATCTGCGAGCCGCGGATAGGTGTCCTCCGCGCCGTGGGTCATGCCCATCCCGCCGCCGACTGCGACGTTGAAGCCGACCAGTTTCCCCTGCTCGACGATGGCGATAAACGACAGGCAATTCGCGTAGATATCGACATCATTCGATGGCGGCACTGCGATAGTAATCTTGAATTTCCGAGGAAGGTAAGTCTTGCCATAGATCGGCTCGAAATCCTCCTCGGTCGATTCCACCTTCTCGCCGTCGAGCCAAATCTCGTGGTAAGCGCGAGTGGCGGGTGTGAGGTGGTCGGAGATTTGCTGGGAAACTTTCAGGACTTCCGCGTGTACCTCGGAGAGATACGGGTTCGGGTTGCACATCACGTTGCGGTTCACGTCGCCGCAGGCCGCGATGGTATCCATCGCCGCTTGGTTGATCTCCGCAATCGTGCGCTTGAGGTTCGACTTGATGATTCCGTGGAACTGAAACGCTTGGCGCGTGGTGAGCTTGATCGTTCCGTTCGCAAACTGCGTGGCCATTCGATCCGTTTCCAGCCACTGCTGCGGGGTCGCGACACCGCCCGGCACGCGGATGCGGATCATGAAAGAATATGCCTTGTCTAGCTTGTGCTTGCGGCGGTTTGGGCGGAGGTCGCGGTCGTCCTGCTGGTAGGTCCCATGGAATTTCAGTAATTGCTGGTCATCCTCGCTCATGGAACCGGTAGAAAGGTCGGCGAGACCTTCCTTGATCGTCCCACGCAGGTAGTTGCTACGGGTCTTGATGTATTCGTTGGCCGCTAGTTTTTGTTCGGACATAAAAAAATCTTCTCTGGTATCTGGTTTCTGGAATCCGGTTTCTCAATACACATCACGCTGGTAGCGCTTGGATTTCTTGAGGTTTTCGACGTAGGTCTCGGCCTCTTCGCGGTTTTTTGCGCCTTGTTCTTCGACGATAGAGACGAGCGCCTCGTGGACGTCGGCGGCCATGCGGTTGGCATCGCCGCAGACATAGAAATGTGCGCCATCTTCAAGCCACGCGTATAGCTCCGCGCCTTTTTCTAACATCTTGTCTTGGACATAGACTTTCTCCGGTTGGTCGCGGGAGAAGGCGAGATCGAGTTTGGTTAGCTGGCCGCTTTTTAGAAAATCCTGCCACTCAAGCTGATAGAGGAAATCGTAGGTGTAGCGTTGGTCGCCGAAGAATAGCCAATTTTTCCCGGCGGAACCGAGTGCCGCGCGGTGCTCGATAAACGAACGAAACGGCGCAATCCCCGTCCCAGGACCGACCATGATGATCGGCGTGTTACCATCGTCGGGTAGGCGGAAATTCTTGTTCGGCTGGACGAAGATCGGAACATTCGCTCCCGTTTTTGCAGCATCCGCGAGGAAGGTAGAGCAGACACCTTTCCGTGATCTACCATAAGTCTCGTACCTCACTGCCGCCACCGTGAGATGCACCTCATCCGGATGCGCCAGTAGGCTGGATGCGATGGAGTAAAGACGCACGGGTAGTTTGCGGAAAATGCCAGCGAGTGCCTCGGCGGAAAGGCCTTGCGGGGCGAAGTCGATGATCGCATCGACGATCTCTCGACCGTCGTTGTATGCCTTGAGCTTTTCCTTCGCGTCTTCCTCAAGCAGCGCTGCAAGCTCGGCGGAACCTGTTGCCTCCGCAAGTTTCTTGAGCACTGCTTTGGAGAGCGCAGTGATATCGAAATCCTCACGCAGCGCATCGGCCAAAAGCTTTTTCCCAACACCTTTAACCTCGATCTGCTCGGTGCCTTTCAGCTTTGCGGCGGCGAGGATGTCTTTGACCATGGAAGGGCAATTTGTAGCCAACACAGCGAGCGCATCGCCCGGCTCATAAACCAATCCGCTACCAGCCAGCGAAAGCTCGACATGGACAGTCTCCTTTGCGGAGCCCTCACCGTTGAGCAGCAGGTTATCCAGCACCTCGGAGGGAAACGGATTTTTCTTTCCGAACTCTTCAGTGGCAGCGACCGAATCGGCAGCAACATAAACCGGAGCGGCAACCGTTGGTGACAGCGCCGTGATCGCGGAAGCAAACCACTCGGTATAAGTATCCTCATAATCTACATCGCAATCCGCGCGGGGAGCCACACGGGTCGCCCCGAGTATTTCCAGACGTGAATCGAACTGCTTTCCAATCTCGCAGAATTTTTCATAGGAGGTATCGCCGAGTGAGCAGACAGAGAATTTCACGCCATCGAGCTTCACGTCCTGTTCCATGAAAGCCTTGTGGAAAGATATCGCCGTTTCGGGTGCTTCGCCATCGCCCCATGTGGAAACGATCACGAGCAGTTTATCGGTTTTCGCGAGATCGGCAGGCGAGATGTCTGACATGTTTTTCATCACCGCCTTGAAGCCGCGCTTCTTCGCTTCCTTGACTGCACGATCTGCGAGTTGCTCGGAGTTTCCGCTTTCGGTGCCATAAAGAACCGTGAGCTTTCCGGCAGCAACGGGAGCTGAAGCGGCAGTGGGCGCAGCGGCGAGAAATCCGCTCAACCAGCCGCGCTGCAAAGCATCGAATCCAGTAAGCAATGATTCCAACGCTTTGCGCTGGTCGAGTGAGAAGGGTGAACTGTCGGGAAGCATAATCCTTAGTATATTACCTTGTTTTGTCAGGTTTCTGAGAAAAGTTGCACCGTGAATCGCTACTGAGCAACTTCTTTTTTGGCCGAGTCCCTTAGGAAACCAAAAACTTGTGTTGCTCGGCAGCCTCGGGATTCAATTCTTGCGGCGAGATATTCGCTACCGTTTCCGATAGAAGTTCATCGCGGAATTTCGCGATGATCGCCTCGACAGGCCATGAGGATGCCTCGCCGAACGCGCAGATGGTGCGACCGTCAATCTGATAGGCCACGCTTTCCAAAGTCGTGATATCCTCAGGCGTCGCTTGTCCTGCCACAAGGCGGTCGGAGATTTTTTTCATCCAGGTGGAACCCTCGCGGCATGGTGTGCATTGGCCGCAGGATTCGTGTGCGTAGAAGGCATTGATGTTGTTGAGCACCCAGGACATTTTCCGAGTGTCGTCGAGGACAATGACCCCGCCGGAGCCGGCCATAGAACCGCAAGCAGCTAGGGAATCGAAGTCCATGGGAATATCCCAGAAGGAGAGCTCGCGCTCGGTGCCATCCGGATTTTTGAGTTTGAAAACCTCGCTGGCCTTGAGAATTTTCGAGGACGAACCGCCGGGGATCACAGCCTTTATTTCCCTACCATCCTTCGGACCGCCGCACATGTCGTAGAGCAATTCACGCATCGTCACCTTGCCGACCTCAACCTCGAAGTATCCGGGATTTTTCACATCGCCAGAGACGCAGAGAATGCGGGTGCCGGTGTTGCGGGCGACACCGAGCTTGGCGTATTCATCGCCGCCCATGCTGATAATGTGCTTCACATGGCAGAGCGACTCGACGTTGTTCACGATCGTCGGGCACATGTAGAGGCCCAGAGCTGCGGGGAAATACGGCGGCTTGATCCGCGGATAGGGGCGTTTTCCTTCCAATGACTCGATGAGACCCGTCTCCTCGCCGCAGATATAAGCACCCGCGCCGCGGTGGACGTAGATCTCCAGATCGAAGCCGGAACCGAGAATATTTTTTCCGATGAAATTCTTCGCACGAGCATCTTCAATCGCCTTCTCAACGATGATTGCCGCCTCGGGAAACTCCTCGCGTAGATAGATATACGCAGTGTGCGCGCCGACGGCGAAGCAGGAGATCACCATACCTTCAATGAGCTGATGAGGATCTTGGTGAAGGATGTAGCGATCCTTAAAAGTGCCTGGCTCGGATTCGTCGCCGTTACAGATCAAGTAAACCGGCTTGGTGTTATTAGGCGGAATGAACGTCCATTTCATCCCAGTCGGAAAACCTGCGCCTCCCCTGCCCCGCAGCCCGGATTTTTTCACCTCTTCGGTGATATCCTTCGGTGCCATCGCAAACGCCTTTTTCAGATCCTCGTATCCGCCGTCCTTGATATAGGTATCGATGGATGGATCCCAACCTGCTCGGTCAACGTTCTTAAAAATGAGCCGGTATTCGCGTTCGTGAGGCTGTTTCGTGTAGGAGATCATAAGCGGCGCGCGGAATATGAGCGCGGATCGGCGGATTGGGAAAGCCGGAATCGGGAATTTGTGAAATTTTTCACAAGCTACCGATTTCGCCCCTCTGATGCAATTCGACCTTGGAAAGAGCATCTGGAATCTATCCGCCAAAAAAGAACTAATTTTTAGCCCACTTTTGTCTTGCCAAGCCCATTTGGTTCAGTAGTTTTCGCGCCCCATGCCAAGAGTTGGAGGAAAAGCAAAAACACGGAAAGCCGTCGCCAAGCGCTTCAAAATCACTGGCACCGGGAAGATCCTGCGTAGACATCAGGGAAAACGCCACTTGCTTCAGTGCAA
The DNA here is from genome assembly GCA_945870855.1 of Prosthecobacter debontii. GTDB lineage: Bacteria > Verrucomicrobiota > Verrucomicrobiia > Verrucomicrobiales > Akkermansiaceae > Luteolibacter. Next base: position 35,746 of record CAMBTP010000023.1, read on the forward strand.
GAGCCGCAAGCGCAAACGCGCTCTCGGCAAGGCCGGACTCGTGTCGAAAGCTGACATCAAGAGAGTCAAGGAGAACCTTCCCTTCCATTGAAATAGAAGACAGAACGATAGCCACGACCCCGTCCGCGTAACGGACGGCATCCACACGGCCTGATCCGGGAAATCCGGAGACACGAACAGGTGAGACCGCGGGATGAATGACAATAACGACCTGCTCATAACAACAGAACACAATGCCAAGAACGACAAATTCTCCCGCCAGCCGTGCGCGCCGCAAGCGCACGATCTTGCGGGCAAAGGGCTTCCGCGGTTTCCGCTCGAAGCTCTTCCGTTACGCCAAGGACGCCGTCCGCAAAGCGCAACAATACGAATATCGCGACCGTAAGCGCCGCAAAGGGCAATTCCGCCGTCTCTGGACACAGCGTATCAACGCCGCCGTCCGTGCCGAGGGAATCACCTACTCGCGCTTCATCGAGGGCCTGAAAGCAGCTGGAATCGAAGCCGACCGCAAGATCCTCTCGGATCTCGCGATCACCGATGCCGCCGCCTTCTCCGCCATCGTTGCGCAGTCAAAGCAAGCCCTCGAAAAGAAGGCCGCCTCCGCCGCGTAAGCGATATCGTATTAGAGAAACATTAACCAGCCGCCCGGTGGAAACACCGGGCGGCTTTTTCGTGCCCGTGTTTTATCCGGTAGGGCTGATCCTGCCAGGTCGGCCCACCTTCCAAAATTAAACGCACCACTCACTCTGGCGGGAGCTGCCTTAGTTTTTCGCTCCAGAAAAAAATCCACATCCTGCATCTTCGGAGTTGGAGGTTGCGCTTCGTGTGTTCAACCTATCTCCCGATGTCAACCACTCCAAAAGATCCACGCCCCTTCAAACGCGCTGTCCTCAAACTGAGCGGCGAAGCACTCCGCGAGCCAGGCTCAACGGATAACATCTCGCCAGAAATCGTCCAGCGTATCGCCGCTGAGATCAAGGAAGCAGTCGATGGCGGCCTACAACTCGCCATCGTTGTCGGTGGCGGAAACTTCTGGCGTGGAGCCGCCGCATCCGCCCGCGGAATGGATCGCGCCACCGCGGATTATGTCGGAATGCTTGCCACCGTCATGAACGCCCTCGCCATGGAAGGCGCTCTCTCTCACATCGGCGTGAACTGCACGGTGATGTCCGCTATCGAGATGAAAAACGTGGCTGAGCCTTTTATCCGCCGCAAGGCCGAACACCAACTCGACAAAGGCACCGTCATCATCTTCGCGGCCGGCATCGGTAGCCCGTTTTTCTCCACTGACACCACCGCCGCCCTCCGCGCCAGCGAGATGGGTGCAGACATCATCCTCAAAGCCACTCAAGTCGATGGTGTTTACGACTCGGATCCGAGGAAAAACCCCGACGCAAAACGCTTCGAAACCGTCACCTTCCAGCACTGTTTGGAAAATCGACTTAGTGTGATGGACGCCACGGCGTTCAGTCTCTGCATGGACAACAACATCCCCGTCGTCATCTTCGATCTCGGCCCCGCCGGCAACCTCTCCCACGCCCTCCGCTCCCAGCCCATAGGCACCCTCGTTCACGGGGAGTGAAACTCTCAAAACTCAAAATCCAAAATTCAACCCTCAAGGAAGAGGAACCGGTTCTATTCAGTGCCAACTTGAAATTTGAAAGTTGAAATTTAAAATAACCACCATGCAAGATCCAGCCACAGCCATTAAAGAAGTAGAGTCCCACATGTCCGCCGGGATTGATCATCTCGTTCAGGATTTCTCCGGTGTCCGCACCGGAAAAGCCTCCCCTGCCCTGATCGACAACCTCGACGTTTACATCCACGCCTACGGTGCCACGCAGAAGCTCAAGAGCCTCGCCGTGATTAGCTCGCCCGAGCCGCGCATGCTCAACGTCCAGCCCTTTGACCCATCCACTACCCGCGATATCGAAAAAGCGATCCGCGAGTCAAAGCTTGGCCTCAACCCCGCCGCCGCCGATCGCTCCATCCGCGTCCCGATTCCGGAACTCTCCGAAGAGCGCCGCCGCGACATGGTAAAGCTCATCAAAACCCTCGCAGAGGAAGCCAAAGTCCGCCTCCGCGGCGCCCGCAAGTCCGGCATCGATGAGGCAAAGAAAATGAAGACCGAGAACATTCTCACCGAGGACACCCTCAAGTCCCACGAGAAGGCCATCCAGGATCTCACCAATAAATTCACCAAAAGGATCGACGAACTCGCCGTGGCCAAGGAGGAGGATCTGATGAAGATTTAAACCTCAAATTTCAAACTTTAGCCCTCAAGGAAGAATCCCGAATCGTAACGATCCGGGATTCTTCGCATTGATCTCCCTCTTGCTTGAAATTTAGAGTTTCGAGTTTCTGAGTTTTTCGGCTTGCGCCGTAACCGCGTCCTCACTTAAACCTGCCACCCGCCGCCGCACAGGCGGCCACCCGGTAACGGGGCGTTAGCTCAGTTGGTAGAGCACTTGCATGGCATGCAAGGGGTCAGCGGTTCGAATCCGCTACGCTCCACTTCCCTTATTTTATAAGGAATTCAATCAAAAAGCTGATCGAGCTAGCACTCGCCGAATCTTTTCACGCCGGCGACGAGACAGCATCCTTGGACTGCGACTGCCTGCTGTTACATTTCGGCAATGCAGCCCTGCTGCAAGCCCGACGGCATTGGTATATAGGGGCTCTGATATAGCCGCAGCTTACTCTAGCTAGAGTATGATTTGAAAATCCTCGCCGCCGCCGCCATCCTGTAAACACACGATAGACGACACGGGCAGATCTCATCATTGTGAAATGCGATCTATATCGTATCTACCCTCATCTACAGGAAATCTCCTCATGATTCGGGCGCATTCAGTCAAAAAACCTAAATCCTTTCTTTGAGCAAAAAGTTTAAAAATCCGAAGACGACCGAGCACCCGTTTCGGATCCATCCGTCCGCCCAGACTTACCGCGACAATGGATTCGCCTTGGTAGTTACCCTCTCGCTGTTGGTTCTACTCTCGGTCATCGCCGTGGGCTTGCTGACACTGTCCAGCATCTCTCTGCGAACATCCACCCAAGGTCAGGCGATGGCAGTGGCACAGGCAAACGCCCGCTTGGCTCTCATGTTGGCCATTGGCGACCTGCAAAAATCTCTCGGATCTGATCAGCGGGTCACCGCCGCGGCGGATATCCTGCCTGCGGCCAAGGCCTCTCGGGCTCAATGGACCGGCGTCTGGGACACCAGCGCATTCAACCCCGTCACTCCCGATACCAAGACCTTTTTGCGCTGGCTGGTTTCGGACAGTCCCTCCGCCGTCGCCGACGCTAAGGCTGACGCAACCACGACAGATGTGCAGCTTTTCACGGGAAAGGATGCCGCAACCTCGGTGAAAGTCCCCAAGGTGAATGTCGATTCCGGCTCCTACGCCTACTGGGTCGAAGACCTCGGTCTAAAAGCTGATTTGGGTTGGAGCGAGGGGAAATTCACGAACAACGAACGAAAACAATCCGCGCGACTCAGTGCCGCGCCTGGCCCGGATCATGGCAGTTTCGAGGGGCCATTTTCAGGAAAAACCAACTACCCCGTCACCAAAGCGGCTGGGAATCCATGGCTCGAAAACCTCGACAAAGCACTCAGCACCGCCGACATGCCCTTGGTGATGGGCGACACCGCCAATCAGAGCATCTGGCTCCGCGATGGCCGCCACGACATGACCCTCGGCAGCCGGGGCGTCCTGGCCGATTCGAAGAAAGGCGGGCTCCGCCGAGACCTCAGCCTCGCGTTCGAAATGGACGGAGACGCGGAGGCGGAGAATGCGACCCGATTCAACCAGCAAGTCGGCGAGTTCGTGGGAAATGGTGATACGCTCAGCGCCCCGCAGAAGCCCGCCGGTCTGCCGGTGAACGAGCGTTTCCTCTGGCGTGACAAATCAGGCATGCCGACTGGCACTGGCACGCCGTTCGCGGCCAGCATCCCGCTTGCAAAAAGCACTCTACGCGGGCCGAACTGGTGGGCGCTGCGTGACTACGCGAATCTCTACAAGCGGCTCTCCGGCAGCGGCGGCGACTACACGTTGCCGGCTCGCGCCTATTTTCCCAATCGAAGCTCCGAGGGGAGTCCCATCAGTGATTATCATGGCCCGAGTGGCGCGGAAATCTGGGATCTGGAAACCAGTTTCAGCGGTAGATATCTTTACCGGCCTGCGAGGGCCAACTACGCCCCAGTCAATCTCGGGGCATCCATTCTGGTCAGTATGCTGGCAAAGAATGTGACCGGAGCCGCGCCCAATCAAAGAGCCGATCTCGCCGTCGGTCTGGATCCGTTGTTTTACTTTTGGAATCCTTACAACCGGAAAATCAAATGCGAAAACCTCGCGGTAACCCTCGGCGCGGCGTTTCCGGGCAGGATTAAGTTCGATATCACAACGACCGGAAACGTCAAGACATCTTACGATCAGCCCTTGGCAGTGCTGCTGAAAAACAACGTGACCTCCATAGGCGGTGGTAAGCTCATCTTCCTTATCAAGGGACCGCTGACCATCGAGCCGGGAGAGGTGGTGATTGCCTCGCCGATCGCCGTGCCGTCCGGCGGCGTGGGCTCCGGCGAGGCGGTTCTCGGCTATGCGACCGACAATAACAGCGGCATCATTATGACCAAGCTCAACGGCAGTAGTCCGTTCAATGTCCGGCTGGACGACCGGGTGGCGTTCACTTATGTGCATAGCCGAAATGCCCAAGGAGGAGATGGGGGGAGGCACGAGATGGATACAAGCCTGCCCAAAGGCACAGCGATCACCCCCGCATCGCTCGCGGCCGACATGACCTTGTTAGGAGAGCAAACCCAGCACATCCTCCTAGCCATTTGGCAAGCTAGAAACCAAGCCATTGGGGACGACTACCTGTCACCTGGAGCCGACCCCGATACCACCACCAGGGTTCGCAACGAGACGGTGAGCGCGTTGGTCAGCGCGAAGGTGATTTACGGCGCCCATAGCCTGCTGATCAAGCCTGCCAGCCCGGCAGCACTGGGAGGAACCCGGAGCCCCTCCGAAATCTTCGCCCGCTTCAATCCGGCACCCTCGCTCATGAGAAGGGACTACTATAACCGTTGTTTCCCCAACCAGATCTATCGGCACGTCACCGCCAGCAGCACTTTCGCGGTATTGAATGACAGTGGCATCGACTTTTCCGGAGCGGCGAGGAACACGTTCTGGGGATTAAGCTACCAGAGCAGTGGATCGACCGCGGTGCCCATGTCGAACATTCCCTCGAGCCCCCTCTTCTCTCTCGCCGCATTTTCAGATGCCAATCTTTCGATCCTAGGCACGGATCCATTTCAAGCGGTGGGAAACTCTTGGTCGAGTCCCTTGATCCCACCGAGTTCGGCTTACGGACAAGTCCTACAAACTTTTAGCGGGGACAACGTGGCACAGGATTTTTCCTGGCTGATCAACGACGCCCTGTTCGACCGCTACACCCTGTCCGGCATCGCACCGGCCTTCACCATTGGCGGCAGCGGATACTCGGCGACTGGGAGCCTTACCGACACGCTGACCAAGTTCTTCTCCGCCGATCACACCACCGCGCAGGCCAGTCCAGTCCTGCGCCCTTATCTCCCGCTGGGTAAGACCGCCGCTGCCGTCACTGCGGAACTCGCGGCGAATGATGGCTACAAAAAGATGGCCGCCTACAGCCTGATTGACGGAGCCTTCAACGTAAATTCCACATCGGTCGCCGCATGGACCGCCTTCCTGCGGGCCAATCGCAACCTGGCGGTGGACTTCGCGCAAAACGGCGGCTCGGACGGAAGTTCCGGCAGCCCCTTTCCATCGAGCGACTCCCCTGTCAAACCCGCCGGAGCCAAACCGCAATGGTCTGGGTTTTCCCGTCTGAGCGACGCGCAAGTCAGCGCTCTCGCCAAGGGGATCGTGGCTCAGGTAAAACTCCGCGGGCCATTCATGAGCCTGTCGGATTTCATCAACCATAAGATGGGCACGGTCGATGCGACCCAATCCTATACCGGAGCCCTGCAAGCGGCTCTCGATCTGGAAGCTGCAAGAGGCAGCGGGATCAATGCTGCATCCCGGGCGGCGGCTGGGGGCACCGCTCCGATTTATGATCCCAGTGGTTTCAATAGTCCTCCCGTCCTCGGCTCTGGCACCATGGTCACCACGGGCATCCCCGGGGACATCACCCAAGCGGATTTGCTGCTTCCGCTCGCCCCGCGTCTGGCCGCGCGCTCCGACAGCTTCCGCATCCGCGGCTACGGCGAGGCCCGCTCCAAGGACGGCACGCAAATTCTCGCGCGGGCCACCTGCGAGGCGGTGGTCCAGCGCTTCCCGGAATACCTGGATCCCGTCACGGATGCCGCGAACAACGAACCGTGGGACGAAGCATCCTCCTCCGGCACCACACTCAACGCCATGAACCAATTATTCGGCCGCCGTTTTAAAATCATCCGTTTCCGCTGGTTGAGTCCGAATGAAGTTTGATCCCCATCTCCCGATGAAAACCCAATCACTCCTGCGTCTGCTTTTCGCCCTTTTTTCCTTCGCCCTCCCGGTCGCACTGCAAGCGAAGGAGAAGAGTCCCGCTCATTCGGGATCGATCCAATTCTCTTGTGCCGTATGGGAAAAGCTAACCTACCCGGAACTATTCTATCGGGATGGGAAAAGCTACCTGCCGCTGGAGTTCTTTCCCGGCAACCGCTCGCAGCTCTATCCATTGAGGGATGGAAATACTTTGGAACTGTATGAACATATCACGGCCGAGGATGGAGCAATCACCTACAAGCTGGTGGGCAAGGCTCCTCTCATTGCGGGTGCCCGGCGGATGTTGTTTCTGGTGAATCCAGCACCGAACGCCGCCGGATTGCCCCTGAGGCTCTACGGCGTGAATGATGCACTCGATGTCTTCCCGCCCGGCACCATCCGCGTCATTAATTTTTCCAGCGCCGAGCTACAGGTCAAATTCGCCGACCAAGCCAGCAAGTTACCTAGAGGCGGGATGAGTCTCGTTAAATCAAACGTCTCGGAAAACGGCGGATTCATTCCCTTCCTGATCGGTGATCTAAAGGGCGCAGTCCTTTTTGAAACACGCCTGTTCAGCCAGGCAACCGGACGGGACATGGTCTTCATCGGTGCCCCTGCCAAGCCGGGCGATCGGCTTCTGGTCAAAGTCCTACCACAGCTCATCCCACCCGAGCCACCGCAGCCCGCAGGATCACAGCCATCCTCATCTCCGTGACGGGGAGCATACGCGCCCTCGCGTGTTCCGGGCTGCGCCCTCGCTGCCCGGCGGCTGGAAACAGGGTTCGGTATCGTTTTGGGATCATGGCGCGAGCCCATCCGGCGGTCATGCGTTGGCGACTGCGCGACTAACTGCTTCGGAAAGAGTGATGTGATCGCGGGCTGCGATCTTCTCGATCTTCGCGCGTGTCGCGGGTGGTATCAGCAGTTGCAAGCGGACGTGGTTTCTGGTCGTGCGACCGGCTCCGGGTCTGGCCCCGCCCCGCCCTGCCCGCACCACCACTTGCCCGCTGGATTCGGTCCGCTGGTATGGGGTTCCGGGAGAATTTTTCTCCGGAAGGCCGATGGCACGGCGTTGCCCCGCTTCCAGAGGACTCGCTTTGGGGTCGAACTTCCAACCGTCGTCCACCGGTTCCTCGTTATACTGAATGGTTTGTTTTTTCATAAAATTGTCGCTGCTTCCTCCAATATCCCGCGCCGATCGAGCGAATGATGCCCTTTCTGAGCGTAAAACGAACAGTCAGGATTCCTGCGCCATCATGCCCGATGCACACAATATTTCAATCCATAAGCGTTATGCCGCCGACAGGAAAAACCGTCTGGCGGTTCTCCGTGCAAAAATCCGCCCTAGCCCTGCGTGTTGCGCCAATGAAAAATGACACCGGAGAGGTTAAGTCGTTGCGCCATCATTCATGACACCCGGCGGTTGGTTGTTTTTTGGTTGTTTGATGATATTTTGACAAGCTTTTCCGCAGGGGTGGATGTAGTGGAGGCGTAGGGAGCGG
>CAMBTP010000024.1 GCA_945870855.1 Prosthecobacter debontii
TTCATCCGCGAGCCGTGCGCTCGATGCCGTTGTAGCAGCAGGATTGTTCATCTCGCCGCATCATCTCGAGGCCATCCGTATCCAAGCTGAGGAGGTATAGAATTTCTGTTTTCCGCCATCCGGCGGGAATCACGGACGACCGGTAGGGCAGAGGCGCCGCCCTCCGCCCTAGCTCACTTCTCCCGCCGGAGGCTAAATCTCCCTCTTCCTCTTCGCTTCCCCATTTGTCAAAGGTAGGGCTGAGGCGCCGCCCTCCGCCCACTTCACTTTTCCCGCCAGAGGCTAAATCTTCCTCTTCGTATTCGATTTCCTATTCGCTGAAATCCACGGACGACCGGGCCGGATCGTCCCTACCATCTGAAATTCTCCCTACTCCCGCCTCCCATGCTCGCCTTCGTGCACATCCCCAAGACTGCCGGGACGACGCTGCATAAGGTGATCTCCCACCAGTATCCACGGGAGAAAATTTTCATTCACCACGATACCGAAGGCCCGCCGTCCGCCGAACTGGCGGCGCGCATCGAAGCGCAAGGCGCCTCTGTGGTCATGGGTCATTTCAGCGTCGGTCTCCACGAATTCATCCCCTCGTTGCGCTACGTCACCTGCCTGCGCGATCCGATTCCGCGCCTCCTCTCCCACTACCGCCACGCCCTCTACGATCCCACCCACTACCTGCACCGCGAGGCAAAATCCCTCACCCTTGCAGAATACGTTTCCTCCGGCCTCTCCGGCGAGCTTTCCGATGGCATGACCCGCATGTTGGCGGGTGTCGGGGACTTCCACCACGGCAAAGTCACTGATGAAACGCTCGTCCTCGCTCTCTCGAACCTCGAAACGCTCTTCGCCGCCATTATCCCCAGCGAACGCTTCGACGAAGGCCTCCTGCTTCTGGCCCGCGACCTCGGATGGAAATCACCTTTTTATCTCCGGAGGAAAGTCGGCCACAACCCCGGCACTACCACCCAACCCGATTCCGAAACATTACGCGCCATCGAGGAGCACAACCGCCACGACCGCCAACTCTACGATCTCTGTTCCGCCCGCTTCGCCCAACGCGCCGACGCAGATACGGAGCTGCTTCGCCAACTCGCCCGCTTCCGCAAGACCAACTCGGCGCTCGGCAAGGCCGCCTTCCTCGCGCGTGAATTCAAGGCACGTTATCTCTGAGAGCCGCGAACCATGAAAGACCTCGCCCTCAGCGCTATCCGCCTCGTCGGGCGTATCTGGTGCCGCTGCTTTGGCGCGGAGGTTCACCCCACCGCACTGATCCACGGCTTTCCTCGAATCGTCCTTAAACCGGGAGCCACCATCCGCATCGGCCCGGGAGTCACCATCAACGCGGCAGGCTGGGCAAACGCCCACAACGACGGACGCCGCACCGTCCTTTATGCAGGCCCCTCCGCCCTCATCGACCTTCACGAGAACTGCGGCATCTCTTCCTCCCGCATCATCGCCTATGAAAAAATCACCATCGGCGAGTCCTCCCTCATCGGCGCTGGCTCATTGATCTGCGATTCCGACATGCACGAGATTCCGCTCGGCTCCGAAAATCCCATCCGTGTCTCGCCCATCTCCATCGGAAAAGCCGTCTTTCTAGGAGCCAACACCACCGTCCTAAAAGGCGCGGAAATTGGCGATCATACTGTAATCGGCGCATCCTCCGTCGTCACAGGTAAAATCACCGCGGGATCCATCGCCGCCGGAAACCCCGCCCGTATCGTTCGCCAGCCTGCGGAAACCTGATTTTCTTCTCCCTTGAAGTTTGAAGTTTAAAATTTGAAATTTCAGCTCCCCCACCCATGCGCGTCGTCCTTGCCGCCGATTTTCCCGTCCATTGCCTCCCCGGCATGGAGGGCGGCACCGCAGGTCATCACGCCACCTGGCTCACCCCCCTCGCCCAAGAACTATCCGCCGTCCCTGGCTTCGATTTCCACTGGATTACCTGCACCAAGCTCGTTTCCAAATACCGCGAAATCCGCCACCTCAACCAAACCTTCCACCTCCTCCCACGCGGTAAACTTTCCGTGGAAATGTTCACCCGCTTCCACCGCGAGCGACGCCTCATCGCCGCCCTCGTGCGGAAACTTCAGCCCGTCCTCTTCCACGCCTGGGGCACCGAGCAGGGATACGCCCTCGCCGCCAACGATTTCCGAGGACGCTCCCTCATTTCCCTCCAAGGCATCCTTACCGCCTACTGCGCGGCGAGTCCCATGCCGCTGCTCACACGAATCCAAGCCGCTGCGGAAAGAGCCGTCCTTGCGAAAGCAAAACATCTCACCGTTGAGTCCCCGTGGGGAGCCGATCACTTGCGGAAACTCGCACCCGCCGCCTCCATAGATCTGCTCGAATACGGTGCCGACCCCGCCTGCTTCGACATCGAACGGCAGATTCCCGAGAAACCTGCCGCCGTCTTTCTTGGCTCCCTCACTCGCCTGAAAGGCGTCGATACCCTCCTCACCGCATTCACCGATCCGCAGCTCTCCGGTGTCGCCCTGCACATCTACGGCGCTGGGGAAAAATGCTTCACTAAGGGAAACCACCCGCCGAACATCCATTTCCACGGTCACCGCCCGCGCGCCGAAGTCCTACAGGCCCTCTCGCGGGCATGGTGCCTCGTCCACCCCACCCGCGCCGACACCTCGCCCAACGCCGTAAAGGAAGCCCGCGTCATCGGCCTGCCCGTCGTCACTACTCTCGAAGGCGGCCAGACCCAATACATCACCCACGGGAAATCCGGCTACATCCACTCCCCCGGCGATATACAAGCCCTCATCCAAGGCGTCCTCGCCGCCACCGCCGACCGCGAAACCTCCCTCCGCATGGGAGCCACGGATCAGGAGAAATGCCGCCACCTCCTCCAACCAGCCCGCACCGCGGAACTGCTCCTTAAAATCTACCAAAGGGTAGGGCAAAAATGACGAAGGCCTGTAGTCATTTTGGACTTGGGGCGAAGCCATCCAACCGGTAGGGCGGACTCGGCCCGATCCGCCCTGATCACCTTCTTCCGCCGGAGGCTAATTCTTTCTCTTCCCAAGGACACTCCCGTTCCACGCTAAGCCCTTGCCGCCATCCGGCGGATAAGTGGGAGGATCGAGCCGAGTCCGCCCTACCACCCCCCGACCCCCGATCCCCGAACAACCATGATCCCCCACATTCTAGAAACCGCCCGCGCCGCCGGCCAAGCCATCCTCACCCACTACGGAAAAGAGATCCCCGTCGATCATAAGGCCGATGATTCACCTCTCACCCAGGCGGATCTCGCCGCCCATCACCTCATCCTCGACGCGCTCAACGCTCGCTACCCGGAGATCCCCGTCATCTCCGAGGAAGGCGAACTCCCCGATCCCTCCACCCTCGGCAACCGCTTCTGGCTGGTCGATCCGCTCGACGGCACCAAGGAATTCATCCAAAAACGCGGCAGTTTCACCGTAAACATCGCCCTCATCGAGAACGGCGTGCCCATCCTCGGGGTCGTTTACGCCCCGGCCTTGGGGGAAACCTATTGGGCTGCCGAGGGGGAAGGGGCATGGCATTCCAAAGGCGATGCCGAACCTGTCGCCATCAAGGCCTCCGCCCCCGCCCATCCCCTCCGCATCGTCGCCAGCCGCGATCACGCCGGCCCGGAAGTCACCGCCCTCCTCGCCCGTTTTCCCGATGCCTCCTGCCTCAGCATCGGCAGCTCCCTCAAATTCTGCCTCATCGCCGCCGGCGAGGCCGATGCCTACCTGCGCGATGTCCCCACCATGGAATGGGACACCGCCGCCGCCCACGCCATCATCCGCGCCGCCGGAGCCACCCTTCTCAACTGGCCTTCCCTCGAACCCCTCGCCTACGGAAAATCCGGCTGGCGCAACGCCTCCCTCCTCACCGCCAGCTCCATCCCCTTCGCGGAAAGCCTCCTCCCAGCCACCTGAATCGGTAGGGCAAAAATGACGAAGGCCTGTAGTCATTTTGGACTTGGGGCGAAGCCATCCAAAAGGTAGGGCGGACTCGGCCCGATCCGCCCTGATTCCCTTCACCCGCCGGAGGCTGCACGGTGTTTCCGTAAAAGCGAAAAAACCAGCCGCGACGCACCGCATCTTTCTCTCTTCTCCCACCGAAACACCGACTCACGTGGTGCAAAGCCCTTTACGCGACGCGACTTCCTTAGAGTTTAAAACGACCTGTTAGCATAGCGAACAATACAAAACCTGCAAAGCCAGACCTCATAGCCATCAGGCAATTTAAAATTTAAAGTTTTCCACCTTTCTTCCTCCATGGACTTCCAAAAACTCAAGGTCATCATCGTCGTCATTCTCTCGGCGATCGCCGCCGTGTATCTCGGCGTGGCTGCTGCGACTGCGCAGACCGTGGCGATCCTCTGGGTGGTGGGTATCTCGGGTGTGGTCTTCGTCCTTGCGCTGGGCAAAAATATCTGGCTGCTCATCGCCGCCGGTGCGGTCTTGAACGGCGGCCTGAATTTCTTGCCCGGATCGGTACCTCCCTGGTGGCTGGGAATGATGATCACAGGCGGCATCTTCACCCTCCGCTTTGCCATGCGCAGAACCAACGAGTTTACCTGGAGGTGGAACTCCATGGATCTTGTGATCCTGCTCCACATCGCCATGCTGGCGCAGGCCTTCCTCCGCAATCCTGTCGGCCTCTCGGTATTCGGTGGCGGCGGCGATGGCATGGTCGGAGGCAAGCCTTACATCACCCACGGCTTTGCGATCGCCTGCTATGTGATGCTCTCCATGGTTCGGACGGACATGCGGATGTTCCGTATCGCCGTCATTGTGATGATCAGCTGCGCCTTTTTCGATGGAACTACCGTCCTGATTGGGACTTTTATTCCCGCATTCGCTGCCATCGGCATTCAGTTCTATTCCGGTTTTTCGTTTACCGTGGCCCAGTCCGGTGTAGGTGCCGATGTGGCGGAGGGAAGAACAACCGAGGGTAAAACGGTCGGTGAAGATCTTGGGCAGGCCGCTTTCACCCTCTTCCGCCCGCTATCCACCCTGAACCCGCTCAACATACTTGGTTTTTCCATGATGTTCATTGCGGTCTTCTCGGTCATGATCAGCGGTTATCGCTCCTCCATGGGCCTCTTGGGCGTCTACTTCATTGTGTGTTCTCTGATCCGTCGCCGCTTCGCAGATGTCTTTGCCTCCATCGCTCTTGGGGTCATCGCCATCTGCGTGCTTTTCTTTATCGGCACAGACAAACTCCCCAAAGCGGGTCAGCGCATCCTTTCCGTGCTGCCCATCCCAGGACTCGTGGATGAACAAGTGGCAGAAAACGCGGAAAGCAGTACTGAGTGGCGGGTGGAAATGTGGATGCTGGCACTCACCACCGACCGCTACATCTTCAACAAGATGCTTGGCGACGGCTTCGGCATGCGAAAGGACGAGATGGACGCCATGATCGACTCCGCATTCGGTGACAAGCGGGCCGCGCGTGGCCTCGACAACCAAGAGGTCCTGATGCGGCGCGGCAGCTATCATGGCTTCCATGTCCAAACGATCCGGATGACGGGATATGTGGGACTTCTAGCCGTCCTAATCCTTCTGGGCGTATTCTGGCGTCATGCTTGGAGTCATATCCAATATTTCCGGGGACGTCCGGAATGGGGATTTGTCCTCTTCGTATGCGTCCCCTTCCTGATCTATCCCTTCTACGCCATGCTGGTCTTCGGTGATTACCGCTTCGGATTTCCACGTGTGATCATCATGGCCGGGTTCCTGAAAATGCTTTGGAATATCCGCTATGCGGAGGCGAGGGAGTTCGCCTATCAGCAACAGCTTGAGGCAAACGAGGCTGCGGTGCAGCCGGTGCGGGCACTTCCCGGTAGGGCGTGAGGCGCCGCCCTCCGCCCACTTCACCTTCTTCCGCCGGAGGCTAAATCTTCCTCTTCGATTCATCATTCGCTGAGAACCACGGACGACCACGGCGGGATCGTCCCTACCCTATCCCAAATGCTCACCCTCAGGCAGCTACTCCGCAGCCGGGCGGCGCGGATCGCGGGGTTTTCCTACACCGCCTTCGCCGCGAACTCCGTCTGCGGCCTCGTTTCCATCCCCCTTGCCGTCGCTTATCTTGGCAAGGAACAAATCGCCTTATGGACGCTTGTCACCCAGATCGTTTCCTACCTCGTGTGGATGGATCTCGGCGTCGGTTCCGCCGTAGGGCGGAAGATCGCGGATCCCATTGCCGCCGGGGATCACAAGGAAACCAATGCCTGGTGGACCCTGTCCATGGTCGTCCTCGGTTCGCAGGGCATCCTACTTCTGGCTGTCGCCGCACTGGTGTGGCCGCTTTGGCTCGCTTGGTTCGGTATCACATCTACCCAGTACGGAGACGCCCTCTGGCTCTATGCTGCCGCCACCTTGAGCGCAGCCGTCTCCTTGCCGATGCGTGCGTATCCGGGCTTACTGCTTGCCCAACAGCGGTATGCTTGGGTGCCAGCCTCCCAATGTCTCAGTCCGGTCTTCCAATTGGCGGTTTTCGCGTTTTTTCTCCACGCAGGCTACGGCGTGAAATCCTACTTTCTCGCCATGATCGCCGGGCATCTCGCCGGTTGGGCATTGATGCTATTCGCCGTCCACTCCGGACCTGTGAAAGTCCGCTTCGCAAGGGCGGGGTTCACCCTTGGGCGGGCGCTTGATCTCTTCCGCTACAGCGGCTCCATTGCGCTCATCGGCCTCAGCCAAGCCTTCACCCAAACCCTCCCCTCCATCATTCTCGGGCGCTTCGGCGGCTTAGCTCTGGTCCCCGTTTACACCTTCTCAACCCGCATCCCGGAACTCCTTGGTAACCTCACCCATCGCACCACCATGGCGTTCTACCCGGCCATGCAGGCGCAGATCGTGGAGAACCGCCGGGAGCACTTCGCACATCAGTTCCGGGAAGTCCAGGGACTTACCCTCTCGCTCGGACTGCTCGTAGCGGCCATCGTTCTCGCAGGCAACCGCACCCTCCTGTCCTGGCTTGCTGCACCCGATTTCTTCGTGGGTGATCATGCCAATCTCTGGTTCGCCGTCGCCGCCCTCATCCTCCCCTACGGCAGAACCTTCACGCACCTCCTCCAGCACTCCGGCGACATGGGAAAATCCTCCCTCGCCTCCCTTCTCACCGTACCCATCGCCGCCGCCCTCGGCTGGTGTGCCTACAAGAGCCACGGCATCACCGGCATGGCCGCCGTATTCGCGGTCATTCCTTCCCTCCTCATGGGCGCCTACGCCGCCGTCCGAGGCTCCCGCAACTGCGGTTTCCCCTTGCGCACGCTCTGCGGCAGCGGTGCAGCCCAGCTAGCTGCCTATCTTCTCATCCTGATCACTGCGGCGCTCTGGTGCCTCCAGCCCGAAGCCCCGAAGACCGAGACCCTCCTCTTCCATCGCCCCACCCTCCTGCCCGCCGTCCGTGAGTGGATCACCGGCATCGTTTTAATTACCTTCTCCCTCGCAATCTCCGCCCGCCACCTCCACCGCATCCGTAACGTCCCGCCCCGCTGCTCCCTGACCACCTAGTCCGCCATCGAAAAATGTATTATGAGCACAAATATGTTTCTACGGATCTAAATTGGGTTTCAAATTTCTTTCTTCCATCTGCGTGTATCCGCGTCCATCTGCGGTTAAATTCTTTTCGGTAGCCGCACCGCGTCACATCCCATCGTGAAATCATTCCTCAAATCCCTGCGCACCCGCTACGCTTTCTACCGGCAATGCTATCTCGACGCGAAGCGTTTCCGGGATTCCATCTCACCGGGCAAGCTCGGCCCCGCAGCCGCTGTCGCCCGCATCGAGGGCGACATCGTTCGCCAATACCACGTCATCGAGAAAGGTCTCACCATGCAGGACTTCCGACCAGGCTTCGGCAAGGATGTGGTGCGCGGACTTGTCCGGTCGATGCGCGCCATGGAGAAGCATCCCTGCGCCGCACGCTGCGATTCCGGTCAGCTCGCCGCCGCCCGGGCGACTCTGCGGGAATACCACGAGCGCCATGCCGCGCTGGGGCACGACATAAGCGAGATCCTCCCGGACAACTGCCGCGATCTCTGGGAAAATGCCACGCCGGGCGACGGTGGTAGTCGTCCCTTCACCCCGGTCGCTCCTGGTGACGCGGACGCTTTCGAGCGCGTTGTCCGTTCACGCGCCAGCGTCCGCAGCTTCGATGCGGCTCGCACCCCGTCCCGCGAAACGATCATGGCAGCCGTTGATCTCGCGATGCGCTCTCCCTCCGTCTGCAACCGCCAGACAGCCCGCGTCCATGTCTTCACCGGTGCCGACGCCCAGCGCGCTCTCTCCTTCCAATCCGGCAACCGCGGCTTCGGGCACCGGATCCCCATGGTGATCATCGTCACCTCGGATCTCCGCTACTTTACCGGCACCGCTGAACGCTATCAGGGATGGATCGACGGTGGCATGTTCTCCATGCTCCTCCTCCTCGCCCTCCATACCCAAGGTCTTGGTGCGGTGTCCCTGAATTGGTCGGTCAACAACGAGCGCGACCGCGAACTACGCAAAGCCGTCACCATCCCGGAATATGAGCGGGTCATCATGTTGATTGGCTGTGGCTATCCTGCCCAAAATGCACTGATTCCTGTGTCGCTGCGCCGCGCCGGATCAGAAATCACACGCTGGAACTTTCCGGTTGTTCCTACCTGATCGCCATATGCTCGGACGAATTTTCAAAATGATACGCCAGCAACGAATCGCTCGGCAAAAAAAATCAATACCCGACTTGCCAATGGCACCTTGCGCATCGGCAAAGGAACGAGGGCGATCTACGGAAATCTCGATTTTACCGGTGATGGTTCGATACATTTTGGAGAGGATTGAAACCTGAAGAACAATTTCGCGGTGCGCCTTCCGGAATCACAAATCACCGTAGGCAATCGCTGTTTCATTGCTGCGGGAACCATGGTTCTAGCAGCCGATTACGTCGAGATCGGCAACGACGTCCTCATTGGTGAAGGATGTTACATATCCGACAATGACGGTCACTCACTTGATCTTGATATTCGCAAACAGGATGTAGCCAATCGCCGGAAGTGTCTCAAAGTTTGGGACGGCATTGCGGCTGTACCAGTGATAATCGGAGACAACGCTTGGATCGCGCCACGCAGCATCATTCTCAAAGGTGTCACAATTGGGCGGGGAGCCGTGATCGGCACTGGCAGTGTCGTCACCAAGAATGTGCCTCCGATGACGCTCGCCGCAGGCAATCCCGCGCGCATCATCCGTGCCCTCGATTCTTAACGTTAGTAACGTAACCGCAAGCCCCAGCAACCCTGATTCATGTCCCAACCCGTCGGCATACTCACATTCCACAATGGCCCCAACTACGGTGCCTTCATGCAAGCTTGGCACCTTAGGGAGGCCGTAAAAAAACTCGGTGTGGAAGCATTTGCAATCAATTATCTCCACTCAACTCACGTCGAACACAATAAGCAAAGCAGACCCATCACCAACTTGAGCTCTTTGAAGCACTGGATTCACTGGAGAGCAAAACGGGCACCATTCCGCGGAATCGCGGACAGCCTTTGCCGCGACCCCTTCACCACGGATACGGCGAAAGTGCCGTGGACAAGCTACCGCGGTATCTTGGTCGGAAGCGATGTGGTTCTTGATTTCCAAAACCCGGATTTCGGCCGTGACCCCGCTTACTTCGGAGCATTGCCGGAACAAAGCCAAACCCCATTCGCCACCTACGCGGCAAGCTGCGGCAAGGCGGATGTCGAAGCGGATTTGCCGGACTTCGTGCATGGACTGAAACGCTTCACCGCTCTCGGCGTGAGAGACCGAACGACCCACCGTTTGGTATCAAGAGCCACTGCCCGCGATGCCACTTTGGTGGTCGATCCCACCTGGCTGGGAGACGACCCGCCACCACGAGTCAAGAAACGCCCCAAACAACCTTATGTGGTAGTTTACGGTGCATCAGTCGGAGATGTTCTCGGTCCCGCACTCTCCGCCTATTGCAAAAAGCGTGGCCTTTTGTTGGTTAGCGCGGCGGCTCGTTGCCGATGGGCGGATCTGAAACTACGCAGCCTCCATCCGTTTGACTGGGTCGATCTCATCCGGGGAGCAGAGGCAACAGTAATCAGCGGTCTGCACGGAACCCTGTATTCGATTAAATATGGCAAACCGTTCATCCTCGTGAACAACGAGAGCACGAACCAAAAGGTAAGGCTTGCGCTCGAGAAAACCGGCCAAGGCTTCAGGCTGTTCGAACGTTCCTCTTTGAATTCCGAAGTCCTTGGCCTCTTGGAAAAAGGAGGAGGGCAAATCCCGGAAGTTCCCGCACACTGGATCCAGGAATCAAAAGCATTTCTCGAGGCATCTCTCTCCTTCACGGATTCACGAAACGAATCGCAAGAGCAATGAAATCGATTCATATCGGTATTGATGCGTTCCGCTTGATCGGGCCCCAGACGAGCATCGGGACCTACACACATGAGCTGATCGCCGCCCTTTTGCCTTTGGGCTTCCGCATTACCCTTTACGCGCCGCGCCGGGAAGATGGCTCGGATCTGTCGCGCTATGAAGGGTCGGATAGCCCATGTGATGTGGTCTATGCTCCAACACCATCGCAGCCCGAAAAGCTACTTGGAGATCTATTCCGTTGGAACCAGCGGATTCTTCCCATGATGATGCGGCGCGACCCATGTGAGGTATTCATCGCACCGTATCAGCAGGTGCCGTGCTTCACCCCGGACCGGATTCCGACCTTGGTTGTGATTCACGATCTATGTGGCTTGCGTCCGGACTGTGGATACCGATTTTTTGGCAAGGCATGGTTTCGCCATTTTTGGAATCTCCTCACGGCCGCATGCTGCGCATCCAGAATCGTACCAATAACCATGGCAACCCGGGAGGAAATGCTTCGCAAATTCCCATTCTGTCGCAAACGCATCTCGGCTCCAATCTACAACCAAGTGACTGGAAAGACCACGATGCCTGCCGAAGCGGAAAAAATCATTGAGCCTTTTTCAATCCCGAACAGGGACTTCATCCTCGCCTTCGGTATCACCGGTCCTCGCAAGGCGCTAGATGTTGCGCTTGCCGGATACGCATCCTATCGCAACAACGGTGGATCTCTTCCTCTGGTCCTGATGGGCGTCGACAATGAAGCCGCAGTCAGGCGCCACATTCCCAATGCATGGGCAGACGATATCAAACTTCTTCCCCGGGTCAGTGCCTGTGAAAGGGATGCTCTTTATCGCCTCGCCACCTGTTTGCTCTTTTGCAGTCGTTGTGAGGGTTTCGGCTATCCCATTGTTGAAGCGATGAGACAGGGCTGCCCGGTGGTCGCCGCAGCATCCACTCCAGCTTCGGAGATCACCGACGGGTTGCTCAAACTCATGCGGCGGCTCGAAGCCACAGAATGTGCCTCGCTAATCCAGCACTACGCCGAAATGGATCAGGCAAGCCGGATTGCTTTGGGCATTTCCCTCATCGATCAATCCGCACGATACTCTAACGCTTCGTTTGGCACCGATTTCCAAAACGAGATCAGGCTATTGGCTGGTAGATGAAAGGATATCCACTTTTTGTGAACAAGCATCTCAAACGACTACGCGGAAGCAAAGCGGCCAAAAATACTGCCGCATCCTATCTCGCTTTTATTTCCACGACGGTTACAGGCCTCATTTCAATCCCGTTGGCGGTACATTTCCTAACCAAGCAGGAGCTTGGCCTGTGGGCAGTGCTTTCCGCAGTCGGCGGCTATCTCGCATTCATGGAGCTAGGTCTAGGTTTCGCCACCGGACGCAAGATGGCAGATGGCATCGTCGCGAAAGACAAGGTGGAAATCGACCGCTGGTGGACGCTTTCCCGGGTCGTCCTAAGTGTGCAAGGTCTTATCGTGATCCTGTTGGGGCTTGCCCTCATGCCCCTGTTCATGTCGGTTATGGCGGCGGATTTCCCCGACAAAAAACAGGCGTTGTTTCTGTTCACCGGCATCGTGATGGTTCAAGGCATCAAGCTGCCTTTCCAAGGAGCCGAGGGGATACTCACCGCTCAGGAGCGCTTCCATTGGGTGCCGCTGCGGCAGGCGATCATCTTTTGGGTCGAGCTGATTGTCTTCGCGGCGCTGGTCGTCAACGGCTTGGGTCTCTACGCGATCTTCTGGTCGAAGGTCGCCACATTGGTCGTTGTCTGGCTGCTCAACTGGTGGCTGCTCGCCCAAAGCGAACCAAAGCTCGGCTGGGACTCCAGCGGTCTCCGCTGGGATCGCTTTCGCTCGCTGTTCACCTTCAGTTTCGGAGTATTTGGCGTTGGATTTCTCGATGTTGTGGTCAAATCGCTTCCGGTGATGGTTCTGAGCAAAATGGGAGGGCTCGCGCTGGTTCCCATTTACACAATCTCCATCAAGGTCTCCACGGTCTTGGTAAGCTTGGGAAAACGCAATTATCAGTCCTTCTACCCCGCGCTCCAGAAAATGTTCATCCAGGGAGATCGGGAGAAATTCATCGCAAAATACGCGGATGTAGGACTGCTCACCGTGGCGTCAGGCCTGGGCATATCCGGGATCATACTATGCATGAACCGGACGGCGGTGGAACTGTTGGCAAAGCCGGAATTCTACGCCGGGCCGGTGGCTACGGCCTGGTTCGCAGTGGCAACGATCACCATGCCGGTCTGCGGGCTTCTCCAGACGCCTTTGCTGGTAGCAGGCAAAATGGGCAAGTCCGTAATCGTCGCGTTTGCGCGCGCAATTATTGCGGTTGGACTCTGCATCCTCGCTTTCCTGCAATATGGCATCGCCGGGCTGGCAGCGGTGATGGCACTATTACCTTTGGTCATGGGCGCTTACGCCTATTTTCGCGGCGCCAAGGAAGTGGGCTGTAAACCGTCAGCACTTGCTGGCTCCATCGCGCTCTGGACGTTCGTGGCGATGACATTGGTGATATCAGGCGGAATACTCATTCATCTGTTTCCAGCAACGCCGCTTCTAACATGGGTAGCCTTTGACAAGCCGGTTTCGATGCCCTCATGGCTGGAACTGATCGTTGGTGGTCTCATCTCAACCGCTGCACTGGCACTTTTCCTGCGCTCACTCAACAGGCTTCGCAGGAACGTCCAACCAAAGCACGCCGGAATTCAGCCGGTGCCGTCTCCGGCAAACTAAACCATATTCCTTCTTACTTTGTTCGGCATCTACAGAACTCTGCTAGCGCTTTTCGTCGTCGCCTCCCACTTGATGTCGATCACGGTGATCGGACAATATGCAGTGCATGGCTTCTTTATCCTCAGCGGCTACCTGATGACACACATCATGTCACGCAACTACGGTTATGATTTGGCTGGAATTCGGGCATTTGGGGCCAACCGTTTTCTGCGCCTTTATCCCACTTACTGGGTTCTCTGTGCGTTCGTTGTGCCTATACTGTTCTTTGCCGGCCAGTCGGCCACGCACGAATTCAACTACAATATGGGTATCCCGGGTGATGCTGCAATCTGGCTGCAAAACCTCACGATGGTTTATCTGAATGTCATCCCGATGCAGATCAATCCCCGCCTATCTCCGCCAACGTGGGCACTCACTGTTGAGATCCTTTTCTACGCACTGATCGCAATCGGCCTCTCCAAAACCAAACTACGCACGCTGACATGGGCCGGCATGAGCGTGGCATACATTTCCGCGACCCATTGGTTTGAATTGGAAAACAGCTACCGCTATTCTGCGGTAATGGCTGGATCCCTTCCGTTTGCCGCAGGAGCCATTCTATACCACTTCCGCGACGTCATGGAAGTGCACATTAGCTGGCTCAAAACGCGCATGGGTCTTGGGCTTGTGGTCGCCCTGTTTCTGTTGAACTGCTTCTCAGGATGTCTCGTTGTCTTGCTAGGCCTGAATGAGGCCATCGGTCACATTTGCTACCACTTCAATCTTCTGCTGAACTTTGCCCTTATCTTCGCATTGGCAGACGGCGTTCCTTTCCCTTTCCCCAAAAAAGTTGACACAATAATAGGAGACTATAGCTATCCTATTTACCTTTTCCATTATCCGGCGGGACTCGCCGCTTCAATGATCCTCTTTGGCACACCGCAGAGGGGGTTTCACCTCGACGGTTTTCTTGTCATGTGCACTTCGCTTCCTCTATGCTTCCTTGCTTCGTACTTCGTAATCCGCTTCATCGACCATCCGATTCAACGGATTCGCGCAAGGGTAAAAAAACGCCTGCGATCTACCGAGGCATGCCCTCCATAAAACGCCCCACCCATCCTTTCCCAAAAACGTCAAAACAACGAGAAACACACCGTGAACACATCCCTCAGCTTTTTGGATCCGCGTGAAATGGAGTATTGGAACAGCATCCGTGGATGGTTACTGTTACCAGCGGCGGAATCGCTGCACAAATTCGCAAAACTCGCTCCCGCAGAAGGAATGGCGGTTGAAATCGGCTCCTTCGCCGGAAAGTCCACCGTTTGCATTGGCAAAGGGCTGGGGGTTCCGCAGCGGCGCATGACTTCGATCGACCTGCGCTTCCAGCCCGACTTCCGCAGCAACATCGGATTCTATGGCTTCGACAAGGCGATCCAGACACTACAAGGCCCCAGCCTCGACCATTTCGCGGACTGGGATTCGCCAATCTCATTCCTCTACATCGACGGCCACCACGGCAAGGGCTACGCCTTGGCCGATCTCATGGTGTGGGACATGTTCGTGCTGCCGGGAGGTTATGTGGCGCTGGACGACACCGCAGGTTTCATGATTGGGCCTAACCTTCAGGTGCAGGCGATGACGGCCGGGGGAGCTTACGAGTTTCTTGAGGAATCCGGCGGCATCAGTTTCCTGCGCAAAAACCACAACTTGTCATCCATCAGCTATCACCCTCTCTCGCCCGCGGTCTGGTTCGCCACGCTCCACCGGGTGAGCGCGCGCCTTGGGGCGCTAGATCCATGGTTCCGCCAGCCGAGGCTGCCTACGCAAAACCCACCTCTTTCGGAGTGGATCGATCGCTTCTGGCACACCAGTCCGGCGGAGACATTCAGTTTGGTGACCCGCAAAATCCGACAAAAACTCGGCCATTCCGTGTCTTCCGGCGATGGTGGAGCACGCCCGTCTTCGGAAACCCAATGGATCCGCGAGCATCCGGTCGAACTGCCCTCGCGCGAACAAACGCAGGCATATCTGGTCGGCTGCGAGGACTTCCGCGCCGGTCGCCACGAGGCGGCGTTGGAAGTTTTCAACCAGCTTGCCGGGCTGGCTCCCGAGATCGCGTTCACCCACTTCAACCTTCCCGTGTGCGATCTCGCACTTCTCAGATCCGCGCAGGTGCATGACATCATGGGCCAAAGGCAGATGGCATCGGAGAAGTTCACCCTCCTTGCCGGGAAAACCGGATGCCCGGAATTGCGCGAGTTTGCGGGGCGTCATACCGGTGAGAAATTCGCCATTCCCTCGACAAAGCCGACCATGCTGTTGCGTGAGTTCACCTTGGACCTGCACGCGTACAAGCGCCAGCAGCCTTGAAACGGAAACACCGCTCACACGCTTTCCAATTCCAACACTTCCATGGTTTCAAGATTGAAAATGCTGGCGGATAACATCGCCAAGTCCTGGGTTCGCCGCCAACCGAGGCCGATCATCTGCGAGCAGCTCAAACTGATCTATTACCCCGTCCCGAAGGTGGCCACCTCGACGGTGAGGCGCTATCTCATCGAGAACGGGTACCCCGGCTCATTGAAGGGCGAGGCTCTCACCCACAACCACATCCAGCACTTTTCCTTCCCACGCATCACGCTCAAGGAAGCACTTGCCCTTCAGGATCAGGGATACCGGAGTTTCGGTGTGGTCCGAAATCCCTACGCCCGCGTCACTTCCTGCTATCTCGACAAAATCGCGGGCGCCGGCTCGCGCAGCGGCCTCAATCACGGCTTCCAGCGCTACAACCGCATCACCGGGTGCCGGGTCTTTTTCCACGGCATGGATTTCGGACAGTTCGTGAAGAGAATCAGCCGTATTCCCGACTGGGCGGCGGATTCCCATTTCCGATCACAAGCCACCTTTCTGCCCATCGTCAGCGGTGTGTTGCGCATGGAACCCCTGATGCACATGGAAACCTTCGACCAAGAATTTCCGAAGTTTTGCGAGCAGCACGGCTTGCCACCTTGGAGGGCACAACAGGAAAACAAGACCATCCGCAAACAAACCCTTCTGGCAGACTCGCCAGAGTCCGTCAGCCGTTTGCGCAAACGCTACGCCGACTGCTTCGCCCGCTACGGATATGATCCGAATGAGGTTCCAAGTGTCTGATCCGGCGACCCTTCACCACCAGCCACCCATGCCCGAATCCTCCCTCCAGCAAGATCTAAGCCGCTGCGGCATCCCGTGTTCCACCGATGTCGCGCTCAAGGAGTTCTCATGGTTCAAAAGCGGCGGGTCGATCCGCCTGCTGATTTCCCCCGAAACGGTCGAACAACTCCACGAGGCGGTGAGCGTCCTGGTGCGGCATGCCACCCCTTACAAGGTCGTGGGTGAAACCTCCAACCTGCTGTTCCTCGATGACGCTGATTACGCCTGCCTTCTTTGCACGAAAGGGGTTAACGGCATGAGTTACAATGCGGAAAACGGCTGGATCGTCGCAGAAACGGGTGCCAAGTTGCCAGACCTTTCCAGACTGGCATTGCATCACTCGATCCACGGCTTTGCCGGACTGGAAGGCATTCCGGGAACCATCGGCGGGGCCGTTTTCATGAACGCCGGTGCCTATGGCTATAGCATCGACAAGGTCCTGACAAAGATCGAGTTGATCACGCCGGAAGGAGAATTGCAGGCGCTGGAGGCCGGCGAACTGGGGCTGCGACATCGCGACTCCCTGCTGCGCCAAGGAAGGATGAAGGGAATCGTCGCCCGCGCTTGGTTTGCCGCGAAGCCCGGCGACTCGAAGCGCATCTACGGTGAAATGGAACTTTTCCACGCCAAGCGACACAAATATCTCGAATACATGTATCCCAACCTAGGAAGCCTGTTCGTCGGTTCGGTTTACAGGGAACTCGGAAAGAAGGATCTCGTCTATCGGGTGATTTCCGCTCTGTTTCTGGGTCTCAACTACAAGTTCAAGTTGTTCCGCCGCGAGTCCCCGATCAATCGCAAATGGATCAACGATTTCACGGTCAAAC
Source organism: Prosthecobacter debontii (assembly GCA_945870855.1). Classification (GTDB taxonomy): domain Bacteria; phylum Verrucomicrobiota; class Verrucomicrobiia; order Verrucomicrobiales; family Akkermansiaceae; genus Luteolibacter. Next base: position 17,109 of record CAMBTP010000024.1, read on the forward strand.
GCTTCAACCTCAAATTCAAAACCCAGCCGTTCTCCGACAAGACGATCAACAGCCTCGTCAACAACGGCCAGCACACCGACGAGCACCTCGATTACATCAGGCAGCTCCAAGAACTCACCGGCAACCGCATGATCATCGAAAATGAAATCGTCCAACCCTTCTGACACCGTCAGTCCGCGCCCCCGCGCGGTGACCCTGATCCATAAGGGGGCCATGCCGGTCGGCAGCGCCGCTATCCGTTCTTTCGCCCGATATTATGGCGACGAATACGAACTGGAGATCCACACCGATGGCAGCCTCGATGAGGCGGACATCGCGAGGCTATCGGAGGAGGCGAGAGAAATGCCTCACCATTTCGTCGGTCCTGCCGAACGCGAAGCAGTCCTTGGACCACTGTTGGCAGACCGACCGCGCACCCGTGCTCTGATATCCTTGGGCGCTTACTTTACAAAACTCCAGCTCCCCATGGTGATCCCCAAGCCATACTTCTATTTCGACTCGGACATCGTTTGGCTGAGAAAGGCCGCGAACCTCAATCCGCCAGGGACCAAGGATGTGTTCTCCACGGAAACCTGGTCGTGGTATTATGGTGCGGCAAATGACCGCGAGTGGGTGCGCCAAGGGGTACCGCGTCGTGTTAACTCCGGATTCTACCATTTGGATTCCGAGTTCCCATTCGACCGCATGGAGGAAATGCTCGCGCGCAGCCTGTTTGATCATACCGCCGACTACAACACCGATCAGGAAATCATGGCTTACCTTTTCCCCGATCTCACCCATTACCACATCGACGATTTCAAGCGCACCCGGGTGGGAGTTCGCTATGACATGCGGACCGAAGCATGCATTGCCCTCCATTTTCCCGGCGGCATGTGGAAAGACCACCTCGATCAGATCGCGGCGCTTGACAGCGAACCGGATCGGTCACCCGCCGCCCTGCGCATCACCCCGGCCACGCCGTTGACCACAGGGGAAATGCTCCGCATGCGCTACTCACTGGCTGCCTCTCGCGTGGGCATCCTGAAATTCCCCATCAGAATCTATCGCGCGCTACGCGGCAAGCTGAAGGGACAAACCAATCACTCATGAACGCGCCCCTCGATCAGGCACCATGAAAACCGGACTACTCACCTACCACTTCGGCCACAATTATGGCGCGATGCTGCAGGCCTACGCCATGCAGGCCATCCTGCGACGGCTCGGGCATGACCCCCGGTTCATTTACTACCGCCAGGACTTCACCTTCGTATCGAAATACGAAAGGGAGAAAATCCGTTCGCTCAAGGCATTGGTGAAGGCGTTGCCTTTCATGCTTCTGCGCACCAAGCTGCGTGACCGTTTTGATCGCTTCGAGGAATTCCTCTCCAGCGAACTAGCACTCACCAAGCGCTACCCGACCATCGACGCCTTGATGCAGGATCTGCCGGACGTCGAAGCCTACGTTTGCGGCAGTGATCAGATCTGGAACCTGCAGAACGGGGTGATGGGATACTTTTTCGGAAAATTTGTGCCGGAAGGCTGCCGTCTCGTCTCCTACGCGCCCAGCATGGGCAATGACATCATGCCGGACGAGCATCGCGAGGAGGTGCGTGAACTCCTGAAGCGCTTCGACGCGATCTCAGTCCGCGAGGAATCCGGCCGCAAACTGATCCAGGAACTCACCGACAAACCCGTGGCAAAAGTCATTGACCCGGTGTTCCTCGTTGAAGACGAGACTTGGAACTCTCTCGAACGCGCACCGAACATCGACGTCCCATACATCGCGTTCTACTCACTGGAAAGCTCCCCACGCACCTCCCGCATCGTCAAACGGCTTGCGAAAACCCTCAAAATGCCTGTGGTCGTGCTCGGAAAAGGTGGCTCCTTCGTCTTCACCTGCCGGACGAAAATCGCCGTCGAATCGGGTCCGCGGGAATTTCTCGGCTGGATACGCGGGGCCAAGCTGGTGATCACCAATTCGTTTCACGCCACCGCTTTTTCCGTGAAATTCCGTGTCCCGTTCGTGACCATTTCCCACTCCCACCGCAACGCCCGCATGCGTGATTTCCTCACGGATCTCGGCATCGCCGACCGATTGATTTCAACCGCGGATGAACTCTCCGGTGACATCGGCTGGCTGTTCGAGTCGTTTCCCGCCTCCGTATCCGAAGGCTTGGAGGCACAAATCAACGCTTCGTGGAATTACCTTGCGACAGCAATGCCTTCCCCCATTCGCAATCCATGAAGCCCAAGCTCGCCTTTATCCTCTCTCTTCCCCGCAGCGGCAGCACGGTGCTGACCGCGCAGCTCGACCGGATCGAGGGCGTTGTCTGTGCACCGGAGTCTTCATTCCCTCAAATCCTCGGACACCTCACAAAAGCGGAACGCGGCAATCCGCACCATCTGGCAGCCCTTTACCTCGCTGCCACCTTCACCCCGACGCCGCTGGATATCGAGGCAGCCGCTGCGTGTATGTCTGGAACGGACGAAGAGATCCTGATTGCCTTGGGTCTCGCCGTGGCGAACAAACTTGGGCGCGATCCCGCACGCGTCCGTTCGGTCGTTTGGAAAACACCGCGCACCGTCGGGATGTTGGCATCCCCTCTCGCCACGGGCGGAAATTTCATCATCATCCGCCGGAATCTCCACAATGTTTATGAATCCCAATTCCGGGTCGAGTTCGGAACCAACAACCGCAAGCCCTTCCGCTTCGCCGTGTTCCGGGAAAGCTACGAACATGCGTTCGCCCGGATTCCTGCCGGGCGTAAGATGGAGATCGAATATGATCAACTTCCCGGAATTTTGCCACAAGTGGCGGCGTTTATCGGCATCAGCGAGATCAAACCATGGCAGGAAGGGCGCTCAAACCTCGAAATGGCCGCCGCCACCCGCGCGCACATGACCGAAGTCACTTCAGAATTCCACAACCGGGACGCGGAAAAGCGTGCGAGACTCGATCCGGCACAGGTGCGTGCGCTGGATAAAGCGCTGGCCATGGCACGCCCCCTGCGTCCTTTCCTCGGTCCGGTAAGATCCTTTTTCGACCGCCAGTCGCTCGGCCACATCCGCCAAAGAGTTGCGAATGAAGGATCGTCCGCTCCCAAAGCCGTTTGATTCCACTGCCATTTCATCTCCATGCTCATCACCTCCGGAACCAAGGGGCAATTCGGCAACGCCTATCTATCCAGCGCCTATCACCTGGCGCATGCTCTGGAACATGGCTACCGCCTGCGGCTTTATAATCTCGGCCCCTATCGCGACCATCTGGTTGGCGCGGATGGTTATCCCCGAATCCTCATCGGTGGCAATACCGGCAACCTCGCAGGCATCGCCGCCGGACGTGCCTACCGATCCATAACACGGCGCAAGATCGCCCGACTCGGCCCCCTTTCCATTCTCAACGACCAGCGGGGAACCTATCCCTTGACACCTGCGGAACTTGCGAATCTCGCAAATACCGGAATCACCCTCAGCGGCGGGTGGAAATTCCGTGACCGCCCCACCCTGCAGAAACAGATAACCACAATACGGAGCATTCTGGCTTTCAAACCTCAATATCTCGATGCCGCCCGAGCAAAGATCCGGGAGATCCGGGGCAACGCCTGCCACATCATCGCGATCCATATCCGCATGGGAGATTATCGCGACTTCATGGGCGGGCAATATTTTTTCTCACCGGAGGATTATCAGCGAATCGCGACGCAGGCGGTTGAAACTTCCGGCCATGACCCGTCCGACGTGGTGGTGATGCCGTTCTCCAACGAGAAACTGGACTGGCCAGCCACCCTTGCGGGCGCACGGGTTCTAACAGCAGGCGGATCGTGGTGGGAGGATTTCCTCTGCCTTTCCTTGAGCGACCTGATCATCGGCCCGCCAAGCACCTTCTCGGGCTCCGCCTCTTTGCTCGGCGATGTGCCTTGGTTCCAGATCAAAGATAAGGATGCGCCCTTTGACTTGCGCATTGCGAAAACCTATCTCGAATCCGGCATCCGATCCTGACTCCATCAAAACCATCATGAAATACCGCCTCAAATCCGCCATTCGCAGCCGCTTCCCCGCAACCCTAATTATCAAGGCCTGGTTGGTCGCGTGGAAGGATTCCCTATCCGCGGTAAGTGACAGCTACTCGCAAACCGGTGAGGATCGGATGCTGTTGGAACTGTTCGGCAAAAAGGGAATCACCAAGGGGCGCTACATCGATGTTGGCGCGAACCATCCGACCAAGCTCAGCAACACTTACCGGCTCTACCGCGAGGGCTTCACCGGCATCGTGGTGGAGCCGAACCGCAGCCTGCTGCGGCTGCACCGCATGATCCGCCCGAACGACCTTCATCTAGGCATCGGCTGCGGGGAAAAGGCGGCGGTGCTTTCCTTCCAGCACGCAACCTCCCATGTGCTCAGCGGCTTCCAGAGCGAGGGACTCAAGACCGATAACTTCCGCAGCACGGAGCTGATCCCCGTGCTCCCCCTCGACCTTATCACGGCGGCGATTCCCGACGAAGAGTTCGCTGTCCTCTCGATTGATGTCGAGGGCTTCGACCTGCAGGTCGTCCTCGGTGCCACGGAAACGCTCAAGCGCACACGTTTCGTCGTGATCGAGGGCAGTGAGACGGACGCGGAGATGATGGAGGTGTTCGCGAAAGCCAATTTCTCGCTGATCGAGAAGACCAAACACAACCTGATCTTCGAGAGGAAGGTTGCTGAGTAAGCGAGTTAGATGCGGCAAGCCCGATATCCTCCCTTACCTCCGTTTCCTCCTGTGAGGAAATCCAGAATTTTTGAACAGGAGGCAACGGAGTGATGAGAAAAGGAGGGGCTGGCGCGTCACCCTTTCGCCCGAGCCAACAGGTATTCATTCCGGTGGAAGCGATGCGTATGATAGGCTGGAACATCATCCGTGATTTAAACCGAACGTCGAACGTCCAACTTTCAACGTCCAACACGGAGGGCGTCTCATTTTTCCTTAAAAGTTGAATGTTCAATGTTGAAAGTTCGACGTTTTCTTTAATCGATTACGAACGTCCTAAGTCCAACAAAAAGCCTTCCTCATCCACCTGATGCTCCGAAAAATCCTGTCCCTATCCCTCGCTTGGCAGTACCCGCTCTACCTTACGTATGCCCGGATGAGACGTGCCACGGTTCATCCATCCGTGGTGATGAACGGGCGGCCTTTGGTTCGCTGCGTGCGGGGCGGGACGCTGGAGATCGGCGCGGGTGTGAAAATCAATACGCGGGTTTCCTCGAACCCGGTGATCGGGCGGACGCGAACCAGCCTGATGGTGATGGCGCCGGATGCCCGAATGGTGATCGGTGCGCATGTCGGCATGAGCGGTGTTTGTATCTGTGCCGCGAATGCGGTGGAGATCGGGGAACGGACGATCATCGGCGCGGATGCTCTGATTACTGACACGGATTTCCATTCTCCCCTGCCGGACGGAGGATGGTCGAACGATGCGGTGGGCACCTCCGCTCCGGTGAAGATCGGCAAAGGCTGCTTCATCGGAGCACGGGCGATCATTCTGAAGGGCGTGACCATTGGTGACGGGGCGGTTGTGGCGGCCGGGGCGCTGGTCACGCGGGATGTGCCGGCGGAGCATCTGGCGATTGGCAATCCGGCGATGGTGAAACCTTTGGATGAGCGCTGGAAGCACAGGTAGGGACGATCCCGCCGTGGTCGTCCCTGATTCACCGCTAATGTCGAAGTGAAACCGAAGAGAAAGATTTAGCCTCCGGCGGAAGAAGGCAAAGTGGGCGGACCGCAGCGGGTCAGCCCTACCATTTAAATGGGTAGGGACGATCCCGCCGTGGTCGTCCCTGATTTTCAGCGAGTGGCGAAGCGAAACCGAAGAGGGAGATTAGCCTCCGGCGGAAGAAGGCAAAGTGGCAGGAGGGCGGCGCCTCAGCCCTACCGAAATATCGATTTACCAAAACACCGATGCCACCTTCCGTTGTCAAATCATCACCGATCCGTGTGCTGCAGGTGTTCAACCAATATCTGGAGCAAGGCGGTGAGGAGGTGTGGGTGAACGAAGTGACGCGCTTATCGGGAAGTTCGTTTCATGTGGACGGCCTGCGCTTTCAGAGCAGCGAGTGGACGGGACGGGGCGCGCCAACCCTTGTAAGGCAGGCACGGCAGGTCTGGGACAATCCCGCTTCGAGGGAGCGGCTGCGGGCGGCGGTGGATAAGGTGAGGCCGGATGTATTGCTTTATCACAACCTGATTCCGGTGGGTTCGCTGGGGCTGTATGACGAGGCGCATGCGCTGGGGTTGCCGGTGGTGCAATACATCCACAACTTCCGTCCGTTCAGCGCCTCCGGGACGATGTGGGTCAACGGGCGGGTGAATGCGGCGGGACTGCGCGGGAATCCTTGGCCCGAGGTGATGGGGCGTGCGTGGGAGCGCTCGTTTTTGAAAACCTTCCTGGTCGCGAGCTACCAGTCGAAGCTAGTTTCTTCCGGCACGCTGGATGTGGTGCGGCGCTGGATCGCGATATCGGAATTCATGCGCGAGCGCTTCATCGAGGCGGGGATCCCAGCGGAACGGGTGGTGACCCTGCGGCATTGCTGGCAGCCGCACGCGGGGCCCGATCCGGAAAAGATGTCCGGCCATTACCTTTTCCTCGGCCGCTTGGTGGCGGAGAAAGGCATTTTCACCCTGCTCAAGGCTTGGGCGATCCTGGAAAAGCAGCTCGGCAAGGCGTGTCCACGTCTGGTGATCGCCGGCTCCGGCCCCGCCGAGACAAGGGTGCACACCATGGTCAACAGGATGCGTTCCGTGGTCTGTGTGGGTTTTGTGGAGGGGAAAACGAAGGATGATCTGCTGCACGGCTGCCGGGCTCTGATCGCCCCCTCGATCTGGTGGGAACCGCTGGGATTGATCATCTATGAGGCCTACGACTTCGGCAGGCCGGTGCTGGCGGCCGCTTCCGGCGGGCTGAAGGAAACCGTGGTGGAGGGCGAGACCGGGTTCCTACACGAGGCGGGCAACGCCGAATCCTTGGCGAACGACGTGGAGAAAATGGAGCAACTGGGAGCGGAAGGCCGCGTGAGGATGGGGGAAGCCGGGAGGAAGTGGCTTTTGGAAAACGCATCGCCTGAGGTGTGGTTGGAGAGGTTTACGGAGATCATGCGCGAGGCGAAGGATTTTGGCAGGTAGGGCTGGGCCGGGTAGGGCTGACCCGCTGCGGTCGGCCCAAGATACCTTCTTCCGCAGAAGTCTAAATCTTCCTTCTCTTCTAGGGTTCAATCAGATCTTTTTACAGGAGGAAACAGAGGAAACGGAGGGCTGGCGCACTGGGTTTTCGTTTTGAATTCTACGGTTCTTTGCTTCGGATTTGAAAACGGTTTGATGCTACATCCTCCGTTATCTCCGTTGGCTCCTGTGAGATTCTTACTCTTCGATTTCGATTCGTCATTTGCTGACAAATAGGGACGACCACGGCGGGATCGTCCCTACCTTTATAAAATGAAACGCATTTTCAAAAAGCTGGTCGCCGCGATCAAGAGCTTGCGCGATGCCTATCTCGTGAAAGTGAAATGGCGGCGGTATTCCCTGGGGCGCGGCTTCCATGCGGGGCGGCGGGTAGTGCTTTGGGCACCGAACGAACTGAAGATCGGGGACAACTGCTACATCGGCCGCTACAGCCAGATTGAGTGCGACGCGGACATCGGCCACAGCGTGATCATGGCGAACATGGTTTCCTTCGTCGGACGCTACGACCATCATTTCCGGCACGTGGGCACGCCGACCCGCCTTTCCCGCCAGATCAGGGATCCGGACTACGACTGGAAGGGCAACGACATCAAGGTCACCGTCGGTGACGATGTCTGGATCGGCTACGGGGCGATCATCCTCAGCGGCGTGACCATCGGAGAGGGCAGCGTGATCGCGGCGGGATCCGTGGTGACGAGGGATGTGGAACCTTACGCGGTGGTGGGAGGCAACCCCGCGCGCAAGATCTGCGACCGCTTCAAGAACGAGGAGGATCTGCGTCTCCACCGGATGGCGATCGCGGCACGGCGCAACGTCGCGGAAGGGAAGAAGGGGAAGAGGTGAGACGGTGTTTCGGTGTTTCAAGGTAGGGCTGAGGCGCCGCGCGCATTTTAGGATGGTAGGGCGGACTCAGCCTGATCCGCCCATTTCACCTTCTTCCGCCGGAGGCTAAATCTTCTCGAAACCATTTGCTTTGTCCTTCGCTGAAAAAAGTGGGACGACCGAGCCGGATCATCCCTACCGTCAAAAAATCTTCCTCTTCCCCAAGGACACCCCCGTACCACGACCAGCCCTTGCCGCCATACGGCGGAATCCAGGGACGACCACGGCGGGATCGTCCCTACCATTTGAAAACACCGATGCCCACCGTCCTCATCATCCAGGAGCACATGCCGGCTTTCCGGGTGCCGTTCTACGAGCGTCTGCGCGAGTTGCTTGCGGGGCGGGGCGTGGAGCTGCGGTTGGTTTACGCGCCCAACCAGCGTAATACCTTCCTCAAGAGCGAGTTGGAATGGGCGAAGCCAGTGCCGATCCGATGGGTCGGGCCGCTCGGTTGGCAGCCGGTGATGAACATGTGCCGCGGATGTGATTTGGTCATCATCCAGCAGGAGACAAAATACGCGGTGAATCCGCTGCTGCAGATATGGAGCCGTTTCGGCGGGCCGAAGGTGGCGTATTGGGGGCACGGCAAGAATTTCCAGAAAGCTGAGGAAAGCGGCTTCGGCGGGTTCCTTAAGGAATTCCTGGCTAAGCGTGTGGACTGGTGGTTCGCCTACAATGACCTGAGCGCGAAGGTCGTTGCCAATCTCGGATACCCGCGCGAACGGATCACCTCCGTGGGGAACGCGGTGGACACCGCAGGGATGCGAAAACGTCGGGAGGAAATCGATCCGTCCGAGGTGGCTGCGCTGCGCGAGGCGCTCGGCATTCTTTCGGAGAACGTCGCGGTCTACACCGGCGGGCTGTATCCGAATAAGCGCATCGATTTCCTGCTCGACGCCGCCCGGCGTATCCGAGCCAGCGTGCCGGACTTCGAGCTTCTCGTGATCGGCGACGGCCCGGAGCGATTCAAGATCAAGGAAGCGGCACGCGCCGAAACGTGGATCCATGATCTGGGATCGAAAAACGACCACGACAAGGTTCCTTTCTGGTCAATGGCCAAACTTCTGCTCATGCCCGGCCTAGTGGGGCTGGTGGTGGTGGATTCCTTCGCCCTCGGCGTCCCCCTAGTCACCACGGACTATCCCTTTCACAGCCCCGAGATCGACTACCTCAAAGACGGCGAGAACGGCTGCATCGTGCCATGCGGCGATGATCCAAACGCCTACGCCGATGCTGTGGTTGCACTGCTGCGCGATCCCCAACGCATCGCGGCTCTGAAAGAAGGAGCCATCCGCTCATCCGGTCTCCACACCATCGAGAACATGGCGGCTAGCTTCGCGGAAGGAGTGATCCAATGCCTTCAAACAAGGTAGGGCTGACCCGCTGCGGACGGCCCACTTCCCCTTTTTCCGCCGGAGGCTCCAATCGCGTGGGTCCGCGCCCTTTACGCAACTTCCTCTCCCCCAAGGACACCCCCGTTGCACGGAAAGCCCTTGCCGCCATCCGGCGGAAATCAGGGACGACCGCGGCGGGATCGTCCCTACCCCGAAACACCGATCATGAGCGATACCACCCAAGAACAACGGAATGCCTTCGAGAATATTTTTTCTGCCGAAGCGGCCAGATGGCATTTCCACGACACAAAGGATCCACTGATTCGCTACGTGCGCGACCGGCGGCTTCATCTCGCCCTCGATGCTGTGCGCAAGCTAGCAGGTGGCTCTATCGAATCACTATCTGTCCTACTGGTTTGCGGCGGCGTGGGGGGTGAAGCCACCTTCTTCGCCAATCATGGCTTCAGCGATGTCACCAACACCGATTTCTCGGAGAACGCACTCGATGTCTGCAGGCACCGAGATGAACGGCTCAAAATCCGCCTTCTCAATGCGGAGAACATGGATCTGGAGGATCTCTCCTACGATCTCGTTGTCGTACAAGATGGCTTGCATCACCTACCGCGCCCTGCGCTGGGTCTCAATGAAATGATCCGCGTTGCGCGCAAGGCTGTCATCGTGCTCGAACCTCACACCGGGTGGGTCGCTAAAGCAATTGGCACCGACTGGGAACGGCATGGCAACGCCGTCAATTTTGTCTATCGGTGGAATCTCGAATCGTTCCGACAGCTCATCCTGAGCCAGTTGCTCGATTCGCCTAAGTCGATCCGTGTCATCCGTCTCTGGGATCATAACAGCGTGATCCATAAAATTGCGTCGAAATTCGGCAGTGGATCTCTGGGCATATTCATAGCGAAATCCATTTACGCATGCCTCGCGCCGATTAACGCTTTTGGAAACAACTTTATCGGTATTCTTTGGAAGACACCTTAACGCTGATACGATTTACTGTCACGACTCTACAACAATTTGATAATGCGATCTGAAAAAAAAATACTTCTTTCCTGTTTTTATTTTTCGCCATTTCGAGGTGGTGAAGCGGCAGTAGGGTGGCGGTATGCTATTGGACTAGCAGAATATTTTGACGTGACTGTCATCTATGGTGACTTGGCTGACAGTGAACCGATGAGATCGGATATCGAACGATACCTTCTCGAAAACAACCTTCCCGAAGGGCTCACTGCCGTGCATGTGAAGCCGCCCCCTTTTGCTCGTTTTATACATAGGCTTCATGTTCTTCCTGGATGCTGGTTTCTCTACTATCAGGCGTATAGGGCGTGGCAATCTGAGGCATTTAAGATGGCTCTGCGGCTTAATAAAAAAACGCAATTCGATCTCGCTCATCAACTTACCGTGATCAGCTTCCGCGAGCCTGGTTTTCTCTGGCGGATGGGAATTCCGTTCGTGTGGGGCCCTATCAGTGGAGCAGCCGCTATGCCACGGGCATTCATCGGGAGTTTCGCCCCCAAGGGAGCTTATCGTCACGTCACGAGAAACCTACTCAACGCCTTACAGATACGCCTTCCGAGCAGAGGACGCCGAGCTGCTAAATCAGCTAACAAGGTCTGGACTGCCACAAAAGAGGATCGAGACATTTTTTTCCGTTTTTGGAAGCAAGAAACCGAGGTAATGATCGAAACAGGTGCGATTCCTAAATCCGAAATCAAGATCAAGACCCTCATACCCGGAAGGAGGTTGAGTCTGATTTGGTGTGGAACGATTGAAGACCGCAAAGCTCCACAAATTCTGATCAACGCTCTCGGAACCATAGATCCAGCCTTTGATTGGGAGCTTCACGTGATCGGAGATGGTCCTGACGGGGATCGCTGCAAGCGGATATGCGAAAATGTGGGAATTAGCGCTAAAGTCACTTGGCACGGATGGGTATCACACAGTGAAGCCCAAAAGATAATGTCGCAAGGACACGTTCTAATACACAGCGCTCTCAAAGAAGGCACTCCCCATGTCGTGCTGGAGGCCATGGCACTTGGGATGCCGGTGATTTGCCACGATGCCTGCGGCATGGGCGTGGCGGTGGATGGGAACTCCGGGCTCAAGGTGGAGATGCGAGATCCGGAAACGAGCGTGGCTGGTTTCCGTGAGGCCATCCTACGCCTGTGCAACGAACCTGGGTTGCTGGAGAAACTTTCCGAAGGGGCGTTGGCCCGCGCCCGCGAACTTTCCTGGGAAAACAAGGTCGAGCAGGTCGCGGCCGCATACAACGAGATCCTCGCCGCTAAATCATGAGAATCGCTGCCCTGCTGACCTGCTTCAACCGCAAGGAGAAGACCTTGCAATGCCTCCGCGGGCTCTCTGCGCAGGCGTTGCCGGAAGGTGTGGTCATCGAGACCGTGCTGGTGGACGACGGTTCGCGCGACGGGACGGCGGAGGCGGTTCTTGCGGAGTTTCCGAGGGTTCGGGTAATACGAGGGGATGGTTCGCTGTATTGGTGCGGAGGGATGCGGAAAGCATGGCGGGAGGCGGCACTTTCGGAACCGGATTTTTATCTCTTACTGAACGACGACACCCTTCTGTTTCCAGGTGCCGTGGCGGGTTTGCTGGACATCACCTCCTCGCCCCAGGATCGGGTCATCGCCGTGGCGGCGATCCGGGATCCTGACACCGGAAAAGCGACCTACGGCGGCATCCGGCACAAATCCGGACTCGTAGCCGCTAGCGGAAAACTCGAGACCTGCGACACGTTCAACGCGAATGCCGTCCTCGTGCCCCGGTCGGTGTATCGTGAGCTAGGGATTTTCCACGAGACCTACACCCACGGAATGGGGGACTTTGATTACGGCTACGCGGCAACGCGGCGCGGGATTCTCGTGATCCAAAGCGCGGATGTCCTCGGCGAATGTGAGCGCAACGCCCTAGCCGGATCGTGGAGGGATCGCTCGCTGTCACGCGCGACGCGCTGGGACATCCTCCGCTCTCCCAAAGGTCTTCCCTTCCGGGAGTGGATGACTTTCAACCGCCGCAACGCGGGATGGGTCTGGCCGATCCGGACGGTGTCGCCGTATCTGAAGGTGTTGTTAGGGCGGTAGGGCTGGGCCGCCGCGCCCCGCCCACTTCGACTTCTTCCGCCGGAGGCTAAATCTTTCTCTTCCTCAAGGACATCTCCGTTCCACGTATAGCCCTTGCCGCCATTCCTCCTTCGCCAAGGCTTCCTCCTACGCCAAGGCTTCGGCGGACAAGACGGCGGACAAGTCGGCGGATAAGTGGGCGGATCGAGCCGAGTCCGCCCTACCTCTTTAGATATGTTATTCAATTCCTGGGAATTCCTGATTCTTCTTCTGGTTACGGTGCCGCTGTATTATCTGCCGGTCGGTGGATCGCGGCGGCGGGTGTGGCAGGTCGGGCTATTGCTAGTGGCCAGCGCGGTGTTCTACGCGTGGGAGGAGCCGCGTCTGCTGCTTCTGCTCTTCGCATCGTGTATTTTCAACGCGCTAGCGGTGGAAAGAATCCTGTTTTGGAAAGCGGTAGGGCGGACTCAGCCTGATCCGCCCACTTCACCTTCTTCCGCCGGGGGCTACTCTTCTTCTTCTCAAGGACAATCCGTTCCACGTAGAGCCCTTGCCGCCATGCGGCGGGAATCAGGGCGGATCGAGCCGAGTCCGCCCTACCAACGCGCGAAGCGCTGGCTGTTCTGGACGGTGGCGCTGAACCTGGGATTTCTGGCGTTTTTCAAATACGCGGGGTTCTTTGCCGATTGCCTTCCCGAAACACCGTTCACCGAAACACTGAAACACTGGTTCAATGGCATCCCTTTACCGGTGGGCATCTCGTTCTACACGTTCCAGGGGCTCAGCATGGTGGTGGATGTGTGGCGGGACGATATCAGCGATGAGACCCGGGATCGTCTGGCCGGGCGTGGGCGCGACCGGATCAGCTCCGTCCGGGACACGAGTTTCTACATCGTGTTCTTCCCGCAGCTGGTGGCCGGCCCCATCGTGAAAGCGCACGAGTTCATCGATCAGATCGGCGCGAAGTTTTTCCGGGAGATCGACTGGCTGACGGTGCGCCGCGGGCTGATCCTCGGTTATTTCCTGAAAGTGTTTGTGGCGGACAACCTCGCCGAACATACCGGCACCCTCACGATGGGTGCCGAGGTCTTGGCGGCCAGCGGGCCGATCTCGCTGGCGTCGCTGCTTTACGGCTATTCGCTGCAGATTTTCGCGGATTTCGCGGGCTACTCGCTGATCGCGATCGGGCTGGGGGCGTTGTTCGGTTACAAGCTGCCGCCGAACTTCCATTTCCCCTACCTCTCGACGAGCATCACCGAGTTCTGGCGGCGGTGGCACCTTTCCCTTTCCTCATGGCTGAGGGATTATCTCTACATTCCGCTGGGTGGAAACCGCAAGGGCACAGGCAGGACCTACTTCAATCTTTTCCTCGTGATGTTCCTCGGCGGACTATGGCACGGCGCGGCCTGGAAGTTTGCGATCTGGGGAAGCTTGCATGGGTTGTTTCTCGCGCTCGAAAGACTCTTTGCCAGAAGACGGAAGTCAGGAGTCGGAGGTCAGGAATCGGAGTCTGTAAATCAACAATCAACAATCAACAATCATCATTCATCAATCAAGATAGCCACCTCTGGCCTCTGGTCTCTGGTCTCTGGCTTCTTTCTCTGGCTCCTCACCTTCCACCTCGTCACCCTCTTATGGCTGACATTTATGATGCCGGACATGGCGAGCATCGTTTCCTTCTTCAAAGGGCTGGCGCGGGCGCATTTCGGGTTCTCGGGGCCAGCGATCTTCTCGCTGGCGTTCTATGGCTCCGCGGTGGTGCTTTATCATGCGTGGGGATGGTTGCGGGAGCACCGCGAGACTTTCGCGTTGAAACTCTTGCGCTCGCCCATCGAGCCCTTGGTTCAGGCGATCATGATCTTCCTGGTGGTGACGAATCCCGGAGCGCCGAGAGGGTTTATCTATTTCCAATTTTAGGTAGGGCTGACCCGCTGCGGTCCGCCCAAGATACCTTCTTCCGCCGGACTTGTCCTTCATAGCGCAGCGACGTAGGAGGCTAAATCCTCTCTTCCTCCTCCCAAGGACTCCCCGTTCCACGATCAGCCCTTGCCGCCATCCGGCGGGAATCAGGGACGACCGCGGCGGGATCGTCCCTACCCTTTGATATCATGGAACCGATCGGTCGCAAAAAACTGCCGCATGATGGCGCACCGTTCCAAGCGTCATCGTCGGAGGGCGAAACCTATTTCATCACGATCTGCTGCGTTCCGCGCGACGTGAACCAATTGGCGCGGGAAGAGATCTGGCGGGGCATCGACGAAACGCTGAGTTTCAGGGAATCGAACGGGGATCTGAGATGCGGTCTCGCGCTGGCGATGCCGGATCACTTCCATGGATTGTTCGGTTTTCCCGGAGAGAAGCACATGCGGCAGGTCATTGCCGCGATGAAATCTTGGATGTCGGGAAAATACGGAATTCGGTGGCAGCGGGATTTCTTTGATCATCGCTTGCGCAATCCCGACTCCGCTACGGAGAAAGCTCATTACATCCGTATGAATCCTGTCAGAGCGGGTCTTTGCAAAAAGCCAGAAGATTGGCCATACCAAAGGTAGGGCTGAGGCGCTGCCCTCCGCCCACTTCGACTTCTTCCGCCGGAGGCTAGATCTTTCTCTTCGGTTTGGATTCGTCATTCGCTGAGAACCAGGGACGACCGCAGCGGGATCGTCCCTACCATAATCATCCCGATCCAATTCCATGACTTACGCCCTCACCCTCACCATCGCCTTGGCGGCCTGCTTCGGCCTACAGACGCTCGCGCTGCACCTTGTTGGCGGGCGGACGACGAAGAGCGAATCGAATTTCTTCTCGTCGATCGCGAGGATACAAACGGGGGCGGCGGAACCCGTCGCGAAGGTGTTTTTGGCAGGATCATCGCTGACCGGGCGTTTCCCGAGCCGGACGGAAGAGTTTCCTGAGGTGGCGAACATGGGGTGTGATGGAGGTAGCGCGGCTGTGGTAATGCGTGCGATCGACAAGGGCATCCTGCCATTGCCCCCCATCCTGGTGATCGAGGGTAATACACTTTACAGGGAACAAGGTGCTGGCAAGAGCCTGGTCGCAGAGGTGATGGATTCGCCGTGGTTCAGCGTTGGTCGCAAGTTTCCGAACCTTGGCGCGACGGCGCGGCCATCTGCCTTCGCCTACTCGATCCTGCTGGAGCGGAAGGTCGGGAGGGCGGATGAGGGTGAGAGGCTGCCGTTGCCGTTTCCTGCACTTGCCATGATCCCGCCGCCGGATGCGGAACCCCTGCCTGAAAAGGCCAGCGCGGTGATCGCCGAGCTAACTGCAATCACAGAAAGGTTCCGCGAGCGGGGATGCCGGATGCTGATTGTCCAGCTTCCGCCGGGAGCCGAGGCCGACTCCATGAACACCCGAATTCCCTACGAATTTTCGCGGGCATCGGGCATCCCTTTGTTGGATCTTTCCAAGGATCTGCCGCCGGGAGCTGTGAGATATACGGACGGCATCCACATGGCTCCCGCCAGTGCGGCGGCGGCGTTGCGGAGCATCCTCATGGCGCTCGAAAACCCGTGAGGCAGGGGATTGTTCCTTTCCATTGAACCCATGTTTCACGCGATCCGATCCATTCTCCGGGAGTCAGGCCTGCGGAAGGGGAGGCTACTTTCCGCAATGCGCGCGTGGCCCGGGTATCTGGCCGACAGGCGGGGCTTTCTCGAGGCTCAGGGCAGTATGGGAGATTTTTTATGGGGCAAGGAATATCCCATCCTGACGGAAAAAGCGGAAGCGAGCGGGGGTTGGGGCGCGTATCCACTGCAGGATCTCACCGTGGCGAGGTGGATCCGCGAGGATGCACCGGCGCGACACTTCGATGTGGGTTCGAGGATCGACGGATTCGTGTGCAATGTGGCCACCTTCCGTGAAATCGATGTGATCGACATCCGCCCCGCGCCCGGTGCCATACCGGGCGTTGTTTTTCACCAACACGATGTGATGGGCGAATGTCCGCCTGAATGGGAAAAGGCTATCCCCTCGCTTTCCTGCCTGCATACGATCGAACACTTCGGACTTGGCAGATATGGCGATCCGATCGATCCGCTTGGGCATGAGAAAGGGCTGGAGCGGCTCAAGGCGATGGTCGCGCCGGGCGGGATGTTTTACCTGTCCACCCCCATCGGGACGCAGCGGATCGAATTCAACGCCCACCGGATTTTCGCGGCGGCGACGGTGCTGGGCTGGTTCGGCGAGGGTTGGGAAATCGAGCGCTTCACGGTGATCCGCGACGACGCGACGATCTGGAGTGATCCGGCGCGGGACGGGGATTCGGTGGCAAGAAATTTCGGGTGCGAAACGGGTGTAGCGATCCTGGCCGCAAGGAAAACAGCGAACGCCGATCAGGGATGAGCGCCGAATTCGACGAGCACGCAGAGAGCTACGAGGAAACGCTGGAGAGCTCCTTGGAGGTTTCCGGGGAGAACCGAGATTACTTCGCGGCGGGGCGGATGAGGTTCCTTTCCGGATTGCTGGAGCGCGCCGGTCGGAAGGCGGGGGAGGTGCTGGATTTCGGTTGCGGGACGGGAAACGGGCTGCCGCACGCGCAAGAGCGGCTGGGGGCGGAAAGGGTCACGGGAGCGGATGTTTCCGCCGCCTCCCTGGAGATCGCGCGGCGGCGATTTCCCAAAACGGAACTTTGCCTGAATGGCGAGCTGCCTGCGGGAGCCTTCGACACGGTGTTCTGCAATGGGGTCATCCATCATGTTCCGGTGGATGAGAGGAAACAGGTTTTCGCGGAGATCCACCGCGCGACGAAGCCGGGCGGCTGGTTCGCATTGTTCGAGAACTCGAAATGGAATCCCGCCACGAGGTATGTGATGAGCCGCTGCGCCTTTGACAACAACGCCGTGCCGATCTCCTCGCGCGAGGCAAGGCGATGGATGCGCGAGGCGGGGTTCCGGGTTCTGGGCACGCGTTACCTATTCGTTTTTCCCAAGGCGCTGGGGATGTTCCGGTGGATGGAGCCTTGGCTCTCGCCGCTGCCGCTCGGGACGCAGTATGTGGTCTGGGGGGTGAAGGGATGAAGAGATTCAAAGGGCGTTTGATCTGGTAGGGCTGACCCGCCGCAGACGCAGCGGGTTGCCGTAGGCCTTGGACTGGTACAGCCTGCTGTAGCTTTCCGCGAGACAGCCTGCTGTCAGCTGCAGAGGACTGGGAAGTGAGCGAGCCGCAAGATGCCAATGCCGTCCGGTCGCAGCAGGCTGCGTAACCGAAAGCTACAGCAGGCTGTAGCAGTCCATGGCCTCCGGCGGTTTGATTTCCTATATCTTCCTTCCTGAAATGACGATCTCCGGAACAACAAGCAGCCAAAAACTGCCCGGCAGCGCGGGGTGGACGGCGCACTGGGTTCTGCTGGCTGCTGCGTGCAACATCGCTGGGTGGTTGCTTTCTTTGGTCGGCGGCGTGACTCCGGTGGTGCTGGCGGTGGGGATTCCCCTCGCATGGTTGGCTCTGGTGGCACTTTGCCGTCCGGGGGCGCTCCCGTTTCCATCCAAGCGGGCGATCCTGCGGTTTTTCCAAACGCGGAGGGGACTGCTGCGATGGGCTTTCGTGGTGGTGGCCGGTCTTTCGCTGCTGGGCGGTTTACTGCACGCGCCGAACAACTTCGACGCGATGAACTTCCGCCTGCCGAAAGTGCTCGGCTGGCTGATGGCCGGCGAGTGGCAGTGGTTCCCCGCGAACAACAACAGCCTCAACACCCGGGCGAGCGGGATGGAGTGGGTGATGGCTCCGCTGCTGGCGTGGACGGGCAGCGATCGCACCTTGTTCTTGCTCAACCAACTGCCGTTCCTGCTGATGCCGGGTCTGGTTTTCGGCGTGTTCCGGGGGCTTGGCGTGAGTAGCCAGGCAGCTAGTTTCTGGATGTGGGTGGTGCCGTGCGGATATGGTTTCGCGTTGCAGGCAGGTGGGATTGGAAACGACTTGCCCGCTGCGGTCTTCGCGCTGGCGGCCTTCGATTTCGGGCTCCGTTGGAAAAAATCCGGCGAGGTGGGTCACGCGCTGCTCGCGCTGGCGGCAGCAGGGATGATGACGGCGGTGAAGCCCACCACGCTGCCCTTGATGCTGCCTTTCACGATCCTGTTTTTCGGAATGTTCGGATTGCTGAGGTCACACCCGCTCCGTGTGGTGGCGGCCGTCCTGCCGCTGGTGCTGGCATCCTTTTTGCCTACGGCTTTTCTCAACCACCGCCACTGCGGCGACTGGACGGGAGCCGCCGCCGAAAATGCGGCGCTGGGCAAGGTCGAGCCGTGGGTGGGGATCGCGGGGAACCTCATCAACGCTCCGATCCAGAACCTTGTCCCGCCGGTGTTTCCGCTGGCGAATGTTTGGAACGAAAATGTCGTGTGCTGGGTTCCAAAACCGTTCTTGGAGCACATGGCTGCGAATTTCGAACTGCGCGGTGCGCGCTTCGGCGTGACCGATATCCAGGGCGAGGAAAGCGCGGGGCTTGGGCTCGGGATCGTGGGGCTTCTATTGGCGGGAACCTGTTTCGGCAGGCGGCGTGAAAATGCCGGTGGATGGAAACGCCGCGCCGCTTGGTTGGCCTTGTGGTTCGGTCTGGCCCTGCTTGCGTATTTCAGCAAGGCGGGGATGACGACCGTGGCGCGGCACATCCTTCCCTACTACCCCTTCCTGATGGTGCCGCTTTTGATGACGCCCCGGCTCGACGGTGCGGTGCGGCAACGTTGGTTTGTTCGCCTGGCCTGCGCGGCGGCGGTTACTACGATGGTGATGTTGTGTATCACTCCCTCGCGACCGGTGCTGCCCATGGCCACGATCAGCCGCGCGCTGGCGGGAAAAAAAACATCGCCGTCCATCCAGCGGTTGGCATTGGGCTACGAGGTTTATAGTAATCGCGCCGACATCCTCGGCCCCTTGCGTGAGGCCTTGCCTGCGGACGCCGCGCTGGTGGGTTTCATTAACCATGCCGCCGGGCCGGAATCGCCTTTGTGGAAGCCCTACGGAAAACGCACGGTGCGCCATCTGACACCCGGCACCGACCCGGAACGCGGGATGCGGCATGTCGTCCTTAACACGAAATATTTCAAAGAGACTCGCCGGGAGTCTCCCGAAGCATGGCTCGCTAGGTTGAACGGAACCGTCCTGCATCGGATGGAAATTCGCCCCTTGGTCAAGGAACCCCCCTCCGAGTGGTGGGTGGTTCATCTGCCCGCACCTGAGGATCACCAATAGAATCATGTTCCTTTCCATCGTCATGCCCTGCCTGAATGAGGCGGAAACGCTCGCGACCTGCATCCGCAAGGCCGCCGGCGCGTTGCGTGAGGAAGGGATCGAGGGCGAGATTGTAATCGCCGACAACGGCAGCACGGACGGATCCCAAGAGCTCGCCGTTCGGGAGGGTGCAAGAGTGGTGGCGGTGGCGGAAAAGGGATATGGCCACGCTTTGCGGGCGGGGATCGAGTCCGCGCGCGGGCCGTGGGTGCTGATGGGCGACGCGGACGACAGCTATGATTTCTCAAAGATCGGCGGTTTCCTGGAACACCTGCGCGAGGGGAATGACCTGGTGATGGGCTGCCGCCTGCCCACCGGTGGCGGGACGATTATGAAAGGTGCGATGCCATGGAAGCATCGGTGGATCGGCAATCCTGCGCTGACTTTCATCGGGCGCTTGTTTTTTCACAGCCCCGCGCATGATTTTCACTGCGGGCTGCGGGCGTTCACAAAGGAGGCTTATCTGCGGCTGGACTTGCAGACGACGGGGATGGAGTACGCCTCGGAGATGGTGATCCGCGCGACCTTGGCGGAAATGCGCATAGCAGAGGTGCCGATCACGCTGCACCCGGATGGTAGGACGCGCGCACCGCATTTGCGGAGCTGGCGCGACGGCTGGCGGCATCTGCGTTTCATGCTTCTCTTCAGCCCGCGCTGGCTGTTCCTTTTACCCGGACTGACTCTTTCTCTGGTGGGTTTGGCAGGCATGTTGACCCTGAGCTTCGGTTCCTTCGACCTAGGGAAAGTGGTGCTTGACGTGGGCACCCTGATGGGTTGCGCAATGATATTGCTGGTCGGCGTGCAGGCGGTTTGGTTTGCGGTGTTCACACGGGCGTTCGCGGAGGCGGAAGGTTTGCTGCCGCGACAGATGCGGCTGAGAAAACTCTTGGATCGCGTGACGCTGGAGTGGGGGCTGGTGACTGGATTGCTCCTCGCGGTGGCCGGAGCCGGGCTTTTCCTGTGGGCTTTCCTCGACTGGCGCGCGGCGGGATTCGGAGGAATATCCTATTCGGACAACATGCGGCGCATCATCCCCGCCTCGACCCTGATCCTGATGGGCATACAGAATGTGTTCGGCAGCTTTTTCATGGGGGTGCTAAGCCTTAAACGCCGGACAAGGGACATCTGAACGATGGCGGACAAACCAGAAAAATGGTTGGAACGGATCCGGACAAGGAACCGCTTGCTTGGCATGATGCCGTGGCTGGAGCGGGTGTCGGAGTGGCGGCAACTGCTGCGGGCGGGCAAGCGCTGGCGGACGGAGGGATATTTCTCGCCGGTGCCCTTCTTCATCAGGCGTGCGCAGTTGCTTCAGGTCGGCAAACGGATCGGCGCGGAGGTTGCGGTGGAGACCGGCACCTACCGGGGCGATACCACAGTGTTCCTGGCGCGGCATTTCCGCGAGACCCACACCATCGAGGTGGTTCCGGCACTAGCCGCTCTGGCACGGGAGCGTTTCCAAGGCCGTCCCGGCATAAAGGTCTGGGACGGCGACTCCTCCGATGTGCTCCGCTCGCTGCTGCCGCAACTCAAGGGCACGGTGCTCTTTTACCTCGATGGCCACGACTCCGGCGGGATCACCGGCAAAGGACTCAAGGCCTGCCCGGTGCGCGAGGAACTGGAGATCATCTTCGGTTCCCTCTCTTCTAGGAAAATGACTGTGGTGATCGACGACGCGCGGCTCTTCGGAGCCGACCCGGATTACCCGACCATCGCCGATGTCCGGCAATGGATGCAAGAGCTGTGCCCCGGCGCCACGGTCCGCCTCGAACATGACGCCATCGTGATCGGAGACGAGCCATGATCCGAGTCGTCATGCTGGGACGGACAGGCAACAACCTGTTCCAATACGCCTTCGGCCGTGTGCTCGCAGAGCGCCACGGGGTGCCACTGGTGATGGATGGAGCATGGTTCAACGAGGCCGGATGGCGGAGCGTTTCCTGTCTGAAGCGGCTACCGATCCGCGCGGAGTTGCGACGTGACCATACCCTCGCCGCCCGGCTTTTGCGGAAAACCACGGGCAAGCATTTCCATGACCTTGGTAAATTGCCCCAGGTAAACGAGCGACCGACCGACCACACCTTCAACCCATCTCATCTCGACGCACCGCCGGATTGCCTCGTGCGAGGCTATTTCCAAAGCCCTCTCTATTTCCGGGGGATGGAGGTAAAATTGCGGGAGGAACTTTCGATGACCAGTCTGCCATGGCAAGCCGCCACCCGCGATCTCGCCCGGCGCATGGAAAACGGCAGGTCGGTGGCCGTCCACGTGCGCCGCACCGACTATGTGGGCAACCCGGATGTTGCAGTGTGTGGTCCGGATTATTTCAAACGCGCCATCCGGCGCATGCGGGAGCGGCACGAAGAGCTTGATTTCCATGTGTTTTCAGACGATCCGAAATGGTGCGCCGACCACCTCGCGGAAGACGGTGTCGCGATCCGCGCGCTGCCGCAGGCTGAAGGCGACGCGCTGCATGACCTTTTCCTGATGAGCCGCGCGAGCCACCACATCATCTGCAACAGCAGCTATTCCTGGTGGGGGGCTTGGCTCGGAGAAAAACCCGGGCAACAGGTGATCCTGCCGGAGCGATGGTTCGCATCCGGCATCATCGCCCCCATTGGCGAGAAACTGGCCGACGGATGGGAGACCCTCTCGTTGCCGGAAACCGACGGCTAGGCGCTTCGGTTTCACCGTGAAACGCCGCCGCCCCGAGATCCTACGCGAATCCGAGGAAATCCTCCGCTCAATTTCGCCTGAATCACTGATGGAGGCAATCCATGGCAAGGATATTTTCGAGGGTTTCGACCACCTCGCCTAGGCCCTCGACCGCAGCGGATAGGGCGGTGACTCCAAGGCCTTCAAAGTGCTGATCCGGGATGTGCGTCCTGCGTTCGTCATCGAAGTTGGGCACATTGAAAGGGGCATACGCGCTGACAATGGCGGAGTCGTTGGAGCGCGAGGGGAGCTCGGCCAAGATACTCTGTGTCGATACTTGGCTCGGGGCGCTGGAATTCTGGTCCGACCAATCCGATCCGGAACGTTTCGGCGCGTTGGAATGTCGCAATGGATATCCATCTGTCTATTAACGGTTTCTCGCCAACGTGCGGCATGCCGGGCAGCGTGGTCGCATCGTACCTTTTCCGATGCCCTCCTCGGCGGCGGCGCTATGGCTGATACGAACGGACTTGCGCGCGGACATGATCTATCTGGACGGTAGCCATGAAGACGAGGATGTTTATCAGGATCTGCTGGACTACCACAACCTGCTGGCTCCCGGCGGCGTGCTGTTCGGGGATGACTGGGGTTGGAGTGGTGTCCGTGCGGCGGTGGAACGCTTCGCGGCGGAGCAGGAGATCCGGATCCGCCATGTCCATGACAAATGGGTTCTAGGAGATTGAAGTGATGCGAATCTACACCTGCACACCGAGAGACTTCGAGGGCGGGGAGGATTTTTTGTCCCGCGACAGCGGATTACTTTGCCGCGGGCTGGGGATGATCGGCATGGAGAGCCGGGTGGTGATGACCGGCAAGGTGAGGGCTGGCGACGGAGCGGAGGTGTTGCGGGCGGAGACGGCGGATCTGGAATCGGCCGACTGGTGGCGCAAGCACGGGCTGGACGGCGTGGTGCTCTATTCATGGGGACGAGCGAAATATCGGCATGTCGCTGCAGCGATCAACAGGGCGGGGATCACACTCATATTAAACCAGGACAACGGCGGGGTGGTGAGTCCGCTCAATGGCGTGGAAATATGGCTACGGCAGCAGTGGCACCAATCGAACCAGGGAAAGGGATGGCCGGCGTGGCGGATGCTCGGCGTGCGCATTCTTCGGGGGCTGACGTTAGGCCTACTGGTCACCGATCCGCTGCGGCGTAGGCATTTGGCGCAGGGAAAATGGATCGCCTGCGTCTCACCCCCGGCGGCGGACCACTATCGGCGGCTGTGCGCGATTTACGGTGGTGAAGGGTTGCGGGAAAAGGTCACGTTGCTCCCGCATCCGGTGGAGGGACGATTTGTTTACTCCGGGGAAAACAAGTCGGAGCGCGTGGTGTGTCTGGGACGTTGGGAGGATGAGACACAAAAGCGCCCGCGGCTGATGATGGCGGTGGTGGAGCGCCTGCTCACTGAGGAGCGGATCGTGGTGGAAATCATCGGCGCGGTGACCGCCAGCTTGCAGCGGTGGCATGACGGGCTGGGGGCGGAGATGCGTGAACGGGTGATCTTGCGGGGGCGTGTGGAGCGGAGACGACTCCCGGAAATTTTCTGCGGTGCACAGGTATTCTACAGCCCTTCCGCTTACGAAAGCTTCGGTATCGCGGCGGGCGAGGCGCTCTGCTCGGGTTGTTCGGTGGTGGCAGCGCGGCTAGTTTCGATGGGAAGCTTCGAGTGGTTCACGGAGGCAGGCTGTGGGACTTTGGCGGAAGAAGATGACGTAGTGGGGCATGTCGAGGCCTTGCGCACGGAGCTGACGAAGTGGCGCGGCGGGCAACGGGAGCCTGCGGTGATTTCCAAGCGCTGGGGTGAACGCCTCCATGAGCGCGAGGTCGCGAGGCAGGCGCAGCTTTTGGTAGAGGAGAAGGCGGATAAAAAGAGATAGGCAGAAACTCCTGATGAAAATCAATCGCACCATCATCACCCCGAGCCTAAGCCACGAGCGTTTCCTCGGCGAATGCACGGCCAGCGTGGCTTCACAGGAGTCTGTCGTGCTTGAGTATCTGATGATGAACGGTCGCTCCAAGGATCAGCGCGCGGACGTGGCGGCGGGGTTGAACTTGGAACGGATTCAGGAATAGGTAACGGATTTCCGGATGCACGGGGAGAACGCGTCGAAGCGGTATCTCGCAAGAACGAGCAATATGGAGACCATCCTCGCCGTGTAGCGCCAGCATGTGGGTAGTGTAGGGCGGACTCAGCTTGATCCGCCGTAACTTACTTCTTCCGCCGGAGGCTAGATCTTTCTCTTTCTCTCCCCCAAGGGCTTCCTCGTTTCACGAGGTGCCCTTGCCGCCATTCCCATAGTAGGGCGGACTCAGCCTGATCCGCCCACTTTACTTCTTCCGCCGGGGGCTAGATCTTTCTCTTTCTCTTCCCAAGGGCTTCCTCGTTTCACGATGAGCCCTTGCCGCCATTCGGCGGATTCTACGGCGGATCGAGCCGAGTCCGCCCTACCGGGATCATTCCTACTAGCACCCCGCCCGATGAGTGTTTTCCGATATCCTTGGGATGATTTCCCCAAATTGTGGCTCCACGCGTGCGAGCACCTCGTAAAAAAGCATCCAGCTTATCAGGCCGCAAAATCGGGAGATCCATCTGCGGCACTCGACCTAGTTCACTCCACGATTTCGAGAGATTGCATCGAAACACTTGCACTGGCCTTTGCCGATGTGAATCCGGTGTTGGTTTCGGCTCACGCGGTGGAAAGCCATGGTGTGAACGCGATTCCCCAAGCAATGGCCGGATATCTCGGCTGCATCCTCTCATGGCCGGTTGAAACATCAGTTGTTCAGAGCAATGTGGTGGGCCATACAGGTGCTGATGGATTTAGCCGGTTGGCGCGTCAGGCGGAATTCGATGGCGCGGTATCACATCGCACCAACTACGTATTGGTCGATGATTTCGTCGGACAGGGCGGCACCTTGGCCAATCTCCGGGGTTTCCTAATCCACTGTGGCGGTACCGTGATCGGGGGAACCGTCTTGACGGGTAAGTCTTATTCGGCGATACTAAATAACGATGTGCAGCAAATCGTCCAACTCCGTGAAAAGCACGGCTCAAAATTTGAATCCTGGTGGATCGAGCGATTCGGATTCGGCTATGATTGCCTTACTTACTCTGAAGCACGTTACCTGCTCAACACACCGACAGCTCAGCGAATCCGAAATCAAATTACTGCGGCAATCTAAGG